>NZ_JAGEKI010000002.1:0-545467 GCF_049887815.1 Pseudomonas sp. NFXW11 | reverse complement strand
CAATCTCAAATGACTATGTGATTTCTCGCATGAGTCACTCGTGATGCTGATAATCTTTCTGACTATCAGTCTGACTACACAAGCACCCACACGAATTGCTTGATTCAGTTGTTAAAGAGCGGTTGGTTAAGATCTTTCGTCTCAACCGAGGCGCGCATTCTACAGCAGCCTCATTTGCTGTCAAGTGATTATTTTCAGAAGTTTTCGAGGATTTTCTCAACAACTTCAACCACTTGCGCTTTCGATCTCTCGTTAGCGGGAGGCGAATTCTACAGCGTTACACGCTGCTGTCAACACCTCTTTTTAACCGCTTTCGACCGAGAGGATCGAATCGTTAATAAGGCGAAAACGCACCGCCTTACTCACTATTTCCGACTTCGATGAACTGAAGCTTAAGCGTTGCTGAAACCGATTAACTCATTGAATTTCAAGGAGTTTTCCGTTTCGACTGCGCCGGAACTGGGGCGAATTATAGAGAGATACAATCCGCCGTCAACCATTAATTTCTAATTTATTCGGATTTGAGCGTAATGCGCGCAAATGCCTTCTTGCCGGCCTGGCAGACATGGGTCGCACCCACTGCATATATAAAGGTGCGGTCGACAACCTCACCATCAACACGCACCCCACCCGAACCTAGAAGATCTCGCGCTACCGCAGCGTTCTTCACCAGGCCTGCCTTATTAAGGACAGCAGCGATGGGCATATCCTCAGCAGCAGTCAGCTCGATCTCCGGCAGATCCTCAGGCAGCTCGCCATCCTTCATGCGATTGCCCGCACCACGATGCGCACTGGCAGCAGCCTCTTCACCATGGAAGCGCGCAACAATCTCTTCCGCCAACTTGATCTTGATATCGCGAGGATTGGCACCTGCCTCTACATCAGCCTTGAATGCGTTGATTTCGTCCATCGAACGGAAGCTGAGCAACTCGAAGTAACGCCACATCAGCGCATCAGGAATGGAAACCAGTTTGCCGTACATGACACCCGGAGTTTCCTGGATACCCACATAGTTCCCTAGGGATTTGGACATCTTCTTGACGCCATCCAACCCCTCGAGCAACGGCATGGTCAGAATGCACTGAGCCTCCTGCCCATAACCACGTTGCAACTCGCGCCCCATCAGGAGGTTGAACTTCTGATCGGTGCCACCCAGCTCGACATCGGCACGCAGAGCCACCGAGTCATATCCCTGCACCAGCGGATACAGAAACTCATGAATGGCAATCGGCTGATTGGTCGTGTAGCGCTTATCGAAGTCGTCCCGCTCCAACATGCGCGCCACGGTGTACTGAGAAGTCAGGCGAATGAAGTCCGCCGGCCCCATCTTGTCCATCCAGGTGGAGTTGAAGGCCACTTCAGTCTTGGCTGGATCAAGAATCTTGAACACCTGACTTTTATAAGTCTCGGCGTTCTCCAGAACCTGCTCACGAGTCAAAGGCGGACGAGTAGCACTCTTGCCACTCGGATCACCGATCATCCCGGTGAAGTCGCCAATCAGGAAGATCACCTGATGCCCCAGGTCCTGGAACTGGCGCAGCTTGTTAATAAGCACGGTATGCCCAAGATGCAGATCCGGAGCAGTTGGATCGAAGCCAGCCTTGATTCGCAGCGGCTCGCCACGCTTGAGCTTTTCGATCAACTCGGACTCGACCAACAACTCTTCCGCACCACGCTTGATCAGCGCTAGCTGCTCTTCAACCGACTTCATAACAGACCCGCAAGGCTTAGATTCAAAAGGGAACCAACCATACAAGATCACGGACTAATTACAAGTTTTGCCCGGCGTACGGAGGCATTGGAGGGGAGCAGTGTCCGCGCGCTTGCGTCACAGATGATTTGGTTATATTTTATACAGTTATTTCATCTTCATCATGTCATTCATCTTTTCCATTTCATCTTTTCAAAGTCAAATCACTTATGACCACCGAACCGTCTAAAGCGCCACCGCTTTATCCGAAGAGCCACCTGCTCGCCGCAAGTGGCATCGCAGCCCTTCTAAGCCTGGCTCTACTGGTATTTCCTTCCAGTGATGTAGAAGCCAAAAAAACGACATTGAGTCTTGATCTGGAAAGCCCGGTTGAACAACTGAAGCAAGATCAAGACGCTGCATCCGAAGCTCAAGCCACAAACGAAGCTGTTGCCTCCCCCTTCGCGCAGATCGACAACACCACCGAAGAGAACACGGAAACCGCAGAAGCCAAGCCAGCACCTGCGGCCGCAGAAGAACAGAAAGAAGCGAAAGCCCCCGGCCACCGAGAGGTCATAGTGACCAAGGGCGACACCCTTTCCACACTGTTCGAGAAGGTTGGCCTGCCCGCCACCGCCGTTCACGAAGTGCTGGCCAGCGACAAGCAGGCCAAGCAGTTTTCGCAGCTCAAGCACGGCCAGAAGCTTGAATTCGAGCTTAATCCGGACGGCCAGCTGAACAATCTGCACAGCAAGGTCAGCGACCTGGAAACCATTACCCTGACCAAAGGCCCCAAGGGCTTTGCGTTCAACCGTGTGATCACCAAGCCAGTGGTGCGCTCGGCCTATGTGCATGGCGTGATCAACAGCTCGCTTTCGCAATCCGCCGCTCGCGCCGGTCTGTCCCACAGCCTGACCATGGATATGGCCAGCGTCTTCGGCTACGACATCGACTTTGCCCAAGATATTCGCCAGGGTGACGAGTTCGACGTGATCTACGAGCAGAAAGTCGCCAACGGCAAAGTAGTAGGCACCGGCAACATCCTCTCTGCGCGTTTCACCAACCGCGGCAAGACCTATACCGCCGTGCGCTACACCAACAAACAAGGCTCCAGCAGCTACTACACCGCCGACGGCAACAGCATGCGCAAGGCGTTCATTCGTACCCCGGTGGACTTCGCCCGCATCAGCTCACGCTTCTCCGCCGGCCGTAAACACCCGATCCTGAACAAGATCCGCGCTCACAAAGGTGTCGACTACGCCGCTCCACGAGGCACACCTATCAAGGCGGCTGGTGATGGCAAGGTCCTGCTGGCAGGGCGTCGCGGCGGCTACGGCAACACCGTGATCATCCAGCACGGCAATACCTACCGCACGCTGTACGGGCATATGCAGGGCTTTGCCAAGGGCGTCAAGACCGGTGGTTCGGTCAAACAGGGCCAGGTTATCGGCTATATCGGCACCACCGGCCTGTCCACCGGCCCTCACCTGCACTACGAGTTCCAGGTCAATGGCGTCCACGTCGACCCTCTGGGCCAGAAGCTGCCGATGGCCGACCCGATCGCCAAGGCTGAACGCCCTCGCTTCCTCCAGCAGAGCCAACCACTGATGGCCCGAATGGATCAGGAAAAGGCCACCATGCTGGCCTCGAGCAAGCGCTGAATCATGGCGCTCTATATAGGGGTGATGTCCGGAACCAGCCTTGACGGCCTGGACATTGCCCTGATCGAGCAGAGCCCGGCGATCAACCTGATCGCCACCCACTACATTCCCATGCCCAATACCCTGCGCGCCGAACTCCTGGGTTTGTGCGCCAGCGGCCCTGACGAGATCGCCCGCTCCGCCATGGCTCAGCAGCACTGGGTGAAGCTGGCCGCCGAGGGCATCCACTGCCTTCTGCAGCAGCAGCGCCTGCAGGCCCAGGAGATCCGCGCCATCGGCAGCCACGGGCAGACGATTCGCCACGAGCCCGCCCGGGGCTTTACCGTACAGATCGGCAACCCGGCGCTGTTGACCGAACTGACCGGAATCACCGTCGTCAGTGACTTCCGCAGCCGCGATGTC
This sequence comes from Pseudomonas sp. NFXW11, assembly GCF_049887815.1. Lineage (NCBI taxonomy): Bacteria > Pseudomonadati > Pseudomonadota > Gammaproteobacteria > Pseudomonadales > Pseudomonadaceae > Pseudomonas > Pseudomonas sp. NFXW11. Next base: position 541,714 of record NZ_JAGEKI010000002.1, on the reverse strand, counting down.
GCAGCCGGTGGCCAGGGCGCACCATTGGTACCGGCCTTCCACGAAGCACTCTTTGAGCAGCGCACGGGTAAGCGCGCAGTTCTCAACGTCGGCGGCTTCAGCAATCTAAGCCTTATCGAGACCGGCAACCCCGTGGCGGGTTTCGACTGCGGCCCGGGCAATGTGCTGCTGGATGCCTGGATACAGCTCCAACGCGGCGCAAGCTTCGACCGCAACGGCCAATGGGCAGCTAGCGGCAAGATTGACCAGGCCCTCTTGAAGACACTGCTCAGCGACCCGTTCTTCGCCACCCAAGGCCCCAAGAGCACAGGGCGCGAAGTATTCAACCTCCCGTGGCTGCAACAGCACCTGGCTCAACATGCGGCAATCGCCGCCGAAGATGTGCAAGCCACGCTGCTGGAGCTGACCGCCCTGACCATAGTCGAGTCACTGCAGGCCGCACAGAGCGAGACTCGGGAACTCCTGGTGTGTGGCGGTGGCGCCCACAACGACACCTTGATGCAACGCCTGGCCAGCCTGTTGCCCGGAACTCAAGTCAACAGCACCGCCGCCTATGGCGTAGACCCGGACTGGGTGGAAGCCATGGCCTTCGCCTGGTTGGCCCATTGCTGCCTGGAAGGCATAGCCGCCAACCGCCCCAGCGTCACCGGTGCCCGCGGCCTGCGCGTGCTGGGCGCCATCTATCCAGCTTGAACGCCAGACAGCAAAACGCCGCAGGATCGCTAGACCCTGCGGCGCTTTGAATACCCTTGCAGCCTGATCAGATCGAGAACGACGAACCGCAACCACAGGTGGTGGTGGCATTCGGGTTCTTGATCACGAAACGCGAACCCTCCAGGCCTTCCTGGTAGTCCACTTCAGCACCTGCCAGGTACTGGAAACTCATCGGATCGACCACCAGGCTCACGCCTTCGCGCTCGACAATGGTGTCGTCCTCGGCTACTTCCTCATCGAAAGTGAAACCGTACTGAAACCCCGAACAACCGCCACCCGTAACGAATACGCGCAGCTTCAGGCGATCATTTCCCTCTTCATCGACCAGGGTCTTCACCTTGTGCGCTGCACCTTGAGTGAATTGCAAAGCCGTAGGGGTGAAGGATTCAACGCTCATGCTGACTATCTCCCGGCGTTAAGCCGCCATACTGCGTAATGACGCGCATTATCCGCTTCTCCCAGAAAAGCGGTCAACTATTGTTACGGTATATCAATAGTCGTACAGCCGCCGGCAAAAAGCAGAAAGGCCCGTTAAACGGGCCTTTCTGTTCACTGGAAAACGACCTTAGGGCAGCATGCCCGCATGGGACAGGCCCAGGCGCTCGTCCAGGCCAAACAGGATATTGAGGTTCTGCACCGCCTGGCCAGAAGCGCCCTTGACCAAGTTGTCGATCACCGACAGCACCACCACCAGGTCATCACCCTGTGGACGATGCACCGCAATCCGGCAGACGTTGGCACCGCGCACGCTACGGGTCTCGGGATGACTGCCGGCCGGCATCACATCGACAAAAGGCTCATTGGCATAACGCTTCTCGAACAGCGCCTGCAGATCGATCGACTTATCCACAACCGTCGCATAGAGCGTCGAGTGGATACCGCGAATCATCGGCGTCAAATGCGGCACGAAGGTCAGGCCAACCTCCTTGCCCGCCGCCCGGCGCAACCCCTGGCGGATCTCCGGCAAGTGGCGATGGCCCTTGACCGCATAGGCCTTGAAGCTTTCGGAGGTTTCCGAGTACAGCGACCCCACACTTGCACCACGGCCAGCACCGCTGATACCGGATTTGCAGTCGGCGATCAGCCGCGAAGCGTCGGCGATGCCCGCTTCCAGCAATGGCAGGAAACCCAGTTGGGTCGCGGTGGGGTAGCAGCCGGGAACGGCAATCAGGCGCGCCTGCTTGATCTGCTCGCGGTTGACTTCCGGCAGGCCATAGACCGCCTCCCCCAGCAACTCGGGAGCGCCATGGGGCTGGCCGTACCACTTGGCCCACTCCTCGGCATCCTGCAAGCGAAAGTCCGCCGACAGGTCGATGACCTTGGTCCCCGCCGCCAGCAGTTCACCAGCCAGGGCATGGGCCACGCCATGAGGAGTGGCGAAGAACACCACATCGCAGGCGCCCAGGGTCTTGATGTCCGGCACGCTGAAAGCCAGGCCTTCATAATGCCCGCGCAGGTTCGGATACATGTCGGCCACGGCCAGGCCCGCCTCGGATCGCGAAGTGATGACTTCCACTCGCACCTGCGGATGCTGTGCCAACAGACGCAGCAGTTCGACACCGGTGTAACCCGTGCCGCCGACAATACCGACCTTGACCATAAACCTGCCCTCAACGAACCCACTGGAAAGCTGCCGATAATAGGGGCGGCGCGCCCCTGCGACAACCGCCAAGGTGACGTGCGGACGCTCTGCCCCTACTATCTCGACCACCGTGAATCTGAGGAAATAATCCAAATGCTCTATCTGTGGCTCAAAGCCTTTCATATCGTCAGCGTGGTCTGCTGGTTTGCCGGCCTCTTCTACCTGCCACGCCTGTTCGTCTACCACGCGCAAAGCGAAGACAGCATCAGCCGCGAGCGCTTCTGCGTCATGGAAAAGAAGCTGTACCGCTTCATCATGGGCCCGGCGATGATTGCCGCGCTGATCTTCGGCATCTGGCTGATCAGCCTCAACCCCAGCGCCTACTTCGGCCAAGGTGGCTGGATGCACGCCAAGCTGACTCTGGTGGTCATCCTGATCGGCTACCACCATATGTGCGGCGCCCAGGTGAAACGCTTCGCCCGTGGCGAAAACGCCCGCAGCCATGTCTTTTATCGCTGGTTCAATGAAGTTCCGGTTCTGTTATTGCTGGCTATCGTAATTTTGGTCGTCGTACGACCGTTCTAACTCTAACCAGTCGTTACCCAGGGGGTACTCCAATGTCACTGCCCGCTTTGCTCGAACAACGTCTGCGCCTGCCCCTGGTGGCTGCGCCGATGTTCCTGATCTCCAATCCCGAGCTGGTCCTGGCCTGCTGTCGCAATGGCGTGGTCGGCAGCTTCCCGGCCCTCAACCAGCGCGAAAGCAGTGGCTTCAAGGCCTGGCTCGAGGAGATCGAGGCGGGCCTGGCCAAGTTGGAGAACCCTGCCCCCTACGCCGTGAACCTGATCGTGCACAACAGCAACCCGCGCCTGCAGGCCGACCTGCAGATCTGCATCGAACACCGGGTGCCCATCGTCATCACCAGCCTGGGAGCGGTCAAGGAAGTGGTGGACGCCGTGCACAGCTACGGCGGCCTGGTCTTCCATGACGTCACCACCCGCCGCCATGCCGAGAAAGCCGCCGAAGCCGGAGTCGACGGGCTGATCGCAGTCGCCGCCGGTGCTGGCGGCCACGCCGGCACCTGGAGCCCCTTCTCCCTGATCGCTGAAATTCGTCAGTTCTTCGACAAGACCCTGCTACTGGCCGGTTGCCTGAACCGTGGCCACGAGATTCTCGCCGCTCAGTTGCTGGGCGCCGACCTGGCCTACCTGGGCACACGCTTTATCGGCACCAGCGAAAGCCATGCCCCGGACGCCTATAAAGAGATGCTGCTGAACTCCCGCGCCGCCGACATCGTGCACACCGCAGCCGTTTCCGGGGTACCTGCCAGCTTCATGCGCCAGAGCCTGGAGAATGCCGGTTTCGACCTGGCCGCCCTGCAAGGCAAGGGCGAGGTCAACTTCGGCGCCAAGCTCAAGCCCATCAGCGATGAAGCCAAGGCCTGGAAAACCGTCTGGTCCGCCGGCCAAGGGGTCGGCGAAATCGACGACCTGCCCAGCGTCGATCAACTGATCGCCCGCCTGGACAGCGAGTACCAGGCCGCTCAATTGCGCTCCACACAGCTGAGCAAGCGCTGGCCGCGTTAACCCGTTCTCATTGTTTTTTGGCCAGCGGGGGGGCGCTGGCCTTAAACTATGCGCCTATTGTGTAAGCCTTCTTTTCAAGTGACAGGGATGCCCCCATGAGCGAAACCCGCTACAAGATCGTTTTCGACGGCACATTGCTGCCGGGTGTCGAAAAATCCACCGCCCAACTGAACCTGGCCGAGCTGTTCAAAAGCGACACCGCCGCCGTGGAACGCCTGTTCAGTGGCCAACGGGTGGAGCTCAAGCGCGACCTGACCCAGGCCGACGCCCAGCGCTACCTGCAGGCACTGACCGAGGCTGGTGTCGATGCCCGTATCGAAGCCGAACAGCGCCTGGAACTGAACCTGGACGCAGTCAGCCCAGCCCCCAGCCCCGCCAGCACCAGCGAATCGCCTTATGCACCACCCCAGTCAGTGGTTGGTGATGCCATCCCGCAATACGCCACCCTCAACGTCTTCAGCTTCGAAGGTCGCATCGGCCGCGTGCGCTACCTGGCCTGGACCCTGGTACTGACCGTGGCCATGCTCGCAGTGGTCGGCGTGGGCGCGTTCTTCGGCATCCTGACCGCAGCCCTGTTGAATTCCAGCTTGCTGACCGGCCTGGGCATCATCGGCGGCATCGTCGCGTTTATCGCTTTCCTGGTGGTCAGCATCCAGATCAGCGTGCAGCGCCTGCACGACCTGGGCTGGTCCGGCTGGCTGTGGCTGCTGAACTTCGTGCCCATCGTCGGCAGCATCTTCCCGCTGGTGCTGATGGTCAGCCCCGGCAGCAACGTGGCCAACCGCTACGGCGCGCCACCACCGCCCAACACCACCGCGGTCAAGACCCTGGCGTGGATGTGGGTGGCGCTGCTGGTCCTGCTCATCGTCGGCATGGTGGCCGGTGGCCTCAGCTCCCTGGAAGATCGCTACAGCGAAACCAGCTACAGCGAGACTTACGATTCCAACAATGCCGATGACGCTGCAGAGCCGGCCGAGGCTGCCGCCCCCGCGGAAGAGACTGAGACCGAGCAAGAATAAACCCGCCCGAGCCTGCGACCCCTGCCGTCGCAGGCCGCTGCGATGGAGAAATGCATGACCCGTTACGCTCTGATCACCGGCGCTTCCAGCGGCATCGGCCTGGCCTTGGCCGAAGCCCTGGCCCGGCGTGGGCGCAACCTGATCCTGGTGGCCCGCCAGCGCGACCAGCTGGAAGTCATCGCCCTCGAGCTGACCCAGCGCTTCGGCGTCGAAGTACTGTTTCGCGCCTGCGACCTGGGCGAGCCCCTGCGTCTTTCCGGCTTCCTCCTGGAGCTGGAGGAAGGCGAACGGCAGATCGACCTGCTGGTCAACTGTGCCGGCATGGGCACCAGCGGCCCCTTCCTGGCCCAGGACTGGATGACCGAACAGGATCTGATCGAGGTCAACATCCTCGCCCTTACCCGCCTCTGCCATGCCCTGGGCAACAGCATGGCGCTGCTCGGCGGTGGGCAGATCCTCAACGTCGCCTCGCTAGCGGGCTTCTATCCGGGGCCCTGGATGAGCAGCTACTACGCCAGCAAGGCCTATGTCCTGCATTTCTCCGAAGGCCTGCGTGAAGAGCTGAAAAAATGCGCGGTCAAAGTTTCCGTGCTCTGCCCCGGCCCGACCCGTACCGCCTTCTATCGCACCGCACAGATGGACAGCGAAAAGCTCCAGAACAGCAAGTTGCTGATGAGCCCCGAGGAAGTCGCCCTGTACGCGGTACGCGCCCTGGAAAAGAACCGCGCGATCATCATTCCCGGCCGCCTCAACCGCTGGATGGCCTTCAGCAGCCGCCTGAGCTCGCGCTGGCTGACACGCAAGATCGTCGGCTACATGAATCGCGCCTACTGCCCACGTTAGACACTTGTCGGGGCTGGGCGCCCATGCCATGCCTGAGTACACTCAGCCCCGACCCAACCGATGGAGAAACAGCTGTGGATACTCTGTTCACCAAGATCATCAACCGAGAAATCCCCGCGCGGATCATCTACGAGGACGACCAGGTACTGGCCTTCCACGATATTGCCCCGCAAGCGCCGGTGCATTTCCTGGTCATTCCGAAGAAGCCCATCCGCACCCTCAACGACCTCACCGAGGACGACAAGGCCCTGGCCGGACACATTCTGTTCACCGCCCAGCGCCTGGCCAAGGAACAGGGCTGCGAAGACGGCTTCCGCGTGGTGATGAACTGCAATGAACTGGGCGGCCAGACCGTCTATCACATTCATATGCACGTACTGGGTCAGCGCCAGATGAACTGGCCGCCGGGCTGATCGACCGCCCCCACCCCACACAGCGCCCTCTTGCCCCTTCATGAGGCGAGGGTGCGCTGATCCAGCGCAGTTTTCGCCCCATCGATTGGAGTAAACTGACCGCCGAGATTTTTCCCGGAGATAAGCATGTCCAGCCAACGTCACTACTCGCCGATTGACCGCCTGCTGCTGCAAGCCGACATGGCCATGCGCACGCTGCTGCCCTTCAGCGGCCAACCCTATCGCCCCTCGCCGGCCATAGTGCAGCCCGAAGCGCAGCTGAGTGACGAGGACACCCGGCACGTGGCCGGGCTGATGCGCATCAACCACACCGGGGAAGTCTGCGCCCAGGCGCTGTACCAGGGCCAGGCGCTGACCGCCAAGCTGCCCCAGATACGTGAGGCCATGGAACATGCCGCCGAGGAAGAAATCGACCATCTGGTCTGGTGCGAACAGCGCATCCGCCAGCTGGGCAGCCGCCCCAGCGTGCTCAATCCCCTGTTCTATGGCTTGTCCTTCGGTATCGGTGCCGCGGCCGGGCTGATCAGCGACAAGGTCAGCCTGGGTTTCGTCGCCGCCACCGAGGATCAGGTCTGCAAGCACCTGAACGATCATCTGGAACAGCTGCCGGCCGAAGATGAAAAATCCCGGGCGATTCTCGAACAGATGCGCATCGACGAAGAACACCACGCCGAAACCGCTCTCGAAGCCGGTGGTTTCCGCTTCCCGGCGCCGGTGAAGTTCGGCATGAGCCTGCTGGCCAAGGTCATGACCAAAAGCACCTACCGGATCTGACCCCAGTCGAGCACAAAAAAGGGCGCCCTCAGGCGCCCTTTCTCATTACCCAACCCGCAACGGCTCAGCCCAGCTCGACAATCTCGTAATCGTGAGTGATGGCCACGCCGGCCGCGCCGAGCATGATCGACGCCGAGCAGTACTTCTCGGCGGAAAGCTCCACTGCCCGCTTGACCTGGGCTTCCTTCAAGCCCCGGCCCTTGACCACGAAATGCAGGTGGATCTTGGTGAACACCTTGGGGTCCTCGCTGGCACGCTCGGCCTCAAGGAAGGCTTCGCAGCTCTCGACCGCCTGCCGCGACTTCTTCAGGATGCTGACCACGTCGAAGTTGCTGCAACCACCCACCCCAAGCAGCAGCATCTCCATCGGGCGCACACCCAGGTTGCGCCCACCGGCTTCCGGCGGGCCGTCCATCACCACCACGTGGCCACTGCCCGATTCACCGAGGAACATGGCTTCGCCAGCCCATTGGATGCGTGCCTTCATCGCCAAGACTCCACTGCTAAAAAAAGGGTCGCCAGCTTAGCACAGGCACTTGTCTCGGCAGCGAATAGACCTTTCGTCCCCTATTCCTGGCTGCCCTCAAGAAAAATCTTAATTCTGCCAAGGATGTGTCTGTTAAGCTGACGCCAAATGGCTGGCGCATCGCCAGCGTTCAACGTCCTCGTTTCAAGTCCGATAAAAAAAACACCTCAGACCGTGCAGTCTTTCCGGGATACAACCATGGTTGCTGTTGCCCCTACCCCCAAGATCAAGAACCTCGACAAGTTGCTGATGCACTGTCAACGCCGCCGGTACCAGGCCAAAAGCAACATCATCTGTGCCGGTGATGCGGCCGACAGCCTGTTCTTCATCATCAAGGGCTCGGTGACCATCCTCATCGAGGACGATGACGGCCGGGAAATGATCATTGCCTACCTCAATGCCGGGGACTTCTTCGGCGAACTGGGCCTGTTCGAAGAGGCCGGGCACGAACAGCAGCGCAGTGCCTGGGTGCGGGCCAAAATCGAATGCGAGGTCGCCGAGATCAGCTATGGCAAGTTCCGCGAACTGTCGCAGCAAGACCCGGACATTCTCTACGTGCTCAGCGGGCAGATTGCCCAGCGCCTGCGCAACACCACACGCAAGGTCGGCGACCTGGCTTTCTTCGACGTCACCGGGCGGGTCGCCCGCTGCCTGCTGGAACTGTGCAAGCAGCCGGACGCCATGACTCACCCCGACGGCATGCAGATCAAGATCACCCGCCAGGAGATCGGTCGCATCGTCGGCTGCTCACGGGAAATGGTCGGCCGAGTCCTCAAGGACCTTGAAGAGCGCAACCTGGTCAATGTCAAAGGCAAGACCATGGTGGTCTTCGGCACTCGCTAACCCGGCAGGAAGCCCGCGAGCATCTGCCGATAGAGGCTGTCCAGTCGAGCCAGGGCATCCGGCGCGGCGAAGACCTCATGCAGGGCGATATGACTCTGGGCCCGGCAACGCTGCTCCAGGCCACAGGCCTGATTGAAGGTATTGACCGCCCCCACCATGGATTCGCGCTCGTTATCCAACAACAGGGCGCCGTGCACCAAGCCCACCGGCCGCTGCCCACCCTTGCTCTGGCGCCAGCGCTGGGCGGTGCCGACCAGCTTGCGGCCGTTGAGATTGACGTTGAAACGCCCGTCGCAGAAAGCCCCCTCCACCTCACCCAGGGACGGCGTGCCGCCCAGCTCGCTGAGCAGGTCGCAGATGGGCTGGCACAGGCGTAGATAGGCGGTTTCGATGCGCCCCTGATCCCCTTCGCTACGCGGCGGCGCATAGACCAGGGCGATATTCACCGTAGCCGCCGACTGCGGCACCGGCTCGCCGCCGGTTTCCCGCAACAGCACCGGCCAGCCATTGACCTGCGATGCCACGCACGCCTGCTCGAAACCCGGCAGGCGGCTCAGCCGTCGCGGCATCACCAAGGCCCGGTCGCTGGGCTGCCAAAACAACAGACCAAACTCCTGCTCGCCGCTGCAAACCAGCGCCAGCAGGTCCTGTTCGGCCTGCAGGCCGGCTTCGACAGTCAAGGCAAGGGGTTGGGTCATGGCAGTGGAATCCTTTGCAGTGGATATGAAAAAGCCGGCAACGCCGGCTTGTTCATGGTTCGGGGTTCAATCCAGGGTCGAGCCCGTGACAGGCACGCCACGCTCCGGGAAGAACAGGCGCTGCAACTCGCTGCCCGGGCTTTCGGCACGCATGAACGCCTCGCCCACCAGGAACGAATAGACATCGCTGATTTCCATCAGCTCGACATCGGCACGGTTGAGAATGCCGCTCTCGGTGATCACCAGGCGGTCGCGGGGAATCCGCGGCAACAGGTCGAGGGTAGTTTCCAGATCAACGTCGAAGGTATGCAGGTTACGGTTGTTGATCCCTACCAGCGGCGTATCCAGGGTCTTCAGCGCCCGCTCCAGCTCGTCGCCGTCGTGCACCTCCACCAATACATCCAGGCCTACGCCCTTGGCCACCGCTGCCAGTTCGGCCATCCGCCCATCATCCAGCGCAGAGACGATCAGCAGCACGCAGTCGGCGCCCAGGGCCCGGGCTTCGACAATCTGATACGGATCGATCATGAAGTCCTTGCGAATCACCGGCAGCTTGCACGCCGCGCGGGCCTGCTGCAGGTAGGCATCGGCACCCTGGAAGTAATCGATATCGGTGAGCACCGACAAGCAAGTGGCACCGCCTTTCTCATAGCTCCTGGCGATCTCCGCTGGCACGAAGTTCTCGCGGATCACGCCCTTGCTCGGCGACGCCTTCTTGATCTCGGCGATCACCGCCGGCTGCTTGAGCTTGACCTGTTCCTGCAGGGCCTTGGCGAAACCCCGTGGTGCATCGGCGGCGCGTGCCAGGGTTTCCAGCTCGGCCAGGCTGACGCGGGCGCTGCGCTCGGCAACCTCCTCGACCTTGCGGGCGAGGATCTTCTCCAGAACTGTCGGCACACTCATCCTTCATTCTCCTGCTTGAACACCGCGGTAAAGGCACCCAGTTCCTCGAGCTTTTCCCGGGCCAGGCCGGTGTGCAAAGCGTCGTGAGCCAGGGCCACGCCCTCTTTCAGGCTGCTGGCATGGTCCGCGGCATACAGCGCCGCACCGGCATTGAGCACAATCATCTCGGCGGCTTTCTGGCCATGCTCGGTCTTGCGCCGCCCCAGGGCATCGCGGATCAGTTCCAGGGACGCCGCGGGGCTTTCCACCACCAGGCCGAACAGACTCTGGCTCTTCATGCCCAGGTCTTCAGGCTGTACCCAATACTCGGTGACCTGGTCATTCTTCAGTTCCGCGACAAAGGTCGGTGCCGCCAGGCTGAATTCGTCCAGGCCATCCTGGGAATGCACCACCAGCACATGCTTGCTGCCCAGGCGCTGCAAGACTTCGGCCAGAGGCCGGCACAACGCCTGGGTGAATACGCCCACGACCTGATGCTTGACGCCGGCCGGATTCGTAAGCGGGCCGAGCATATTGAACAGGGTGCGCAGACCGAGATCGCGACGCGGGCCGGCGGCGTACTTCATGGCGCCGTGATGGGACTGGGCGAACATAAAGCCGATGCCGACGTTATCGATGCAGCGCGCCACCTGGACCGGTGTCAGGTTCAGGTAGATCCCCGCCGCCTCCAGCAGATCGGCGCTGCCACTCTTGCCCGATACCGCACGGTTGCCATGCTTGGCCACAGTGCAGCCGGCTGCAGCGACGACAAAGGAAGAGGCGGTGGACACGTTGAAGATATTGGCCCCGTCACCGCCGGTACCTACCACATCCACCACACCGTCCAGGGTTTTCAGCTCGACCTGGTCCGCCAGTTCGCGCATCACCGAAACGGCACCGACGATCTCGTCGATGCTTTCGCTCTTCATGCGCATGGCCATCATGAAGGCGCCAATCTGCGCATCGGTGCATTGGCCGGTCATGATCTCGCGCATCACATCGCGCATCTCATCGGTGCTCAGGTCCAGATGGCCGACAATCCGGCTCAGGGCAGTCTTGATATCCATGAAAAGTCCTTAGCGCGTGCCGCCGCTCTGTTTGAGGAAGTTGGCGAACAGCTCGTGGCCCTGCTCGGTGAGGATAGACTCGGGGTGGAATTGCACCCCTTCGATATTCAGTGTCTTGTGGCGCAGGCCCATGATCTCGTCGACCGAGCCGTCTTCCAGCTGGGTCCAGGCGGTCACTTCCAGGCACTCGGGCAAGGTTTCGCGCTTGACCACCAGCGAGTGGTAGCGGGTCACGGTCAGCGGCAGGTTGAGGCCGCTGAACACCCCCAGGTCACGGTGGAACACCGGGCTGGTCTTGCCATGCATCACTTGCCGGGCCCGCACCACCTGGCCGCCAAAGGCCTGGCCGATGGACTGGTGGCCCAGGCACACGCCGAGAATCGGCAGCTTGCCGGCGAAATGCATGATCGCCTCGATGGAAATGCCCGCTTCAGTGGGGGTGCAAGGACCGGGCGAGACCACGATACGCTCGGGCTTGAGCGCCTCGATCTGGGCCACGGTGAGTTCGTCGTTGCGCACCACCTTGACCTCGGCACCCAGCTCGCCCAGGTACTGCACCACGTTATAGGTGAAGGAGTCGTAGTTATCGATCATCAGCAACATCAGGGAAAACTCCTCAAGCCTTGGATGCGGGGGTTTGTTCAGCCAGTGCCACGGCACGGAACATTGCACGACGCTTGTTCAGCGTCTCTTCCCACTCCAGGGTCGGCACCGAGTCGGCGACAATCCCGCCACCGGCCTGCACATGCAGCTCGCCGTCCTTGATCACCGCAGTGCGGATGGCGATGGCGGTATCCATGTTGCCGTTCCATGCGAAGTAACCCACGGCGCCGCCGTAGACCCCACGCTTGACCGGTTCCAGCTCATCGATGATTTCCATGGCACGGATCTTCGGCGCACCGGACAGCGTTCCCGCCGGCAGGATCGCCCGCAGCGCATCCATGGCCGTCAACCCGGCCTTGAGCTGGCCGGTGACGTTGGAGACGATGTGCATCACGTTGGAATAACGCTCGATGACCATCTTCTCGGTGAGCTTCACCGTGCCGATTTCCGAGACCCGCCCGGTATCGTTGCGCCCCAGGTCGATCAGCATCAGGTGTTCGGCAATTTCCTTGGCATCCGACAGCAGGTCCTGTTCCAGGGCCAGGTCGGCTTCCTCGGTGGCGCCCCGTGGCCGGGTGCCGGCGATCGGGCGCACGGTGATCAGGTTGTCCTCGACCCGTACCAGCACTTCCGGCGAACTGCCCACCACGTGGAAATCGCCGAAGTTGAAGAAGTACATGTAAGGGGTCGGGTTGAAGCAACGCAGCGCCCGGTACAGATCGATGGGCGCCGCCGAGAAATCGATGGACATGCGCTGGGACGGCACCACTTGCATGCAGTCACCGGCCAGGATGTATTCCTTGATGGTGTCCACGGCACGCTCGTAGTCGCCCTGGGTGAAGCTGGAGCGGAACAGCGGATCGGCGGCCTGCTGCTTGCTGAAATCCAGCCCCGGACGCGGGGTGATCGGCTGGCGCAGTTGCTCGAGCAATTGCTCCAGGCGCGCCTGCCCGGCCTCGAAGGCGTTGTCCTGGCTGGGGTCGGCCAGCACTATGGCGTGCATCTTGCCCGCCAGGTTGTCGAACACCACCACGGCGTCGGACACCATCAGCAGGATATCCGGCACCCCCACCGGGTCGGGATTGGGGCACGCCCCCAGGCGCGGCTCCACATAACGCACGCAGTCATAACCGAAGTAGCCCACCAGGCCGCCGTTGAAACGCGGCAGGCCAGGGATGGTCGGCACGTTGTAGCGCGCCTTGAACGCTTCGACGAAAGCCAGCGGGTCGGCCACTTGGTGATTTTCGATCTCCACGCCGTCATGGGTCACGCTGACCTGGTAGCCATGTACCCGCAGCACGGTGCGGCAGGGCAGGCCGATGATCGAGTAACGGCCCCATTTCTCGCCGCCCTGCACCGACTCCAGCAAATAGGAGTTGGGCTGGTCGGCCAGTTTCAGGTAGATCGACAGCGGCGTGTCGAAGTCGGCAAGGGTTTCACAGGCCAGCGGGATACGGTTGTAACCGGCTGCAGCCAAACGCAGGAATTCTTCGCGAATCATGGGATGCCTCGTGGCTTGAGGGTCTTACTGTCAGGTATGCAAACGTGCCGGCAGAAGCCGGCCAGACAAAAATCAGGCGCGCCAACGCCAGCGGGCCAAGGCCTTGATGACTTTCATCCAGAGTTTGCGAGTGACCACCACGATGGAGTTTCCAGAAGGGGATGGAACGGCGTCGGGCAACGTTATCTCAGCGGCAGGTTCTAAGCAACCGGGTATCAGCGCCCGCAAGTCATCGATCACCAGGGCAGGCGCCTCTTCGGCAATCGGCCGGCCATGGTTGTAGCCGTAGCTCAGGGCCACGCACTTGACCCCCGCCGCCTTGGCCGCCAGCACGTCGCTGCGCGAGTCGCCGACGAACAGCGACTGCGAGGCCGGCACGCTGGCCATCTTCATCACGAAGAACAGCGCCGCCGGGTCGGGCTTCTTCTGCGGCAGGGTGTCGCCACCAATAATCCAGCGGAAGTAGCGGCCGATCTTCATCTGGTCCAGCAAGGGCGCGACGAAACGCTCGGGCTTGTTGGTGATTAGGGCCATTTCCACGCCCTGCTTGTGCAGCCACTTGAGGGTTTCCCGCGCGCCGGGATAGACCACCGTCAGCGCGTGGCTGTCCTCATAGGCGGCATTGAACAACTCCAGGGCGCGTTCCGCCTCGGCGTCGTCCACGCCCTGGGCCTCGATATGGTTGGCCAGGGCCCGGCGCACCAGCATCTGCGCGCCGTTGCCGACCCACTCGCGCACCGCTTCCAGGCCCGCCGGCGGACGCCCCAGTTTGAGCAGCATCTCATCCACGGCTGCCGCCAGGTCCGGCACCGAGTCGACCAGGGTGCCATCCAGGTCGAACATCACCAGCCGCGGCAGACGCCCCGAGAACAGCTGCTCAAAGGCACTCATGAGCGTGCCAGCGCCAGCTCGGCGCGCATCTTGTCGATGACTTCGCGGTAATCCGGCGCATTGAAGATCGCCGAGCCGGCCACGAAGGTATCGGCGCCGGCAGCGGCGATCTCGCGAATATTGTTGACGTTGACCCCGCCGTCGATCTCCAGGCGGATATCACGGCCAGAGGCGTCGATCAGGGCTCGCGCCTCACGCAGCTTGTCGAGGGTACCGGGAATGAACTTCTGCCCGCCAAAACCCGGGTTGACGCTCATCAGCAGAATCATGTCGACCTTGTCCATCACGTACTTGAGCACGTCCAGCGGGGTCGCCGGGTTGAACACCAGGCCGGCCTTGCAACCGCCTTCGCGGATCATCTGCAGGGAACGGTCGATGTGCAGCGAAGCTTCCGGGTGGAAGGTGATGTAGGTTGCGCCCGCCTCGATGAAGTCGCCGATGATCCGATCCACCGGTGTCACCATCAGGTGCGCATCGATAGGTGCGGTAATCCCGTACTTGCGCAGTGCGGAGCAAACCATAGGGCCGATGGTCAGGTTCGGCACATAGTGGTTGTCCATGACATCGAAGTGGACGATATCGGCGCCGGCGGCCAGGACGTTGTCCACCTCTTCGCCCAGGCGGGCGAAGTCGGCGGAGAGAATCGACGGAGCAATAGCGAAGGGCTGCATGACGCACCTTTTTTGAGCGGAATCACGATGGCGCGCATTGTATACCTCATGCTTTGGAGCGCACACCGTAAGCGCGATGATCAGTAGGCTGCGCGATAGATCTTCTCGATATCGGCGGGGCTCAGCCGGCGCGGGTTGTTGTGCATCAGCCGTTCGATACCCGCAGCCTCGAGCGCCATGGCCGGGATCGCCTCCTCGGGCACACCGAAACAGCGCAGGCCACTGGGAATCTCCACCGCGGCGCACAAGGCGGCCATGGCTTCCACCGCCCGGTCGGCGGCTTCACTGGCACTCAAATCGCGAGTGCGCAGCCCCATGGCTTCGGCGATATCCTGCATACGCTCGACGCAGGCCATCTTGTTCCAGGTCATGACATAGGGCAGCAACAGGGCATTGCTGACGCCATGGGAGACATGAAAACGCCCGCCCAGGGGGTAGGCCAAGGCATGCACCGCGCCGACCCCAGCGTTGCCGAAAGCCATGCCGGCCATCAGGCTGGCGGTGGCCATGTCTTCCCTGGCCTGCAGGTCGGCCGGGTTGGCGAAGGCCTTGGGCAAGGCCCGGACAATCAGCTTGATGGCGCCAATGGCCAGCGAATCGGTGATGGCCGAGGCATTCAGCGACAGGTAGGACTCCACCGCATGCACCAGGGCATCGACGCCACTGGCGGCGGTCACGCTGCGCGGGCAGGTCAGGGTCATCTGCGGGCTGACCAGGGCCACATCCGGCAGCAGGTAGTCGCTGACGATGCCCTTCTTCAATTGCGCGACCTTGTCCGAAAGAATCGCCACATTGGTCACCTCCGAACCGGTGCCGGCGGTGGTGGGAATGGCAATCAGCGGGGGGCCCTTGCGCGGCACCTGGTCGACGCCGAACAAATCCTCCAGGGCCCCGTGATAGCCGGCATAGGCTGCCACGCTCTTGGCGATATCGATGGCGCTGCCACCCCCCAGGCCGATCAGCCCGTCATGCCCGCCCTCACGGTAGGCGCGCATGCAGTCTTCGACAATGGCGATTTCCGGGTCGGGCTGCACCCGGTCGAAGATCTCGTAGTCGCGCTCCCCCAGATGCGCCAGCGCCAGCTGCACCGTGCCCGACTCGAGCAGGGCGCTGTCGGTGACGATCAGCGGGTTATCCACATCCAGGCGGGTCAGTTCGGCGGCCAGTTGTTCGATGGCGCCACTGCCGGTGAGCAGTTTATGGGCGATCTTGAAAGAGGAAATACTCATGTGCGCGGCCTCTTATATAGAGATGGGAGCCGGCACAAGCGTAGTCGTGGATTGTTGGTTGTCGCCTATTCAGCAGACAAATGTCCGCCCCATGCCGCACTGGGCACGGAGCGGAAGGCACAAGCGGTCAGGCCTGGGCGGTGCGCAGTTTCTCGCTGCGCCCGCGCAGCCATTCCAGGGTCAGCAGCAGGATCACCGAGAAAGCGATCAGCAGCGTGGCCGCGGCGGCGATAGTCGGGCTGAGGTTC
Source organism: Pseudomonas sp. NFXW11 (assembly GCF_049887815.1). Classification (NCBI taxonomy): domain Bacteria; kingdom Pseudomonadati; phylum Pseudomonadota; class Gammaproteobacteria; order Pseudomonadales; family Pseudomonadaceae; genus Pseudomonas; species Pseudomonas sp. NFXW11. The sequence goes on along the minus strand of NZ_JAGEKI010000002.1, from coordinate 525,624 downwards.
TCGCGGATGCCGCTGAACATCTGCCGGGGCAGGGTCGCCTGCTCGGGGCCGGCGAGGAACAGGGTCACCACCACTTCGTCAAACGAGGTGGCGAAGGCGAACAGCGCCCCGCTGATCACCCCGGGAGCGATCAGCGGCAGGGTCACCCGGCGAAAGGTGGTCAGCGGCGAAGCACCCAGGCTGGCGGCAGCCCGTACCAGATTGTGGTTGAAGCCCTGCAGGGTCGCCGACACGGTGATGATCACGAAGGGCACCCCGAGCACCGCATGCACGATGATCAGCGAGAAGAAGCTGTTGCCCATGCCCAGCGGGGCGAAGAACAGGTAGCTGGCCACGCCGATGATCACCACTGGCACCACCATGGGCGAAATCACCAGGGCCATCACCAGCGCCTTGCCGGGAAACTCGCCGCGGGTCAGTCCGATGGCCGCCAGAGTGCCGAAGACCATGGCCAGCAAGGTCGCGGCCGGGGCCACGATGATGCTGTTCTTCAGCGCGCGCATCCATTCGGCGGAGGCGAAGAAGTCCTGGTACCAGTGCAGCGAGAAGCCCTGCAGCGGGTACACCAGGAAACTGCCGGAGTTGAACGACAACGGGATGATCACCAGCACCGGCAACACCAGGAACAACAGGATCAGGCCGCAGAGAATCCGCAAGCTGTAGAACCAGACCCGCTCGACGGGCGACATGTAGGGGCTCAGCATTTCGTTTCTCTCCTTAGCTCAGGCGCAGGCGACTGGCGCCCACCAGCCAGCTGTAAATCAGGTACAGCACCACGGTGGCCAGCAACAGCAGGCCACCCAGGGCCGTGGCCATGCCCCAGTTGATGCTGGTGTTGGTGTAGAAGGCGACGAAGTAGCTGACCATCTGGTCGTTCGGGCTGCCCAGCAATGCCGGGGTGATGTAGTAGCCGATGGCCAGGATGAACACCAGCAGGCAACCGGCGCCAACCCCGGCGTAGGTCTGCGGGAAATACACCCGCCAGAAGCTGGCGAACGGATGGCAACCCAGGGAAATCGCCGCACGCATATAGGTCGGTGAAATGCCCTTCATCACGCTGTAGATCGGCAAAATCATGAACGGCAGCAGGATATGCACCATGGAGATGTAGACCCCGGTGCGGTTGAACACCAGTTCCAGGGGCTTGTCGATCACCCCCATGGCCAACAGCGCGCTGTTGATCAGGCCTCCCGACTGCAGCAGCACGATCCACGCCGCCACCCGCACCAGGATCGAGGTCCAGAACGGCAGCAGCACCAGGATCATCAGCAGGTTGCTCTTGCGCGCCGGCAGGTTGGCCAGCAGGTACGCCAGGGGGTAGGCCAGGGCCAGGCAGATGACAGTGATCACCAGGCCCATCCAGAAGGTACGGGCAAAGATATCCAGGTAGATGGACTGGTCCGGGGTGGCCGGGGCCAGCTCGCCCAGGTCGTCGATGCGATGGTCAACCGCTGCCAGCAGATAGTAAGGGGTCAGGCTGCTGGTGTTGCGCCGGATCGCCTGCCAGTAGGCCGGGTCGCCCCAGCGCTCATCCAGGCTCTCCATGGCTTCTTTATAGGATTCGGGCTCGGCCTTGAACGGCAAGGCGCGGGCAGTCTTGGTCAGCAGGCTGCGATAGCCGGCCAGTTCCATGTTCAAGCGCTTGGACAGATCGCCCAGGCTCTGATTCTTGCGAGCGTCAACCAGGTCTTCGCCCAGGGCCTTGTAGGCCGCTTCGCCGGGCAGACCGCGGCCGTCCCAACTGCTGACGGCGGCCACGGTGCGCGGCATGCCGCCGACCACTTCCGGGTTGCCGACGCTCTTGTACAGCAGCGCCACGATCGGCACCAGGAACACCAGCAGCAGGAACAGCACCAGCGGCGCGATCAGCGCCTGGGCCTTCCAGCGGTTGACCCGCTCGGCACGGGCCAGCCGTTGCTTGAGGGTCGGACCTGTAACCGCGTTCAGGGGAACGGTGAGGCTCATGACAAACTCCGCGAATCGATCTTTCGAATACCAGCCACCGGAGGCAGGAGCGGGCGTGCCCGCGAGCCTGGCGCATCAGCCAACATTCAGTGGTGCGGCTGGTGGCGCCTTCGCGAGCAAGCTCGCTCCTACGACAACGACAGGGGTGGTTACTTGGCTGCCCAGGCGTTGAAGCGCTGTTCCAGCTGCTCGCCGTTGTCAGCCCAGAAGCTGACGTCGATCTGCACCTGGTTGGCGATGTTTTCCGGGGTGGTCGGCATATCCTTGAGGATGTCCTTGGCCAGCAGCGGCACTGCCTGGGTGTTGGCCGGGCCGTAGGCGATGTTTTCCGAATAGGTCTTCTGTTGCTGTGGCTGCACCGAGTAGGCGATGAATTTCTTCGCCGCTTCGGCACGGGCCTTGTCCAGGCCTTTGGGAATGGCCCAGGCATCGAAGTCGTAGATGCCGCCGTTCCACACCACTTTCAGGTTGCTTTCCTTCTGTACTGCGGCGATCCGACCGTTGTAGGCCGAGCTCATGACCACGTCGCCAGAAGCCAGGTACTGGGGCGGCTGGGCGCCGGCTTCCCACCACTGGATATACGGCTTGAGCTCATCGAGTTTCTTGAAGGCGCGATCCTGGCCATCCTTACCGGCCAGTACCTTGTACACGTCCTTGGGCGCGACGCCGTCGGCCATCAGGGCGAATTCCAGGGTGTACTTGGCGCCCTTGCGCAGGCCGCGCTTGCCCGGGAATTTCTTGGTGTCCCAGAAATCGGCCCAACTGCCCGGTGGCGCCTTCAGCTTGTCGGCGTTGTAGGCCAGTACCGTGGACCAGACGAAGAAGCCCACGCCGCAGGGCTGGATGGCACCCTTGACGTAGTCTTCGCCCTTGCCGAACAGGGCCGGGTCCAGTTGTTCGAACATGTCCTCGTCACAACCACGGGACAGTTCCGGGGACTCCACTTCCACCAGGTCCCAGGACACGCTCTTGGTGTCGACCATGGCCTTGATCTTGGCCATCTCGCCGTTGTACTCGCCGGCGATGATCTTGCCGTTGCCCGCCGCTTCCCACGGCGCATAGAAGGCCTTGACCTGAGCCGCCTTGTTCGCCCCGCCAAAGGACACCACGGTCAGGTCCGGACCCGCCGCCATGGCGTGCGCCGCACCCAGCATGCCCAACGCCACAGCGACAGCGCTGAGGGGGGCGGTGAATTTCAGGGATCTCAACATTTATTGTGTTCTCCACGTGCAGGTTGGTGTTGCAGGGGGGCGATCAATTCGCCTCTAGAAGCGGGTCAAGCGCGCGAACGTGCTCGACTTGCCAGCCAAGCGGGACCACGTCGCCCACCGCCAGCGCTGGATCGAGCTCGGCAATCGGCTGTTTCACGAAGAAGTCGCTCTTGCCGCAGACTTCCAGGCGCACCCGGACGTGGTCGCCCAGATAGATGAATTCCTCGACCCGACCGGAGAAGCGGTTGGCGCAGCGCTCGCTGGAACCGTTGAGGCTCACGCGCTCCGGGCGGATCGACAAGGTCACCGGCCCACCCACCTGGCCGACGTTCACCGCCAGCGCCTCGACCTTCTCGCCACGCCCCAGCTCCACCACGCAGCGCTCGCCATTGCGGCTGTGCAGGCGGCCATTGAGGCGGTTGTTCTCGCCGATGAAGTTGGCCACGAAGGTGTTCTTCGGCTCTTCGTAGAGAGTGCGCGGCGGGGCGATCTGCTGGATCTCGCCCTGGTGGAACACCGCCACCCGGTCGGACATGGTCAGGGCTTCGCCCTGGTCGTGGGTCACGTAGACCACGGTCACGCCCAGACGCTGGTGCAGGTGCTTGATCTCCATCTGCATGTGTTCACGCAGTTGCTTGTCCAGCGCCCCCAGGGGTTCGTCCATCAGCACCAGTTGCGGCTCGAACACCAGGGCCCGGGCCAGGGCCACCCGCTGTTGCTGCCCGCCGGACAGTTGCGCCGGATAGCGCTGGGCGAAGGCGTCGAGCTGGACCATGTTCAGCACCCGCTTGACCCGTTCGCTGATGTCGGTCTTGCCGAGGCCCCGCACCGACAGCGGAAAGCCCAGGTTCTCGGCCACGGTCATATGGGGGAACAAGGCGTAGTTCTGGAACACCATGCCGATGTCGCGCTTGTGTGGCGGCACATTGTTGATCGAGCGCCCGGCCAGCTGGATCTCGCCGGCAGTCGGGGTCTCGAAGCCGGCCAGCATCATCAGGCTGGTGGTCTTGCCGGAACCGGATGGCCCCAGCAGGGTGAGGAACTCGCCTTTGCGAATTTCCAGGTTGAGGTCTTTGACGATCAGGTTCTCGCCGTCGTAGCTCTTCTGCACACCACGAAAGCTGACCAGAACATCGTTGGCCCCAGCACTTGAAACGACCTCGCTCATACCCGCACCTTTTGTTTTAGACGGCTGTGGATCAAGCCTAGTGGAGCCCGCAGAGCGCGCAAATCGGGGGCCAGGAGAGATTCGCCTCAGCTCCCTGGAAGGTTGTTTGTAGGGATTGCCCTACAAGGATGGCGGGAATGGATAAGGGCAGGGTCATGCAGCAAGCTGCAAGCGACAAGAAATGGCAAAAGCCTGAGAGGGGGTATGTCGCAAATGGATATGTGCCCTGCCCCGCTGTGGAGCGGGCACTGGGTGGATCAGAGCAGTTTGTGCTCCATGGCGTATTTCACCAGCTCGGCCAGGGAGGTGATGTTGAGCTTTTGCATCAAGCGCGCCTTGTGGGTGCTGATGGTCTTGCTGCTCAGGGCCAGTTGCTGGGCGATATCGTTGACATTGGCGCCCTGGGCCAGGCGCTCGAACACCGAGAACTCACGCTCGGAAAGCAGCGAATGCAGGGGCCGGGTATCGGTCAGGCCGACTTCGAAGACCATGCGGTCGGCCAGTTCCGGGTCGATGTAGCGACCGCCGCCGGCGACCTTGCGAATCGCCGTCAGCAGCAGTGCCGGGTCGCTGTCCTTGGTGGCGTAGCCGGCGGCGCCAATCTTCAGCGCCCGGGCGGCCATCTGCGCCTCGTCGTGCATCGACAGCACCAGGATCGCCGGCGGGTTGTGCAGGGCGCGAATCCGCGGAATGGCCTCCAGGCCGTTGACCCCGGGCATGGAGATATCCAGCAGCACCACTTCGCAGGGCACCTGGCGCAGGGTTTCCAGCAGTTGCTCGCCATTGCTTGCCTCGCCCACCACCGTCAGGTCCTTGGCCAGGCCGATCAGCTGCTTGATGCCCTCGCGGACAATGGTGTGGTCTTCGGCTACCAGTACACGGATCACGGGTTTCTCCTCGTTATTGTTCTGGGTCCAGGGGCACCCGCACGCTCAGGCAGGTGCCTTCTCCCGGCTCGCTGTGCAGCGACAGGTGGCCGCCCATGATCAACACTCGCTCGCGCATGCCCACCAGGCCGAACGAGGTCGGGCGCGCCGAAGCGGTGTCGAAGCCCAGGCCATCGTCGCTGATGCTCATGCACAACGCCCCGGCCTCCAGGGCCAGGGTCAGCTCCACAGTATGCGCCTGGGCATGACGCATGACATTGGTCAGGGCCTCCTGGAGGATGCGGAACAGGCCGATGGCCTTGGCGTCGCTCAGACGCGGCAAGTGTTCCGGCACCTGCACCAGGCAGGGGATCTGGGTGCGCGCCTCGAAACGCCGGGCCTGCCACTCGATGGCCGAGGCGATGCCAGCGTCGAGGATCGGCGGGCGCAGGGCCGTGGCCACGTCCCGCACCAGCTGGAACAGCTGGGCGATCAGGCGCTTCATACTGTTCAGGCGCTCATGCAGGCCCGGGTCGAGCTGGGCATAGGCCAGTTCGCACATGGAAGTTTCCAGCTTGAGCACGGTGAGCATCTGCCCCAGCTCGTCATGGACTTCCCGGGCAATCCGCGCCTTCTCCTCTTCGCGCACGCTTTCCAGGTGCGCCGACAACTCACGCAACTGCTCGCGGGAACTGGCCAGTTCCAGCTCGATGCGCTTGCTCTCGCTAATGTCCCAGACGATGCCGTCCCAGACAAAGGCGCCGTCATCCAGACGTCGGGTGATGGCCTTGATCTCGGCCCAGCGCTGCTGGCCCTGGCGCGTGAGGATGCGCCCCTGCCAGGACCAGTCGCTGTCGGTGTCCAGGGCCTGGTCCTGGGTCTGGTGGTAACTGGCCTTGTCGTCCGGGTGCACCAGGCTGCGCAGCCCCATGTCGCGGTGGGCGAGCACCGCGGGCGCATAGCCCACCAGGCTCTCGCTGCCCTCGCTGATATAGGCGAAGTCGATCTGCCCGGTGACCGGCGCCCGCTCCAGGCGAAACACCAGGCCCGGCACGTTGGCGGCAATGCCTTGCAGGCGCGCCTCGCTCTCGCGCAGGGCCGCCAGGGCGCGGCGGCGCTCGGTGACATCGTTGAGGTAGACCACCAGGTACTCGCTGTCGCGAAAGCGCAGGAAGCTCAGGGACACATCCGCCGGCAGAATGCTGCCATCGGCCCGCACACAGTGGGTCTCGAAGCTCTGCGCGCCCTCCTCGCTGGCCCGAGCGCGCTTCCACAGGTTGAGCCAGCGGTCCATGTGCAGGTTGGGTTCGAAATCGATCAGCGGCCGGTCGATCACCCCGCCCGCCGGGTAACCGAGCATCTCCTCGGCGGCCCGGTTGGCGTAGCGCACGTGGCTGTCCCAGTTGACCCAGAGGATGCCCACCGTGCTCTGGTCAATGGAGAACTGGGTCAGGCGCAGCGCCTCTTCGCTGGCGGTGCGCAGGGCCAGGTCTTCGCGCGCGGCCAGCAACCGCTGCTCCAGAGCGCGTTGCTGGCGGCGTTGCCAAAAGACGACGGCCAGGCTGGCCAACAGCAGAATGATCAGCAACAGGCTGAGGTTCTGCCAGGCCCCGGGAGATTCGCTGAGACGCGGGTACTTGGGCTGCAGCCAGCGACCATGAAGCTGCTCCAGCTCCTTGGCCGGAATCGCGTGCAGGGCACTTTCCACAACGCTGGCCAGCTCCGGCCAGTCGCGACGAGTGGCCACCCGCAGCAGCTGCGGCAGGCCGATATCCCCCACCACCGCCAGCCCGGCGAACTCTGTCTCGGTCGACAACCGACTGAGCTGGGCCTCGTCCACCACCGCATAACGGGCCTGCTGGCTCAGCAGCAACTGCAAGGCCTGGCGCTCCAGGGGCACCCCTTGCAGGTTGAGATTGGGATAGGTCTGGCGCAGGTAGTCGGCCACTGCGCTGGGCATGCGCACCGCAACCCGCGCCTGGCCGTCGAGCTTTTCCAGCTCCACCGCCCCCGAGCCCTTGCGCTCGCCCACCACCAGTTGCGGCACGCGCATATAGGGGTCGCTGAACAGCCACAGGCGCAAACCGGCCGGGGTCTGGGTCAACCCCGGGGCCAGGTCCACTTCTCCCTCGCGCAGCGCCCGCTCCAGTTGCGCCTGATCAGGAAAGTTGCGCCAGCTGAGCTCGATATTCAACGCCTGGGCCAACAGTTGCATCAGCTCCACATTGGCCCCGGACAATCGCTGCAAGCGTCGGTCGTACTGGGCGAACGGCGCTTGCAGCACCAGCCCCACCCGCAGTTCCGAATGCTGCTCCAGCCATTGCCGTTGCTCGTGGCTCAAGACCGCAGCCGGCACCCGGGGCGCTGGCGCCGCCCGCCCTATCAAGGGAAGGCACAGACAGCCGATAAGCAGAAGGCAGCGAAAACGCATCATCTGAAGTCTCACACCCTGACAAATACTGACCAACCCATTAGGCTGCCGGAATCACTTCTGGCCTGGAATATCCGATGCCCCTTGTCCACCGTTCGGCACTGCCTGCATTGTGCCTGTCGCTGATCCTGCCTTGGACCTTTTCTGCACAAGCCGCCGATCCGGCTGCAGAAACCAAGACCCCCGAGGAACAACCGGCGCCACGCCAACCCCTGCCTGAACGCAGCCAGGAAGACGCTGCCGCCCTGGAACGTCAACTGCCCGCCCAGGAGCAACAGCAGTTGCAGGCCGGCGGCGAGAATTTCCTGGCCCTGTGGAAACCGGCCAATACCGCCGCGCCCAAGGGCGTGGTGATTATCCTCCCGGGCGCTGGCGAAAGCGCCGACTGGCCGCAAGTAGTAGCTCCGTTGCGCAACAAACTGCCCGACACCGACTGGGGCAGCCTGAGCCTGAGCCTGCCGGACATGCTCAGTGAAGCGGCTCGAGCGCGAGTGGTCGAGGCCGCGCCGGTGCCCCAGGACGCCAGCAATACCGCCAAGGACGCCAGCGCCGAGGCCAAGCCCATCGAACAGGCCGCCGGCGGCGAGGCCGAAGTGGCGGACCGCGTGGTTGCCGAAAGCACGGAAGAACAGGTCAAGGCCGATGCCGAGCGCATCTTCAGCCGAATCGATGCCGCCCTGGCCTTTGCCGAGCAGCAGAATGCCCGCAGCATCGTCCTCCTGGGCCACGGCACCGGCGCCTACTGGGCTGCGCGCTATGTGGACGAAAAACAACCGTCCCAAGTGCAGAAACTGGTGATGGTCGCCGCCCAGGCTCCGGCCAACGGCAAGCCGCAACTGGCGGAACTGACACCCACCCTGAAGCTGGCAACCGCGGATATCTACTACGTCGACAAAGCGGCAGCACAGAAAGCCGCATTGGAACGCCTGCAAGCCAGCAAACGGCAGAAACATTCGAACTTCAGCCAGATCGCCCTCAAGGCCCTGCCCGGCAACCATGCCGCCGAGCAGGAACAGCTGTTTCGCCGGGTCCGCGGCTGGCTGAACCCGCAGAACAGCGACAGCTGAGCCCCCGGGTCGCCGCCCTTGGCGAGCGGCGACCACCTGCCGAGCAATTTCAGCGAAAGTCCCGGCGCTGGCGTATCAGCGTATAAGCGCTGTGCAGCTCCCGAGTCTTCTCCGTTGCCTCACGCACTTGATCATCACTGGCGCCATTGCCGGCGACCTTGTCCGGGTGATGCCGGCTGAGCAGGCGGCGATAGGCGCGCTTGATCTGCGCCGGCTCGCTGGTGGCAGCCACCCCCAACAGACGCAAGGCGTCCTGATAGGTCAATGGGGCCTCGGCCAGCGACCGACGCGCCGGACCGTAGTCCTGGGCCAGTGCCTGGATCTGCTCGGCGTCCCAACCCAGCCACTTGCCCCAGTGCTGGATCAGCTCGCGCTCCGCCGGACCGACCCGGCCATCGGCCCAGACCATGCGCCAGCAGGCTCGCAGCACACCCTCCGCGGCATGCGGCTGGGCCCCCAAGCGCCGCAGATAGCCACGCAGGCGATCATCGCCCGACTTGCCCCGGTTGAAGGCAGCGATGGCCCGGCGCTGCGCCACTTCGCTCATCTCCAGCGAGCGCATTTCCTGGCGCGCCTGCTGGATATGCCCGGCCACTACCCGACCATCGCTTTTCGCCAGCCGCCCCAGCAGCACGAACAGCAGTTCATCGTTGCGCAACGCCGGGCGACCACCCAGACGCTCGCGTACATGTGCCCAACTGTGCAGTTGCAGGCGGCGATCCAACGCCTGTCCCAGCAACGCACCGAGCATGGCCCCCGGAATGCTGGCTATGGCAAAGCCCGCTCCGGCTCCGATCAGAGTCCCTGGCCACCACATATCAGCGACTCGCTTGCAGCAGGTGTTCAACCTGCGCCAGGCGTTCGACCGTACCCACGTCGATCCACTGCCCCTGCATATGCTCGCCGCTGACCTGATCCAGGGCCATGGCTTCGCGCAGCAACGGCGCCAGCTTGAAAGCACCGGCCTCGCAGTGCTGGAACAAGCGTGGATGCAGCAGTGAAATGCCACTGAAGGTCAGGGCCGCGGCTCCGGGTCGGGCATCGTGCAGCAGGCCGTTCTCCAGGCAGAAGTCGCCACCGCTGGGGTGATGCGCCGGGTTATCCACCATCACCAGGTGTGCCAGCCCAGCCAGGGGCCGGCGCAGGGAAGCGAAGTCGTAGTCGGTCCAGATATCGCCATTGACCAGCAGGAACGGCTGGTCACCAAGCAGGGGCAAGGCCTGGAAAATGCCGCCGCCGGTTTCCAGAGGCTGGCTTTCGGCCGAGTAGCGGATGTTCAGCCCCCAGCGCTGGCCATCGCCCAGGGCGTCCTCGATTTGCTGGCCGAGCCAGGCGTGGTTGATCACGATCTCGGTAAAACCGGCCTTGGCCAGGGCTCGCAGGTGGTACTCGATCAGGGGCACACCGGCCACGGGCAACAGGGGCTTGGGCGTGGTCAGGGTCAAGGGGCGCATGCGTTCGCCCTTGCCCGCCGCGAGAATCATCGCCTTCATGCGGCGTCTCCAGCAGGCCCAGGCAGGCTGAGCAGCAGCTGCGACAGCTCGGCCAGTTCAGGACGTCGGGCCAGCACGGCTTCTATATAGGCAAGGAAACGCGGCACGTCAGCCAGGTAGCGCGGCTTGCCGTCACGATGGCAGATCCGCGCGAAGATGCCGATCACCTTGAGATGGCGCTGGACGCCCATCAGGTCGCTGGCCCGCAGGAACTCCTCGAAGTCCGGCTGCACCGGAATGCCTCGGGCCCGGGCCTGATTCCAATAGTCATCCAGCCAGCTGCGCACCCGTGGCTCCGGCCAGCTGAGGAAAGCATCCTTGAACAGGCAGGTGATGTCGTAGGTCACCGGGCCATAGACCGCGTCCTGGAAGTCCAGCACGCCCGGGTTGGGCTCGCTGCGCATCAGGTTGCGTGGCATATAGTCGCGGTGCACCAGCACCTTGGGCTGCGCCAAGGCGCTGTCGATCAGCAACGCGCTGGCCCGCTGCCACTGCTGCTGCTGCTCAGCATTGAAGCTGACGCCCAGTTCGCGCCCGACGTACCACTCGGGAAACAGCTCCAGCTCACGGCGCAGCAACGCAACGTCGTAGCTGGGCAGCGGTGCGTCCATCGGCAGCTGCTGAAACGCCAGCAAGGCCTGCATGGCATCGGCGAACAAGGCGTCGGCGTTGTGCTCGTCGATCACATCGAGGTAGGTCTGGTTGCCCAGGTCATTGAGCAACAGGAACCCGCGATCCAGGTCTTGTGCATAAATTTTCGGCACATTGATGCCGGAACTGGCCAGCAAATGGGCGATATCCACAAAGGGCTTGCAGTTTTCCTGGGGCGGCGGCGCATCCATCACCACAAAACTGCGGCCTGCTCCCTGCCAACGGAAATAACGGCGGAAACTCGCGTCGCTGCTGGCCGCCGTCAGTGTTGCCGGGGGCACCTGACCCCAGCCTTGTGCTGCATAAAGAAGCGCCAACTGCTCATCGAGCCAAACTTTCAGGTGTTGCAAGCGTACATCTTGGTCAGGCATTACAAGGGTCTCCGACGGCGCTAGCCGTCAAGCGGGTCATGCTTTATTATCCAGCATCTTTTTCAGACCATCGAGAGGCGTGCGGCCCAACACCGCGGGCAGATGGCACGCAGGAAGCCCGGACTAATAAGATGGCATTGAAATCCCCCGCGTTTCGTAGAAAATTCCCGTTGCTGGTTACCGGCGGTTTGCTGGCCCTGCAACCTCTAGCCACTTCCTTAGCGGTCGCCGCAGAACAGTATGACTGTTCGGTTTCCGCTGCTGGCGGCTGGGCCTGTGCGCCAAAAGCCAACGCAGCCCAACTGCCGCCACGGCCGGTTCACGACGCCAGCTCGGTCAGCTCCAATGCTGCCACCGCCGGCGACAGCGGGGCCGACCAGGCCAGCGGCGACAAGCCTGTGCTGGTCACCGAAGCCAAAGGCCGCGGCCTGAAGTCCCGCAGTGAGGACTACAGCCACCTCGACTGGGTGCCGCGCGAGAAGCTTACCGCCGCTCAATTGGCCGAGACCGGTCCTTACTGCTCTGGTTCCTATATCGAACCGATTCGTCCTGGCATGAATGACACGACGAAGAAAAGTGACGCCCCGACCTTTATCGGCGCCAAGGCCTCGCGTTATCAGCAGGAAGAACAGGTGGCAACCCTGGCCGGTGACGTGGTCATGCGCCAGGGCAGCATGCAGGTGGAGGCCGACGAGGCCAACCTGTACCAGGCCGAGAACCGCGGTGAACTGAGCGGCAACGTGCGCATTCGCGACAACGGCACGCTGATGGTCGGCGACCACGCCGATGTCCAGCTCGACACGGGCGAAGCCAAGGTCGACAACGCCGAATACGTGATGCACAAGTCGCGAGTACGTGGCAGCGCGCTGTACGCCAAGCGTGCGGAAAACGCCATCATCCGCCTCAAGGACGGTACCTACACCACCTGTGAGCCGAACAGCAACGCCTGGCAGCTCAAGGGCAACAACATCACCCTGAACCCGGCCACCGGTTTCGGTACCGCGACCAACGTCACCCTGCGGGTCAAAGATATTCCGGTGCTCTACACCCCGTATATCTACTTCCCGATCGATGACCGTCGCCAGTCCGGCTTCCTGCCGCCGAGCATCAGCACCGGCAGCGACACCGGCTTCATGCTGGTCACACCGTACTACTTCAACCTGGCACCGAACTACGATGCCACCTTGTACCCACGCTACATGGCCAAGCGCGGCCTGTTGATGGAAGGCGAGTTCCGCTACCTGACCAAGAGCAGCGAAGGTCAGTTCGGCGCCGCTTACCTGAACGACGACGACACCGATCGCAGCAAGCAGACCGACTACGAAAAGACCCGCTACATGCTCAACTGGCAGCACAAGGGCGGGCTTGATGAGCGGCTGATGACCGAGGTCGACTACACCAAGATCAGTGATCCGTACTACTTCCAGGACCTGGAAACCGATCAGATTGGTGTGAAGTCCAATGACTACGTCAACCAGCAAGGCGCCGTGACCTACCGTGGCGACAACTACACCGCACGCCTGAATGTCCAGGCGTACGAGCTGGCCAGCGTGTCCAACATCACACCGTACGACAAGCTGCCGCAGATCACCTTCAATGGTTCGTTGCCGTACCATCCGCAAGGTTTGGACTTCACCTACGAAACAGAACTGGTGCGGTTTGAGCGGGACCTGTTGAAAGGCAGCTACTTTGACAAGGACGGTGGTCCATTCGACAGCAATGGTGTTCCGATCGGCAATCCTCGCCTGGATCAAAACGTTGCTGGTTTGGCCCGCTCCAACGGCGATCGTCTGAACCTCAAGCCTGGAGTCAGCCTGCCGCTCAATTGGAGCTATGGTTATCTCACCCCGTCTCTCAAATACATGTACACCCAGTACAATTTGGATCTTGACGGCCAAGGCAAGCAGGACCTGCTGTACAACAGAAATAATGCTTCGACCTTGGGCGAGTCGTTCAAGAGTTCGCAGAACCGCGGCGTTCCAATCGCCAGTGTCGACGGCGGCTTGTACTTCGACCGCAATACCCAATGGTTCGGCAAGAACTACCGCCAGACCCTGGAACCGCGAGCCTTCTACCTCTACGTACCCAAGGAAGACCAGAAGGACATCCCGGTTTTCGACACGGGTGAACCGACCTTCAACTATGCCTCGCTGTTCCGCGACAACCGTTTCTCCGGTTCGGACCGCGTTGGCGACGAAAACAAGCTGTCCCTGGGCGTGACCAGCCGCTGGATCGAAGACAGTGGCTTCCAGCGCCAGCGCATCAGCGTCGGCCAAGCCCTGTACTTCAAGGATCGTACCGTCCAGTTGCCGGGTATCGACTACCGCACCCGCGATGACGCCACCTCCAACGTCTCGCCCTACGCACTTGAATACGAATACCGTTTCAATCGCGACTGGCGCGCCAGTGCCGACTACAACTGGGACCCGGACAGCCACAGCCCGCGCTCGGGCAGTGCGATGTTCCACTACCAGCCTGAAGACAACCCGAACAAGGTGTTCAACGCCGGCTATCGCTATCGCAACGACCAAGTTCGCTACGACCAGAACAGCGGTACCTGGAAAATGGGCGGCGACTACGGCACTCCGGGCCAGCCTGGCTACGTGAAGGACTACTACAAGATCCAGCAGCATGACTTCTCGGTGATCTGGCCGATCGTGCCGCAGTGGAACGCCATCAGCCGTTGGCAGTACGACTACAACCGTAACCGCACGCTCGATGCCTTCGCAGGTTTCGAATACGACAACTGCTGCTGGAAACTGCGCCTGATCAACCGTTACTGGGTCAAGTATGACGAGTTCAGTCAGAACGCTCCGGAGAACGAGAAAGGCGACCGCGGCATCTTCCTCCAAATTGTTCTGAAGGGTCTCGGTGGCGTCATGGGCACCAAAGTAGAGAGCTTCCTCGACAAAGGCATCCAAGGTTATCGTGAACGTGAAGACCAAGCTTTCTGATTGTCTGCGCCCGCTGATGCTGGGCGCGCTGTTCCTGAGCACTGCGGCCAGCGCCGCGGTGCAGTCCATCGACAAGGTAGTGGCCATCGTCGACAACGACGTGGTCATGCAGAGCCAGTTGGACCAGCGGGTTCACGAAGTCCAGCAAACCATCGCCAAGCGTGGTGGCGGCGTGCCGCCTACCAGCGTCCTGGAACAGCAGGTGCTGGAACGCCTGATCGTCGAGAACCTGCAACTGCAGATCGGCGAGCGCTCCGGTATCCGCATCACCGATGAGGAACTGAACCAGGCCATCGGCACCATCGCCCAGCGCAACAGCATGAGCATCGAGCAGTTCCGCGCCGCCCTGGCCCACGACGGTCTGTCTTATGACGACGCCCGCGACCAGGTACGCCGCGAGATGATCATCAGCCGTGTGCGCCAGCGCCGCGTGGCCGAACGCATCCAGGTGTCGGAGCAGGAAGTGAAGAACTTCCTCGCCTCGGACCTGGGCAAGATGCAGCTCTCCGAAGAACTGCACCTGGCCAATATCCTCATCCCGACCCCGGAAAGCGCCAACTCCGAAGCCATCCAGAGCGCTGCGCGCCAGGCCATGGAGGTGTATCAGCAGCTCAAGCAGGGCGCCGACTTCGCCCAGCTGGCAATTGCTCGCTCCGGCAGCGACAACGCCCTGGAAGGCGGCGACATGGGCTGGCGTAAAGCCGCGCAACTGCCGCCTCCGTTCGATCGCGAGCTGAGTGCGATGGCCGTGGGCGACGTCACCCAGCCGGCTCGTACCCCGGGTGGTTTCATCATCCTCAAGTTGCTGGACAAGCGCGGCGGCGGCAATCAGGTGCGTGACGAAGTGCATGTTCGCCATATCCTGATCAAGCCAAGCGAGATTCGCAGCGAAGAAGAGACCAAGCGCCTGGCGCAGAAACTCTACGAGCGCATCGAGTCTGGCGAAGACTTTGCCGAACTGGCGAAAAGCTACTCGGAAGACCCAGGTTCGGCGCTCAACGGCGGCGACCTCAACTGGATCGACCCGAACGCCCTGGTGCCGGAATTCCGTGAAGTGATGGCCAAGACCCCACAAGGCCAGCTGTCCAAGCCGTTCAAGAGCCCTTATGGCTGGCATGTCCTGGAAGTCCTTGGCCGTCGCGCCACCGACAGCACCAGCCAGGCCCGCGAGCAGCAAGCCATGACTGTACTGCGTAACCGCAAGTACGACGAAGAGCTGCAAACCTGGTTGCGGCAGATCCGCGACGAGGCCTACGTCGAAATCAAGCTGCCTGGCGCTGAACAGGCCGCGCAGTGAAACCCAGACGTTTCGCTCTGACACCCGGCGAGCCGGCGGGTATAGGTCCAGACCTGTGCCTGCTGCTCGCTTCGCAACCCCAGCCTCACCCCCTGATTGCCATCACCAGCCGCGACCTGCTCCTCGAGCGGGCCGCGCAGCTGGGTGTGGCGGTCAATCTGCTGCCGGTGACCCTCGCGCAATTGCCGGACGCTCCGGCCCCGGCCAATAGCCTGTATGTCTGGGATACGCCCCTGGGCCAGCCGGTGGTCGCCGGCCAACTGGACCAGGCCAATGCCGCATTCGTCCTGGAGACCCTGACCCGTGCCGGCCAGGGCTGCCTGGACGGACACTTCGCCGGCATGATCACCGCCCCGGTGCACAAGGGTGTGATCAACGACTCGGGGATCGCCTTTTCCGGGCATACCGAATTCCTCGCCGACCTGACCCATACCCAGCAGGTGGTCATGATGCTGGCCACCCGCGGCCTGCGCGTGGCGCTGGTGACCACGCACCTGCCACTGCGGGAGATCGCCGACGCCATTACCGTCGAGCGCCTGGAACGGGTCACGCGAATCCTGCATGCCGACCTGCAACACAAGTTCGGCATTGCCCGGCCACGCATCCTGGTCTGCGGGCTCAACCCCCATGCCGGTGAAGGTGGGCATCTGGGCCGCGAGGAAATCGACATCATCGAACCCACCCTGGAGCGTCTGCGCCACGAAGGCATGGACCTGCGCGGTCCGCTGCCGGCCGACACTCTGTTTACCCCCAAATATCTGGAGCACTGCGACGCAGTGCTGGCGATGTACCACGACCAGGGCCTGCCTGTGCTGAAGTACAAAGGCTTCGGCGCGGCCGTCAACGTGACGCTGGGCCTGCCGATCATCCGCACCTCGGTCGACCACGGCACCGCCCTGGACCTGGCCGGCAGCGGCAGGATCGACACCGGCAGCCTGCAGGTCGCCCTGGAAACCGCCTACCAGATGGCCGAGAACCGTATATGACCGAGCAATACCAACACCGGGCGCGCAAGCGTTTCGGCCAGAACTTCCTCCACGATGCCGGGGTTATCGACCGTATCCTGCGCTCCATCAACGCCAAGCCCGAAGACCGCATGCTGGAAATCGGCCCGGGCCAGGGCGCCCTCACCGAAGGCCTGCTGGGCAGTGGTGCGCAACTGGACGTGGTGGAACTGGACAAGGACCTGGTGCCAATCCTCAACCGGCAATTCGCCGACAGGAGCAACTTCAGCCTGCACCAGGGCGACGCCCTGAAGTTCGACTTCACTACCCTGGGCGCTGCGCCAAGCAGCCTGCGGGTGGTCGGCAACCTGCCCTACAACATCTCCACCCCGCTGATCTTCCACCTGCTGCACAACGCCGCGTTGATCCGCGACATGCACTTCATGCTGCAGAAGGAAGTGGTCGAGCGCCTGGCCGCCGGCCCGGGCGGTGGTGACTGGGGGCGCCTGTCGATCATGGTCCAGTACCACTGCCGCGTGGAACATCTGTTCAACGTCGGCCCCGGCGCCTTCAACCCGCCGCCGAAAGTCGACTCGGCCATCGTCCGCCTGGTGCCTCATGCGGTACTGCCGCACCCGGCCAAGGATCACCGGTTGCTGGAACGCATCGTCCGCGAAGCCTTCAACCAGCGCCGCAAGACCCTGCGCAACACCCTCAAGGCGCTCCTCAGCAGCGCCGAGATCGAAGCTGCCGGCGTCGACGGCAGCCTGCGACCCGAACAGCTCGACCTGGCCGCCTTCGTGCGCCTGGCCGACCAGCTGGCCGACCAGCCCGCGCCCGCCGCCGACTGAGCCTCGAGCGATTGCCGGGTAGGACGCCAGAACGGATGTCTGGTTTACTACCCGGTACTTGACCTAGACTGACCTGCGTCAACTTAAGTCCCGCGCTCCGCTTCGCTTTAAAGGCCCCCTTGCATGTCCGATCCTCGTTATCAGGTCGACGTCAGCGTCGTTACCCGCTTTCTGGCAGACCAATCGCAACCCGAACACAACCGCTTCGCTTTTGCCTACACCATCACGGTGCAGAACAACGGTTCGCTGCCGGCCAAGCTGCTGTCCCGGCACTGGGTGATCACCGATGGCGACGGTCATGTAGAAGAAGTGCGCGGTGCCGGCGTGGTCGGCCAGCAGCCGCTGATCGCCGCCGGCAAGAGCCACACCTACAGCAGCGGCACGGTGATGACCACCCAGGTCGGCAATATGCAGGGCAGCTACCGGATGCAGGCCGAGGACGGCAAAGAGTTCGACGCCATCATCGCGCCCTTCCGCCTGGCGGTCCCCGGAGCCCTGCACTGATGGCAACCTATGCCGTTGGCGACCTGCAAGGCTGCCTGGAACCCCTGCAGTGCCTACTCGAACGAGTGGCCTTCGACCCTGCCCGGGACCGCCTGTGGCTGGTGGGCGACCTGGTCAACCGTGGCCCGCAGTCGCTGGAAACCCTGCGCTACCTCTATTCGATCCGCGACTCGCTGGTGTGCGTGCTGGGCAATCACGACCTGCACCTGCTGGCGGCCTGGCGCAATATCGAGCGCCTGAAGAAGTCCGACACCCTGCGCGAGATTCTCGCTGCGCCGGATTGCGAGGAACTGCTGCAATGGCTGCGCCAGCAGAAGCTCATGCACTACGACGAAGCCCGCAATATCGCCATGGTGCACGCAGGCATCGCCCCGCAGTGGTCGCTGAAGAAGGCCTTGAAGTGTGCGGCAGAAGTCGAGGACGCATTGCGCGATGACAATCGCTTCGAGCCCTTCCTCGACGGCATGTACGGCAACGACCCGGCGAAATGGGACAGCGAGCTCAAGGGCGTGACCCGGCTGCGGGTCATCACCAACTACTTCACCCGCATGCGGTTCTGCACCAGCGAGGGCAAGCTCGACCTCAAGAGCAAGGAAGGCCTGGAAACCGCACCACCCGGCTACGCGCCCTGGTTCACTCACAAGGAGCGCAAGACCCGGGACCTGAAGATCATCTTCGGCCACTGGGCGGCCCTGGAAGGCCAGTGCAACGAACCCGGCATCTTTGCCCTGGACAGCGGTTGCGTCTGGGGCGGGGCCATGACCCTGCTGAACATCGACAGCAGTGTGCGCCTGACCTGTGACTGCGACGCCCAGGGTCACAGCACACACCCTACTCACAACCCCGTGCCCGACAGTCGGCGCTGACCCTCAAGCTCCAGGAGCCCGCCATGAGCGAATTCAAACGCATCCCCCCAGAACAGGCCCAGGCACTGCGCGAGCAAGGCGCCGTGGTGGTGGATATCCGTGACCCGCAAACCTATGCGCTGAGCCATATCAGCGGCTCGCAGCATCTGGATAACCACTCGATTTCCGACTTCATTCGCGCTGCCGATCTCGACGCACCGCTGGTGGTGGTCTGCTACCACGGCAACTCCAGCCAGAGCGCGGCGGCCTACCTGGTGAGCCAGGGTTTCTCCGACGTCTACAGCCTCGACGGCGGCTTCGAACTGTGGCGTGCCACCTACCCTGGCGAAACAGCCCAGGGCAACGCCGAATAATTTTTTTCTAAAGCTCTAGCCCGCGAGTTACGCGGGCTGACATGGCGCCTGACGAACGGTCAGGTGCAACTTCTTCCGCATCTCGCCTTGACCTCTCCGATTACCAACTATCCTTAGCCACAGGCCATCCAAATCAGGGGAGAGCCGGTACACCGGCGAGCGGGTCATCGGTACTAGCTTTCAAGGTCGATAGCTTTGAAAGTGTTCTGGGGGGTAAACAGCAGCTGGAGTTTTCAGTTGCATGCCAGCACTTGACTGACTGATCCGCCGCCGGCTCCACGTATCGAGCGAGGTGACGTCATGAGTATTTTTAGCCACTTCCAACAGCGTTTCGAATCCACGCGTCAGGAAGAGTTTTCGCTGCAGGAATACCTGGAGCTGTGCAAGAAGGACCGCAGTGCCTATGCCTCGTCCGCCGAGCGCCTGCTACTGGCCATCGGCGAACCCGAGCTGCTGGACACCTCGACCAACTCGAGGCTGTCGCGCATCTTTTCCAACAAGGTGATCCGCCGCTATCCGGCCTTTGAAGACTTCCACGGAATGGAAGAATGCATCGACCAGATCGTCTCCTATTTCCGCCATGCCGCTCAGGGCCTGGAAGAGAAGAAACAGATCCTCTATCTGCTGGGCCCGGTAGGCGGCGGCAAATCGTCCCTGGCCGAAAAGCTCAAGCAACTGATCGAGAAGGTGCCCTTCTACGCCATCAAGGGTTCCCCGGTCTTCGAGTCGCCACTGGGCCTGTTCAACGCCACCGAAGATGGCGCGATCCTCGAAGAGGACTTCGGCATCCCGCGGCGCTACCTCAACACCATCATGTCGCCCTGGGCCACCAAGCGCCTGGCGGAGTTCGGCGGTGATATCAGCCAGTTCCGGGTGGTGAAACTCTACCCCTCGATCCTCAACCAGATCGCCGTGGCCAAGACCGAGCCCGGGGACGAGAACAACCAGGACATCTCGGCCCTGGTGGGCAAGGTGGATATCCGCAAGCTGGAAGAATTCCCGCAGAACGACGCCGACGCCTACAGCTACTCCGGGGCGCTGTGCCGGGCCAACCAGGGCCTGATGGAATTCGTCGAGATGTTCAAGGCACCGATCAAGGTGCTGCACCCATTGCTGACCGCGACCCAGGAAGGCAACTACAACAGCACCGAGGGCCTGGGAGCCATCCCGTTCACCGGCATCCTGCTGGCTCACTCCAACGAATCGGAGTGGCACACCTTCCGCAACAACAAGAACAACGAAGCCTTCATCGACCGTATCTATATCGTCAAGGTGCCGTACTGCCTGCGGGTTACCGACGAGGTGAAGATCTACGACAAGCTGCTGTTCAACAGCTCCCTGGCCAAGGCCCATTGCGCCCCCGACACCCTGAAGATGCTGGCCCAGTTCACCGTGCTCTCGCGCCTCAAGGAGCCGGAAAACTCCAACATCTACTCGAAGATGCGGGTCTATGACGGCGAGAACCTCAAGGACACCGACCCCAAGGCCAAGTCGATCCAGGAATACCGCGACAGCGCCGGCGTCGATGAGGGCATGAACGGCCTGTCGACCCGCTTCGCCTTCAAGATCCTGTCCAAGGTGTTCAACTTCGATCCCCATGAAGTGGCGGCCAACCCCGTGCACCTGCTGTATGTGCTGGAACAGCAGATCGAGCAGGAACAGTTCCAGGCAGAAACCCGCGAGCGCTACCTGCGCTTCCTCAAGGAGTACCTGGCACCGCGCTACATCGAGTTCATCGGCAAGGAAATCCAGACCGCTTACCTGGAATCCTACAGCGAGTACGGCCAGAACATCTTCGATCGCTACGTGCTCTACGCCGACTTCTGGATCCAGGATCAGGAATACCGCGACCCGGAAACCGGCGAAATCCTCAACCGCGTGGCGCTCAACGAGGAACTGGAGAAGATCGAAAAGCCGGCGGGCATCAGCAACCCGAAAGATTTCCGCAACGAGATCGTCAACTTCGTCCTGCGCGCGCGGGCCAACAACAATGGCAAGAACCCCACCTGGCTCAGCTACGAGAAGCTGCGGGTGGTCATCGAGAAGAAAATGTTCTCCAACACCGAGGACCTGTTGCCGGTCATCAGCTTCAATGCCAAGGCCAGCAAGGAGGATCAGCAGAAGCACAACGATTTCGTCACACGCATGGTCGAGCGAGGCTACACCGACAAACAGGTACGGCTGCTGTCCGAATGGTATCTGCGGGTCAGAAAGTCGCAGTAAAGCAGCTGCAAGCTTCTAGCTACAAGTTGCAAGAGAAAGTCGCTGAACCCTGGCTCAGGGAACTGACGGCGCCTTCCCTTGCAGCTTGCAGCTTACGACTTGAAGCTCCCCGGAGGGGCCTATGAGCTATGTGATCGACCGACGTCTCAACGGCAAGAACAAGAGCACGGTGAACCGCCAGCGCTTTCTGCGGCGCTACCGTGATCACATCAAGAAGGCCGTCGAAGAGGCCGTCAGCCGACGCTCCATCACCGATATGGAGCACGGCGAGCAAATCAGCATTCCCGGTCGCGATATCGACGAGCCGGTGCTTCACCATGGCCGCGGCGGCAAGCAGACCGTGGTCCACCCCGGCAACAAGGAATTCACCGCCGGCGAGCATATCGCCAGGCCACAGGGCGGTGGCGGCGGCGGCAGTGGCCGCGGCAAGGCCGGCAACTCCGGCGAGGGCATGGACGAGTTCGTGTTCCAGATCACCCAGGAAGAATTCCTCGAGTTCATGTTCGAGGACCTGGAACTGCCCAACCTGGTCAAGCGCAACCTGACCGGCACCGACACCTTCAAGACCGTGCGCGCCGGCATCAGCAACGAAGGCAACCCGTCGCGGATCAACATCATCCGCACCCTGCGCTCGGCCCATGCCCGGCGCATTGCCCTGTCTGGCAGCAGCCGGGCCAAGCTGCGCGAGGCCAAGGAAGAACTGGAGCGGCTGAAACGAGAAGAACCGGACAACTTCGGTGATATTCAGGAACTTGAAACAGAGATCGAACGCCTGAGCGCGCGCATCCACCGCGTGCCCTTCCTCGACACCTTCGACCTCAAGTACAACCTGCTGATCAAGCAGCCCAACCCCAGTTCCAAGGCGGTGATGTTCTGCCTGATGGACGTTTCCGGCTCCATGACCCAGGCCACCAAGGACATCGCCAAGCGCTTCTTCATTCTGCTGTACCTGTTCCTCAAGCGGAACTACGACAAGATCGAGGTGGTGTTCATCCGCCACCACACCAGCGCCAGGGAAGTGGACGAGGAAGAATTCTTCTACTCCCGGGAAACCGGCGGAACCATTGTGTCCAGCGCCCTGAAGCTGATGCAGGAAATCATGGCCGAACGCTACCCGAGCAATGAGTGGAACATCTATGCCGCACAAGCCTCGGACGGCGACAACTGGAATG
Source organism: Pseudomonas sp. NFXW11 (assembly GCF_049887815.1). Classification (NCBI taxonomy): domain Bacteria; kingdom Pseudomonadati; phylum Pseudomonadota; class Gammaproteobacteria; order Pseudomonadales; family Pseudomonadaceae; genus Pseudomonas; species Pseudomonas sp. NFXW11. The sequence continues at coordinate 503,237 of NZ_JAGEKI010000002.1, read as the reverse complement.
ACGACTCGCCCATCTGCCGCGATATCCTGATCAACCAGATCATGCCCTTCGTGCAGTACTACACCTATGTGGAAATCACGCCACGAGAGCATCAGGCCCTGTGGTTCGAATACGAACGTATCGCCGAAGCCTTTTCCGACACCTTTGCCCAGCAACAGCTGGTTTCGGCCGGAGACATCTATCCGGTCTTCCGTGAACTCTTCCAGCGCAGGTTAGTGACATGACCGCCAGAGAGCAGAAGCGCCAACCCATCTCCACCGGCTCGGAATGGACCTTCGAGCTGATCCAGGCCTACGACCGCGAGATCAGCCGTATAGCGGCTCGCTATGCCCTGGACACCTATCCCAACCAGATCGAGGTGATCACCGCCGAGCAAATGATGGACGCCTACGCCTCGGTGGGAATGCCCCTGGGCTATCACCATTGGTCCTACGGCAAGCACTTCCTCAGCACCGAAAAGTCCTACAGCCGCGGCCAAATGGGGCTGGCCTACGAGATCGTGATCAACTCCGATCCTTGCATCGCCTACCTGATGGAGGAAAACACCATCTGCATGCAGGCGCTGGTGGTGGCCCACGCCTGCTACGGCCACAACAGTTTCTTCAAGGGCAATTACCTGTTCCGCACCTGGACCGACGCCAGTTCGATCATCGACTACCTGGTCTTCGCCAAGCAGTACATCATGCAATGCGAAGAGCGCCACGGCATCGATGCGGTGGAAGACCTGCTGGACTCCTGCCACGCCCTGATGAACTACGGTGTCGATCGTTACAAACGGCCCTATCCGATCTCCGCGGAAGAAGAGCGGCGGCGGCAGAAGGACCGGGAGGAGCACCTGCAGAAGCAGATCAACGACCTGTGGCGCACCATTCCCAAGGGCGCCGACAAGTACAGCGACAAGGACAACGCACGGTTCCCCGCCGAGCCGCAGGAAAACATCCTGTACTTCATTGAAAAACACGCGCCGCTGCTCGAACCCTGGCAGCGGGAAATCGTGCGCATCGTGCGCAAGATCGCTCAGTACTTCTACCCGCAGCGCCAGACCCAGGTGATGAACGAAGGCTGGGCGACTTTCTGGCACTACACCCTGATGAACGACCTGTACGACGAGGGCCTGGTCACCGACGGCTTCATGATGGAGTTTCTCGCCTCCCATACCAGCGTGGTGTTCCAGCCGGGCTTCGACAGCCCCTACTACAACGGCATCAACCCCTACGCCCTGGGTTTCGCCATGTATCGCGACATCCGCCGCATGTGCGAGGAACCCACCGAGGAGGACCGCCGCTGGTTTCCGGAACTGGCCGGCACCGACTGGCTGTCGAGCATCAAGTTCGCCATGAGCAGCTTCAAGGACGAGAGCTTCATCCTGCAGTACCTGTCACCCAAGGTGATCCGCGACCTCAAGCTGTTCAGCATCATGGATGACGATCAGAAGGACGACCTGCTGGTACCGGCAATCCACGATGAAAGCGGCTACCGGATCATTCGCGAAACCCTGGCCGCGCAGTACAACCTGGGCAACCGCGAACCCAACGTGCAGATCTGGAGCATCGACCGTCGTGGCGACCGCTCGCTGACCCTGCGCCACCAGCAACATGATCGCAAACCCCTGGGAGAATCCACCGACGAGGTGCTCAAGCACCTGCACCGTCTCTGGGGCTTCGATATTCACCTGGAAACCCTGCAGGGCGATCAGGTGATGAAGACCCATCACGTGCCCCCCAGAAGCGATCACAACGACAACGACTACGGCCGACTGGACCTGGCGGTTATCCACCTCTAAAGCCCACGACAAGCCTCCGTTGGCGCGACACAAGGGTTATCCTGTCGCGCTAACGGAGGTTTTCTATGCAGATTTACAAAGTCGGCGGCGCAGTACGCGATCGCCTGCTGGGCCAGCCAGTCACCGATATCGATTGGGTGGTGGTGGGCGCCACCGCGGACGAGATGATCGCCAAGGGGTTTCGACCTGTGGGCGCCGACTTCCCGGTGTTCCTGCATCCCAAGAGCGGCGAGGAATATGCCCTGGCCCGGACCGAGCGCAAGAGCGGGCGGGGTTATGGCGGCTTCACCTTTCACGCCAGCCCGGAAGTCACCCTGGAAGAAGACCTGATCCGCCGCGACCTGACAATCAATGCCATGGCCGAGGACGATCAGGGGCTGATCACTGATCCCTATCACGGTCGAAAGGATCTTGAAGAGCGCCTGTTGCGCCATGTTTCCCCGGCGTTCGCCGAAGATCCCCTACGCGTACTAAGAGTGGCGCGCTTCGCCGCGCGTTACGCCGGACTGGGCTTTCATGTGGCACCGGAAACCCTGGAACTGATGCGTCAACTGAGCGCATCAGGCGAACTCCAGGCCCTGACCGCCGAACGCAGCTGGAAGGAGATTTCCCGGGCCCTGATGGAAGATCAGCCCCAGGTCTTTATTCAGGTCCTGCGCGACTGCGCTGCCCTGGCCGTGCTGATGCCCGAGCTCGACGCGCTGTTCGGTGTACCGCAGCCTGCGGCCCATCATCCGGAAATCGATACCGGCCTGCACACCCTGAGCGTGTTGCAACAAACGGCGCTGCACCAGCAGCCACTCACGGTGCGCTGGGCCTGCCTGTTGCACGACCTGGGCAAGGGCCTGACCCCCGAAGAAGAATGGCCACGGCATATCGGCCACGAATGCGCGGGCCTGGAACTGATCAAGGCGGTCGGCGAGCGCTTCAAGGTACCGCGGGAGTGCCAGGAGCTGGCGCTGCTGGTGGGCCAGTATCACACCCATGGGCACAAGGCCCTGGAATTGAAAGCCTCGACCCTGCTGGAGTTGCTGCAAAGCTTCGATGTATTCCGCCGTCCGCAGCGTTTCGAGGAGTTTATTGCCGCCTGTGAAATGGATGCCCGCGGACGCCTGGGACTGGAGGCGCGGCCCTATCCACAGGCCAACTATCTGCGCGGCGCGGCCAGTGCGACGCGGGCGGTGGCGGTTCAACCCTTGCTGGAGCAGGGTTTCAAAGGACCGCAACTGGGCGAGGCCCTGAGACTGGAACGACTCAAGGCGCTCAAGGCCTACAAGGAACAGCACGCCGCTTGAACACATCGCGGCCAAGGCCCAAGCCTTGTCCGCGATGGCTGCAAGCTCAAGCCTACAAGCCGGGCGGGGTCAGTTGCCTGCCGCGCCATTCGAACGCCACGGGTGCCAGCACCTGCTCGATCTGCGCCTCCTCCCAGAGCTCGGCGTAGCTTTTGCCCGCCAGCGGGTGCAGCCGTTCCGGAGCCATCAGCGATAGCGGCCAGAGCACGAAGGCATTCTTCAGGATTTCGGCACGGGGCAAGATCAGGCCGTCGAAATTGCCGGTCAGGTCACCGTAGAGCAGCACGTCGATATCCAGCGGCAGGCCTTTGCGCTCTGGAGCGTAACGGCCGTTGTCCGCCTCGATAAACTTCAAGCGCCGGTCCAGTTCGGTCAGCGGCAGATCGGTAAAGGCCGCCACTACCAGATTGAAGAACGGGCCGCTCTTGATACCCACCGGCTGGCTTTCGAACACCGCCGAGCAGCGCATGTCCACCAGGAAACCGGCCAGGGCATCGAGCCCGGCCAGCAGATGAACTTCACGCTCGATATTGCTACCGAGCCCCAGAAACACCTGAGTCAGCGACATCCGCGCTCAATCTCCACACCCACGCCGCCCTTCGCGGCAGGAACGGCACCAGGCTTGGTCAGCTTCAAGCGCAACCACGGGATGTGGAACTCACTCATCAGCACCTCGGCAAGGCGCTCGGCAAAGGTTTCCACCAGCTGGAACTGGGACTGCTCGGCGAACGCCTGGATGCGCGCCGAAACGCTGGCGTAATCCAATGCCAGCGTCAGATCGTCACCTGCAGCGGCTGGGCGGTTGTCCCAGGCGAAGCTCAGATCTAGACGCAGGCACTGTCGGATGCCTCGCTCCCAGTCGTAGGCGCCAATCACGGTGTCCACTTCCAGTCCTTCGATAAACACTCTGTCCAAGCACTCTTCTCCGCAGCACGACAAGGGCGCAATGCGCCGTTAGAATCAGGGCATCCTCGCCCGGAATAGTTAGCATGTTTTGGTTACTGGCGACTCTCGCCTACCTGCTCGGCTCTCTGTCCTTTGCCATCTTGCTCAGCCGTCTTAGCGGTAATCCCGACCCACGAATGAGCGGCTCGGGCAATGCCGGCGCCACCAATATGCTGCGCCTGGCCGGCAAGAAACTCGCTGTCCTGACCCTGCTGGGCGACCTGTGCAAAGGCCTGGTGCCAGTACTTATCGCGAGCCTGGCCGGGCTTTCACTGCAACAGCAGGCCTGGGTTGGGCTCTACGCCGTCCTCGGCCACCTGTTCCCGTTGTACTTCCGTTTCCGCGGTGGCAAGGGTGTCGCCACCGCCGCCGGCATGCTGCTGGGGCTCTATCCGCCAGCCGCCCTGCTGGCCATCGCCGCCTGGGCGCTGACCTTCTATCTCACTCGCACCAGCTCCCTGGCCGCGTTGATCGCCACGCCCCTGACCCTGCCACTGCTGGCCTGGCAGGAACCCGAGGCGCTACTGCCGATGAGCGTGCTCACGCTGCTGATCGTCTGGCGCCATCGCGGCAATTTACGCGACCTGTTCGCCGGGCGCGAACGGCATTTTTAGATGCTGCCCGTGAGCAGCATTCAGCTTGAGCCGCGACGGCTCACCCATCAAATCGCCGACAACTGCTCCATCGGCCAGCGCGCCTGTACGCTGATCGCCAGGCTTTCCTGCTGGCCGGCCCGCAAACGCTGGCAACCGGCATAGGCGATCATGGCGCCGTTGTCGGTGCAGAACTCGGGACGGGCATAAAACACATTGCCGTTCATCTGGTCCAGCATGCTCTCCAGGGAGGCACGCAAGGCCTTGTTGGCGCTCACCCCTCCGGCGATCACCAGGCGCTTGAGGCCGGTCTGCTTGAGGGCGCGCTTGCATTTGATGGTCAAAGTGTCCACCACCGCTTGCTGGAACGCGAGAGAGATGTCGCAGCGGGTTTGCTCGCCGTCGTCTCCAGCGCTGACGCACTGCTGCCAGGTGTTCAAGGCGAAGGTTTTCAGGCCACTGAAGCTGAATTCCAACCCCGGGCGATCGGTCATAGGCCGCGGAAAAACAAAACGTCCCGGCACACCCTGGGTCGCCAGGCGGGCAATTTCGGGGCCGCCCGGATAATTCAGGCCCATCAGCTTCGCAGTCTTGTCGAAGGCCTCGCCCGCAGCGTCGTCCAGGGACTCGCCCAACAGTTGGTATTGACCAATGCCATCGACCCGAACCAGCTGGGTATGGCCACCGGACACCAACAAGGCGACGAACGGAAATTCCGGCGGTTGCTCTTCCAGCATCGGCGCCAACAGATGGCCTTCCATATGGTGCACACCCAGGGCCGGAATGCCCCAGGCGAAAGCCAGCGCCTGGGCGCAGGAAGCCCCCACCAGCAAGGCGCCGACCAATCCGGGGCCCGCGGTGTAGGCAATCGCGTCGATCTCGGTAGGCACACAGTCGGCCTCAGCCAGCACCTGGCGAATCAGCGGCAGCATGCGCTTGACGTGATCACGGGAAGCCAGCTCCGGCACCACGCCGCCGTAGGCGCGATGCAGGTCGATCTGGCTGAACAGGGCATCGGCCAGCAGGCCGCGCTCGCTGTCGTAAAGAGCGACGCCGGTTTCGTCGCAGGAAGTTTCTAATCCCAGTACTAGCATGGGTTTGCGCCTTGTAGAGGCTGAATTCGAAGGCGCGCATAATAGTCGCCACTCCGACGCCCGACCAGCGGTTTTCGATCAGAGGCTTTGCATTCCGAGCGTCGAGGGGTTAACATCCGCAACCCTTAAAAACCGACGATCTCAGCCGCGATTTTTTGCGACGAGAACGTTGACCCCGGTAATGAATGAAGGTAGCTCTGGATGCCAGCCGTCAAAGTTAAAGAGAACGAACCCTTCGACGTAGCTCTGCGTCGTTTCAAGCGCTCCTGCGAAAAAGCCGGTGTTCTGGCTGAAGTTCGTAGCCGCGAATTTTACGAGAAGCCGACTTCCGAGCGTAAGCGCAAAGCAGCTGCTGCTGTTAAGCGTCACGCCAAGAAAGTTCAGCGCGAACAGCGCCGCGCCGTACGTCTGTACTAATACACAGACGTTCGCTGCAAGCTTCTGCCCAGCCCGGCCTTCAAGCCGGGCTAATGGCATTTGCGGACAACGCTTGATGCTTTACCGTCGACGCCGCACACGCGACCGAGACGAATCTGCTTCACCACGTCAGACCTGGCTTCCTGCCAGCAGTGCACGTCTCTCCTGACGAGCCTTCCAAGGCTGCCGACGAGCACACCCCTACTGATCCCGCAGACGATCAGCCCAAGGCGCAACTCTCTCGCGCTCGCTTGAATGAGCTGTCTCGCGACCTCCAACGGCCACTGCCGGGCTCAGCGCAACACCTTCTTCAAATAGTCGAATACTGATTGCAACTAACGTCAGTTGACGTTCGGCAGATACACTTCCCGATTGCGATCACGCCGAAAGACACAGTCGAGCCACCCTTGGCCGCACCCGGTCTTTCGACAGCGTCGCCAGGGCTTTTTTTCCCGCAGTGATGACGAGAACGCCATGGCCGGGCTCATTCCCCAGAGCTTTATTGACGACCTTCTGAACCGCACCGACATCGTCGATGTCGTCAGCTCGCGCCTGCAAATCAAGAAAGCCGGCAAGAACTACACCGCCTGCTGCCCCTTCCACAAGGAAAAGACCCCTTCCTTCAGCGTCAGTCCGGACAAGCAGTTCTACTATTGTTTCGGCTGTGGCGCGGGCGGTAACGCCCTCGGCTTCATCATGGACCACGACAACCTGGACTTCCCCCAGGCCGTCGAGGAACTGGCCAAAGCCGCAGGCATGGAGATCCCCCGCGAAGAAAACTCTCGCGGCCAACGCAAGCCCCGGCAGCCCACGGACTCACCGCTGTACCCGCTGCTCACGGCCGCCGCCGACTACTATCGCCAGGCCCTGAAAGGCCATCCGGCCCGCAAGGCTGCGGTGGACTACCTCAAGGGTCGCGGCCTTACCGGTGAAATCGCTCGCGACTTCGGCCTGGGGTTCGCCCCGCCCGGCTGGGACAACCTGTTCAAGCACCTGAGCAGCGACACCCTGCAGCAGAAAGCCATGATCGATGCCGGCCTGCTGATCGAGAACGCCGAGACCGGCAAGCGCTATGACCGCTTCCGCGACCGAGTGATGTTCCCGATCCGCGACAGCCGCGGCCGAATCATCGCCTTCGGTGGCCGAGTGCTGGGCGACGACAAGCCCAAGTACCTGAACTCCCCGGAAACCCCGGTATTCCACAAGGGGCAGGAGCTCTACGGCCTGTTCGAGGCCCGCAAGAACAATCGCAACCTCGACGAAATCATCGTCGTTGAGGGCTATATGGACGTCATCGCCCTGGCCCAGCAGGGCCTGCGCAATGCCGTCGCGACCCTGGGCACCGCCACCAGCGAGGAACACCTCAAGCGCCTGTTCCGCATAGTGCCCAACGTGTTGTTCTGCTTCGACGGCGACCAGGCCGGACGCAAAGCCGCCTGGCGCGCCCTGGAGGCAACCCTGAGCTGCCTACAGGACGGCCGCCGGGCGCGCTTCCTGTTTCTGCCGGAGGGCGAAGACCCGGACAGCCTGGTACGTGCCGAAGGCACCGATGCCTTCCGCGCCCGCATCAACCAGCACGCGCAACCGCTGGCCGACTACTTCTTCCAGCAACTGATCGACGAGGCCGACCCCCGCTCTCTGGAAGGCAAGGCCCACTTGGCGACCCTGGCCGCACCGCTGATCGAAAAGATCCCGGGCGCCAACCTGCGCATCCTGATGCGCCAGCGCCTCCAGGAAATCACCGGCCTGACCCATGAAACGGTCAATCAGCTGGCCCACAACGCGCCCGCAGAAGCGCCGCCTATCTATGACGCCAACATCGACTACGACGGCATCCCGGACTACGCCGACTACCACGAGCCGCAGCAGGAAGCCTATGCCCCGCAACAGGAGTGGACGCCGAAGAAGAATGGCGGCGGCAAGAAGTGGGACAACAAGCCCTGGGACAAGAACGGCAAGGGCAAGCGCGGCGATCGCGACCAGCCTCGCGGCCCGCGCATCCCGGCGGCGGTAGAGCCGCCCACGCTGGCCGCCCTGCGGACCTTGCTGCATCACCCGCAGCTGGCAGAAAAAGTTGAAGATGCCGGACATTTTGCCGATGACGACAACACCAACACTCAGTTGCTGGTGGCCTTGATCGAAGCCGTACAGAAAAATCCTAAGCTACGCTCTATTCATCAGCTGATGGCGCGCTGGCACGGCACTCAGCAAGGGAACCTGCTCACCGCCTTGGCAGAAAAAGAGTGGCTGATCGACGGAGATAACCTTGAACAACAGTTTTTCGACACCATTAATAGCTTATCCGCCCGCCAACGCGAGCGTGTTTTAGAACAACTTCTCAGGAAATCGCGTCAAAGCGAGCTCAACAGCGATGAGAAAAAACAGCTGGTTGAGTTGCTAAAACGCAATGTTCCCGCATCAAACCCGACCTCAACTGGCGCGTGAGGTCATAGCTCGGGTATAATCCTCGGCTTGTTTTTTGCCCGCCAAGACCTTCAGTGGATAGGGTGTTATGTCCGGAAAAGCGCAACAGCAGTCTCGCCTCAAAGAGTTGATCAGCCGTGGACGTGAGCAGGGTTACCTGACTTACGCGGAGGTCAACGACCACCTGCCGGAGGATATTTCAGATCCGGAACAGGTGGAAGACATCATCCGCATGATCAACGACATGGGGATCAACGTATTCGAGAGTGCTCCGGATGCGGATGCCCTTTTGTTGGCCGAAGCCGATACCGACGAAGCAGCAGCTGAAGAAGCCGCTGCAGCGTTGGCGGCTGTGGAAACCGACATTGGTCGCACTACCGACCCAGTGCGCATGTATATGCGTGAAATGGGCACGGTAGAGCTGCTCACACGTGAAGGCGAAATCGAAATCGCCAAGCGTATCGAAGAGGGCATCCGCGAAGTGATGGGCGCAATCGCGCACTTCCCTGGCACCGTGGATCACATCCTCTCCGAGTACGATCGCGTCACCAGCGAAGGTGGCCGCCTGTCCGACGTCCTCAGCGGCTACATCGATCCGGATGACGGCATCACGCCGCCTGCTGCCGAAGTTCCGCCGCCTGTCGACAAGACAGCCAAGGAAGAAGACGACAGCGACGACGAGGAAGCCGAATCTTCCGACGACGAAGAAGAAGCCGAAAGCGGTCCTGATCCGGTCATCGCGGCCCAGCGCTTCGGCGCCGTTGCCGAGCAGATGGAAATCACCCGCAAGGCGCTGAAGAAGCACGGTCGCGATAACAAGACGGCAATCGCCGAAATGCTCGCCCTGGCCGAGCTGTTCATGCCGATCAAGCTGGTGCCCAAGCAATTCGAAGGCCTGGTCGAGCGCGTCCGTAGCGCCCTGGACCGCCTGCGTCAGCAAGAGCGCGCGATCATGCAGCTCTGCGTCCGTGATGCACGCATGCCGCGTGCCGACTTCCTGCGCCAGTTCCCGGGCAACGAAGTGGATGAAAGCTGGACCGAGGCCCTGGGCAAGGGCAAGAGCAAGTACGCCGAGGCCATCGCCCGCCTGCAGCCGGACATCATCCGTTGCCAGCAGAAGCTCAGCGCACTTGAAGCCGAGACCGGCCTGAACATCGCCGAGATCAAGGACATCAACCGTCGCATGTCGATCGGTGAGGCCAAGGCCCGCCGCGCGAAAAAAGAGATGGTTGAAGCCAACTTGCGTCTGGTGATCTCCATCGCCAAGAAGTACACCAACCGTGGCCTGCAGTTCCTCGACCTGATCCAGGAAGGCAACATCGGCTTGATGAAAGCGGTGGACAAGTTCGAATACCGTCGCGGCTACAAGTTCTCGACCTATGCCACCTGGTGGATCCGTCAGGCGATCACTCGCTCGATCGCCGACCAGGCCCGCACCATCCGTATTCCGGTGCACATGATCGAGACGATCAACAAGCTCAACCGCATTTCCCGGCAGATGCTGCAGGAAATGGGTCGCGAACCGACCCCGGAAGAGCTGGGCGAACGCATGGAAATGCCTGAAGACAAGATCCGTAAGGTATTGAAGATCGCTAAAGAGCCGATCTCCATGGAAACCCCGATCGGTGATGACGAAGACTCCCATCTGGGCGACTTCATCGAAGACTCGACCATGCAGTCGCCAATCGATGTAGCCACCGTTGAGAGCCTGAAGGAAGCGACCCGCGAAGTACTCTCCGGCCTCACCGCTCGTGAAGCCAAGGTCCTGCGCATGCGCTTCGGCATCGACATGAATACCGACCACACCCTTGAGGAGGTAGGTAAGCAGTTCGATGTGACCCGTGAGCGGATTCGCCAGATCGAAGCCAAGGCGCTGCGCAAGCTGCGCCACCCGACGCGAAGCGAGCATCTGCGCTCCTTCCTCGACGAGTAAGCCCAAGACCCCCAGCCCTGCTGGGGGTTTTGCTTTTTACCGCTCCCACACACCCCCGCCGCGCAGCCCGTCTACACTCGAAGCATTCTCCTGTGCCATAAGAGACGGTTATGCCCAGACTGTCGGCCATGCTCCTGCTGGCGCTGCTTACCTGGACCGCAACGGCTGGCGCGCTGACTCTTACCGACGAAGAACGTGGCTGGCTCAAGACTCACCCGGAACTGCGCCTGGGTGTGGACGCCTCCTGGCCGCCCTTCGAATATCGGGACGAGGAAGGCCGTTATCAGGGCCTCGCGGCAGACTACATCCACCTGATCCAGCAACGCCTGTCCGTCACCCTCCAGCCCATCGAGCCCGCCAGTTGGACCGCCGTGCTCGACGACGCCAGGCAAGGCAAACTGGATCTGCTACCGGGCATCATGTCGACCCCCGAGCGCCAGAGCTACCTGGCCTTCACCCGCCCCTATCTCGACTTCCCCATCGTCATCCTCGCCCACACCGGCGGCAAGCAGCCCCAGAGCCTGCAGGAACTCTACGGCCTCAAAGTGGCGGTAGTGGAAAACTACGCCCCTCATGAACTGCTGCGCACCCACCATCCGGACCTGAATCTGGTGGCCCTGCCCAACGTCAGCTCGGCACTCCAGGCCCTGGCCACCGACGAGGTGGACGCCGTGGTCGGTGACCTGGCCTCCAGCGTCTGGAGCCTGCGCCAGCTCAAGCTCGATGGCCTGTATGTCAGCGGCGAAACCCCGTACCGCTACCAATTGGCCATGGGGGTACCGCAAAGCAACAAGATCCTGGTGGGCATCCTCGACAAGGTGCTGGCCGACATCAGCCCGGAAGAAATCAGTGCCATCCAGCAACGCTGGGTCGGCAGCGTGCTCGACCACCGGACCTACTGGCAGGACGTGCTGACCTACGGCCTGCCCGGCCTGCTGTTGCTGGTCACGGTGCTGGCAGTGGTGATTCGCATCAACCGCCGCCTGAGCTCGGAAATCTCCCGCAGGGTGGCCCTGGAACAGGAACTGCGCAGCAGCGAGTACCACTACCGCAGCCTGGTGGAAAGCCTATCGGCGATTGCCTGGGAAGCGCGCGTCAGCGACTTCACCTACAGCTATGTATCGCCCCATGCCGAGGCCCTGCTGGGCTATCCGCTGCCGCACTGGCTGATCCCGGGATTCTGGCGCAACATCATCCACCCCGCCGACCTGACCCGCGCCCAGGCCTTCTGCGACCACGAAGTCCAGGCCGGGCGCGACCACAGCCTCGACTACCGGGTCATCACCGCCGATGGTCGTTGCCTCTGGGTGCGAGACATCGTCAGCCTGATCGAGCACGGTCATGAGCCGGTGATGCGCGGCCTGATGATCGATATCAGCGAAACCAAGCACACCGAAGAAGCGCTGCGCCTGTCCGAACAGAAGTTCGCCTCGGTATTCCAGCAATGCCCGGACATCCTGGTCATCGCCCGCCTGGCCGATGGCTGCCTGCTTGAGGTCAACAACGCCTTCGAGGAACAGATCGGCCTCAGCGCCAGCCAGGTCATCGGCCAAACCGCCACCGAACTCAGCATATGGGGCATCGAGGGTGTCGGCCCCAGCCTGCTGCAACGCTTGCAGGCCGGCAGCATTCGCAACCTGGAAATGCCCTTTCGCCGCCACAACGGCCAAGTCTTCACCGGCCTGATCTCGGCCGAGCCCTTTGACCTGGACACCACCCCCGCGCTGGTGGTGGTAGTGCGCGATATCAGCCAGCTCAAGGAAACCCAGCAGCAACTGCAGATTTCCGAGGAAAAGTTCGCCAAGGCCTTCCATGCCTCCCCCGATGGCCTGTTGCTGAGCCGCCAGCACGATGGACTGCTGCTGGAGGTCAACGAAGGCTTCAGCCGCCTCACCGGTTTCAACAGCGCCATGTCCCTGGACCACTCGACCCTGGACCTGGGAATCTGGGTCAACCTCAACGAGCGCAAGCAAATGCTCGACCTGCTGCAACGAGACGGTTTGGTCCGGGATTTCCGCTGCCACATCCGCCGCAGCGACGGCCAGATCCGCCTCTGCGAGCTGTCGAGCCGACCGCTGCCCATTGGCGGCGACGATTGCATGCTGACCATTGCCCGGGACATCACCGAGCGCCAGCAGATGCAGGAAAAACTGCAACAGGCCGCCACGGTATTTGAAAGCACCGCCGAAGGCGTACTGATCACCGACACCCAGCAACGTATCAGTGCGGTCAACCGCGCCTTCAGCGAGATCACCGGCTACAGCGAAAGCGAAGCCCTGGGACACACGCCGCGCCTGCTGGCCTCGGGCCTGCACGACAGCGCCTTCTACGCCGCCATGTGGCATCAACTGACTGTCGAGGGCCACTGGCAGGGCGAGATCACCAACCGCCGCAAGAACGGCGAGCACTACCCCAACTGGCTGACTATCAACGCCGTGCGCAACAAGGATCGGGGCATCACCCACTTTGTCGCGGTGTTCGCCGATATCTCCAGCCTCAAGCATGCCCAGGCCCGACTGGACTACCAGGCCCACCACGACCCCCTGACCGGCCTGCCCAACCGCACCCTGTTCGAAAGCCGCCTGCTGAGCGCACTCAACAACCAGCAAGACAGCGGCGGCCAGGGCGCCGTGCTGTTCCTCGACCTGGATCGCTTCAAGCACATCAACGACAGCCTCGGCCACCCGGTGGGCGACCTGCTGCTCAAGGGCATCGCCGTGCGCCTCAAGGAGCAACTGCGCGATATCGATACCGTCGCCCGCCTGGGCGGCGACGAATTCATCATCCTGCTACCCGGCCTGCACCAGCCCAGCGACGCCGACTACATCGCCGGCAAACTGCTGAACTGCTTCAGTGCACCCTTCCAGGCCGGCGAACACGAGTTCTTCATCAGCGCCAGCATCGGCACCAGCCTCTATCCCAAGGACGGCTGCGACGTCGCCACCCTGATCAAGAACGCCGACGCGGCCATGTACCGTTCCAAGGCCAAGGGCCGCAACCGAGTGGAAAGCTACACCCGCGACCTCACGGCCCAGGCCAGTGAACGAGTGGCCCTGGAACACGAGTTGCGCCGGGCCATAGAGCGCAACGAGCTGTCCCTGTACTTTCAGCCCAAGATCAGCCTCAGCAGCCAGGAACTAGTGGGCGCCGAGGCGCTGATCCGCTGGCGCCACCCCAGCTTTGGCGACGTGCCCCCGGAACACTTCATTCCATTGGCCGAGGAGAACGGCACCATCCTGGTCATCGGCGACTGGGTACTGGAACAGGCCTGCCAACAGCTCAGCAGTTGGAACCGCAGCCATGAGAGTTTCGGCCCACTGTCGGTCAACCTGGCCGGCGCCCAGTTGCGCCATCCGAGCCTGCTGGGGCGCATCGAACAGTTGCTGCGCGACTACGACCTGCAACCGGGGATGCTGCAGCTGGAAATCACCGAGAACTTCATCATGAGCCAGGCCGAGGAAGCCCTGGCGGTACTGCACCAGCTCAAGCAGCTGGGGGTGCAACTGGCCATCGACGACTTCGGCACCGGCTACTCGTCCCTGAGCTACCTCAAGCGCCTGCCCCTGGATTTTCTCAAGATCGACCAATCCTTCGTTCGCGGCCTGCCGGACGATCCCCATGACGCAGCCATAGTCCGCGCCATCATCGCCCTGGGGCGCAGCATGCAATTCACGGTGATTGCCGAAGGCGTGGAAAACCAGGACCAGCAGACCTTCCTCGCCATGGAAGGCTGTGAACAGATCCAGGGCTACATCGTCAGCCTGCCGCTGGAGGCCGAGGAGTTCTGCGCGACCTTCCTGCGAGTCCGGGTTTCCAACTTTTCGGATAGCACTGCCGAGAAACCGTCGCTATAATCCGCGGCCTACTGAGGGCCTATAGCTCAGTTGGTTAGAGCAGAGGACTCATAATCCTTTGGTCCACGGTTCAAGTCCGTGTGGGCCCACCAAATTGAAAGCCGCGCATTGCGCGGCTTTTGCGTTTCTGTGGTTCGCCGGCTAGCAGCGGGACAATCCGCGAGGCTGTAACATGCTCGCTCCCTCGATAGCCGTGCTGGAGCTCCACCTTGTCCGATAGCCGCCCTCCCGTTCTTGACGAAGTCGACCGTCAACTGATCGCTGCCCTGCAGATCAACGCCCGTGAAAGCGTGGCGATGCTGGCCCGGCAGTTGGGCATCGCCCGCACCACCGTGACCTCACGCCTGGCACGCCTGGAGAAGAGCCGAGTCATCACCGGCTACGGCGTGCGCTTGGGGCAGCGGGTGGTCGATGGCGGTTTGCAGGCCTATGTGGGCATCAAGGTCCAGCCCCGCTCCGGCAAGGAAGTGCTGCGCCGCCTGAGCGGCATGGCCCAGGTCCAGCAACTCTGTGCGGTCAGTGGCGAGTTCGACTATGTGGCCTGGCTGCGCACCGAGTCGCCGGAACAGCTGGACCAGTTGCTGGACCAGATCGGCAGCGTCGATGGCGTGGAGAAAACCACCACCTCGATCATCCTCAGCAGCAAGATCGATCGCGGGCATGCGCTATAGAGCTTGACGCGCAGGGATGGGCACCCGTCGATATGCTCTATAATTTCGTCACACTGATAAATAACAACGCATAACGACGACAGATTGCGTCTTATTTACGTGTTTCACCCTCTCTAGAATAGCTGCCATCTTTTCCTATACTCAGCACTTCGCTGAGCCGCCCGCCAAGGTCAGCCATGAACAAGAACAATCGCCATCCTGCAGACGGCAAGAAACCAGTCACTATTTTCGGCCCCGACTTTCCTTTCGCCTTTGACGACTGGATCGAGCACCCCGCCGGCCTGGGCAGCATTCCCAAGGACCAGCACGGCAGCGAAGTGGCGATTGTCGGCGCCGGTATCGCCGGGCTGGTGGCGGCCTACGAGCTGATGAAGCTGGGCCTCAAGCCGGTGGTCTATGAAGCTTCGAAGATGGGCGGTCGCCTGCGCTCCCAGGCCTTCGAAGGCGCCGAGGGAATCATCGCCGAACTGGGCGGCATGCGCTTCCCGGTGTCGTCCACCGCCTTCTATCACTACGTCGACAAGCTCGGCCTTGAGACCAAGCCCTTCCCCAACCCGCTGACCCCAGCGTCGGGCAGCACGGTGATCGACCTCGAAGGCCAGACCCACTACGCCCAGAAACTTGCCGACCTGCCGGCGCTGTTCCAGGAAGTCGCCGACGCCTGGGCCGATGCCCTGGAGGACGGCGCGCGCTTCGGCGAGATCCAGCAGGCCATTCGCGAGCGCGATGTGCCACGCCTCAAGGAACTGTGGAACACCCTGGTGCCGCTGTGGGACGACCGCACCTTCTACGACTTCGTCGCCACCTCCAAGGCCTTCGCCAAGCTGTCCTTCCACCACCGTGAAGTGTTCGGCCAGGTGGGTTTCGGCACCGGCGGCTGGGATTCGGACTTCCCCAATTCGATGCTGGAAATCTTCCGCGTGGTGATGACCAACTGCGACGACCACCAGCACCTGGTGGTGGGCGGTGTCGAGCAGGTGCCCCTGGGCATCTGGCGTCACGTGCCCGAGCGTTGCGCCCACTGGCCGGCCGGCACCAGCCTCAGTTCACTGCACCACGGCGCGCCACGCGCCGGGGTCAAGCGCATTGCTCGGGCCGCCGACGGCCGCTTCAGCGTCACCGACAACTGGGGCGACACCCGGGAATACGCCGCCGTGCTGACCACCTGCCAGAGCTGGCTGCTGACCACCCAGATCGAATGCGAGGAGTCGCTGTTCTCGCAGAAGATGTGGATGGCCTTGGACCGCACCCGCTACATGCAGTCGTCGAAGACCTTCGTCATGGTCGACCGGCCGTTCTGGAAGGACAAGGACCCGGAAACCGGCCGCGACCTGATGAGCATGACCCTCACCGACCGCCTGACCCGCGGCACCTACCTGTTCGATAACGGCGACGACAAGCCGGGGGTGATCTGCCTGTCCTACTCGTGGATGAGCGATGCCCTGAAAATGCTCCCGCAGCCGGTGGAAAAACGCGTGAAGCTGGCCCTGGATGCGCTGAAGAAAATCTACCCGAAAGTGGATATCGCCAGCCGCATCATCGGCGATCCGATCACCGTGTCCTGGGAAGCCGACCCGCACTTCCTCGGCGCCTTCAAGGGCGCGCTGCCGGGCCACTACCGCTACAACCAGCGGATGTACGCGCACTTCATGCAGGACGATATGCCCGCCGAACAGCGCGGCATCTTTATCGCCGGTGACGATGTGTCCTGGACCCCGGCCTGGGTCGAGGGCGCGGTGCAGACTTCGCTCAACGCCGTGTGGGGCATCATGAAACACTTTGGCGGCGCCACCCATTCGGAGAACCCGGGGCCGGGTGATGTGTTCCATGAAATCGGCCCGATCGCCCTGGCCGACTGAAGACCGGGCTGCTACATGCGCGAAGCCCCTTGCGGGGCTTATCCTCGCTTGCGGCAGCCGCTACAGTGGCCAGTCAGCCAGCAAGAGGAGTGAAGACCATGCGCGTCGCCCTGTACCAGTGCCCGCCACAGCCATTGGATGTAGCCGGTAACCTGCAACGCCTGCATCAGGTGGCGATGGAGGCCACCGACGCCGACCTGCTGGTGCTGCCGGAGATGTTCCTCAGCGGCTATAACATCGGCATCGAGGCCGTGGGCGCCCTGGCGGAAGCCCAGGACGGCCCCTCGGCGCAACGCATCGCCGCCATCGCCCAGGCCGCCGGCACGGCCATTCTCTACGGCTACCCGGAACGCAGCAGCGATGGCCGGATCTACAACGCCGTGCAATTGATCGACGCCCACGGCCAGCGCCTGTGCAACTACCGCAAGACCCATCTGTTCGGTGACCTCGATCATTCGATGTTCAGCGCCGGAGCCGATGATTTCCCCCTGGTGGAGCTCAACGGCTGGAAGCTGGGGTTCCTGATCTGCTACGACATCGAGTTCCCGGAAAACGCTCGACGCCTGGCCCTGGCCGGTGCCGAACTGATCCTGGTGCCGACGGCCAACATGATTCCCTACGACTTCGTCGCCGATGTGACCATCCGCGCCCGGGCCTTCGAGAACCAGTGCTACGTGGCCTACGCCAACTACTGCGGCCACGAGGAGCCGATCCGCTACTGCGGCCAGAGCAGCATCGCCGCCCCGGATGGCAGCCGCATTGCCCTGGCCGGGCTGGATGAAGCGCTGATCATCGGCACCCTGGATCGCCAACTGATGGCCGACTCCCGGGCGCTGAACCGCTACCTTGCCGATCGCCGCCCCGAGCTTTACGACGACCTGAGCAAGCGCTGATCTGCGTATATCCGCTAGCATGGGCGCTTCTCTGTTCTGGAAGTGCTCATGCCCGCGCCGAATCACCCCCTGCCCCATCTTGCAACCCTGGCCAACGGCCTGCGGGTTAGCCTGCTGCATGCCCCCCATTTGAAGCGTTGCGCAGCGGCGCTGCGAGTGGCTGCCGGCAGCCACGATGTGCCCCAGGCCTGGCCGGGCATGGCGCATTTTCTTGAACACCTGCTGTTTCTCGGCACCGAACGCTTTCCCGGCGAACAGGGGCTGATGGCCTATGTCCGGGGCCAGGGCGGACAACTGAATGCCAGTACGGGCGAGCGCGCCACCGAGTTCTTTTTCGAACTGCCGGCGAGCGCCTTCGCTGGGGGCCTGGAACGCCTGTGCGACATGCTCGCCCAGCCGCGGCTGGACCTGGCAGAGCAGCGCCGGGAGCGTGAAGTAGTGCACGCGGAATTTATTGCCTGGTCCCGGGATAGCGCTGCGCAACGCCGCTTCGCGCTGTTCGATGGGTTATCCGCCGCTCACCCGCTGCGGGCCTTCCATGCCGGCAACCGCTACAGCCTGAATTTGCCCAACACGGCCTTCCAGCAGGCCTTGCGACAGTTCCACCAGGACTACTACCAGGCCGGACAAATGACCCTGAGCCTCGCCGGCCCGCAGCCTCAGGCAGAACTCCAGGCCCTGGCCGAAGGTTACGGCGCAATGCTTGCGCCGGGCGAACACCTCGACCAACAACTGCCACCGCCCCTGCTGACGAGCCAACCGGCAACTTATCAACAGCTCGCCGCGCAACGCCTGGACCTGCTGTTCAGCCTCGAGCAGTTGCCTGCGGGCGCCGCATCGGCTCTGGATTTTCTCTGCACCTGGCTGCAATCCGCCCAGCCCGGCGGGCTGCTGGCCAAGCTTCAGCAACGTCAACTGGCCCGCAGCCTGAAGGCCGAAACCCTGTATGAGTTCGGCGGGCAGGCCCTGCTGCACCTGGAGCTGGGCCTGACCAGCTCCGATGCAACGGCGGCGCCACAGATCCGCGAGCTGCTGAACGATTGGCTGGCCTTTTTCAGTGCCCAGGCGCAATGGCCGGAACTGCGCGAGGAGTACGCCTTGTTGCAGCAACGCCGGTTGCAAGCCGGCACAGCCCTGGAACTGGCCCGCTGGGGCAGCCGGCCAAGTGCCGCCGGTTTGGATGAACAGGGGCTGGCGGCCCTCAAGTGCCTGCTGGGGCAGTTGCTACCGCAGCCTGTGGACAAGTTTCAGGGCGACTGGCAGCTGCCTGCAGCCAATCCCTTTTTGCGCAGCAACGTCGAGGCGCCCAGGGCTGGATTGATCCGCGGCCAGACCAGCGCCCATCGAGGGCTGCGTACCTTTGCCCAGGACCGCTCCCGCAGCCGCCGGGCCAACCCGGCCCTGGAGTTCAGCCAGGCCCTGCCGGTAGATGTCACCCAAGGCAGCCTGACCCTGCGCTGGCGCCTGGCGGAGCCGGCGCCTAAAGCGTTGCATCGGCGTTTGCGGCATAGCCTGGAACCTTTGCGCAACGATGCCCGGCAAGCCGGCGTGGAACTGAATTTCAGCCTCTGCGGTGCAGACTGGCTACTGCAATTGCGTGGTTTGCACGCCCCCATGCCCGCCGTGCTGCAACAGGCCTTGAAGTGCCTGGAGCATCCCGCGCAATGGTTCTGGCAGAAATCACCAGAAGCTGATCAAGCCCCCGCGATGCCCATCCGCCAACTGCTCGAGGCATTCGGCGAACAGCCTCGGCCCGGCACCCAGATGGCGCTGGAACCCCTGGGCCTGCAAGCACTGTGGGCCGGCGCGCGCTGGGACGGGCTGGCCCTGGCCTTGCCCGCGGCAGTTCAGGAAGCCCTCGGCCGAGTCTTGCAACAGGTACCGGGAACGCCGGACGCCAACCTTTGCCACGGCCCGGAAACCCTTGCCGGCCATCACTGGCAACCGCTACCCGGGGATAGCTCGGAGCAGGCGCTGCTGCTGTTCTGCCCGACACCCAGCGCCAGCCTGGCCGATGAAGCGGCCTGGCGCCTGCTCGAGCGGATCTGCCAGACGCCCTTCTACCAGCGCCTGCGGGTCGAGTTGCAACTGGGCTATGCAGTGTTCAGTGCCATTGGCCAACGCAACGGCCAGAGCGGATTGCTGATGGGCGTGCAGTCCCCCAATACCCCGATCACGGAAATACTCGAGCATCTGGAAGAATGCCTGCAACGAGTGCCCGAACAGTTGCAAAGCCTTGATGAGCACGCCTGGACTGCACAAAGAGAGGCTCTAGCCCAGGGGTTCCAACCCCAGGCCCTGCCTCTGGAGCAGGCCGCCGAACTGCTCTGGCAGGCGAAACTGGCGGGCCGTCCGTCGGACTATCTGCTACAGCTGCAGGCCAGCATCCAAGGCCTCACCCCAGCGGCCGTGAAGCAGGCTGCCGAGCAACTGCGAACCGCGACCGGCGGGCGCCAGGCACTGGCTAACGGGCCCTGTCCGGGCTCGCCCTGGCAAGTGACGGAATGATCATTACCGTTGCTGCAATGAGCTTTCTTCAGAATTGCAGGCAAGCGCCGATGGGAATTTAGTAACATAGCCCCCTAAGCATCTGAACATCTCCGGCCGGAGGTGGACTATATGTATAGGCAATACCCGTCCCACCCACCTCAAGGAGCATCGTCATGACTTGGTCCAAACCTGCTTACACCGACCTGCGCATCGGCTTCGAAGTCACCATGTACTTCGCCAGCCGCTGATTTCTGTCTCAACCCAGAAAACCCAGCGCAACGCCTCGGCCCGTCCGGGGCGTTTTCATTTTCAGTTATCCGTCTTTTCAAGTGGTCATCCCAGGGAGCACCCATGTTTGTCCAGATTCTAGGTTCCGCCGCCGGCGGCGGTTTTCCGCAGTGGAACTGCAACTGCGTGAACTGCGCCGGGTTTCGCGACGGCAGCCTGCGAGCCCAGGCCCGTACCCAATCGTCCATCGCGATTTCCGATGACGGGGTGAACTGGGTCCTGTGCAACGCCTCCCCGGACATTCGCGCCCAACTGCAGGGTTTTGCCCCCATGCAGCCAGGCCGTGCCCTGCGCGACACCGGGATCGGCGCCATCATCCTCATGGACAGCCAGATCGACCACACCACCGGCCTGCTCAGCCTGCGCGAGGGTTGCCCGCATCAGGTCTGGTGCACCGACATGGTCCACGAGGACCTGAGCACCGGCTTCCCTCTGTTCAAGATGCTCAGCCACTGGAGCGGCGGCCTGAACTGGAACCGCATCGAGCTGGACCAGAGCTTCAGCATTCCGGCCTGCCCCAACCTGCGTTTCACCCCGCTGCCCCTGCGCAGCGCCGCGCCACCCTATTCACCGCACCGCTTCGACCCGCATCCCGGGGACAACATCGGCCTGATCGTCGAAGACCTGCGCAGCGGCGGCAAGCTCTTCTACGCCCCGGGCCTGGGCAAGGTCGACGCAGCACTGCTGGAGATCATGGCCGGCAGCGACGTGCTGCTGGTGGACGGCACTCTCTGGGAAGACGATGAAATGCAGCGCCGCGGCGTTGGTACCCGCACTGGCCAGGAAATGGGCCACCTGGCGCAGAACGGCCCCGGCGGCATGCTCGAAGTGCTGGAACAGTTGCCACGCCAGCGCAAGGTGCTGATTCACATCAACAACACCAACCCGATCCTCGACGAGGACTCCGCCGAACGTGCCGAACTGCTAAGCCGAAAGGTGGAAGTGGCCTACGACGGAATGAGTATTGAGCTGTAGGGCAGACCGCCCACAAGCTCGACCTCAGAACCTTGGACCCTTTGCGTAGGAGCGGGCTTGCCCGCGAAATGGCGAAGCCGACCCGGAGAACAAACATGAACGACACCCCGCTGTCTGCCGCCGAATTCGAGCAGGCACTGCGCGCCAAGGGCGCCTACTACCACATCCACCACCCTTATCACGTGGCGATGTATGAAGGCCGGGCAACCCGCGAGCAGATCCAGGGCTGGGTCGCCAACCGCTTCTACTACCAGGTCAACATCCCGATGAAGGATGCGGCGATACTGGCCAACTGCCCGGACCGTGAAGTGCGTCGCGAATGGATCCAGCGCTTGCTGGACCACGATGGCGCCCCGGGAGAAGACGGTGGCATCGAAGCCTGGCTGCGCCTGGGCCAGGCCGTGGGCCTGGACCCGGACCAACTGCGCTCCCAGGAACTGGTGCTGCCCGGGGTGCGTTTTGCCGTGGATGCCTACGTCAATTTCGCCCGCCGGGCCAGTTGGCAGGAAGCCGCCAGCAGCTCGCTGACCGAACTCTTCGCCCCGCAGATCCACCAGTCGCGCCTGGACAGCTGGCCCCAGCACTACCCCTGGATCGATCCGGCCGGCTACGAGTATTTCCGCACCCGCCTGGGCCAGGCCCGGCGTGATGTGGAGCATGGCCTGGCCATCACCCTGCAGCACTACACCAGCCGTACCGGCCAGGAACGCATGCTGGAGATTCTCCAGTTCAAACTGGACATCCTTTGGAGCATGCTCGACGCCATGAGCATGGCCTATGAATTGAACCGCCCGCCCTATCACAGCGTCACCGACCGGCGGGTCTGGCATAAGGGGATCACCCTATGAGTTTCGACCGCAGCAAAACCCCGCGCTGGCGCCCCGGCTACCGCTTCCAGTACGAACCGGCGCAGAAGGGCCATGTACTGCTGTACCCGGAAGGCATGATCAAACTCAATGACAGCGCCGCGCTGATCGGTGGCTTGATCGATGGCGAGCGCGACGTGGCAGCCATCATCGGCGAGCTGCAAGTGCAGTTCCCCGGGGTGGCCGAGCTCGGCGACGATATCGAGCAGTTCATGGAGGTCGCCCGTGCCCAGCACTGGATCGAACTCGGCTGAGTCGCCCACCCTGCCCGCCAAGCCGGAAGTCGGCCTGCCGCTGTGGCTGCTGGCCGAGCTGACCTACCGCTGCCCGCTGCAATGCCCCTACTGCTCCAATCCCCTGGACTTTGCCGAGCAGGGCAAGGAGCTGAGCACCGAGCAATGGCTCAAGGTGTTTCGCGAAGCGCGGGAAATGGGCGCGGCGCAGCTGGGTTTTTCCGGCGGCGAGCCGCTGGTACGCCAGGACCTCGCCGAGCTGATCGGCGAGGCGCGCAAGCTGGGCTTCTACACCAACCTGATCACCTCAGGCATCGGCCTGACCGAGCAGAAGATCAGCGACTTCAAGAAAGCCGGCCTGGACCATATCCAGATCAGCTTCCAGGCCAGCGACGAACAGGTGAACAACCTGCTGGCCGGTTCGAAAAAGGCCTTCGCGCAAAAGCTGGAGATGGCCCGCGCGGTCAAGGCCCACGGCTACCCGATGGTGCTGAACTTCGTCACCCATAGGCACAACATCGACCGAATCGACCGCATCATCGAGTTGTGCATTGCCCTGGAGGCCGACTTCGTCGAACTCGCCACCTGCCAGTTCTATGGCTGGGCCCAGCTCAATCGGGTCGGCCTGTTGCCAACCCGGGAACAGTTGGTGCGGGCCGAACGCATCACCAACGAATACCGCGCCAAGCTCGAAGCCCAGGGCCACCCCTGCAAACTGATCTTCGTCACCCCGGACTACTACGAGGAGCGCCCCAAGGCCTGCATGAACGGCTGGGGCAGTATCTTTCTCACGGTGACGCCGGACGGCACCGCCCTGCCCTGCCATGGCGCACGGCAGCTACCCGTGCAGTTTCCCAATGTGCGCGAGCACAGCATGCAGCACATCTGGTATGACTCCTTCGGTTTCAACCGCTTTCGCGGGTACGATTGGATGCCGGAGCCATGCCGCTCCTGCGATGAAAAAGAAAAGGACTTCGGTGGCTGTCGCTGCCAGGCTTTCATGCTCACGGGGGACGCCAGCAATGCCGACCCGGTATGCAGCAAGTCGGAACACCACGGGATCATTCTCCAGGCCCGCGAAGAGTCCGAGTCCGCTACCCAAACCATCGAGCAATTGGCCTTTCGCAATGAACGAAACTCACGCCTCATCGCCAAGGGATGAACCCTTCAGCGCCAGCCAGGCCACCGCCGCCGGCGTCGACTTCGCCGAGCTGCAACTCACACCCCAGGGCCTGTTCTGGAACCAATACAGCCCACAGGACGCCAGCTGCCGCATCTGGCACTGGCAGCGGGGCCAGGCCCGCTGCCTGACCCCCGCAGCATTCAGCGTCCGCAGCCGGGTCTACGAGTACGGCGGAGGTGCCTTCTGCATCGGCGCCGACAGCCTGCTGTTCGTCAATGATCAAGACCAGCAACTCTATCGCCAGCCCCTCAACGGCAGCGCTCCCGTAGCCCTGACTCAGGGCGAGTGCCGCTACGGCGACCTGCGGCATTACCGCGGCCAGGTGATGGCCGTCGAAGAGTGCGCCAACCAACATCGCCTGGTGGCCATCGATATCGACGGCGGTCACCGGCACCTGCTGGCCGCCGGAGCCGACTTCTATGCAGCCCCGACCCTGAGCCCCAATGGCCAGCGCCTGGCCTGGATCGAATGGGACCGCCCCCATCAACCCTGGACCTGCACCCGGCTGATGCTCGCCGAGCGCCAAGGCGATGGCCGCTGGGGCGAACCCCGCTGCGTAGCCGGAGCGGACGCGGAAGAATCCCTGCAGCAGCCGCGCTTCGATCAGCAGAATCAGCTCTACTGCCTCAGCGACCGCCAGGGCTACTGGCAGCCTTGGGCCGAGTCGGGCTCAAGCCTGCGAGCCTTGCCCTGCGCCGCAGCGGATCATGCCCCGGCGCCCTGGCAGCTTGGCGATCGGACCTGGCTGCCCCTGGGCGATGACGCCTGGCTCGGCAGTTGGACGGTGGAAGGCTTTGGCCGCCTGGGCCTGTATCTGGCCGACGGTTCAGTACAGGACTTCACCGGCGACTACAGCCGCTTTCGCAGCCTGGCACTGGATCAGCAGCACCTGTACTGCATCGCGGCGTCACCGGTAAGCCCCTCGGCGATCATCGCCATCGACCGGGCCACCCACCAGGTACAGGTGCTGGCCGGCGGAGTAGCGCCCTTGCCGGCGGAGCGCATCAGCTGCCCACGGGTGTTGCGCTACCCCAGTGGCGACAGCCAGGCCCACGGTTTCTTCTACCCGGCCATGAACGGCGAGCAGAAGCCACCGCTGGTGGTGTTCGTTCACGGCGGCCCGACCTCGGCCTGCTACCCGATGCTCGACCCGCGTATCCAGTTCTGGACTCAGCGCGGCTTCGCCGTGGCCGACCTGAACTACCGCGGCAGCAGCGGCTATGGCCGCGCCTATCGCCAGGCCCTGCACCTGCGTTGGGGCGAAGTGGATGTGCAAGATGCCTGCGCCGTGGTCGCCCACCTGGACCAGCAAGGCCTGATCGACCCTCGGCAGGCGTTTATCCGTGGCGGCAGTGCCGGGGGCTACACCACCCTCTGCGCCCTGGCCTTCAGCCAAGTGTTCTGTGCCGGCGCCAGCCTGTACGGGGTCAGCGACCCGATTGCCCTGGCGCGCACCACCCACAAGTTCGAAGGTGACTACCTGGACTGGCTGATCGGCGACCCCGAGCAGGACCGCGAGCGCTACCTGGCCCGCACGCCGCTGCTGCATGCCGGCAACATCCAGGTCCCGGTGGTGTTCTTCCAGGGTGAACTGGACGCCGTGGTGGTGCCCGAGCAAACCCGGGTGATGCTCAAGGCCTTGCAGGAACAGGGGATTGCCGCCGAGGCCCACTACTATCCGCAGGAGCGCCACGGCTTTCGCCAGGCCGCCAACCAGGCCCATGCACTGGAACAGGAGTGGCTGTTCTATTGCAAGGTGCTGCAGGCGCAGGGGTAAGCGACTCGGCCCGTTCCATGGGGGACGGGCCGGCCAAAGTATCAGCGTTTGGCGATGATGTAGACCGCGTGCACTATCCCGGGAATGTAGCCGCACAAGGTCAAGAGAATGTTCAGCCAGAAGGCACCGCCAAGCCCCACCTGCAGAAAAACGCCGAGGGGCGGCAAGAGGATGGCGAACAGTATGCGGATCAGATCCATGGGCAACTCCTGATAACAATCGGCTCGGACGAGCCCCACCTGCTGTGGACCCCGGTGCCACTTCAGGGTTCAGAGCAATTGCCTCGGCCATGCAGCCATTACCAGGAAAAAAAACGCCCCGTGCGAAAGATCGGACACGGGGCGATGCGTTATACCGCGAGACGGTTCAGGAATTCGGACAACCCAAGGGGGTAAAGGCTTGGTACTGCACAGGGTTCAGACGGCCACTCCCTTGCGGCATTGCAACTGTGCGGTCCGCACTCGGGAGAACGCCCGGGCCAGGCGCAGGAGCATCTCGTCGATATTGCCCTTGCTGACACTCAAGGCTGGGGTGAAGCGCAAGCAGTCAGGCTGGGGGGCGCTGAGCAGCAACCCCTCGTGCAGCGCAGCCTTGACTACGGCCTGCGCCGAATCGTCCGCCAGGCTCATGCCCCAGAGCAGCCCCTGACCACGAACCTCACCCTGTGCATAACGGTTCGCCAGGCGCGCCAACTCCTGCCCCAGGTACTGGCCGTGCTCGCGCACCTGGGGCAGGAATCCATGCTCTTGCAGAGCGTCCAGCACCGCCAGGCCGGCCGCGGTCATCAGCGCATTGCCGTGATGGGTGCCATCCAGCTCGCCCGCCTCGAAACAGCAGGCCTTGCCCCGCGCCAACAGGGCCGCCAGAGGCACGCCACCACCCAGGCCCTTGCCCAGGGCAATGATGTCGGCGCGCACACCGTACAACTGCTCGGCCAGCAGGGTGCCGCAGCGCCCGATGCCGGTCTGGACCTCATCGAGAATCAACAGGATGCCCAGTTCACGACACAGCCGCTCGACGCCCTTGAGGTAGTGCTCGGTCGCCGGAATGACCCCTGCCTCGCCCTGGATCGGCTCCAGCATGATCGCCACGGTTTGAGCATCCACCGCGGCATGCAAGGCCGGCAGATCATTGAAGGGCACCTGGCTGAAGCCTGGCAGTTGCGGCTCGAAACGGTTGCCCGAAGCGCCTCGCCCCGCCGCCGACAGCGCGGCGAAACCACGGCCATGGCAACTGCGGCTGGCAGTGATGATGCCGGCAGCGCCACCACGGTGCAGTTGGCCCCATTTGCGCGCCAGCTTGATCGCCGCCTCGCAGGCCTCGCTGCCGCTGCTCAGCAGATAGGCCTGGTCGCTGCCAGTACTGCGACACAGGCGATCGACAAGCTTGAGCATGCCGCGGTTATAGAAACCAGAGCCCGGGTTGATCAAGGATTGCGCTTGAGCAGCCATGGCGTTGACCAACATCGACGGGCTGTGACCCAGGCTGTTGGCGGCCCCCGCCTGGGTGAAGTCCAGGTAGGTGCGATCATCGCTGTCCCATAGCCAGGAACCCTGGCCACGTACGAACACCGGCTGCGGGCGCGTCACGCTGGGCATCAGGTAATGGCTGGCGCCAACAGCATCGCTGGTGACTGTATCGGGCTCGGCAGCCAGGTCTTCGAGACTGGGCGGGGTACGCCGCAAGTTGAATAGATTCATGCCCGTATTTCCTCCAGCGACACGCCTTGGAGACGGGCGTATTCAGCGGAGTACTCAACGCCGGTATGAAAGCGCGGATCAGCCTGTTCGCCACTGCCCAGGCCCTGTATCCATAACCAGAAACGATTTGCAACCGGGTCCTGGTCGGTATCGCTGACCAGACCCTGTCCTGGATTTTTTGCCTTGCCTATGCAAACACCATCGACGCAAACGCTATTCATCGCCCTTCGTGGCCCTGTAAGCCCTGTGAATAGGCGCTAGACTAGGCGTCTTGCAGGCGTGCAGCCATTTCGATTTTTAAGCTTTTTCGATAAGTAATACTTATGGATTTTAAACAACTGCGTTATTTCGTCGCGGTGTATGAAGAGGGCCATGTCGGGCGCGCCGCAGAGCGCCTGTCGATCTCCCAACCGGCGCTCTCGCAACAGATCCGCCAGCTGGAACAAAACCTCGACGTCAGCCTGTTCGAACGCAGCAGCAAGCGCCTGCTGCCGACCCTGGCCGCCCACACCCTGTACAACCACGCCCTGCCCCTGCTCGATGGCCTGCAACGGGCTCGCGAAGCCCTGCGCAACTTCAAGGGCCAGGCCCTGCGGACCCTGGCCATTGGCGTACTGCAAACGGTGCACAGCAGCCTGGTACCGCAGATGCTCGAGCGGGTGCGCAAGGCCCAGCCGCATCTGGTGGTGCAGATCTATGAACTGACCGGGCTGGAAATCGAGCGGCGCTTGCTCAATGGTTCGCTGGATATCGGCATCAGCTACCTGCCACCGCGTCAGCCAGGCTTGCATGGCGTACCGCTGTACGAAGACGAACTGACATTGGTCATCCCCGAGCAGCACCCCCTGCGCGAATTCAAGAAAGTGTCCATGAGCCAGGCGGCGGAGCTGCCGATGCTGCTGTTAGGGGAAGAGTTTCAGATTCGCCAGATCTGGCAGGCACAACTGGCCAATCTCGGACGGCGTCCGCAGGTGCAGGCGGAATTGAACAATATGGCCGGGATCCTCGACAGCCTGCCCCATACCCGCCTGGCCACTGTGCTTCCAGGGCGCTCGCAACAGCAACACGGCAACCGGGAGCTGCTGTGGAAACCCTTGAGCGAGCCCAGGGTGCCACTGAAAGTCGGGTTGGTCTGTCGGGATTTGCAGCGTCAGCAAGGGACACTGGAGTTGCTGCGAACCTTGCTGGAGGACTCGATGAATGCCCAGGACGGCCGCCTGGGAGGCCCGGCGCTACCGGAATCTCTGGGTTGAACCAGGCAAAACAAAAAATCGAGGCAAAAGAAAACCCCGCCGAAGCGGGGTTTTGCAGACTGTTTCCCTGACATCCTTTTCACTCCACCATCCTGGCGGAATCCTACGTGTCCGTGTTGTTGCTTTGCGCTTCCTGCGCGACGTCCATGTGAAGTAGATTAGCTTTCGCCGTCATCTACCGATATGGACGATCAGCAGCACGTTATGTAAGAGATGACTTACAAACTTCCCTGTTAATCAAAACTGTTCAGCCGGCAGCAGGAACAGGGATTCACTGCCCGCCTTTACCGAAGCGGTCAGGGAGTGGATACGCGGCAGCAAGCGCGCAAAGTAGAAGCGTGCCGTGCCCAGTTTGCTGGCATAGAACTCCTCTTCCTGCTCTTTGCCCAACGCTGCCTTGGCCATCAGCGCCCACATGTAGGCGTAGGCCGTGTAGCCAAACACCTGCAGGTACTCCACCGAGGCCGCACCGATTTCATTGGGATTGGTGGTGGCACGGTCCAGCAGCCAGGCAGTCAGCTCATCCAGGTTGTCCAGAGCGGCATTCAATGGCCGGATGAATTCACCCAGTTGCGCATCGGCGCTCGCGGTGAAGTGGCGAATTTCTTCAGCGAACAGCTTGTAGAACGCCCCACCACTGCCAACGATCTTGCGCCCTACCAGGTCCAGAGCCTGGATACCGTTGGTGCCTTCATAGATCTGGGTGATGCGTACGTCGCGCACCAGTTGCTCCTGACCCCACTCACGGATGTAACCGTGGCCGCCGAAGATCTGCTGGCCGTGCACCGTGGTTTCCAGGCCCAGGTCGGTCAGGAATGCCTTGGCCACAGGCGTGAGCAACGCTACCAGGCTTTCCGCGCGCTTGCGGGTCTCGGTATCTTCGCTGAACTTGGCGGTATCGAGCTGCATCGCCACATAGGTGGAGAAGGCCCGGCCACCTTCGTTGGCGGCCTTCATGGTCAGCAGCATGCGCCGCACGTCCGGGTGCACGATGATCGGGTCGGCGACCTTGTCCTTGGCTTGCCGGCCGGTAGGCGCACGGCTCTGCAGACGGTCACGAGCGTATTCCACGGCGTTCTGATAGGAACGCTCGCCCGTGGCCAAGCCCTGGATACCCACACCCAGACGCTCGTAGTTCATCATGGTGAACATGGCCGCCAGGCCCTTGTTCGGCTCACCCACCAGGTAACCTATGGCCTGGTCGAAGTTCATCACGCAGGTGGCCGAAGCCTGGATGCCCATCTTGTGTTCGATGGAGCCGCAGCTCACCGGGTTGCGTTGCCCCAGGCTGCCGTCGGCATTGACCATGAACTTGGGCACCAGGAACAGCGAGATGCCCTTGGGCCCGGCCGGCGCGTCCGGCAGCTTGGCCAGCACCAAGTGAATGATGTTCTCGGTCAGGTCGTGCTCACCGCCGGTGATGAAGATCTTGGTCCCGCTGATGGCATAGGAACCGTCCGCCTGAGGCTCGGCCTTGGTGCGGATAATCCCCAGGTCGGTGCCGGCATGGGGTTCGGTCAGGCACATGGAACCGGCCCAGACACCCGCATACATATTCGGCAGGTAGGTGGCTTTCAATTCTTCGCTGGCGTGGGCATTGATCGACAGGCAGGCCCCGGCGGTCAGCATCGGGTACAGGCCGAAAGCCAGGCTGGCGGAGTTGACCATCTCTTCGACCTGGGCCGAAACCGCCTTGGGCATGCCCATGCCACCGAATTCGGGATCACCACCCACGCCCACCCAGCCGCCCTCGGCGTAGGTCTGATAGGCCTGGGGGAAACCTTGCGGAGTGGTCACCGCGGTGTTGTTCCAGTGACAACCTTCCTCGTCGGCGCCACGGCTCAACGGGGCGATGCTCTTGGCGGTGACTTTGCCCGCTTCCTCAAGGATCGCCTCGACGGTTTCGGCATCCACGGTCTCGGCCAACGCCGGCAGTTGGGCCCAGAGGCTGGCGACCTCGAAAACTTCATTGAGGACGAAGCGCATATCGCGCAGGGGCGCTTTGTAGTCAGCCATGGCAAACCTCGCAAGATCTAGACAAGCGGGCCACAACGGACCCATTTACGAAAAGCCGAGTGTACCCGAACAACTTTTGCGACACATAGGGTCAACTACTGACCTTTTTGTTAATTTTGGTCACAAACAAGGATAAACCAGACAAAACCCGCACTAGGCGGGTTCTGTCGGTCGAATGGCGGGCGATGCGGCAGTTTCGCCAGCACCAGGTGAATGTGTTCTCGCTCAGGTCGTGCTCGCCGGCGGAGATGAAGATCTTGTCACCGCATGACTGCCGTCGGCCTAGGGCACGGCGCGGGTCTTGATGATTCCCAGGTCAGTGCCGCATTGGGCTTCGGTCAGGCACATGGTGCCGGTCCACTGCACGGCGGTGAGCTTGCTCAGGTACAGCTGTTTCTGCTCGCTGCTGCCAGGGGCATGGATCGCCGACATGGCGCCATGGGTCAGCCCCGGGCACATGATCATCACTCAAGCCGCAGAGGTTTCCGTGCGCACCGCGCCACGACGATTCTGCCCGAACGCAATCACGCAGTTACGCCCTGCGCCCTTGGCGCTGTAGAGCGCCTGGTCGGCCGCCTTCAGTACTTCCTCGGGCGCGCGATGCTCCGCCAAGCGCTCGGCGACGCCGATACTGATGGTCACCGAAACGCTGGAAGCAGCAGCCACACCTCGCCGCTGGCGGCCTTGCTGATCGTCCTGGGGGCGGGCGTCCTGGTTACGCAACTGGATGTTGTAGGTGGCGATGATCTCGCGAATCATCTCCAGGTGCGGCATGCATTCATCCAGGGTCTTGCCGGCGAACACCACGGCGAACTCTTCGCCACCGTAGCGGTAGGCGCGCCCGCCTCCCGTCACCTTCGACAGCTTGCTGGCCACCAGGCGCAGCACCTGGTCGCCCACATCGTGGCCATGGGTATCGTTGAATTTCTTGAAGTGGTCGACGTCGGTCATCGCCAGCACATAATTGCGCCCCAGGCGTTGCATCCGCTCATTCAGCGCCCGGCGTCCCGGCAAGCCGGTCAGTTCGTCGCGGAACGCCATCTGATAAGCCTCATGGGCCACCGCCGCGGCAATCATCAGCATCACCTGGCTGCACATGATGTTCAGGGTGAACGGCAGGATAAAGGTCTTGGGCAGCATCCAGAACAACCCCAGCAGGCCCACCAGTTGCGCCGCATGCAGCGGTCGCGGGCTGCGCCAGTACTGCACGGCCAGCAGCAGGAACGACGCGAGGAACACCGGGTACGACAGCTGGATCAGGCTCATCCAGTTGCCATGCAGGGCCGGCCAGCGGATCTCCGCCAGCCAGTTGAGCAACGCCTGTGGGTAACTCTGCTCCAGGCCCAAGGCCACGCTGCCAAACGCCAGCAGCACGGCAAAGCGCGCCACCATGTCCTGGAACAGATGGGTGCGCTCCTGCCAGGCGGCGAACAGGCCAAACAGCAAGGGCAGCAACAGGCAGCAGAGGTGGAACACCACGGCCGCATCCTCGCGAACCCGGCCGTTATCCCGGTAATAGTCGGTCTGGGTATCCAGCAGAAAGTAGGCGATATACACCGTGACCATCAGAAACAGTTCGCGCTGGCGACGATACACCGCGCAATAGGCGCCACCGAGCAACAGCACCAGGGTTGGCAGCACATTGAACAGTGAAGTGAAGAAGACGTTGAGGTCCTTGACGTAGGCGGCCGCCAGCCCAGCAAGCAGAAGCAGTAAAGACGGTAGAAAGTGACTGAAACGTACAGCGGAAGAACGCGGCAAGGGTAAAACTCCGACCCAGCTAATCAATAGATGGCATTGTGCCTTTATTTCCAGGGATTAAGCACAGCCTATGTGACAGGCATCACATTGCCATCTCTTTAACGGCAGGAAAGCGCTTCTGCTTAGCGTTTTAGTCGGGAATTTTCATGAAGTTTTTGCGGGCACAAAAAAGCCGCTCAACCCCAGGGTCGAGCGGCTTTGTAGAGGCATCCGGTAAGGCTTAGTAAGCCAGGCCGAAATCCTCTTCCTTCATGTCCATCAGGTTGTTGGCGCCCGACAGCATGGTGGCAACGTGAGTGCGGGTACGCGGCAGGATGCGCTGGAAGTAGAAGCGCGCAGTCTGCAGCTTGGCGGTGTAGAAAGCTTCTTCGGTGGTGCCGGCCGCCAGCTTTTCAGCTGCCAGGCGTGCCATGTCGGCCCAGAAGTAGGCCAGGCAGGCATAACCGGAGTACATCAGGTAGTCCACCGAAGCGGCACCGACTTCTTCACGGTCCTTCATCGCGGCCATGCCCACTTTCATGGTCAGTTCGCCCCACTCCTTGTTCAGTGCCGCCAGCGGCGCAACGAATTCCTTCACGGCTTCGTTGCCTTCGTTGTTCTGGCAGAACTTGTGGACGATCTTGGTGAAGCCCTTCAGCGCCTCGCCTTGAGTCATCAGCACTTTACGACCCAGCAGGTCCAGGGCCTGGATGCCGGTGGTGCCTTCGTACAGCATCGAGATACGGCTGTCGCGAACGTTCTGCTCCATGCCCCACTCGGCGATAAAGCCGTGGCCACCGTAGATCTGCACACCATGGTTAGCAGATTCGAAGCCCACTTCGGTCATGAACGCCTTGGCGATCGGAGTCATGAAAGCCAGCAGTGCGTCGGCTTTCTTCTTCTCTTCCTCGTCCACACCGTACTTGACGATGTCCACCTGCTTGGCGGTGAAGTAGACCATGGCGCGGTTGCCTTCGGCGAAGGCCTTCATGGTCAGCAGCATGCGCCGTACGTCAGGGTGCACGATGATCGGGTCAGCGGCCTTGTCCGGCGCTTTCGGGCCAGTCAGGGAACGCATCTGCAGGCGATCGCGAGCGTATTTCAGGCCGCCCTGGAAGCCGATCTCGGCGTGGGCCAGGCCCTGCAGGGCAGTGCCCAGGCGCGCGGTGTTCATAAAGGTGAACATGCAGTTCAGGCCTTTGTTCGCCGGGCCGATCAGGAAGCCGGTAGCTGCATCGAAGTTCATCACGCAGGTGGCGTTGCCGTGGATACCCATCTTGTGTTCCAGGGAACCACAACTCACGGCGTTGCGCTGACCGACGCTGCCGTCAGCGTTGGGCAGGAACTTGGGCACGATGAACAGCGAGATGCCCTTGGTGCCGGCCGGCGCATCCGGCAGGCGAGCCAGCACGATATGCACGATGTTGTCGGCCATATCGTGTTCACCGGCGGAGATGAAGATCTTGGTGCCGGTCACTTTGTAGGAACCATCGGCCTGTGGCTCGGCCTTGGTGCGCAGCATGCCCAGGTCGGTGCCGCAGTGCGGTTCGGTCAGGCACATGGTGCCGGTCCACTCGCCGGATACCAGCTTGGTCAGGTAGGCCTCTTGCTGCTCGGGAGTGCCGTGCTCGGAAATGGTGTTCATCGCACCATGGGACAGGCCCGGGTACATGCCCCACGACCAGTTGGACTCGCCGACCATTTCACTCACCGCCAGGCCCAGGGACTCAGGCAGGCCCTGACCGCCGTGCTCGACGTCGTGAGCCAGGCTTGGCCAGCCGCCTTCGACGAATTGCTTGTAGGCTTCCTTGAAGCCGGTCGGAGTCTTCACTCCGGATTCACTCCAGGTGCAACCTTCCAGGTCGCCCACGCGGTTCAGCGGCGCCAGTACCTGCTCACAAAACTTCGCACCTTCCTCGAGAATGGCGTCAACCATGTCCGGGGTAGCGTCCTGGCAAGCCGGGAGGCTCTGATAGTGCGCCTCATAGCCGAGCAGCTCGTCACGAACGAAGCGAATATCACGCAAGGGGGCCTTGTAGTCAGGCATAGCGATAAACCTCTGCTGATGTAACCGGGAATGAACAACCGCATTGATTTTTTATAGCGGTCAAACAGTTGTTTGAAACATACGTTTACGCCGAAATCTTGTCAAGCGTCGTGCCCCTGCCTTTCGTCACGGTTACAAAATGCACGCGCAAGCAAACGCCCAGCGCCCCTACCCTGAAGTGTAGGAGCCGGGTCAAAGGTACTCAGTCAAAGTCTTGAATTAAAAACGGACAGGAATGAAAAAGGCCCGGCCTCCACGAGGAAGCCGGGCCTTGAGAAGAGAGGATCAGGCGTAGGTGTCGATCAGCGTGCCCAGGGCTTCATCGGAGGCCTTGGCCACCTTGACTCCCAGTTCCACCTGGAACTTGCCCATGGACATCGCCACCATGCTGCCGGCTACATCCGACTCCTGGCTGCGATCCGCGCCACGCAGGCGATCGATCTGGGCTTGCGAGGACTGGCCGTCAGAGACCCGTTCCACCGCCGAGCTGGCGATCTGGCTGGAGGCTTGATCGACACGATTCTGCCCGGTCTGAATCGCGTTCAGTCCGGCGTAGAAAGTGCTGTTCCCGGAGATTTCCATGGAATGACCCAACCTTGAAAATAAGTGACGGGTGTCATTGAAGCAGAAGCGTCAAGAAAACACCCGTCAAAAACACTAATGGCAATGTGCCTTGTCATAGGCAAAATCTAGTCCAGCAAATCCAGCTGCAGGTGCTCGGCCACCGCCTCGGCACTGGCTGGCTTGAGTCTTGGCACCCTTCCCAGGCAGGGCGCAGGCAAGCGCTCGGCCAAGGTCGCCAGGTTCTCTTCCAGACGAGAGGTCTTGGGCTCGACGATATTGGCCACCCAGCCCGCCAGTTGCAGGCCGTCTCGGGCAATTGCCTCGGCGCTGAGCAAGGCGTGATTGATGCAGCCCAGGCGCACGCCCACCACCAGAATCACCGGCAAGCCCAGGGCCTTGGCCAGATCCGACAGATTGTCCTGATCCGCCAGGGGCACGCGCCAGCCGCCCGCGCCTTCGATCAGGGTGAAATCCGCCCCCTTGGCCAGCAGCTCGCGCATGGGGGTCAACAGCGACTGCACCGTCAACCCCACGCCCGCTTCCCGCGCCGCCAGATGGGGGGCGATGGCCGGCTCGAAGGCAAACGGATTGACCTCGGCATAGTTCAGCGGCAGCGATGACTGTGCCTGCAACGCCAGTGCATCGGCGTTGCGCAGGCCCTTGGGCGTCACCTCGCAACCGGAAGCCACCGGCTTGCCCGCCGCGGTGCTCAGGCCGGCCAGGCGCGCCGCATGCAACAAACCAGCGGCGATGGTGGTTTTGCCCACATCGGTGTCGGTGCCAGTGATGAAATAGGCCGGGCTCATTGCGGTTTCTCCAATACGCCATAGACCACCTGATAGGTCGCCGGCAGCCCCTTGGTTTGCCGAAACCCTTCATAGGCCTCAATCAACCCGGCAATCCGCGCCCGCCCGGTCAAGCCGCCGGGGCGCCCGGGATTCAGATTGTGCGCCCCCAGGGCTTTCAGTTCATGGGTCAGGCTGCGCACATCCGGGTAGTGCAAAACATGCGCAACCTTTTCCAGGCCGCGCACCTGCAAGCCACTGGCAGCGCACAGCTGCCGATAGCGTTCGAACTCGCGAAAGCGATTGACGTGCACCTGGCCATCGACCTGGCCCCAGCTGTCACGCAGCTCATGCAGGGTGCCTACGCACAGGCTGGCAAAGGCCAGCACACCACCCGGCTGCAGTACCCGCCGGGCTTCGCCGAGCACCGCAGCAAAATCGCCGCACCATTGCACCGCCAGGCTGGAAAACACCAACTCGCAACTGGCCGCCTGCAACGGCAGGCGCTCGGCATCCCCGGCGATGAAATACTCGGCGCCACCCAGCGGCCGGGCGTGTTCCAGCATGCCCTGGGCAATATCCAGGGCCAGGCCCTGGCTGCCAGCGAAACGCTGGCCCAGTACCCGGCTGAAATGCCCGGTGCCACAACCCAGGTCCAGCCAGCGGGACGGGCCCCAGCCTTCAGGCAAACGGCTGAGCAACTGCTGGCCAACTGCACGCTGCAACTCGGCAACGCTGTCGTAGCTGGCCGCAGCACGGGAAAACGACGCCGCCACCTGACGCTTGTCTGGCAGGCCGCCGGGTAACACAGGAACAGACAGATCAGTCATCACCGGACTCATGCAAGAAAGCCTGGATCGCCCCGGCCACTCCGTGGGGGTCCTCCAGTAGAAAACCGTGGCTGGCCTGTTCGATCAGGCCCACCTCTACATCCGGCAACAACGCCAGTAACTCGCCCGCCGCCTCGGCAGGCACCAGGCCATCGAGCCCGGCGAACAGGTGCAATTGCGGCCCGCGAAAGGCCTGCAACGCATCCCGAGTATCCAGCTGCGCCAAGAGTTCCAGGCCCGCCATCAGCACCGGCCCCGGCGTGGCCGGAGCGCCCCCCAGTAACAGCCGCGACAGGCCACGGGGATCAGCGGCGCCTTGGGCACAGAGCAGGGAAAAGCGCTTGAGTGTGGTGCGTGGATCAACCGCGCAACTCGCCAGGAAGGCGTCGAAGGTCTCGCCGCTCATGGCGCTGGACCACTGCTCATGGGCAACAAAACTGGGATTGCTGGCCAGGCTCAACAGACCGCAGCAACGCTCGCCGCGGCGCGCCGCCAGCTCGGCAGCGAGCATGCCGCCAAGGGACCAGCCGCCCAGCCAGGTGTCTTGCGCCAGTGTGTCGTCGAGTTCATCCAGCCAGTCGCGGGGATCGCTGGAGGTCAGCTCCGGCAAGGGCTCGATCTCCACCCGCAGGTGTTCATCCAACCCATGCAAGGCCGCCGCCAGGGGTTCCAGAGGCGACACCCCCAGGCCCCAGCCCGGCAACAGAATCAGTCGATCACGCATGGCTCGACCCCGCTTGCAGTTCGCTGAAACAATCTGCCAACGCATTTAACAATAGCTGCACCTGAGCCTCGCTGTGGGCCGCGGACAAGGTCACCCGCAACCGCGCGCTGCCGGCCGGCACCGTGGGCGGACGGATCGCGCTCACCAGGATTCCCCGCTCACGCAGCATTTGCGACAGCTGCACCGCACGCGCGCTGTCGCCGATCAGGATCGGCTGGATCGGAGTGAAACTGTCCATCAGCTCCAGGCCGATCTGTTCCGCGCCCCGGCGAAACTGACCAATCAGGGTTGCCAGGTGCTCGCGCCGCCAGTGCTCAGTGCGCAGCAGCTCCAGGCTTTTCAACGTGGCGCAAGCCAGGGCCGGTGGCTGGCTGGTGGTGTAGATATAAGGTCGGGCGAACTGGATCAGGGTTTCCACCAGTTCTTCACTGCCGGCAACAAAGGCCCCGGCCGTACCGAATGCCTTGCCCAGGGTACCCACCAGTACCGGCACCTCTTCCAGCCCCAGGCCGAAATGCTCCACCAGCCCGGCCCCCGTTGCCCCCAGCGGGCCGAAACCATGGGCGTCATCCACCATCAGCCAGGCGCCCCGAGCCTTGGTTTCCCGGGCCAGGGCCGGCAAGTCGGCGACATCACCGTCCATGCTGAATACCCCATCGGTGACCACCAGGGTATTGCCCGTGGCTTTTTCCAGGCGTGTGGCCAGGCTCGCCGGATCGTTGTGCAGATAGCGATTGAAACGCGCCCCGCTGAGCAGGCCGGCATCCAGCAGCGATGCATGATTGAGACGATCCTCCAGCACCGTGTCGCCCTGGCCGACCAGGGCCGTGACCGCCCCGAGATTGGCCATGTAGCCGGTGCTGAACAGCAGCGCCCGAGGGCGTCCGGTCAAGTCCGCCAGAGCCTCCTCCAGCGCGTGATGGGGGCCGCTATGACCAATCACCAGATGGGAAGCGCCGCCACCTACGCCCCAACGACTGGCACCGGCGCGCCAGGCTTCAATTACCTGCGGATGATTGGCCAGGCCCAGGTAGTCGTTGTTGCAGAAGGCCAGCAACGGCTGGCCATCCACCAGCACTTCTGGCCCCTGGGGACTTTGCAGCAGCGGACGCTGACGGTAGAGATGTTCGGCACGGCGGGCAGCGAGGCGCGCGGCGAGATCAAAAGACATGCTGGCCTCGATATCGGCTTACAGACAATTCACCCATCGCAGCGGGCTTGCCAGCGAACCGGGCGCCACTCGATCCATGGCGCTCACAGGATTCGCCGGCATGCCGGCTGCTGCAACAACGGGTCAGACGGCGGCGTTGTAGAACTGCTCGCTGCTCTTGTGCTCCACCAGGGCCTGCTCGATCGCCGCCTGGTGCACTTCGTCGGCGTGCTCTTCACGGGCTTCGGGCTGGATGCCCAGGCGGGAGAACAGTTGCATGTCCTTGTCGGCCTGGGGGTTGGCGGTGGTCAGCAGCTTTTCGCCGTAGAAAATCGAGTTGGCACCGGCGAAGAACGCCAGGGCCTGCATCTGCTCGTTCATCGCCTCACGGCCGGCGGACAGGCGCACATGGGATTGCGGCATGAGGATGCGCGCCACCGCGAGCATACGGATAAAGTCGAACGGGTCCACTTCCTCGGCGTTTTCCAGCGGCGTACCAGCCACCTTCACCAGCATGTTGATCGGCACCGACTCCGGATGCTCCGGCAAGTTGGCCAGCTGGATCAGCAGCCCGGCGCGATCGTCCAGGGACTCGCCCATGCCGAGAATGCCGCCGGAGCAGATCTTCATCCCGGCATCGCGCACATAGGCCAGGGTCTGCAGGCGCTCGCTGTAGGTACGGGTGGTGATGATACTGCCGTAGAACTCCGGCGAGGTATCGAGGTTGTGGTTGTAGTAGTCCAGGCCGGCCTGGGCCAGGGCTTCGGTCTGCTCCTGGTCGAGACGGCCCAGGGTCATGCAGGTTTCCAGGCCCATGGCTTTCACGCCCTTGACCATCTCCAGCACGTAGGGCATGTCCTTGGCCGAAGGGTGCTTCCAGGCCGCGCCCATGCAGAAGCGCGTGGAACCAATGGCCTTGGCCCGGGCGGCCTCTTCCAGGACCTTTTGCACTTCCAACAGCTTTTCCTTTTCCAGCCCGGTGTTGTAGTGACCGGACTGCGGACAATATTTGCAATCCTCCGGGCAGGCGCCGGTCTTGATCGACAGCAGGGTGGAAACCTGGACCCGATTGGCATCGAAATGCGCGCGGTGCACCGTCTGCGCCTGGAACAGCAAGTCGTTGAACGGCTGGGTGAACAGAGCTTTGACTTCAGCCAAAGACCAGTCGTGACGCAGGGTGGCGGTGGTGCTGGCGCTCATGGGCGATTCCTTGATTATGCTTGGCAAGCGGCACGGGACAGGAGAGGTCCACAGCCGCGACACGGATGTCCGGCATATTTAAGGAAGCGCCATGCACTGTCAACCGCATTACAAAGGACAGGTTTACATCTGGTTAAAAAACAAACAAAACTGTTTGCTCTGCGATGAGCCCAGCGACAGCCCACTGCCCCTCTGCGACCCCTGCGCGGATGAGCTGCCCTGGCTCGGAGCCCAGTGCATGCACTGTGCCTTGCCCTTGCCGACAGCCGGCCTGACCTGCGGCCAATGCCTGCTTCATCCGCCCGCGTTCCAGCAAGTGATTGCCGCCTGGCGTTACGACTTCCCGCTGGACGCCCTGATCAGTCGCTTCAAGCATCAGGCAAAGTGGCCTTTTGGCCGGTTGATGGCCGAACTTCTCGCGCAATTCCTGCACTATCGCTTCAATGAGGGCCTGCCGCGGCCGGACAGCCTGCTGCCGGTGCCCCTGTCCCGACAACGCCTGCGCCAACGCGGGTTCAACCAGGCTGAAATGCTCGCCCGCTGGCTGGGAAAGGAGCTGCAACTGAAGGTTGCAGGCGATCTGCTGAGGCGCAGGCTCGACACCCCGGCCCAGCAGGGCCTCGACGCCCGAGCCCGCCGGCGCAACCTGCGCCAGGCCTTCAGCCTGACCGGCGAGGTCGAGGTCGAAGTCGCCGGGCGCCACCTGGCGCTGGTGGACGACGTGCTCACCACTGGCGCCACGGCCCAGGCCCTGGCCCGCTTGCTGATGGATGCCGGAGCCCGACGGGTGGATGTCTATTGCCTGGCCAGGACGCCAAGGCCGGAAACCCGCGACTGACTTGACTCTCGGCGCTCAAGTCGCACACTCCCTGTCCATCTTCCGTGCTCAAAGCGTCCCTGCCATGTCCCTGCCCACCCTGTTGACCCAGCACATAGTCCGCCGCCCGCAGCGTATCGCCCTGCTGCAACACATTGCCGAACAGGGCTCCATCACCCGCGCGGCGAAAAGCGCCGGCCTGAGCTACAAGGCCGCCTGGGACGCCATCGATGAGTTGAACAATCTGGCCCAGAGCCCGCTGGTGGAGCGCAGCGTCGGTGGCAAGGGCGGTGGCGGCGCCAAGCTCTCGGCCGAAGGTGAGCGGGTACTGCGCCTCTATCAGCGCTTGCAGGCGCTGCAGGCCCAGGTGCTGGAAGCCGCGGAAGACGCCAGCGATCTCGACCTGCTGGGTCGCCTGATGCTGCGCACCAGCGCGCGCAATCAACTGCACGGCACCATTCGCGCGATCGAACCCCAGGGCTGCAACGACCTGATCAGCCTCGAGCTTCCGGAAGGCCTGCTGCTCAAGGCGCAGATCACCCACGACAGCACCCAACGCCTGGAATTGCAGCCCGGCACCCAGGTCGTGGCCCTGATCAAGGCCGGCTGGCTGGAGGTGCAGGCACCCGGAGCCCCGGTAACAACTGGACACAATTGCCTGAACGGTAAGATCGAGCAGATTCTCGACCCTGAAAACGGCCCCTGCGAGGTCAGAATCGCCCTGCCCAACAGTCAGATCCTCTGCGCCCTGGCCGAGCCATTGCTACTGAGAACCCTGCAATTGCAGGAAACGGCGGAAGTCCAAGTGCAGTTCTCGCCCTCTCACGTACTGATCGGAACCCCGCTCTAACCCCGGCATCACGCCATTTCCCTGCAACAAATTCGTCATCGGCGCTCATTAAGGTGGCTGCAAAAACCCGCAGGGAGCCTGATATGAGCCTGTTATTAGAAGAAGACCAACCCACCGACCTGGAACAGATGGTCGGTTTGAGCCGTCGCGGTTTCATCGGTGCCGGCGCCCTGTGCGGTGCGGCCCTGTTCCTTGGCGGCGGCCTGCTGAGCCGCAGCGCCCTGGCCGCCAGTGTCAGTGCCGGCAACAGCCAGCTACTGGGCTTTAGCGGCATTGCCGCCGCCACCAGCGACAGCATCACCCTGCCACCGGGCTACAAGTCCTCGGTATTGATCAGCTGGGGCCAGCCCCTGGCCAAGAACGGCCCGGCCTTCGACCCCAGCGGCAACGGCACCGCCCGGGCCCAGGAAGTGCAGTTCGGCGACAACAACGACGGCATGAGCCTGTTCGCCTTCCCGGACGACAAGCACCGGGCGCTGATGGCCATCAACAACGAATACACCAACTACCGCTACCTCTACCCCCACGGCGGCCAGCCGCAATCCGCCGAGGACGTGCGCAAGGCCCAGGCCAGCGAAGGCGTGTCGGTGATCGAAGTGCAACGCAAGAACGGCCAATGGCAGTTCGTCCAGGGCTCGCGCTACAACCGGCGCATCCACGGCAACACGCCGATCCGCCTGAGCGGCCCCGCTGCCGGCCACGATCTGCTGAAGACCGCCGCCGACCCCAAGGGCAAGAAAGTCCTGGGCACCTTCCAGAACTGCGCCAATGGCAAGACCCCCTGGGGCACCTACCTGACCTGTGAAGAAAACTTCACCGACTGCTTTGGCAGCAGCAACGCCGAGCAGAAGTTCGACGCCGCGCAGAAGCGCTACGGTGCCACCGTCGCCAGCCGCGAAATCAACTGGCACCCCCACGACCCGCGTTTCGACCTGGCGAAGAACCCCAACGAACTCAACCGTCACGGCTGGGTGGTGGAAATCGACCCCTTCGACCCGCAATCGACCCCGGTCAAACGCACCGCCCTGGGCCGCTTCAAGCATGAAAACGCCGCCCTGGCAGAAACCCGCGACGGCCGCGCCGTGGTCTACATGGGCGACGACGAGCGTGGCGAGTTCATCTACAAGTTCATCAGCCGCGACAAGATCAACCATCGCAACCCCAGGGCCAACCGCGACCTGCTGGATCACGGCACCCTCTACGTGGCGCGTTTCGACGCCGGCGACAACAACCCCGACCGGCCCAAGGGCCAGGGCCAGTGGATCGAGCTGAGCCACGGCAAGAACGGCATCGACGCCAGCAGCGGTTTCGCCGACCAGGCCCAGGTGCTGATCCAGGCTCGCCTGGCCGCCAGCGTGGTGCAGGCCACCCGCATGGACCGCCCGGAATGGATAGTGGTGAGCCCCAAGGACGGCCAGGTGTATTGCACCCTGACCAACAACTCCAAGCGCGGCGAGGACGGCATGCCAGTGGGCGGTCCCAACCCGCGGGAGAAGAACGTCTACGGGCAGATCCTGCGCTGGCGCACCGGCGGCGACGATCATGGCGCCATGAGCTTTTCCTGGGACCTGTTCGTGGTCGCCGGCAACCCCGGGGTGCACGCCGGCAAGCCCAAGGGCGGCTCGGCCAATATCACCCCGCAGAACATGTTCAACAGCCCCGATGGCCTGGGTTTCGACAAGGCCGGCCGACTGTGGATCCTCACCGACGGCGACTACAGCAACAGTGGCGACTTCGCCGGCATGGGCAACAACCAGATGCTCTGCGCCGACCCGGACAGCGGCGAGATCCGCCGTTTCATGGTGGGGCCGGTAGGCTGCGAAGTCACCGGGATCGCCTTCGCCCCGGACCAGAAAACCCTGTTCGTGGGCATCCAGCACCCGGGTGAAAACGGCGGCTCGACCTTCCCCGAGCACCTGCCCAATGGCAAGCCGCGCTCCTCGGTGATGGCCATCACCCGGGAAGACGGCGGCATCATCGGCGCCTGACCCAACCCCAGGCCACGCCGGCTCCTGCACGGGTAGGAGCCGGCGTTCCGGCGTACCCCGCGCCCGGCAAGAACCGCCGGCAAACCCTCGCCCGTTGGCCCGCCGTCTGCGTTACCATGCTTGGCCGGACGCGGCAGCCTGCTGCGCGCAGGAGTAAGCATGTCGCACCCGTTTGAAACACTGACCCCCGACCTGGTACTGGACGCCGTAGAAAGCCTCGGTTTTCTCAGCGACGCCCGCGTACTGGCCCTCAACAGCTATGAGAATCGCGTCTATCAGGTGGGCATCGACGAAAGCGAACCCCTGATCGCCAAGTTCTACCGGCCGCAACGCTGGAGCAACGAAGCAATTCTCGAAGAGCACCGCTTCACCTTCGAACTCGCCGAATGCGAAGTGCCGGTGGTGGCACCGATCATCCACGACGGCGCCAGCCTGTTCGAACACGCGGGTTTTCGTTTTGCCCTGTTTCCTCGCCGTGGTGGCCGCGCCCCCGAGCCCGGCAACCTCGACCAACTGTATCGCCTCGGCCAGTTGCTGGGCCGCCTGCACGCAGTAGGCGCCACCCGCCCGTTCGAACACCGCGAAGCCCTGGGGGTGCAGAACTTCGGCCACGACTCCCTGGCCACCCTGTTGCAAGGCGGCTTTATCCCCAAGAGCCTGCTGCCGGCCTACGAGTCCGTGGCGCGCGACCTGCTCAAGCGGGTGGAAGAGGTCTACCAGGCCACGCCGCAACAGAACATCCGCCTGCATGGCGATTGCCACCCGGGCAACATGATGTGCCGCGACGAGGTGATGCATATCGTCGACCTGGACGACTGCCGCATGGGCCCTGCGGTGCAGGACCTGTGGATGATGCTCGCCGGCACTCGCCAGGAATGCCTCGGCCAGCTCTCGGAACTGATGGACGGCTACAGCGAGTTCCATGATTTCGACCCCCGTGAACTGGCGCTGATCGAACCGCTGCGCGCCCTGCGCCTGATGCACTACAGCGCCTGGCTGGCTCGACGCTGGGACGACCCGGCATTCCCCCGCAGCTTTCCCTGGTTCGGCAGCGAACGCTACTGGGGCGACCAGGTACTGGCCTTGCGCGAACAACTGGCGGCCCTCGACGAAGAACCTCTTAAGCTGTTCTGACTCAACCTGCAGGCGCTGGCTTGCCAGCGAAGCGGCCAGTGAGCTCGCCTTCGCCAGCAAGCCAGCTGCAACAGAAACGGCCGGGGAAAAGTCAGGACAGGTCTAGACATTTGTCCTTACAATCACGCTTTTGTTAGCTGCCTAAGCAAGGACTCCCCATGCAAGCCGCCAACCCGCGTCGCGGGTACATCCTGGGCCTGAGCGCCTACATCATCTGGGGCCTGTTTCCGCTCTATTTCAAAGCCATCGCCAGCGTTCCGGCCATCGAGATCATCATCCATCGGGTGCTCTGGTCAGCACTGTTCGGCGCCCTGTTGCTGATGGTCTGGAAACACCCCGGCTGGTGGCGCGAACTGCGTGAAAACCCCAAGCGCCTGGCAATCCTGGCCCTGAGCGGCACCCTGATCGCCGCCAACTGGCTGACCTACGTCTGGGCGGTGAACAACGGGCGCATGCTCGAAGCCAGCCTGGGCTACTACATCAACCCGCTGATCAACGTCTTGCTGGGCATGCTGATTCTCGGCGAACGCCTG
Source organism: Pseudomonas sp. NFXW11 (assembly GCF_049887815.1). Taxonomy (NCBI): domain Bacteria; kingdom Pseudomonadati; phylum Pseudomonadota; class Gammaproteobacteria; order Pseudomonadales; family Pseudomonadaceae; genus Pseudomonas; species Pseudomonas sp. NFXW11. Next base: position 458,333 of record NZ_JAGEKI010000002.1, on the reverse strand, counting down.
CGGCGCATGCAGTGGCTGGCGGTGCTGCTGGCGACACTGGGCGTGGCCCAGCAAGTGTGGCAAGTGGGCAGCCTGCCCTGGATCTCGCTGATGCTGGCGCTGAGCTTCGGTTTCTATGGCCTGATCCGTAAGCAGGCACCGGTCCGCGCCCTGCCCGGGCTGGTGGTGGAAACCTGGATGCTGGTGCCCATCGCCCTGGGCTGGCTGCTATTGCACCCGGATGCCAGCAGCGCCCATGCGGCGTTCTGGAGCAGCTCCCAGGCCTGGTGGCTGGTGGCTGCCGGCCCGGTCACCCTGGTACCGCTGGTGTGCTTCAACGCCGCCGCCAGAGACCTGCCCTACACCACCCTGGGTTTCCTCCAGTACCTGGCGCCGACCCTGGTGCTGCTGCAGGCCGTGTTGCTGTTCGGCGAACAGCTGTCTTCCAGCACCCTGGTGGCCTTTATGTTCATCTGGGTCGGCCTGGCGGTGTACAGCGTCGATGCCTGGCTGAGCCTGCGCCGTCGCCGCTGATCAAAAAACACACAACCCCCTGCAGGCCACGCCGGTATTGGCCTGCAGCGGTTGCTCCCAAGGTTATCCACAGGCTGATCCCCGCCATTTGTGCACAAGCCCTTGAAATTGCCGGTTTTTTGATCAAAACAGGCAAAGCCGCGGTGGCACTGGGCTGGCGGCGAGTCTCTACAGGTTATCCACAGGCGCATGCAGGTTTTACTGGGATAACCCGCAAAACAGCCTTCAAGCCTCGCTGCGCAGCACCAACTCCACCATCAGGTCATCTGCCAGGGTTTCCAGGCGGGCCTGCAGCACATCCAGTGACAGGGTCAGTGGCACCGCCAGAATCGCCTCGGCATGGAACAGCGGCTCGCTGCTCATGGGCGCCGGGCGCACCTCGGTCACCAGGCGCTCGAGGTTGACCCCCTGCTCCGCCAGCAAGCGGGTGATATCCCGGACAATGCCCGGACGATCATTGCCCACCAACTCCATGGCGATGGGTTTCCAGGTACAGGCCTGTTCAATGCCGCTTTCGGCGATCAACACCCGAATGCCCTGGGCCGAGAGCCCCTGCAAGGCATCCACCAGTTCGTCGTAGGCCTCGGCCGGCACCGCCACCCGGAGGATGCCGGCGAACTGCCCAGCCATTCGCGACAGGCGACTTTCCAGCCAGTTGCCGCCATGCTCGGCGATGCACTGGGCAATGCGCTCCACCTGTCCGGCCTTGTCCGGGGCGAATACCGTGAGAACGAGATGGTCCATGGCGCAGCCCTCTTCTTGTGCAGGATGGAAGAGCAATTATAGGCAGCCACGCTCGCCGCGCCTTCCAGCTCATATCACAGCAGCTTGCGTAGGAGCTGGCTTGCCAGCGAATGCGCCCGCAAGGCCGGCGCAAACCCCGAAGGTCCATTCGCCGGCAAGCCGGCTCCTACGAGGGCAGCGCAGGGCAAAATACAAATCGTGTACAACTTTTTGTATTTATATGGAACAATCCACCGACTTTTTGCGAACAGCCAGCGCCTAGGCGTGACCAGAACTCACTCTTTGGTCGCAGAACGACGTATTTAGTCTAATTTTCACAAGCGCAATTCATCATGTAGTATGCCGCAGCGCGCACTACATAACGTTGGAACGATGTCCGCCAAAGCCTGACCACAGCCCCCGCAACCGCCCATCAGCAAGGCTCCGCCGTTGATTGGAAGGACCCAGCCGCCCGTAATGGCATGTACTGGTGAACAGGGTTGTGCTTTAAATGGCCGCCGGCTTCATTGTTAATTTGAAGAGCTGAAAAGCGAAATAGCTGAGCAGAGTGAGGCAAGCAATGACTGAACACGTTCAAGTCGGTGGCCTGCAGGTCGCCAGAGTCCTGTTCGACTTCGTGAACAACGAAGCCATTCCCGGTACCGGCCTCACCGCCGAATCGTTCTGGGCCGGTGCCGACAAGGTCATCCACGACCTGGCACCGAAGAACCGAGCCCTACTCGCCAAACGCGATGATTTCCAGGCGCGAATCGATGCCTGGCACCAGTCCCGCGCCGGTCAGGCCCACGATGCAGTGGCCTACAAAGCTTTCCTCCAGGACATCGGCTACCTGCTGCCAGAAGCGGCGGATTTCCAGGCCACGACGCAGAACGTCGATGAAGAAATCGCCCACATGGCCGGCCCGCAGCTGGTGGTGCCGGTGATGAACGCGCGCTTCGCCCTCAACGCTTCCAACGCCCGCTGGGGCTCGCTGTACGACGCCCTGTACGGCACCGACGCCATCAGCGAAGCCGATGGCGCACAAAAGGGCAAAGGCTACAACAAGGTCCGCGGCGACAAGGTCATCGCCTTCGCCCGCGCCTTCCTCGATGAATCGGCGCCGCTGAGCGCGGGCTCCCACGTCGACGCCGTGAACTACAGCATTGCAGGCGGCAAGCTGCTGGTGGCCCTGAAGAATGGCGACAACACCGGCCTGCGCGACACCGCGCAACTGATCGGCTACCAGGGCGCTGCCGCGGCACCCACCGCGATCCTGCTCAAGCACAACGACCTGCACTTCGAAATCCAGATCGACGCCACAAGCCCGGTCGGCCAGACCGACGCCGCCGGGGTCAAGGACCTGCTGATGGAAGCGGCCCTGACCACCATCATGGACTGCGAAGACTCGGTCGCCGCCGTCGACGCCGATGACAAGGTAGTGATCTACCGCAACTGGCTCGGCCTGATGAAAGGCGACCTGGCGGAAGAAGTCGCCAAGGGCGGCAAATCCTTCACCCGCACCATGAATGCCGACCGCGAATACACCGGGGTCAACGGCGAGACGGTAAAACTGCACGGCCGCTCGCTGCTGTTCGTGCGCAACGTCGGTCACCTGATGACCATCGACGCGATCCTCGACAAGGATGGCAATGAAGTGCCGGAAGGCATCCTCGACGGCCTGGTCACCAGCCTGGCGTCGATCCACAACCTCAACGGCAACACCTCGCGCAAGAACAGCCGCACCGGTTCGATGTACATCGTCAAGCCGAAGATGCACGGCCCTGAAGAAGCGGCCTTCACCAACGAGCTGTTCGGCCGTATCGAAGAGGTGCTGAACCTTGCCCGCAATACCCTGAAAGTCGGGATCATGGACGAGGAACGCCGCACCACGGTCAACCTCAAGGCCTGTATCAAGGCGGCCAGCGAGCGCGTGGTGTTCATCAACACCGGCTTCCTCGACCGCACCGGCGACGAGATCCACACCTCTATGGAAGCCGGCGCCATGGTGCGCAAGGCCGATATGAAGGCCGAGAAATGGATCGGCGCCTACGAGAACTGGAACGTCGATATCGGCCTGTCCACCGGCCTGCAAGGCCGCGCGCAGATCGGCAAGGGCATGTGGGCCATGCCCGACCTGATGGCCGCCATGCTCGAACAGAAGATCGCCCACCCGCTGGCCGGTGCCAACACCGCCTGGGTGCCGTCGCCCACCGCCGCCGCGCTGCACGCGCTGCACTACCACAAGGTCGACGTGTTCGCCCGCCAGGCCGAACTGGCCAAGCGCACCCGCGCCTCGGTGGACGACATCCTGACCATCCCCCTGGCCAGCAACACCCACTGGTCGGCCGAGCAGATCAAGAACGAACTGGACAACAACGCCCAGGGCATTCTCGGTTACGTGGTGCGCTGGATCGACCAGGGCGTGGGCTGCTCCAAGGTGCCGGACATCAACGATGTGGGCCTGATGGAAGACCGCGCCACCCTGCGCATCTCCAGCCAGCACATCGCCAACTGGCTGCGCCATGGCGTGGTGACCCAGGAACAGGTGCTGGAAAGCCTCAAGCGCATGGCCCCGGTGGTTGACCGGCAGAACGCCGCCGACCCGCTGTACCGTCCGCTGGCGCCCAACTTCGACAGCAACATCGCCTTCCAGGCCGCTCTGGAACTGGTGATCGAAGGCACCAAGCAACCCAACGGCTACACCGAGCCGGTGCTGCACCGTCGCCGACGCGAGTTCAAGGCCAAGAACGGCCTGTAAGCATCCCTGGCAACACCCAAAAAAGCCCCGGTCCGCCGGGGCTTTTTAGTGTGTCGTTCGGGCTCGGCGCTTACCGCTTGCCGCTCAGTGAATGACACCCAGCTCGTGCTTGACCAGGGCCAGCAACTTGCTGGTGTCGATGGGCTTGAGCAGGAAGTCCACCACGCTCAGGTGCATGGCGGCGATGGCGTCGCGCACATCGGCGTCGCCGGAAACGATGATGATCGGCAGCGCCGCGCGCTCCGACTGGCGCACCTGGCGAATCAGCTCCAGGCCGCTGCAGGGCGCCATGCGCAGGTCGGTGATCAGCAAGCCAATCGACTTGTTCGACTCAAGCAGCTCCAGGGCCGCCTTGCCACTGGCCGCGGTCATGCAACGAATGCCATCCAGGCCGAGAATCTCCGCCAGCAACTCCCGGGCATCCTTGTCGTCATCGGCGATCAGCACTCGCTGGGGCGGCAGGTCGGGCTCCAGCATGACCGCACTCAGCGCCTCACGCTCGGCGTCACTCAAAATATCGTGGTCGGTCATACGCATCTCTTACATGGACAGGTCGATCCCCAAGCACAGTGGTCAGACATCGTTGAACAGGCCTTAAATGTGCACTTCGTCGGAAAAATTTCCAAGCGTCTTGATCAGAGCTTTTTTGCATTGATCAACCGCGCCTGAAAGCCAAATCACCGGGGCCCCTGGCACTACCTAGACTTACGTCCAATGGGCACCCCGGGCCCTGGGGGCCGAACATTGCCGTGATCCGACCACAACAAATCCAAAAAGACTGCGGTAATAGTTATGAGTAAAGCGGATGCCTTCATCCAGGCAGGGAAAACCGCGGTGTTGCAAAACATCCAGGGCACCGTGCAGTTCCTGCAGCGCTTCCCGCCGTTCAACCAAATGGAACAGTTGCACCTGGCCTATCTGGTGGAACAGTGCCAACTGCGTTTCTACGGCCCCGGCGACAGCATCATCAAGCCCGCCGATGGCCCGGTCGAGCACTTCTACATCGTCAAGCAGGGTCGGGTGGTGGGCGAACGTACCCACGCCGCCAAGGGCAGCACCGAAACCACGTTCGAAATCACCAGTGGCGAATGCTTCCCGCTCGCCGCCCTGCTGGGGGAACGGGCGACCCGTACCGAGCACCGGGCGGCCGAAGACACCTTCTGCCTGCAACTGAACAAAGACGCCTTTATCAAGCTGTTCGCCCTGTCTGCGGAGTTTCGCGACTTCGCCCTGCGCGGGGTCAGCAGCCTGCTGGACCAGGTCAACCAGCAGGTCAAGCAGAAGGCCGTGGAAACCCTCGGCACTCAGTATTCGCTGAACACCCGCCTGGGCGAGCTGGCCATGCGGCACCCGGTATCCTGCACCCCGCAAACGCCCCTGCGCGAAGCCGTGGCGCTGATGCACGAGCAGCAGGTGGGCAGCATCGTGGTGGTGGACGAGCACAAAGCGCCCCTGGGCATCTTCACCCTGCGCGACCTGCGCCAGGTGGTGGCCGACAGCAGCCAGGACCTCAACCAGCCCATCGACCAGCACATGACCCAGGCGCCGTTCTTCCTCAGCCCGGACCACAGCGCCTTCGACGCCGCCATCGCCATGACCGAACGGCATATCGCCCACGTCTGCCTGGTGAAGGACCAGCGCCTGTGCGGCGTGGTCTCCGAGCGCGACCTGTTCTCCCTGCAGCGGGTCGATCTGGTGCACCTGGCACGCACCATCCGCAATGCGCCGCGGGTCGAGCACCTGGTGGCGCTGCGCGGCGAGATCGGCCAGCTGGTGGAACGCATGCTGGCCCACGGTGCCTCGTCCACCCAGATCACTCACATCATCACCCTGCTCAACGACCACACCGTGTGCCGGGTCATCGAACTGACCCTGGCCGACAAGGGCGACCCCGGCGTGCCCTTCAGCTGGCTGTGCTTCGGCAGCGAAGGCCGACGCGAGCAGACCCTGCACACCGACCAGGACAACGGCATCCTGTTCGAAGCCCGGGACGCGGCCCACGCCGCACAAATCCGCGGCAAGCTGCTGCCCATCGCCCAGCAGATCAACCAGAGCCTGGCCCTGTGCGGCTTCACCCTGTGCAAGGGCAATATCATGGCCGGCAACCCCGAGCTGTGCCTGTCCCGCGCCGAATGGGCCCGGCGCTTCGCGGCCTTCATCCGCGAAGCGACCCCGGAGAATCTCCTGGCGTCGAGCATCTATTTCGACCTGCGGGTGGTCTGGGGCGATGAGCAGAGCGCCGAGCAACTGCGCCGCGGCATTCTCGACCAAGTGGCCGACAACCGACTGTTCCAGCGCATGCTGGCGGAAAACGCCCTGCGCCAACGCCCGCCCGTAGGGCGCTTTCGCGAGTTCGTGCTGGCAAAGAAAAACGGTGAAAAGGCCACCCTCGACCTCAAGGTCCAGGGCCTTACGCCCTTCGTCGACGGCGCCCGGCTGCTGGCCCTGGCCAACGGCATCGGTGCCATCAACACCCTGGAGCGCCTGCGCCAGCTGGTGTCCAAACAGGTGATCGAACCCCTGGACGGCGCGGCCTATGAAGAGGCCTACCACTTCATCCAGCAGACCCGCATGCAGCAGCACCAGCGCCAGACCCGGGACAACCAGCCCTACTCCAACCGCCTCGACCCCGACAGCCTCAACCACCTGGACCGGCGCATCCTGCGCGAGTCCCTGCGCCAGGCCCAGCGCCTGCAAAGCAGTCTGGCCCTGCGGTATCAGTTATGAGCCTGTTCGCCTGGCTACGACCCGCCGTCAGCCTGCTGACCGCGGAGCAGCAACAACGCCGCGACCGCCTGCCAGCCTTCAGCCAGCTGGGCGAAGACAGCCTGCGAGAGCAACGCTGGGTGGTGGTGGATGTGGAAACCACAGGCTTGAACCTCAATCGCGACCAGGTGCTGTCCATCGGCGCGGTGGTGATCGAGGACGGTGCCATCGACTTCAGCCAGCAGTTCGAGCGCACCCTGCATCGCGAAGGCCACAAACTCAGCCCCAGTGTGCTGATCCACGGCCTGGGGCCCAGCGCCATCGCCGCCGGCAGCGACCCGGTAGAAGCCCTGCTGGACTTTATGGAATTCGTCGGCGACAGCCCGCTGCTGGCCTTCCACGCGCCCTTCGACCAGCACATGCTCGGCCGGGCCCTGAAGGACAGCCTGGGCTATCGCCTGCAACACCCCTTCCTCGACGTGGCGGACCTGGCGCCCCTGCTCTGCCCCCAGGCGCCATTGCGTGAAGCCGGGCTGGACGACTGGGTCAACTGGTTCAAGCTGCACGTGGTGGAACGCCACCACGCGGCAGCCGACGCCCTGGCCACCGCCGAGCTGGCGCTGATCCTGTTCAACCGCGCGCGCCAGCAGCAGATCCACAGCCCCCTGAACCTGCAACAGCGCCTCAACCAGTGGAAGCGCCGCCAGCAAGCTCCCTCCTTCTAATCCCCGTGGCGTGGGAGCTTGCTCCCGCTCGGCGGCGCAGCAGTCGTAAAACCTGAGTCCCGGGTTCCAACTGACACCGGGCCTTGGGCGCGCTGCGCACGCCAGCGGGAACAAGCTCCCTCGCCACAATGGGCTCGCCCTTCAGCAACCAAGCAGCCGACCGACGTCAATTGCGCCACTGTTTCGCCTCTGCCACAATCGCGAATAATTCTCGTTAGTTTAAACTTCTCGATCGGTGAACCTGCTTGTCGTCAGTCCAAAGCCCTCAAAATCAGCTGGTTGGTGCGCTGTACCGCGACCACCGCAGTTGGCTATTGGCCTGGCTGCGACGCAATATCGCCTGTGCCCATCGGGCCGAGGACCTGAGCCAGGACACCTTCGTGCGCCTGCTGGGTCGCGAGCAACTCCAGGCCCCCCGCGAGCCCCGGGCCTTTCTCCTGGCCATCGCCAAGGGCCTGCTGTTCGACCACTTCCGCCGTGCCGCCCTGGAACAGGCCTACCTCAATGAACTGCTGCTGATTCCCGAAGGCGAACAGCCCTCGCCGGAACAACAGCAGATGATCCTCGAAGACTTGCGGGCCATCGACCGCCTGCTGGGCAAACTCTCGAGCAAGGCCCGGGCGGCCTTCCTGCATAACCGCCTCGACGGCCTCAGCCATGCTGAAATCGCCGAACGCCTCGGCGTCTCGGTGCCGCGGGTGCGCCAATACCTGGCCCAGGGCCTGCGCCAGTGCTACATCGCCCTGTACGGGGAGCCGACATGACCCCCATCAGTTCCAAGCCGGTATCGGCCCAGGTGCTGGATGCCGCCATCGCCTGGCAACTGTCCCTGGATGGCGGCGGTACTGCGCTGGAGCGCGAAGAGTTCGCCAAGTGGCACGCGGCCCATGAAGAACACGCCCGGGCCTGGCGCCAGCTGGGCATGCTCGACCAGCGCTTCAGCCTGGCCACTGGCCCTGCCCGCAACGCCCTGCTGCAATCGCGTGAAGGCCTGCGCCAGCGCGTGCGCAATCTCGGTCGCGGTGTCGCCAGCGTGCTGCTGTGCGGCGGCCTGGCGCTGTTCGCCGGGGAACGCTACCTGCCAGTGGACTACTGGCTGGCCGATCAACGCACCGCCACGGGCGAGCAACGCACCTTGCGCCTGAGCGACGGTACGGTGATCAACCTCAATACCCACAGTGCGCTGGACGTGCATTTCGACGAGAAGCAACGGCGCATCGTGCTCCAGGAAGGCGAGATCCTGATCCAGACCGGGCACAACGACAGCCGCCCCTTTATCGTCGAGACTCGCGACGGCCGCCTGCGCGCCCTGGGCACGCGGTTCCTGGTCAAGCGCGAAGACCGGGGCACGCGCCTCGGCGTGCTGCAATCGGCAGTCGCCGCCCGGCCGGATGCAGGCCAGGCCGAGCAGGTGTTCAAGGAAGGCCAGCAAGTGCTGATGCACCACGACGGCCTGGAGGCTCTGCCGGCCCTGGCCCTCGGCGCCGATGCCTGGACCCGGGGCATGCTGGTGGTGGACAACGCCCGCCTGGGCGACCTGATCAACGAGCTGGGGCGCTATCGTCGCGGCCACCTCGGGGTGGCGGCGCAAGTGGCCGACCTGCGCATCACCGGCAGCTTCCCGCTGCAAGACACCGACCTGGCCCTCAACGCCCTGCTGCCGACCCTGCCGGTGCAGATCGAACGCCACACGCCCTGGTGGGTGACCGTGGCGGCCAAGGCCGAGACCAAGCCCTGAACCCTGCCCCGTGATTCGCCACGGGGCCATTCCCGATAACCGATGCCCGCAATGGATGGCGGCTGCCAGACAGCACGCCACGGACGCTGATGCCTTTGTGCAATGGGTCCTGCGAAGTGGCCAACGGCTGAATCGAAATTATTTTCAATCAGCCCTATCACTTTGCGGATCTCGTTCGGCACCTAGGCAATTGCGAAATATTTCCATTCAGGAGCCATCGTATGTCCCGCCCGCTAGACACCCTGTTGCGTCCCAGCCTGCTTGCCGTTGCCATTGCCCTCAGCGCCCCACTGGCCAGCCCGGTGCTGATGGCCGCCGAACAGGCGTCCAGCGTGCGCGCCTACAACCTGCCGGCCGCGCCCCTGGCCAGCACTCTGAACCAGATCGCCAGCCAGGCCGGGCTGACCCTGAGCCTCGATCCCTCCCTGGCCGCCGGCAAGACCTCGGCCCCGGTCCAGGGCCAGTTCGACGCCCCCGGCGCCCTGCGTGAAGCACTGCGCGGCAGCGGCCTGCAGCTGGAGCGCAGCAACGCCGGCAGCTACAGCCTGATCGCCGCCCCGGATGGCGTGGTGGCCCTGCCGCAAACCAATATCACCGGCCAGCAGAGCTATGAGTCCGCCTGGGGCCCGGTTGAGGGCTATGTGGCCACGCGCACCGCCGCCGGCACCAAGACCGACACCGCGCTGGTAGAAGCGCCACGGTCGATTTCCGTGGCGACCCGCCAGCAGATGGAAGACCGTAACGTGCAGAACCTCGACGACGCCGTGCGCTATATGCCTGGCATCGTTTCCGCCAGCTACGGCAGCGACACCCGCTACGACTGGATGCGCGTGCGGGGCTTCGAGCCCACCCAGTTCCTCGATGGCCTGCCACTGCCCCGCGGCGTGTATGCCAACCCGAAAGCCGAAACCTGGAACCTCGACCGCCTGGCCCTGCTGCGCGGCCCGGCATCCTCGGTCTATGGCCAGACCCCGCCGGGCGGCCTGCTGGACATGGTCAGCCGGCGCCCCAGCGCGGAAACCAGTCACGCCATCCAGTTGCAGTACGGCAGCGACAACTACCGTCAGTTGAACTTCGCCAGCACCGGCAAGATCGACGATGAGGGCCAATTCCTCTACGGCCTCAGCGGCGTGATACGGGATGCCGGAACCCAGGTCGACCACATCGACAACAAGCGCTACAACATCGCCCCCAGCCTGACCTGGAACATCGACAGCGACACCAAGCTGACCCTGCTCTCGCAATTCACCCGCGACGATACCGGGGCCACCAGCCAGTTCATGCCGATCCAGGGCACCAAGATCAAGTCGCCCCTGGGCGAGGTTTCCCACCACAAGAACCTGGGCGACCCGAACTACGAGTTCTACGACCGCACCTACTACGCCCTGGGCTATGCCTTCGAGCATCGCCTCAACGATGTCTGGCAATTCCGCCAGAACCTGCGCTACACCAAATCGGAACTGGCTTTCCAACAACTGACCGTGGGCTCCTACGCCTACTCACCAGCGGATGCGGCGGGCAATATCGGCCGCACCTCGACCAATGTGAACGAGGACATCGGCCAGTTCGCGATCGACAACAACTTCCAGGCCGACTTCAGTACCGGCGACATCAGCCACACCCTGCTGCTGGGCCTGGATCACCAGCGCACCGACACCTCCTACCTGTCGATCTACGGTGACGGCGGGAAGACCAACATCTTCAAGCCGGTCTATGGCCAGGCGATCGTCCGCCCCGCGCGCTCCGGCGCCTACTACGACTACAACCAGAAAACCGTGCAGACCGGCCTCTACCTGCAGGACCAGATGGCCCTGGACCAATGGCGCCTGACCCTGGGCGGTCGTGAGGACTGGGTGCACCAGAGCACCAAATACTTCAACAAGAACGACGCCACCAACACCGACCGCAACCGCAATTTCAGCGGCAACGCGGCGCTGAGCTATGTGTTCGACTCGGGTGTGGTGCCCTACCTGTCCTACGCCGAGTCGTTCCAGCCGGCCAGCAACGCCGATGCCTCTCCTAGCCAGTCGTACAAGCCCACCGAAGGCAAGCAGTGGGAACTGGGGATCAAGTACCAGCCACCCGGTTCCAACACCCTGCTCAGCGCAGCGGTCTACGACCTGACCCAGAAAAACGTCCAGGTCACCAGCATCGGGCCTGGCGGCGAGTCGATCACCAGCCAGACCGGTGAAGTGAAGGTCAAGGGCCTGGAGCTGGAAGCGGTGTCCGACGTGACCGACAACCTCAAGGTCATCGCCGCCTACACCCTGGCCAAATCCGAGGTGCAAAAAGGCATCTACAAGGGCAACCGCCTGCAACTGATGCCCAACCAGCAAGCCTCGCTGTGGACCGACTACACCTGGCACAGCGGCCTGCTCGACGGCTTCGGCGTAGGTGCCGGCGCCCGTTACACCGGCAACACCTACGGCGACCAGGCCAATACCTGGCTGGGCAAGGCCAATGCCTACACGGTGTTCGACGCTGCCGTGCACTACGACCTCGGCCGCCTGGACCAGAGCCTCAAGGGCGCCTCGCTGAAACTCAACGCCACCAACCTGTTCAACAAGGACTACCTGTCTACCTGCGATGCGTCCTACTGCTACTTCGGCGACCAGCGCAGCGTGGTCGCCAGCGCCACCTATCAATGGTAATCGGCTGAGTTGAACCCCGGGCCGTCCCGCAAGGACGGCCTTGGCGTGTCTGAAGGCAAAGAAATGAAAAGCACAAGCATCCGCCGCTGGTCCTTTATCCACACCTGGACCAGCCTGATCTGCACCCTGTTCCTGCTCATGCTGGCGCTCACCGGCTTGCCGCTGATCTTCCACCACGAAATCGACCACCTGCTGGGGGATGCCGCCGAGTTGCGGCAGATGCCCGACAACACCCCGCACCTGGACCTGCAGCAGCTGGTCGAGGCCGCCGAGGCCCATCGCCCGGGCGAGGTGATGCAGTACTTCGGCTGGGACCAGGACCAGCCCAATGGCGTGACGACCATCATGGCCAAGACCGCCGGTACCCACCCCGACGACTCCTTCACCTTTATGCTCGACGCCCGCACCGGCGAGGCCGTGGCCACGCCTTCGGCCAATGGCGGGCTGACGATGTTCATGCTGCGCCTGCATGTGGATATGTTCGCCGGGCTGCCGGGCAAGCTGCTGCTGGCCTTCATGGGCATGCTGTTCGTGCTGGCGATCATCTCCGGCAGCGTGCTCTACCTGCCCTTTATGCGCCGGCTGAAATTCGCCACGGTGCGCCAGGACAAATCCACCCGCCTGCGCTGGCTCGACCTGCACAACCTGATCGGCGTGGTCACCCTGACCTGGGCCCTGGTGGTGGGGGTGACCGGAGTGATCAGCGCCTGCGCCGACCTGATCATCGCCGCCTGGCGCAACGACAGCCTGAGCGCCATGGTCGCGCCCTACCGCGATGCCCCGCCGCTGGCCTCCCTGGCACCGGCCAGCCGCCTGCTGGATATCGCCCGGGAAGCCGCCCCCGGCATGCAGCCGGACTTTATCGCCTTCCCCGGTACGCGCTTTTCCAGCGAGCATCACTACGCGGTGTTCCTCAAGGGCGGCAGCCACCTGACCTCCCACCTGTTGACCCCGGTACTGATCGACGCCAGCACCCTCAAGGTCACCGCCGTGGGCGAACGGCCCTGGTACATGGACGCCATGGGCATGTCCCAGCCGCTGCATTTCGGCGACTACGGCGGCATGCCGATGAAGCTGCTGTGGGCGGCCATGGATGTGCTGACCATTATCGTCCTGGGCAGCGGCCTGTACCTGTGGCTGGTACGCCGGCGCAGTGCCAAAGCCAAGCGGGAGGCGCGCCCATGAGGCCTCGGCAAGCGAGTTTCTGGAAGGTCTTCGGCGCGCCCCTGGGCATCGGCCTGCTCAGCGCCACCGGGCTGTTCGCGGCGCTGCTGGGCGACGGCGTCTGGGACAGCCTGAGCTGGCTGGGCCTGGGCCTACCGACCCTGATTGCCCTGCGCGGCCTGTTGCGGCGCAAGCCTGCGGCCTGAACCCGGCGCCGGAAAACCGCGCCACAGGTAGGTCGAGAGCCCTAGGCCAACCAGCATCACTGGGATAAACACGCGGTTGTCCTGCATCGCCTCGATGGCCACCAGCACGCTGAACAACGCCAGCCCCAGCAGCGGCACATAGCTGGCCGCCAGGCCCCAGCGCCAGGGCCGGGTCACCGGGTCGGGGCCGCGCAGGCGCAACAGGGCACAAACCAGGGCCGGCAGGCTCACCGCTGGCAGCGCCCAGTACCAGGCCATGTAGGCGAAGGCCATGATCAGCTCCGGCTCGCCGTCGCCCTTGCGGCGAAACTCGTACTGCAGGGCCAGGTACACCGCCAGCGCCCCCAACAGGGTCAGGGCCAGGCTGTACAAGCCGTGCAGAAGATAGGACCTGCGCATTTATCGCTCCTTGTTCATCCATCAATGCGCGCCTGTAGCCGTTGCTCCAGGCTGCGCTAAGATCCTCGGGTTGCGAGCCTAAAGCTCCTGCCACCTTTGAGGAATATTCATGTCCACCGCCAGCATGACGCTGTTCCACAGCCCCACATCACCCTACGTACGCAAGGTCATGGTGCTGCTGCACGAGACCGGGCAACAGAACCGCGTGGCCCTGCAAGACAGCAAGCTGACCCCGATCACCCCCGATGTGGCGCTGATCCAGGACAACCCCCTGGGCAAGATCCCCGCCCTGCGCCTGGCCGACGGCCAGGTGCTGTACGACAGCCGGGTGATCCTCGACTACCTGGACCAGCAGCACGTCGGCAACCCGCTGATCCCCCGTGAAGGCTCGGCGCGCTGGCGCCGCCTGACCCTGGCGGCCCTGGCCGACGGCATCCTGGATGCCGCCGTGCTGGTGCGCTACGAGCAGTTCCTGCGTGCCCCCGAGCTCCAGTGGCAGCCGTGGCTCGAAGGCCAGCGCGAGAAGATCCGCCGCGCCCTGGCAGTGCTCGAAGCCGAGGCAATTGCCGAGCTGGCCAGCCACTTCGACGTGGCCGCCATCAGCGTCGCCTGCGCCCTGGGCTACCTGGACCTGCGCCACCCCGACCTGGAATGGCGCCAGCAGCAGCCGCAACTGGCGGCCTGGTACTTCGAAGTCAGCCAGCGGCCGTCGATGCTCGAAACCCGGCCGCCGCTCTAATCGGTCAGGCGCTCGCTGCGCTTCAGTGGCAAGCCGGCACCTGTAGAACGGGGGCCTGCTTGCCGGCGCACCAGCCACCAGGCATCCAGCGGAAACAACTGGCCAAGCTGCTGCTCCAGGTGCTCGCGCTGGCGTTGATCTTCGCGCAACCCCAGCCCCCTACTCACGAACCGCCTCCAGATCGAACTGCAAGGGTGCCGGCGTCTTGCGCGCCCCCACGCCATACCAGTCCAGCTTGCGGGTCAGCACCATGAATACCCCCAGCAGCGCAAACAGCAGCAACGAGCCCATCAGCAGCGCATAGTCCTCGGCGCTCAGCAGGCCATACAGCAGGCCGTACAAGGCCGCCAGCCCCGCCGCGAACGCCGCTCCATGACGCCAGCTGTGCAGCACATGGCTGACATAGAAACCGATCAGGCCGACACAGGCCGCCGCCGACACGCCATAGGCCAGGGCAAAACCCAGGTGCTCGGAAAGCGACAGCAGCAACAGGTAGAAGAACGCCAGGGCCACCCCCACCAATCCGTACTGGATCGGGTGCACCGACAGATTCTTGAGCACCTCGAAAAGAAAGAAGCCGGCAAAGGTCAGAACGATAAACAGCAGCGCGTATTTAATCGCGCGGTCACTTTTCAGGTACTGGTCCACCGGATCGATAAAGCTCACCCCGAAGCTGCGGCTGTTGAAGCCTTGGCACTCATCATTGAGCGCGCAGCGATCCAGGGCCTGCTGCAGGTTGGTGGAGAAGAACGAGGTCTGCCAGATGGCCGAGAAGCCCTGCTCGGTGACTTCCCGCCGTACCGGCAGGTAGTTGCCGACAAAGCTCGGATGGGGCCAGTTGGCGCTCAGGCGCACCTGGCTGGTCTTGCCCACCGGCAGCACCTGCAACTGCCCGGTACCCTGCAAGCGCAGGTCGAAGGCGAAATCCAGGCGGGCGGGCTTTTTCAGGTCCAGGGGCGGCAGCACCGCATGCACACCCTCATCCAGCCAGCTGACAAAGGCCCCCGGGGCAAAGTCCAGGGTCTGGCCATTGAGCTGCAGTTGCAGGGCGTTTTCGATGCCGCGGATATCGCTGATGCCCACCGCCAGGAACGGCGCGTCGAACTGATAGTCGGCGAAATCTTCCTTGATCCCGTATTGCTCGGGCACCACGAAGTGGCCGCTGATGTGGTTGTCGGCGTGGAACAGCCGCGCCTCGTAGATCCCCCGGGCGCGCAGCTCGGTCTGGGCCTTGCCGTCCAGCTCGAAATGCTCCGGCAGGAAGAACAGCCGGCCCTGCCGCTCGCGAGTTTCCTGGTAGCGCTTCTTGGTTTTCTCGTCGGTCTTCCAGGTGCGCACCGTCTGCCGGTAGTCCACCACCAGCACCGGGCCGCTGATCTGCTGCTGGGTGCTGGAGCTGCGGGCGATATCGCTGAGCACGCCGTCGCGCAGTTGCTGGCGCTCGCCGATCAGGCCGCTGATCATCAGCAGCGGGATCAGCAACAGCATGATCAACAGGCCAATGGCCCCGAGTTTGAAGGTCAGGTTGCGGTTCATGAGGCTCTCCCAGTTGGAATGGGAGAGAGTCTGGAACGCACCTATGGGGGTTTTATGGGGACCATGTGGAGACTCTGTGGAGAATCCCCAAGATCTTTGTGGCGAGGGAGCTTGCTCCCGCTGGCCTTGGGCGCGCTTTGCGCGCCAACGGGAGCAAGCTCCCTCGCCACATCCTCACATTGCTCAGGGCAGGCGCAAGGTCACCTGCACCCCGCCCGGGACGTTGTCGATGTGCATCTGGCCGCCATGCAACTGCACCACTTCCTCGACGAAATTCAGCCCCAGGCCGGTGCTCTTGCGCCCGCTGTCCGGGCGCGGCAGGGAGTAGAAACGCTCGCACAAGCGCGGCAGGGCGTAGTCGGGAATCGGCTCGCCCTGGTTGAACAGCACCAGCTCCACGCCCTCCTCCAGGCGTCGCGCGGTGCAGCGCAGCAGGCCACCCGCAGGGCTGAAGTCCAGGGCATTGGTCAGCAGGTTGCCCAAGGCCTGGCGCAGCAGGAAAGGCTCGCCGGACCAGGCCAGGTCCGCCGGCAACTGCTGCTCGATGCGCAACTGCTTGCCCTCGATGCGCCCATGCTGGCTGGCGAGCAATTCCTTGAACAGCGGCGCCAGGGGCACCTCCAACCGCTCCTCCAGGCCCTGGCGCTGCTCCACCTGGGCCAGGTTCAGCAGGCGCTCGATCAACTGCTGCATGCGCGCGCTTTCGCTGTCGATATTACCGACGAAGCGCTGGCGCTGTTCCTCAGGCATCTCGCTCTGCAACAACTCCGCGGCACCGCGAATCGCCGCCAGCGGGCTTTTCAGTTCATGGGTCAGGGTGTGTACATAGCGCTCGACATAGGCCTTGCCTTCCAGCTGGGTGCGCATGCGTTCCACCGCAGTGGCCAACTGCTCCAGCTCGCCACCGCGATAGTGCGGCAGCTCGGCCCGGCGCCCTTCGCTGACCGCCAGGGCATAGCCGGTGATACGCCGCAGCGCGGCACTCAGCCACCAGGACAGCAAGGCGCCGAACAGCAGGCCCATGACGATCAGCCCGGCGCCCCACCACAGCAGGCGGCGCTCGGTACGGTCGACATAGGGCTGCAATGAACTGTTGGGCTTGGCCACGGTGACCACGCCGATGATCTGGCCGTTATCGCGGATCGGCGCGCCCACATGCATCACCGAGGAATTGGGGTCGTCGGCCACCGCCCGCGACGAACGCGCGCCATATTGTCCGCGCAGGGTCAGGTACACGTCATTCCAGCGCGAATAGTCCTGGCCCACCGCCAGGCCGCTGGAATCCAGCACCACCATGCCCTTGGCATCGGTGACGTAGATCCGGTGGTTGACCTGATTCTTCGGCAGGCCCCAGATGGTCGCCGCCGGTTGCCGCTCGCCATAGGCCCGCAGCAGCTGCGGCCAGCGATTCTCGCTCAGGGTGCCGGCCTTGAAATCGTCCCGCAGGATTTCCGCCAACAGGTTGGCGGTGTCCACCAGGGTTTCCTCAGTGGACTGGCGAACCCCGGGGCGGATCTCCTTGGTCACCGTGCTCAGCACGAAATAGCCGGTCAGGCTGATAAACAGCAGGTACACCAGGAAGATCCGCAGCCCCAAGGTCATCAGGCGTGGCTCGGGCTGTAGCTGTAGCCCAGGCCGCGATGGGTCTGGATCGGTTCGGCCGCAGCCGCCACCAGCCGCAGCTTGGCCCGCAGGCTCTTGATATGGCTGTCGATATTGCGCTCGTAGCCCACATCCGCCATCACCCCCAGGGCATCCAGCAATTGCTCGCGGCTGAACACCCGCTCGGGCTGTTCCAGCAGGCATTGCAGCAGGCGGAATTCATGCCGGGTCAGGTTCAGGGGTTGGCCGCGATAACTGATCTGTACCCGCGCCGGGTCGATCACGAACAGCGACTGCGAAGCTTCGGGCGCCAGCCGTGGCGCCATGCGCTTGAGGATCGCCTTGACCCGCGCCGCCACTTCCCGCGGGCTGAAGGGCTTGACCACATAGTCGTCGGCGCCGATCTCCAGGCCTACCACCCGGTCGATCTCGCCGTCCCGGGCACTGAGGAACATCACCGGCACTTCGCTGAAGCGCCGCAGCTGCTTGCAGGTTTCGAAGCCACTGATATCCGGCAGGCCGATATCGAGGATGATCAGGTCCGCCGGGGTCGCCTGCTGATGCTCCAGCGCAGCACGCCCCAGGCTCAGCCAGGTGGTGGTGAAACCTTCGCCTTGCAGGGCAAAGATCAGGGTGTCGGCAATCGCCGCTTCGTCTTCGACAATCAGGATATGGGACATGGCATCCGAGCACGGCAGGTCAATGGGCGCACGGTGCCGGATGCCTTGTGGACAGTCAATCAGACCTTGTGAAAACGTAGCGAGCGAGAGCAAGACAAGGCGAAAACAGGCGAGGAAGCGGAGTGTAGGGACCTACATGAGCATTCCTCGCCTGTTTTCAACGCAGTATTGCCGAGCGCAGTAGCTTTAGCAGTTGGGCTTGTCGGCGGTATAGCGCCGCGCCGGGTTCACCGCCGCACCGAATTCCCGCAGGGCCTTGGCGCCGATCAGCAAGGGGTAGTTGAAGCTGCTGCGGTCGGTGAGGTTGACCTCCACCGTGCGCTTGACGTTGCCCAGGCACATTTCCAGCTCCACCACCGGACGCTTGGCCGACTGCGGCTCTTCAGCCTCATCGCCTTCGTCGGCGCGGCTCTTGATCTTGCTGATGCGCGCCACCTTGTGCTCATAGACCTTGCCGCCGGCGTCCTTGGTGGCCAGGCGGAAACGCACCCAGTTCTCGCCGTCGCGGGTAAAGGTCTGGATATCCTTGGCCGACAGCGACGCGGTCAGGGCCCCGGTGTCCATCTTGGCTTGCAGGGTTTCGCCGATCTCCGGCAGGCGGATGTATTCATAACGGCCATACAGGGTCGGCTCGGCGGCCAGCACCGGCAGCGCCAGAAGAGACAGCAAAGCAAGGATGGATTTCACGACAGTGGGTTCCTTGAGAAAGAGGCAGCGGGATTTTAGACCGCCACCAGCCAATTGGTTCGCCCCGTAGGAGCCGGCTTGCCGGCGAAGAGGCCCAGCGTGCCCAACACCCTACCCGGCCCCAGGTGAAACATTCGTCAGCACACTTGAATTTGGCCTGCCCGCCGAAGCTGCTTATCATGGCGCGCCCAAAAGATTGTAAAGAGTGCCCTATGCGCCGACTGCTCACCGGCTGTTTCGTCACCCTGCTCCTGCTGCTCAACACCCTGGTGCTGTTCGGCCCACTGATGCTCTTCGCCCTGCTCAAGCTGGTGCTGCCCGGACGCCTGCGCGACTACGCCTCGGCGGCGGTAATGTGGATCGCCGAGACCTGGGCCGAGATCGACAAGCTGATCTTCGCCCTGTGCATCCCCACCCGCTGGGACATCCGCGGCGGTGAAGGCCTGCGGCAAGACACCTCGTACCTGGTGGTGAGCAACCACCAGTCCTGGGTGGATATTCCGGCGCTGATCCAGACCCTCAACCGACGCACGCCGTTCTTCAAGTTCTTCCTCAAGAAGGAACTGATCTGGGTGCCGTTCCTCGGCCTGGCCTGGTGGGCCCTGGACTACCCCTTCATGAAGCGCTACAGCAAGGCGTTCCTGGCCAAGCACCCGGAACTGCAAGGCAAGGACCTGGAAATCACCAAGGCCGCCTGTGAGCTGTTCAAGCGCCAGCCGGTGACCGTGGTCAACTACCTGGAAGGCACCCGCTTCAGCCCCGCCAAGCGCCAGCAGCAGGGCTCGCCCTTCCAGCACCTGCTCAAGCCCAAGGCCGGCGGCGTGGCCTTTGTCCTGGCGGCCATGGGTGAACAGCTGGACGCCATGCTGGATGTCACCGTGGTCTATCCCCAGGCAGGCACTCCCGGCTTCTGGGACCTGATCAGCGGCAACGTGCCCAAGGTGATCATCGACATCCGCACCCGCGAGCTGGCCCCAGCCCTGTGGCAGGGCGATTACGAAAACGACCCGGCGTTCCGCCAGCAGGTCCAGGACTGGGTCAACCAGCTGTGGACCGACAAGGACCAGCGCATCAGCGCACTGCTGGCCGAAGGCAACTGATCAATCGCTGATCACATGGGGCAGGAAACGGCTGCTGTCCTTGGTGATCGGCGAATGGTCTTCGCGAATGCCGATCCCCGCCGGCTGATCGCCAATCACCCAACTGCCAATCACCGTGTGGTTGCCGGCAAACACCGGCAGCGGGTGAAACTGCTGGCGAATGCACGGCCCGCCATAGGGCCCGGCCTCGATCAGGCGCTGCCCATCTGCGGTGCAGATCTCCACATTGGCCCCTTCCCGGGAAAAGAATGGTTTGCGCACCCAGCCCGGGTTCAGGCTGGCGCTCGGGTGCTCATCGATAAACGCCGGCAGCAGGTTCGGGTGCCCCGCATGCCGCTCCCAGAGCAGGGCCATGGCGCCCTTGTTGGAGAGAATGGCCTTCCACGGCGGCTCGACGAACTGCGTGCGGCTGCCGGCGATGGCCGGGCCAAAGCCTTCATTGAACATCTGCTCCCAGGGGTAGAGCTTGAACAGGCTGTCGATGGGCGTGCCCAGCAGGTCGACGAAACGCCCAGCGGCATTCAGGCCGATGTCTTCGATATCCATCAGCCGCGTGCCCAGGCCGGCCTGCCGGGCGATGTCCCGCAGGTACTCCACGGTGCCGCGGTCCTCCAGGGAATCGGCCACCGAGGCAAAGTGCATCGGCGACTTGAAGCCACCCTGGACAAAGGCCTGCAGCAGCTTGTCCTCGATGCTGTTGAACTGGTCGCAACCCGCCGGCAACTGCCCGCGCTGCAACTGCTGCTCCAGCCACACGTACTGGAAGAAGCTCGCCTCATACAGGGAGGTCGGCGTGTCGTAGTTGGTTTCCAGCAGCTTGGCCGGGCCCGTGCCGTCGTAGCTCAGGTCCATGCGCCCGTAGAGATGGGGATCGCCCTGTTTCCACGACTGGCGGATCAGCTCATGAAAGGCCTCGGGAATCGCCAGGCGTTCCAGCAATTCCTGGCTCTCCACCACCTCAGCCACCAGGGCCATGCACAGTTCGTGCAGTTCCTGGGTCGGGTCTTCCAGGTCGTCCTCGATCTGCCGCAGGCTGAAACGGTAATAGGCCGACTCGTCCCAGTAGGGCTCGCCGTCAAAGGTGTGGAAGGCAAAGCCCAACTGCTCCGCCGTGGCCTGCCAGTCCGGGCGCGGAGTGCTGGCGATGCGCTTCAAGAACCGAAGCCCCAGCTGTGCCCGGAGCCGAAACCGCCGCGGCTGACCACCTCATGGGCGCCGGCCATGGAGTTGCCGGCGCGGGTGAAATGCTCCGGGCTGGAAATGCCGAAACGGCCATTGCTGCCGGCATGGCTGAAGGTCTTGCCGGCCTCGACCTGCTGGCTGAGGGTGCTCAGTTGCGCACCGCCGCGCCCGTCGCGCTCCTTGTACAGGGCCTCGCTGAAGTAGCGGGTTTCCGGGGTGGAATCCAGGCCGATCCAGCGCCAGAAACTGGAACCGGAAGAACCGCTGCTGTGGCTACCACCACCACTACCACCACCAGAGCTGCCCGAGCCACTGCTAGCAGATTGCTGTTGCTCCTCTTCCTCGGGCTTGACCGGCACCGTGCGCTGGCTGGTCAGGGCAAAGCCCTGGAAAATCGGCACATAGGCCCGGTTGTCGCTGGAAACCATGCAATTGCCGGGGTAGAAGTCTTCCTCGCAGCGTTGCAGATCCAGGTAGCGCGGGGCCACGGAGTGGCTACGCTCCCAGGCGTCATCACGGGCCGACTGGCAGATATCCAGGGGAATCTGCGCCTGCTCGCATTGCCGCGGGCTGCTGAAATTCTGCACCTGGCGCACTTCGCGAGTCGCCTGGGGCTGGCCATCACAGGCCGCCAGGGCGAACGGCACGCTGCCCAGCAGCACCAGGCGCACACTTTTACTGCGTTTCATGGCGCGCCCTCAGACCGATGGCGTCATGCAGGCCGCGTTCAGCAGGCCGACACCGACAGACACCCCCGCCACCAGGATCGCCGCGGCGTTCTCCTGGTTGGCGATGCGTTGGGACAAGCCCTTGAGGGTCAGGCTCACCACGAAGAACGCCAGCAACTGCACCACTGCGGCAATGGCCGCCCAGAGCAGGAAGTCGATGATCGAGATGGAGTGGGAAATCGCGCTGGCCACCGGAATCGCAAAGCCCAGCAGGGCCCCGGACAGGGCAATGGACGCGGCACTGTTGCCCTGGCGGATCAGGGCGAATTCGTTATAGGGGGTCAGGCGCGTGTAGATAAACGCGTAGAGGGCAAACACCAGGGCGGCGCCCAGCATGTAGAGCATGAAACCGAGCACCGCATCGGCGGGCAGAGACATCTTCAGTGCATCCATGAACATGGCGTGCAAGCTTCCTTGAAAAACGGGGCGCGAGATATAGCACAGGCCCCGTTCAGGGAAAACTGCCGGGTCGGAATTCCCTTCGGCGACGCTTAGCCGCCTACCCCCCAGATGCCGCCCAGGTTGTTGAGCAGCGAATTGCCTACGCCCTGTTGCCCCAGGAACTGCAGGATCAGCGGAGCAAACTGGCCGATCATGCCGCTGTCCATGCCCAAGGCACTGAAGGCATTGTTCAGGTCATTGGTGTTCTGCACATTGCCCAAGGCACTGTCCAGGCCCGAGGCCTGTCCGGACGACTGCCCCAGCAGGCCACCCAGGGCGCCGAGACTGCCCAGGGCACCGCTGCCCGAAAGCTGCTCCAGGCCCGGCACGCTTTTGCTCAACTGCGCAAAGTCCGCGCCGCTCAGCTGGTTCTTCGCCAGGCCGAGCATGGCGCCGGTGCCTCCGATGGCCTGCTGCGGGGTGACATTCAACTGCGAGCCCAGGGCACCGAGCAGACCGGCAGTCTGGGTCGTCGGTGCTGCGGCGGCAGCCTTGTCGCCGCCCTGCATGCCGGCAATCGCATTGGCCGCATCGTTCAGGCTGAAACCGCCGGCCAGGGCCGAGCCGGCTGCCAGGGTCATCAGGGTAGCCAGGGCGAAACCGCGTGGAATATTCATCGAAACAACCTCATGGGGCGAGAAACCACCCGGAATCGGGCGGTGAAAAACGTTGTTTTGACTGAGGCCAGTGCTGATTGTTCCAAACCTCGAGCTACCGTCCGGCGCCTGCATCCAGGCAGGCTCCCGGCACGTATATCGGAACAGGCGCCATCCCCCGGGCATGAGGTAACAGGACGTGAATGGAACAACCACAGACCCTGGACTAGGCTCTGGCTGCATCCGCCAGGGTCTGTCCCTGCACCTTCCTCTAGCGGCCTGGAGAATCGTCATCGCCAGCCTCGACACCGATCAGTTGCGGCACCTATTGGCCCAGTGCTCACTGGGGGATCGCCGCGCCTTCGAAACCCTCTATCGCGAGGTTGCACCGCGCCTGCACGGCGTCGCCCTGCGCTTCATGGGCCGCAAGGACCTGGCCGAAGAGGTGCTGCAGGAAAGCTTCGTGCGCATCTGGAACAACGCCGCGCGCTACCAGGCGCACCTGTCGGCGCCCCTGACCTGGATGATCAACATCACCCGCAACCAGGCCATCGACCAGTTGCGCAAGCACCGCGAACGGCCCCTGGGCGAGCTGGAGGAACAACAGTTGGAGGATCAAGCCCCTTCGGCCCATGAACAACTGGACAGTGCCCGCCAGGCCCGAGCCCTGCACCACTGCCTGGAAAGCCTGGATGCCATGCAGCGACAATCCATCAGCGTGGCCTACTTCCAGGGCCTGTCCTGCACGGAACTGGCGCAGCACCTGGCCGCGCCCCTGGGCTCGGTGAAATCCTGGGTTCGCCGAGGCATGGAACGCCTGCGCCGGTGCCTTGAGTCATGAATTATCAAACCCCCGAACGACGCCGCGCCCTGGCCGCCGATTACGCCATAGGCCTGATGCAGGGCGCCGCTCGCCGGCGCTTCGAGGCGCTGTTGCTGGATGACGCGGCGCTGCGCGAGGAACTGGCGCAGTGGCAGGAAAGCCTCGCCAGCCTGACCGCCGCCCTGCCCGAGCACGAGGTGCCGGAGCATGTGTGGCAAGGCATCCAGGCCCGTATCGAACCCCAGGTGCTGCATGTGCCACGCAAGCATCCACTGTGGTTGCGCCTGCGCCTGGCGCTGGCGACCTGCGCGGTGCTGGCGACCCTGTATTTCGGCTTCCTGCATCAGAGCGACAACGTGCGCTACAGCGCCACCCTGCTCAGCGCCAGCCAGGAACCGGCGCTGCGCATCCAGGCCCACGCCCAGTACCTGCAGGTCGAACCCCTGGCCCTGGCGTCCATTGGCCTGGACCGTAGCCTGGAGCTCTGGGCGATTCCGGCCGATGGCAAGCCGATTTCACTGGGGGTGGTGCCATTGGGCGGCAAGGGCAAGATCAACCTGAGCCAGGTCCAACGCGCCCTGCTCGATACCCCCATCGCCCTGGCGGTCAGCCTCGAACCCCACGGTGGCTCGCCCACCGGCCAACCCACCGGGCCGGTGCTCTACCAGGGGCCACTGGCCGCGCTGTAACAGGCACCTGTTGCCATAGGAGCGGGCTTGCCCGCGAACGCCGTCAGGGTAAACTCCGCGTCCAGGACCCCACCCGCGTCCTTGCAGGCAGCCCCCTGCCCGCCATGCAAGCACCCGCCTCGCCTGGCGCCATCCACCGAACGGACTCTTATGAAAGCTGCGCTCTACTGCGGCCTCCTGCTGGCCCTGGCAACCGCCCTCTTGCTCTGGCGAATCGGCACCCCGGTCGATAGCAGCCAATGCACTGACGTTGCCCCGGGCCCCCTGACCGGCTTCATCCGCCAGTACTTCAACGACCGCCAAGGGGCCGACTGGCGCGACGACGGCAGTGCCCTGGGGATTCTTGAAGATCCCGAGGCCCAGGTGTTCGTCCGCCACCCCGAGCAGTACTACTGCGAAGCCCTGAACCTGCTGCAGGCCCCCCAGCGAACCCAAACGGAAAAGGTGCATGCCACGGCCCTGATGCTGTCCCTGCCCATCGACTACTACCTCGACCTCATGGACCGCAGCCACCAGCTGTATCAGCGCGGGGCCATGGACCGCCCCGTCCTGAGCCTGGTGCTGCTGCCACGGGGCACGGCGCTGAACTACTGGTGGCTGCCCCAGTGGCGCTCGCGCTTCCAGCGCGATGCCCCCGGGATTTTTACCGAGGCCCACATCAAGGACATCCTCAGTGGCGAACACTGGTTCGACTACCCGGGCAGAGGCTACTGATTCAGCATCCGCAACCGTTACCGAGCATTCCCCTGCGCGATGGCTGCGACCTGCTGGATGTGCTGGGACGCCGCCTGCGGGCACCACTGATCGCTTGATCGCAACCAGTCGGTGTGGCGAGGGAGCTTGCTCCCGGTCGGCCGGCGCCCCGGCGCGCAGCGGTCGTAAAACCTGAGTTCGCGACTTGGCTGGCGCAACGGCGTTGCAGCCATCGTGAGCAAGCTCCCTCGCCACAAATAAAAACGCCGCCCTCTCGGCAAGAGAAGGCGGCGTTTTTCCTTACGGGCAGGCATCAGGCCAAAGGCCGAGCATCCTTAGGCAGCACTGAACAGCTTGTGCGGGTCGATAACGAATTTCTTCGGCACCCCGGCATCGAACTCGCCGTAACCACGCGGCGCATCGTCGAGGCTGATGACCTGCACCCCCACCACTTCGGCGATATTGATCCGGTCCCACATGATGGCCTGCATCAGTTGGCGGTTGTACTTCATCACCGGGGTCTGGCCGGTGTGGAAGCTATGGGACTTGGCCCAGCCCAGGCCGAAGCGGATGCTCAGGCTGCCCATCTTCGCCGCGGCGTCCACCGCGCCCGGGTCTTCAGTGACATACAGGCCGGGAATACCGATCTTGCCCGCCACCCGCACCACGCCCATCAGCGAGTTGAGCACGGTAGCCGGGGCTTCGTGCTGGGCACCGGCATGGCCATGGCCACGGGCTTCGAAGCCCACGGCGTCCACTGCGCAATCCACCTCGGGTTCCCCCAGCAGCGCGGCGATCTGTTCGTGCAGCGGGGTGTCCTTGGACAGGTCGGCAATTTCGAAACCCTGGGCCTTGGCGTGGGCCAGGCGCACCGGGTTGACGTCACCGACAATCACCACCGCCGCTCCCAGCAGGCGCGCCGAAGCGGCCGCCGCCAGGCCCACCGGACCGGCACCGGCCACATACACGGTGCTGCCCGGGCCAACGCCGGCGGTTACCGCGCCGTGGTAGCCGGTGGGCAAGATGTCGGAGAGGCAGGTCAGGTCGCGGATCTTCTCCATGGCCTTGTCGCGGTTCGGCAGTTTCAGCAGGTTGAAGTCGGCGTAGGGCACCAGCACGTACTCGGCCTGGCCGCCGGTCCAGTCGCCCATGTCGACGTAGCCGTAGGCACCGCCGGCACGAGCCGGGTTGACGGTCAGGCAGACCCCGGTGTGCTGCTCCTTGCAGGAACGGCAGCGCCCGCAGGCCACGTTGAACGGCACCGAAACCAGGTCGCCGATCTTCAGGTTCTCGACATCGCTGCCCTTCTCGATCACCTCGCCGGTGATTTCATGGCCGAGCACCAAGCCAACCTGGGCAGTAGTGCGGCCGCGAACCATATGCTGGTCCGAACCGCAGATATTGGTGGAAACCACGCGCAGGATCACACCGTGCTCGATCTTCCTGCCGCGCGGGTCCTGCATTTTCGGATAGTCGATCTTCTGTACTTCGACCTTGCCGCTGCCGAGATACACCACACCACGATTACCAGACATGCCTGTCACCTCTTTATTTGTTGTTGTGACGAGAGAAAAGCCAGCTTCAAGCGGCAAGCTATAAGCCGCAAGAAGTGTGAGCGCCGCATTGCTCTTGCGGCTTGAAGCTTGCAGCTTGTCGCTAGAGAACAACCGTACGGTTGCCGTTCAAGAACACCCTCCGTTCGATGTGATACCCCACCGCCCGGGCCAGGGTCAGGCCTTCGATATCCCGGCCCTTGGCGATCAGGTCTTCGGGGTAGTAGCTGTGGTCCACCACTTCCACGCCCTGGGCGATGATCGGCCCCTCGTCCAGGTCGTTGTTGATGTAGTGGGCGGTGGCCCCCACCAGTTTCACGCCCTTGTTGTAGGCCTGGTGATAGGGCTTGGCGCCCTTGAACCCCGGCAGCAGCGAGTGGTGGATATTGATCGCCTTGCCGTCGAGCTTGCGGCACAGCTCCGGCGACAGCACTTGCATGTAACGGGCAAGAATCACCAGCTCGGCGCCGGAGTCCTCGATCACCTGCCACACCTGGCGTTCCTGGGACGGCTTGTCGTTGGGGTCGAGGGGAAAGTGGTGATAGGGAATCTGGTGCCAGTCGGCCAGGGGCTTGAGGTCCGGGTGGTTGGACACCACCGCCATCACGTCCATGGGCAACTGGCCGATGCGCTGGCGGTAGAGCAGGTCGTTGAGGCAGTGATCGGCCTTGGACACCATGATCACCACCTTGGGTCGGTAATGCGGCGCGGTCAGCTCGAAGCTCATGTCGAAGGCCTTGGCCCGCTCGGCCAGGCCCTGGCGAAAGCCCGGCTCGTCGAGGCCATCGGGCTGGCGAAACTCCACGCGGATAAAGAAGCGCCCCGAGAGCCGGTCGTCGAAGGAATGGTGCTCGGTCACGTAGCAACCCTGCTCGAACAGGAAGCGGGTCACTGCGTCCACCGTGCCAAGCACACTGGGGCAGTCGGCGGTGAGAATCCAGGTATCGGGGGCGCGGCTCATGCGGGATAACTCCTGTTCGTTAGGGCAACCGCAGCGCGGTCGATTCTCTGTAGGAGCGAGCTTGCTCGCGAAAAACCCAAGGGCGCTGTGGTCTTTCGGGAACTCCGTCCTTCGCGAGCAAGCTCGCTCCTACCCAGCCAAGCTGGGCTCAGGCCTGCACGCTCAGGCCGTATTCGGCGGCGGCATCCTGCAGCCACATCCACCAGTAATCGGAGAAGCTGCGGCGTACCAGCAGCTCCCAGGTGTCCTCGCCGGTGCGGCGGATCACCAGTTGCGACTTGGCGAACACCGTGCCCACCGCCTTGCCCACCGGGAAGTTGTTGGGGTGCACGTCGTAGCTGGTGGACTTCATCAGCACCTGGCGCACATTGGGGCCGGAGAGTTCGAGAATCTGCTGGCCGCCGCTGACATTGACGATCTGGATATGCAGCTCGCCCAGGGCCTCCCGCAGTTTCTGCTCGGCAGCCAATTCCTCGCCGCCGGGCACGATCAGCAGCCATTCATCCGGGCCCAGCCATTGCAGGCTGCTGTCGCCCTTGACCACCACCGTCAGGGCACTGGGCAGCTCGATGCCCAGGGCCTTGTGCACGCCGGCAGCGAAGGCCGGGTCGTGGCCATCGCCACGAATGGTCAGGTGGCCCAGAAGTTTTTTCTCCCGCAGGATCACCCCGGCGTTCTTCCGGCCCTTGCCCACCAGGCTCGGCAGGTCGGCGTGATGCAAGGACGACTCGGCCTTGGCCGCGCCGGTGGGACGCTGTTGGTAAACGTTGACTGCGCTCATATCGCACCTGTCCTGAATTCTGTTGATAACCCCGGCCTGCTGTAGGAGCCGGCTTGCCGGCGAAGCTCTTGAGCCTTGTGCCAGCCCTGAGACCGCCTTCGCTGGCAAGCCAGCTCCTACGCGAGCGGTGTTGTGCCTTAGATGTTCTGGCGATCACCCTTGGGATCGAAGAACACCGAGGAAACGATTTCCGCCTCGATCACCCGGCCATCGGCCAAAGGCGCGAACACCCGCTCGCCCAGGCGCTTGAGGCCGCCCTTGACCACGCCCATGGCAAAGGAATAACCCAGGGAGTTGTGGGCGTAGCTGGAGGTCACGTGGCCCACCATGCTCATGGGAATCGCCTGCTTGGGGTTGAACACCAGTTGCGCGCCTTCCGGCAGCCACTGGGTCGGGTCGATCGGCTTCAGGCCCACCAGTTGCTTGCGCTGCTCGCGCACGCAGTCTTCGCGGTTCATCCCGCGCCAGCCGATCCAGGAGAACGGCTTGGTGCGGCCCACGCACCAGCCCATGTTGAGGTCGTCCGGGGTCATGGAACCGTCGGTGTCCTGGCCGACGATGATGAAACCCTTCTCGGCCCGCAGCACGTGCATGGTCTCGGTGCCGTAAGGGGTCAGGTTGTACTTCTTGCCGGCCTCGACGATCTGCTCCAGCACGCCCATGGCGTAGTCGGCCTGGACGTTGACCTCATAGGACAGCTCACCGGTGAAGGAGATGCGGAACACCCGCGCCGGTACGCCACCCACCAGGCCTTCCTTCCAGGTCATGAACGGGAAGCCGTCCTTGTCCAGGTCGATGTCGGTGACTTCGCTCAGCAGCTTGCGGCTGTTGGGGCCCGACAGGGTCATGGTGGCCCAGTGGTCGGTGACCGAGGTGAAGTACACCTTGAGGTCCGGCCACTCGGTCTGCTGGTAGATCTCCAGCCACTGCAGCACCCGGGCCGCGCCGCCGGTGGTGGTGGTCATGAGGAAGTGGTTGTCGGCCAGACAGGCGGTGACGCCGTCGTCGAAGACCATGCCGTCTTCCTTGCACATCAGGCCGTAGCGGGCCTTGCCCACATCGAGCTTGGTCCAGGCGTTGCTGTAGATGCGGTTGAGAAACTCCCGGGCATCCGGGCCCTGGATATCGATCTTGCCCAGGGTCGAGGCGTCCAGCAGGCCGACGCTGTCGCGCACTGCCAGGCACTCGCGCTTGACCGCGGCGTGCAGGTCCTCGCCGTTTTTCGGGAAGTACCAGGGGCGCTTCCACTGGCCAACGTCTTCGAACTCGGCGCCATTCTTCACATGCCAGGCATGCAGCGCGGTGAAGCGCACCGGCTCGAAGATGTGCCCGCAGTGCCGGCCAGCCACGGCGCCGAAGGTGATCGGCGTGTAGTTCGGGCGGAACATGGTGGTGCCCATCTGCGGGATGCTCACGTTCAGCGAACGGGCGGCAATCGCCAGGCCGTTGACGTTGCCCAGCTTGCCCTGGTCGGTGCCGAAGCCCAGGGCGGTGTAGCGCTTGACGTGTTCCACCGACTCGAAGCCTTCGCGGGTCGCCAGTTCGATGGCGGCGGCGGTGACGTCGTTCTGCAGGTCGACGAACTGCTTCGGCGCCCGGGCGGTGCCTTTTTCATGGGGCACCTGGAACAGCGCCAGGGTCGCTTCTTCAAGACGGGTCAGGGCCTTGGGCAACACGCCCTCCACGCTCTGGAAGCCGGCTTCGCTGGCGGCGCGCACGCCACCCTCGAAACCATCGGCCAGGGTATCGCCGAGGCTGTAGACGCCATTGATGCCGCCCACGCACACACGCTTCTGCGGCGCTTCACCGGGCACGAAACCGAGGATGTCTTCGCGCCACACCGGCTTGCCGCCCAGGTGCGAGGCCAGGTGCACCACCGGGCTGTAGCCGCCGGAGCTGGCGATCAGGTCGCAGTCGAGCCACTCGCCGGGGCTGGTGACCTTGTGCGCCTTGACGTCGATGGCCGCCACCCGCGCACCGGTCACATGCTTGCTGCCACGGGCTTCGATCACTGCGCTGGAAGTGAGGATGCGGATGCCCTTGGCCCGCGCCTCCTCCACCAGGGCGCCGCGAGGGTTGTGCCGCGCATCGGCGATGGCCACCACTTGCAGGCTGGCGTCGAGCCAGTCGAGGGCCACGCGGTAGGCGTGATCGTTGTTGGTGGACAGCACCAGCTTCTTGCCCGGAGCCACGCCGTAGCGACGCACGTAGGTGGACACCGCGCCGGCCAGCATATTGCCCGGCACATCGTTGTTGCCGTAAACCAGCGGCCGTTCGTGGGCGCCGGTGGCCAGTACCACGCGCTTGGCCCGCACCCGGTGGATACGCTGGCGTACCTGGCCGATGGGCGCACGATCGCCGAGGTGATCGGTGAGGCGCTCATGAATGGTCAGGAAGTTATGGTCGTGGTAGCCATTGACCGTGGCCCGTGGCAGCAGCAACACATCGGGCAGCGACTTGAGCTCGGCGACCACGCTGGCCACCCACTCCACCGCCGGCTTGCCGTCCAGGCTCTCGCGGCTGTCCAGCAGGGTGCCACCGAATTCTTCCTGCTCGTCGGCCAGGATCACCCGGGCGCCGCTACGGGCAGCGGCCAGGGCCGCCGCCAGACCGGCCGGGCCAGCGCCGACAATCAGCACGTCGCAGTGCTGGTTCATGTTGTCGTAGGTGTCCGGATCGTTCTCGGTAGGCGAACGGCCGAGGCCCGCAGCCTTGCGGATGTACTTCTCGTAAGTCATCCAGAACGACTGCGGGTACATGAAGGTCTTGTAGTAGAAACCCGGGGGCATCAGCTTGCCGCCGACCTTGCCAAGAATCCCCATCATGTCGTTGTTGACGCTGGGCCAGCCGTTGGTGCTGGTGGCCACCAGGCCCTGGTACAGCGCCTGTTGCGTGGCGCGCACGTTGGGGATCTGGGTGGCTTCGGTGGCGCCGATCTGCAGCACCGCGCTGGGCTCCTCGCAGCCTGCGGCGAAAATGCCCCGGGGCCGCGAGTACTTGAAGCTGCGGCCGATGATGTCGACGCCGTTGGCCAGCAGGGCCGAGGCCAGGGTGTCGCCCTCGAAGCCTTTGTAGGCCTGGCCGTTGAAGGTGAAGGTGAGGACTTTGTTGCGGTCGATACGGCCGCCGTTGGACAGGCGATTGCTCTGGCTCATACCTTCTCTCCAGCAGCCTTGGCGGTGAACTGCGGCTTGGTGCCGATCTTGTAGGTTTCAAGAATTTCGTAGCTGACGGTGTCGCGGGTGGCGTTGAAGTACTGGCGGCAACCGGCGGCGTGGATCCACAGTTCGTGGTGCAGGCCGCGGGGGTTGTCGCGGAAGAACATATAGTCGCCCCACTCCTCGTCGGTGCAGGCATTGGGGTCCAGCGGCCGGGGAATATGCGCCTGGCCGGACGAATGGAATTCCTCTTCGGAGCGCAGCTCGCCGCAGTGAGGACAGAAGATATGCAACATAGGGAAGTGTCCTCTTATTAGTGGGCGACGGCCGCGGCGCCGTGTTCGTCGATCAGCGCACCGTTGTGGAAACGGTCGATGGAGAAAGGAGCGGCCAGCGGGTGCATCTCGCCCTTGGCCAGGCTGGCGGCAAACACGTTGCCCGAGCCCGGGGTGGCCTTGAAACCGCCAGTGCCCCAGCCGCAGTTGAAGAACATGTTCGGCACCGGGGTCTTGGAAATGATCGGGCAAGCGTCCGGGCTGGTGTCGACGATGCCGCCCCACTGGCGGTTCATGCGTACCCGGGACAGCACCGGGAACATCTCGACGATGGCCTGGATGGTGTGCTCGATCACCGGGTAGGAACCGCGCTGGCCGTAGCCGACCCAGCCGTCGATACCGGCACCGATCACCAGGTCGCCCTTGTCCGACTGGCTGATGTAGCCGTGCACCGCGTTGGACATGATCACGCTGTCGATAATCGGCTTGATCGGCTCCGACACCAGCGCCTGCAGCGGGTGGGATTCGATCGGCAGGCGAAAGCCCGCCAGCTTGGCCATGTGCCCGGAGTTACCGGCGGTGACCACACCGACGCGCTTGGCGCCGATAAAGCCCTTGTTGGTCTCGACGCCAATGCACACGCCGTTTTCCTTGCGGAAACCAATCACTTCGGTCTGCTGGATCAGGTCCACGCCCAGGGCGTCCGCGGCCCGGGCGAAACCCCAGGCCACGGCATCGTGACGGGCCACGCCGCCGCGCCGTTGCACGGTGGCACCGAGGATCGGGTAGCGGGTGTTCTTCGAGCAGTCCAGGTAGGGAATCTCGTCCGCCACCTGCTGGGTGTTGAGCAGTTCGCCGTCGATGCCATTGAGGCGGTTGGCGCTGACCCGGCGCTCGGAATCACGGATGTCCTGCAGGGTGTGGCACAGGTTGTAGACCCCGCGCTGGGAGAACATCACGTTGTAGTTGAGGTCCTGGGACAGGCCTTCCCACAGCTTCATGGCGTGTTCGTAGAGCTGCGCCGATTCGTCCCACAGGTAGTTGGAACGCACGATGGTGGTGTTGCGCGCGGTGTTGCCGCCGCCCAGCCAGCCCTTCTCCACCACCGCCACATTGGTGATGCCGTGCTCCTTGGCCAGGTAGTAGGCGGTGGCCAGGCCATGCCCGCCGCCGCCGACTATGACCACGTCATAGACTTTCTTCGGGGTTGGCGTGCGCCACATGCGCTGCCAGTTTTCATGGTGGCTGAGAGAGTGCTTGAAGAGGCCGAAGCCCGAGTAGCGTTGCATAGTCATTGCTCCAGTTGCGGCTCTCAGCGGTAAACCGGGAAATCAGCGCACAGGGTCGCCACCTGACGGGCGACATTGGCCTCGACATCGGCATCGCCGAGGTGGTCGAGAATGTCGCAGATCCAACCGGCCAGTTCGGTGCACTGGGCGACCTTGAAACCACGGGTGGTGACCGCCGGGGTGCCGATGCGCAGGCCGGAAGTGACGAATGGCGACTGCGGGTCGTTGGGCACGGCGTTCTTGTTCACGGTGATATGGGCGCGGCCCAGGGCGGCGTCGGCATCCTTGCCGGTCAGGCCCTGGCGAATCAGGCTGACCAGGAACAGGTGGTTGTCGGTGCCGCCGGACACTACATCGTAGCCGCGTTTGATAAATACGCCGGCCATGGCCTGGGCGTTTTCGATCACCTGCTTCTGGTAGGCCTTGAAGCCGGGCTCCAGGGCCTCCTTGAAGCACACCGCCTTGGCCGCGATCACATGCATCAGCGGGCCGCCCTGGGCGCCGGGGAACACCGCGGCGTTGAGCTTCTTCTCGATCTCTTCGTTGGCCTTGGCCAGGATCAGCCCGCCACGAGGACCGCGCAGGGTCTTGTGGGTGGTGGTGGTGACCACATCGGCAAAGGGCAGCGGGTTGGGGTACAGGCCTGCGGCCACCAGCCCGGCCACGTGGGCCATGTCGACGAACAGCAAGGCGCCGACCTTGTCGGCGATCTGCCGGAAACGCGGGAAATCCAGGGTCTTGGAGTAGGCAGAGAAGCCGGCGACGATCATCTTCGGCTTGTGTTCAACCGCCAGGCGCTCGACCTCGTCGTAGTCGATCAACCCGGTGGTGGTGTCGATGCCGTATTGCACCGCGTTGTACAACTTGCCCGAAGACGACACCTTGGCGCCGTGGGTCAAGTGGCCGCCGTGGGCCAGGCTCATGCCCAGGATGGTGTCACCGGCCTGCAGCAGCGCCAGGTACACCGCGCTGTTGGCCGAGGAGCCGGAGTGCGGCTGGACGTTGGCGTAGTCGGCACCGAACAGCTGCTTGGCGCGCTCGATGGCCAGGGCCTCGACCTTGTCCACATGCTCGCAGCCGCCGTAGTAGCGCTTGCCCGGATAGCCCTCGGCGTACTTGTTGGTCAGCCCGCTGCCCTGGGCCTGCATCACCCGCTTGCTGGTGTAGTTCTCCGACGCGATCAGCTCGATGTGATCTTCCTGGCGTTGCTCCTCGGCATTGATCGCCGCCAGCAGTGCATCGTCGTAACCCTGAATCTGATCTTGCTTGCTGAACATCACGTCTCTCCCAGCGGCGGCGCTGCGCCTTTCGTCTCGGTGAGGCCAGCGTTAAAGCTGCGCCCTTTGGATGCGATGGTATGACCGAGGCGGCGAACTCAAATGCCTATGGACGCCACACAAAGGTGCGTTTACGACATGTCCGACAGGGGCAGCGGCAAGCGACAAGTGGCGAGCGCCAGGATTGTCCGAGCCGGCCCGCAAGAGAAGCTGACACAGGGCCAGAAATTGCAGCAAAGGCCCGGGATAGAGCGCATGATCCCCAAGCCGCGGCGCCGCAGCCGGCAACACACGCCCCCCACGCATAAATCCTTATGGGCCATGCATTAATCCGCCATAAGCAGCACCTGTGCTGGGCCATTGTTCTTGGGTAAAGTGCCCACCATCATCGACCACGGAGCCGGCCATGACCGACAAGAGCCAACAATTCGCCAGCGACAACTACTCTGGCATCTGCCCTGAAGCCTGGGCTGCCATGGAGCAGGCCAACCACGGCCACGAGCGCGCTTACGGCGACGATCAGTGGACCGCTCGCGCCTCGGACCAATTCCGCAAACTGTTCGAAACCGACTGCGAAGTGTTCTTCGCCTTCAACGGCACCGCCGCCAACTCCCTGGCGCTGTCGTCGCTGTGCCAGAGCTACCACAGCGTGATCTGCTCGGAAACCGCCCACGTCGAAACCGACGAATGCGGCGCCCCGGAGTTTTTCTCCAACGGGTCCAAGCTGCTGATCGCCGGCACCCAGAACGGCAAGCTGACCCCGGAGTCGATCCGCGAGATCGCCCTCAAGCGCCAGGACATCCACTACCCCAAGCCGCGGGTGGTGACCCTGACCCAGGCCACCGAGGTGGGCAGCGTCTATACCCCGGAAGAAGTGCGCGCCATCAGCGCCACCTGCAAGGAACTGGGGCTGAACCTGCACATGGACGGCGCGCGCTTCTCCAACGCCTGCGCCTTCCTCGGCTGCACCCCGGCGGATCTGACCTGGAAGGCCGGGGTCGACGTGCTGTGCTTTGGCGGCACCAAGAACGGCATGGCGGTGGGTGAAGCCATCCTGTTCTTCAACCACAAGCTGGCGGAAGACTTCGACTACCGCTGCAAGCAGGCCGGCCAGCTGGCCTCGAAAATGCGCTTTCTCTCGGCGCCCTGGGTCGGCCTGCTGGAAAACGACGCCTGGCTCAAGTACGCCCGCCACGCCAACCACTGCGCGCAATTGCTGGCCCAGTTGGTGGCCGATATCCCTGGCGTGGAGCTGATGTTCCCGGTACAGGCCAACGGCGTATTCCTGCAACTTTCGGAACCCGCAATTGCCGCGCTGACCGCCAAGGGCTGGCGTTTCTACACCTTTATCGGCCAGGGCGGCGCGCGGTTCATGTGCTCCTGGGACACCGAGGAAGAGCGGGTGCGTGAACTGGCGGCGGATATCCGCACGGTGATGAGCGCCTGAGCCACCTTCCTGACCGGAAGGCTCACTGTGGCGAGGGAGCTTGCTCCCGCTGCGCCGGCCAGGGCGCAGCAGCCGTAGAGCCTTGCATGAGCTTGCGACCATGGGGTTGGCTACGCCAACCAACGGGAGCAAGCTCCCTCGCCACAACAGCAATCGGCTATCACTTCACAAATTCCTGAACTGATTATTTGCCTTGGCTGATTCAACATCCGCAACCTTTGTCCGAGACTCCGGGGTCGACCTATAAAAACAAGGCTCCCCCCCATGACGACTCAGTCTTGCGTCACCGAGAAAGCCCACCCGCCCGGCCTGAAAATCGAAACCCGCTCCATCGACTACGTGCCCCGCAACGAGCGCCACGGCAAGGTCTGGCACCAGGGCCCGTTCTGGTTCACCGGCAACTTCGTGCTCACCACCATGGTCACCGGCTTTACCGGCGCGGCCCTGGGCCTGGCCCTGCAATACGCCATCCTGGCGATCGTCATCGGTGTGTGCCTGGGCACCTTCTGCATGGCCTTCCATGCCAACCAGGGCCCGCGCATGGGCCTGCCGCAGATGATCCAGTCCCGCGCCCAGTTCGGCCTGCGCGGCGCCATCGTGCCCTTCACCGCCGTGGTGTTCGTCTACATCGGCTTCAACGTGTTCAACGTGATCCTCGCCACCGACGCCATCAACACCGTGATACCCGGCGCCCGGGCGCCCTGGTACACCCTGATGATCGCCATTGCGGTGCTGATCGCGGTGGTCGGCCACGACCTGCTGCATAGTGTGCAGCGCTGGCTGACCTACCTGATGATCAGCGTGTTCGCGGTGCTCACCGTCAGCGCCCTGCTGACCCTGCAGGCCGACGCCGCCGTGGCCGAGGCGCACTTTTCCTGGTCGGCGTTCCTGATCCAGCTGTCGGCCGCCGCCGGCTACCAGATCAGCTATTCGGTGTACGTCTCCGACTACTCGCGCTACCTGCCGCACCAGACGCCATCGCGCCAGGTGATCTTCTGGACCTACCTGGGCGCCGCCGGCTCGGCCCTGTGGCTGATGTCCCTGGGGGCCTTCCTGGCCTCGGCCCTGCCCTCGCCGGACGCCATCGCCAGCGTGCGGGAAGTGGGCAACCGGCTGATTCCCGGCTTCGGCACCTTCACCGTGCTGATCGCGGTGCCGGCGCTGGTGGGCATCATGGCGGTCAACTGCTACGGCGCCATGCTCACCGGCATCAGCGCCATCGACGGTTTCAAGTCGATCAAGCCCAACCTCAAGAGCCGGATCGCCGGGATCCTGCTGGTGGCGGTGGTGATCTTCCTGATCGCCATGAATATTCCCGAGAGCTACCTGGGCAGCTTCAATACCTTCGTCCTGCTGATGCTGTATTTCCTGGTGCCCTGGACCGCGGTGAACCTGGCGGACTTCTACCTGGTGCGCAAAGGCCATTACGCCATCAGCGATATCTTCAACCCCGCGGGCATCTATGGCCGCTGGTCCGGCGCCGGGCTCACGGCCTATTTCCTCGGCTTGCTGGCGATGGTGCCGTTCATGTCCCTGAGCTTCTACCAGGGCCCGCTGTCCGTGGCCCTGGGCGGCGCCGACATTGCCTTCGTGATTGGCCTTGCGGTGGCCGGGCTGGTCTACTGGGCGCTGACCCGCCACCTGGACCTTGCGGCGGAGCGGCTGGCCATCCAGGCCAGCGAACAGCGACTGGAAGGAGGCGCGCAATGATCCCCCAGGCATCCCTGAAAGTGGCCTGCCAGCAACTGGCGCCACGCCTTGGCGAGCTGGACTACAACCGCAATCTCGGCGCCGAAGCGATCCGCCAGGCCGCCGCCCGCGGCGCCCAGGTGGTGGTGCTACCGGAACTGGTGCAAAGCGGCTACGTGTTCACGGGTCTGGCCGAAGCCCTGGCCCTATCCGAAAGCCTCGACGGACCGACCTTGAGCCTGTGGAAAAACCTCGCCGAAGAGCTGCAGGTGGTGAT
This sequence comes from Pseudomonas sp. NFXW11, assembly GCF_049887815.1. Taxonomy (NCBI): domain Bacteria; kingdom Pseudomonadati; phylum Pseudomonadota; class Gammaproteobacteria; order Pseudomonadales; family Pseudomonadaceae; genus Pseudomonas; species Pseudomonas sp. NFXW11. The sequence goes on along the minus strand of NZ_JAGEKI010000002.1, from coordinate 420,547 downwards.
TGTCGGCGGCTTCTGCGAGCGCCTGGACGATGATCGCGTGGCCAACAGCGCCGCCCTGGTCGAGCCTGAAGGCACGCTGACGGTGTATCGCAAGGCCCACCTGTGGGATCAGGAAAACCTGATCTTCACCCCCGGCGACGAACCGCCGCCGGTGGTGGCCACGCGCTTCGGGCCGATCGCCCTGATGATCTGCTACGACCTGGAGTTTCCCGAGTGGGTGCGCCTGCCGGCCCTGGCCGGTGCGGCGCTGCTGTGCGCGCCGGTGAACTGGCCCGACGGCCCGCGCCCGGCCAGCGAACGCCCGGCGGAGATGGTGCGGGTGCAGGCCAATGCCGCGGTCAACCGCATGTTTATCGCCGCCTGCGACCGCAGCGGCGAAGAGCGCGGGGTGAACTGGGTGGGCGGCTCCACCATAGTCGACGCCGATGGCTACCCCCTGGCGGGCCGCGACCGGGAAACCGGCGAGCAACTGCTGCTGGCGGAGCTGGACCTGGCCCAGGCCTGGCACAAGTCCATCAGCGAACATAACCATGTGCACCTGGATCGACGGCCCAGCCTGTATGGATGAACCCGGCTTGCGTGGCGAGGGAGCTTGCTCCCGCTGGGCCGGCCGGCGCAGTAATCGGTCTTGCGCCTGCTACGCAGGCGAGCGGGAGCAAGCGCCCTCGCCACGACAAGCGGTTGCTCCTTAGAACTCTACCCGCACATCGCCCTTGGGCACGCTGCAGCAGGACAGGATGTAGCCCTCGGCCTCGTCTTCCTCGGTGATCCCGCCGTTGTGCTCCATCTCCACTTCGCCCCCCAGCTTGAGCACCTTGCAAGTGCCGCAGATGCCCATGCCGCAGGCCTTGGGAATCATCAGGCCAAGCTTGGCCGCCGCGGCGTGCACGGTTTCCCCCGGGGCCACGCGGATGCTCTTGCCGGAGGCGGTGAACTCCACCTGATGCAGGTCGGCGACATCGATTTCCGGGGCCTCGGCGGCTTGCTCGGCATGTTCCACGGCATCGGCCCGAGCTTCCGCCGGGGTCGCACCGAAAGATTCCTCGTGGTAACGGGTCATGTCGAAGCCGGCGGCTTCCAGCAGGCGCTTGACCGCATTCATATAGGGCGTCGGCCCGCAGCAGAACACTTCCCGCTCGAGGAAGTCCGGGGCCATCAGTTCCAGCATCTTGTGGTTCAGGTAGCCGCGGTAGCCGGCCCAGGGCTCGCCCAGGCCGTGCTTCTCGCAGATCAGGTGCAGGCTGAAGTTGTCGATCCGCGAGGCCATATGCTCCAGCTCGCGGTGATAGATGATGTCCTTGGGCGAGCGCGCGCTGTGGATAAACACCATGTCGACATTGCCGTTGGTGTCGTAGAACCAGCGGGCCATGGACATGACCGGGGTGATGCCCACGCCGCCGCTGAGGTAGAGGATCTTCGGGTTGGGAAAGTCGATGGCGTTGAACAGCCCCACCGGCCCGTGCACCGCCAGTTCCTGGCCTTCATGCAGGGTGTCGTGCAGGTGGTTGGAGACCTTGCCCCCGGGCACTCGCTTGATGGTCACCGAAAAGCTGTAGGGCACCGACGGCGAGCTGGAGATGGTGTAGGAGCGCATCACCGGCTGGCCTTCGATTTCCAGCTCCAGGGTGACGAACTGCCCGGGCTTGAAGAAGAACATGATCGGCTGGTCGGCCATGAAGCAGAAGGTCCGCACGTCCCAGGTTTCCTGGATGACTTTGACGCAACGGACGATATGACGGCCATTGGCCCAGGTCTGGGTGGTTACCGGGTTGAGGAAGGTGTTGGACATGCTGTTCTCCACGGCCGACTGTCGGCGTCTTGCCAGCGATTCTGCGTAAGGCGTCTCGCGCCCATTTACCTATCTGCGACATTCACATGCTTATCGCGACCAGCCCCTGGCTACAGGGGCTTGCGCGTCGGGAACAGATTGCGCCATGTCGTCCATGGATAAGGTTCACGACGCCTGCGGACCCACACTCGCCCCAAGCACAACCCGCGACTTTTCGTGACTTGCGTAGCACCACCGTAGCCAACCACTAATTCGCCGGCCGCATCGAACGGCCATGAGGACTTGAAGATGGACGTCACTACCCTGAGCTTGGGCGATCCACTGGAACCCGCACGCAAGGCCACTGCGCAAATGCTGCAGGAACGCGAGCGGACCTACTCCCTGCCGCAGCCCTTCTACTGCGACGAAAGGCTGTTCGATATCGACATGCAGGAGATCTTCCACAAGGAATGGCTGATCGCCGGCATGACCTGCGAGATCCCCACCAAGGGCAACTACATCACCCTGCAGATCGGCAAGAACCCGATCATCGTGATCCGTGGTGCCGACGGCGTGGTCCACGCCTTCCACAACGTCTGCCGCCACCGCGGTTCACGGCTGTGCACCAGCGACAAGGGCAAGGTGGCCAAGCTGGTCTGCCACTACCATCAGTGGACCTACGAGCTGGATGGCCGCCTGCTGTTCGCCGGCACCGAGATGGGCGCCGACTTCGACATGAAGCAGTACGGCCTGAAGCCGGTAAACGTGAAGACCGCCGGCGGCTACATCTTCATTTCCCTGGCCGAGAACCCACCAGCCATCGACGACTTCCTCGCCACCCTGGCTCACTACATGGAGCCCTACGACATGGAGAACACCAAGGTGGCGGTGCAGACCACCTTGCACGAGAAGGCCAACTGGAAGCTGGTGCTGGAGAACAACCGCGAGTGCTACCACTGCGGCGGCTCGCACCCGGAATTGCTCAAGACCCTGCTGGAATGGGACGACGTCACCGACCCCCGTGCCGACCAGGCGTTCAAGGACCATGTCGCGGCCTCCGCCGCGGCCTGGGAAGCGGAAAAGATCCCCTACGCCCACGCCAGCTTCGGCCTGCGCAACCGCATCGTGCGCATGCCGCTGCTCAAGGGCACCGTGTCCATGACCCTGGACGGCAAGCAGGGCTGCGCCAAGCTGATGGGCCGGATCAAGAACCCGGACCTGGGCTCGATGCGCATCCTGCATTTGCCCCATTCGTGGAACCACTGCATGGGCGACCACATCATCGTGTTCACCGTGTGGCCGATCAGCGCCCAGGAAACCGTGGTCACCACCAAGTGGCTGGTGCACAAGGATGCCGTGGAAGGCGTGGACTACGACGTGGCGCGCATGCGCCAGGTGTGGGACGCCACCAACGACCAGGACCGGCGCCTGGCCGAGGAGAACCAGCGCGGCATCAACTCCACCGCCTACCAGCCAGGGCCTTACTCCAAGACCTACGAGTTCGGCGTGGTGAACTTCGTCGACTGGTACAGCGAGCGCATGCTGAGCAACCTCGGCGCGGAGCCGGCGCCTTACCTCAAGGGTGTGCCCGTTAACGGATAGGAGCAGTGGGTAGGAGCAGCTGCGAGCAGTAAGCGGCAAGCGCCAAGACAAGCGCCCGGGGCGGGTTGAGCCTGTCCCCGGGCGTTGCCGTTGCAGCAGGTCGGATCAGGCCAGCGGCCAGCTGACGGCGCCGTTCTCGCCAACGAAGGTTTCGCTGATCTGCGCGCCGTTCAACTTCACCCTCACGTAGCCATTGCGCACCCGCAGCGGATAGTTCGGATCATCTGCCGACAAGGTTTCCGACCATTTCACCCGGGGCTTGCCTTTCAGTTCGCTGGTAACCCCATAGGGAATCGCCCCGTGGCCGATGCAGCGACCGTACATGCCGTTCTGGGGCGCATAGCAGATGCCGTTATGCAGGTGCCCCCAGTACCAGTAGTCCGGAACCCGCCCCAGGGCATCGACCACCTGCTTGTACAGCGCGGTCTGCTGCTGGCCGCTGATATCCAGCCCCTGGTGATGACTGAGAACCATGATCCGCCGCCCCTGCCCCTTCTCGGCCACCAGGCCCTTGAGCCACTGGATCTGCTGGGTGTTGAGGTTGCCGTCCATGTACAGGTTCATCTCGTCGGCGGCATAGGCGCTGTCCAGGCCAAGGATCAGCCAGTGGGTGTTGAACAGGGCGAAGTAGCTGGTGCCCTGCTGCCGGGGGAACAGGGCCTGGATCTCGGCGAAATAGCCGTGGGCGCCGCTGTACATCTCGTGGTTGGAGTTGAGGCTGAATGACGCCAGGGAACCCTGGGGCCAGTGAGTGAGGTCGGCGTCTTCCTCGGTGCCGGTGCCGGCGTAGTACACGTCGCCCAGGTGGATGGTGACGTCCGCCTGGTCAGCGAGCATCAGCTCGGCCACCCGCTGGGCCGCCGATTGCGTTTCGAAATACCCGGTGCCCCAGTCCCCGGCCATGTCCAGCAGCACTTCGTCGGCCATCTCGATCAGCGCCGGGGTGGTGGCGAAGGGCGCATGCTTGCGCAGGTTCTCGATCCAGTTGAGCAGGGCCTCGCTCCAGCGCAGGTCCAGCAGCTCCCACTGGCGACAGCCCAGCAAGGTGCCGTCCTTCATGACCTGGGTCTTGAGCTCGTCCACCGATTGCGGCAACGGCTGGGCATTGCCCAGGTGCAGCACCGACAGACCGTGGGCCAGTTCCCAGGGTACCGGCGGTTGGCCGGGCGGCAGGTCGCCGTGGATCAGCGCGTACTGCGCCTGATCGTGGGCCCGCTGCAGCAGCTGCACTATGGCTTGCAGTTCTGCGGGCTGCAGCTGATCACGGAGCTTTTTCCAGGCCAGGTCGAGCCTGGCCAGCAGCCCGTCGATGCGGGTTTTCAAATGCTGGAAGTCATGTTCCAGATTGCTCACAAACGACATGTCGGTATCCCTCTCGTGGTCCATGGTCGCTGGCGCCTCGTGGCGTCAGAGGGTTTTCATGTATTCGATCAACTGCCACTTCTGCGTATCGGAAAGTTCGGTGCCATACAGGTGGCCGCTGTTGCCATTGCCCTCCAGATGGGTGTCGTACTTGAACAAGCCCGAGCCCTGCACGGCCGGACCGCTGGTGACGAAGCCGACCTTCTGCGGGTCGTAGATATCCGAGCCGGTGAAGAACACCTGGGGCCGCAGCTCTGGAGCCTGCAACAGGTCCCACAGGCTAGGCACCGAACCGTTGTGCAGGTAGGGCGCGCGCAGCCAGATGCCATCGGTGGGGGTGTTGCTGTAGCTCTGGGTCTTGCGGTAGGCGCCAAAGTCGAAGGGCGGCTTCTTGAAACCGTGGAAGGCCTGCACCAGGCCAGTGGTGAAGGAGTCCAGGCGATGAGGGTCGGTGCCCAGTTGCTGGATCTGGGTAGTGACCTGGCCGGTGTCGGCCTTGCCGAAATCATGGCAGCCGGCGCAATTGGCCTCCCACAGCGGCTTGCCCTGGGCGGCCTTGGCTTGATCGATGGCGAACGGCCAGGCCGGCGGCTTGTGCCCCAGCAGCCAATTGGTGACCCGGTTGAAGCTCTGCGGCAGCACCGATTGCGGGGTGGCCCCCACGGCCATCGCCGCCGCGTAGTTGCGCTCGCGAATCTGGTTGTTGTTGCCGTCCCAGTGCAGGTACATCGACTCCCGGGGTTTCTGGTTCCAGATCTGCGGCAGGTCCACGGTGCCAATGGTGGAATCGTCGGGGAAGCCGAACACCACCATCTTGGTCGGGTTGAAGGTGTCGGTGCGCCCCGGCCCTTGCTGCGGCCGCAGCTTCTGCCAGGCATAGGCCTGTTTCTGCTTGAGCAGCGCGTTCTTGGCCATGGGCATGATCAGGTAGCGGTTGTACAGGCGCTCGACGAACCCCAGCTGGAACTTGGCGTTGATCGCGTTCATCAGCGCATCCACGGTGAATTTCGGATCGCTAGCGCAATCGTAGGCGAACCACTGGAAGGCCTGGAGCTGCATCAGGTTGGCCGGCGCCGTGGCCACCACCGTGGGCACGTCGCTGGCGCTGGCGCGGTAGGCACCGGTGTGGCACAGGGCGCAGTTGGGTTCTACCGTGGGGTAGCCCAGCTGACGCTTGGCCATGCCCACCGGCAGCTCGCGACCATTCTCGTAGAGAAACCCGAAAACCTCGTAGCCACCGGGCCGGGGCAGTTTTTCCGGGCACAGCTGCGGCAGCACGGCGAACAGGTAGTAGGGTATCCGCGCCTCGATGCCCAGGCCGATGGCGGCGTACTTGAAGTGATCTTCGTCGGAGGCCTCGGGTGGCTGTGGCACTTCGCGGAGCATATTGACCCAGGCGGTATAACCGACAATGCCCAGCACCAGCAGCCCCAGCAGGGTCTCCACACGAAAGCCGTGGCGCTGCCAGCGGGCCGCCCAGTATTGGCGCCAGGCCTGCAGCCCGGCGCAGAGCAAGGCCCAGGGCCGGTTGGCCGGGGCGCTGCCCAGGTACAGGGTTATCCCCAGCAGCAGGAACATGCTGAGGTCGCCCAGCAACATGGGCACGAATACCTGGGACTGGTTGCTGGTGTCGATCAGGTAGATCCAGAACGCCACGGCAATCAGCCGCGACAGCACGCACAGCCAGGAATGCACCACGAAACGCAGCGCGTTGCAGCCCGAGGGCATGTAGAACAGGCTGATGCCCACCAGCAGCATGCCGGCGTTTTCCAGCCAGGGGTCGGACAGCACCGGCGGCAGGCCGACCACCGCCGTCAGCATGGCCGGGGCGAACAGCGCCGGCAGGGCGAACACCATATTCATGGCGATGCCCAGCCAGATAAAGCGTTGGAACCAGCGGATATAAGCGTTCATCTGAGCCTTCCCTGTCTACCTGTGAAGCTGCCCCGGGCTCGAAAGCCGTGGGCAGGCTGCAAGCACGACGCGGGCGACCGCGTCGCGTGCCAGAACCGCGTCCGTGGCGCCACGGGCCGCGAGCAACAGGTTCAGCCCAAGGCGGTCTTCTCCAGATGCGCGAGCATCAGCGGGTATACATCCACCACCGCATCCTTGCCGAAGATGCAGTCGATATGGCCGTAGCCCGGCACCACATGGCGGCTGTAGAGCTCTGGGCCATGCATCTGGCACAGGCGCTCGTAGGTCTTCTGGGTGCTTTGCGGCAGGTAGCACTGGTTGTCGGCGCCGCTGATAAAGCAGATCGGCAGCTTCAGCCGGTCGAAGTGCGGCATGTACACATCGCGGCCCTTGAAGTCCACCAGATGGCCCTTGCGACAGATCAACGCCAGGTGCTCGAAGGTCTGGATATTGGACTCGCCGAACAGCTCGTGGAGGTTGTCGTGCAGGTTCTGGTTGAGGGTGTCGTGGCGGTACAGCGAGGCGTACATAAAGGTAATGCGATGGCACACCGGGTTGTTGCAGTAGCCCTGGGCCTCGATCCGCGCATAGCCGTTGAGGGCCGTGTCATACAGCCGGCTGAACAGGCTTTCCTTGCTGTCGGCATAGGCCGTCAGCGACTTGATGCCAATGGCATCGAGCATGCCCGGCAGGTGCAGCCCGGCCTTGATCCCGGTGGCGGTGGCCACCACGGTGTCGGCGGCGATCTGCGAGCAGACCACCGAACGCACATCCTGCAGGCCCGCCAGCAGCGACATGAAGAAGGTGGTGGCGCCGTAGCAGTGCACCACGCACTGCACATCGCGGGCACCGGTGGCCTGCTTGATCTGGCCAATCGCGGCCTTGAAGTCGTAGGCCGCGATCTGGTCGCCATTGCATTCCTGCTTGCTCGCCGGCAGCAGGATGCTGACCCGGAAATCCAGGAGCCAGACGTCATAGTCGTGCTTGCACAGGTACTCCAGCAGGTTGGTCTGGATGGTGTCGGTGGAGAAGATATTCGAGCCCACCCCCAGCCCATGCACCAGCATCACCGGGCCCTTGCGGCCGGCCTGGTAGCGGGTCAGGCGCAGTTGCACGCGGTCTTCGGTCTCGAAGAACTGCACCGTGGGCACCGGCGCGTCCAGCGGCCGCTTGACCCGTGGCGGCGCGTCGGGGTTGAAGTAGATATCCCCGGCAAACACCCCGCCGTAGCTTTCCCAGAGAATCCCGGCGAAGAACTTGCCGAAGCGCGCCAGGGCTTCGATGCGCTCGCGCTCGTTACGGGCATTGAGCACCTTCATGGTGGTCATCTGCCGGGCGAAGTCCGCCGGCTGGATATGCATCACCCCCGAGCCCAGCACCGGGCCGCTCTTGTCCTGGCCGCGATAGAGGGTGACATACAGGGTGCTGGTGTCGGGCCAGATATTCAGCACGCCATGGTCGCTGGGCACCGTCTTGAAGGCGCTGAAGTAATACTCGCTGCCATCCTCGGCGCTCAGGCGCATGTCGTAGTTCATATGGCGCACGCCCACCTGCTGCTGGTATTCCTCGAACAGGTTGAACACCCCGTGGCTGGCCACCAGGGGCTGTGGCGACAGCACCGGCGCGTCCAGGGTGCCCACCAAGGTGGCGGCGTGGGCGGGCTCCTTGAGCATGCGGTTGAGATCGGCGGCGGTGATGGTCAGGGTGAACTCGATGGGCGAGTTGTCCTCCTGGCCGCGCTTGGCCGCCTGCTGGTAGAGCGCCAGGTCGGTGCCCTGGGGCTGGGTGAAGGCGGTGGAGAAATAGCCCTTCATGGTCTCGGTGAACTGCACCCCCAGGGTGTCGGGCGCCACCGCCTTGCTCGGGGCCGAGGGCAGGCTGTAGTTGATCTTCCAGCCGCGATCCTCGGCCAAAAGACGCATGTTGCGCTCACTGACCGCAGAGATGGTCAGCAGCGGATTGACCGCCAGCGAGGTGGGAATCACCGCTCCATCGGCCACATAGAGCCCGGGGTACACGGCATCGCCACTGCTGCCGCTGAACACCTGGCCCTTGTGGTTGACCACGCCCTGGGCGGCGTCCTCGCCCATCACGCAGCCCCCCAGCGGATGCACCGAAACGATGCTGTGCTTGAGCAACTGGGTCCAGATCGGGTTCTCCACCCAGATACCGCCCAGGGCACGGGTGGCCTGGTGCAGGCGCTCGTTGCCGAGCAGCACATTGGGCTGCTCGCCCACCCCCGGCCAGTCGATGCGCAGCTGGTCCTGGGCGTCCAGCAGCATGCGCCCGCGGCCATTGTCGTGGCTCATGATCAGGTAGGTCTGCATATTGTGCAGCGCGCCGTGGTAAGGCCCACGCAGGAAGCTCTCAGCCTCGCGCTCCTTGTAGCCCAGCTTGCCGCTGAGGCTGTCGTCGCTGGGCTGGCCCAGGGTGCTGGCGAACAGCGCCATGCTCGGCACCATGGCCCGGCCCAGGGCACCGGGAATCGAGCCCTCCTCGATCACCATGCGGCTGCGCCAGTCGCCCTCGGTGCGCATGTCGATAATTGAAGTGATGCAGGGCCCCACGGGTTGCAACTCGCTGGCCGCATGGGTGCCGAAGCCAATGCCGTTGATGGTCTGCTGGCAGTTGTGACCGAAGCCGAGGATGTCGCCATTGCCGCTCATGTGCTCGCCCAGTTGCGCCGAAGTGGCCAGGCCCTTGGCCCGAGAGCGCAGGAGGATTTCGGTGGAGCCCAGGGTGCCGGCGCTGAGCACGACGATATCGGCCTTGACGAACAGGGTCGGTGCCGAGAACTTCTCGCGGCCGCTGTCCAGGTACTGGAAGTGCACGATCCAGCCGTCGCCATCGCGTTCCAGGTAACGCACTTCGGCCTGGCAGAAAATCTGTGCACCGTGATTCCAGGCATCGGGCAGGTAGTTCATCAGGGTGGTGTTCTTGGCCTTGTTGTTGCAGCCAGAAACGCAGTCGCCGCACTGGTTGCAGGGCAGTTGCTCGACCCCGACATGATTGAGGTTGTTGGGCAGCTTGGCGAAGTTGACGTTGATCGGCGGCTTGTAGAAGTGCTTGTCCTGCTTGAGGAACTGCGCCGATTTGCGGTGCGCCTGGAGCTTGGGCAAAGGCGGCGCGGAATCGGGATAGGGGTTGGGCTTGAGCATTTCCCGAGCCCGGGCATAGCCCTCCTTGAGCAGGGTGTCGCGGTGTTCGCGCACCGCCTTCGGCCAGCGCGGGTCATCGAAGACGCCGGGTTCGGGCTCCAGGGACACGTTGGCGTTGATCAGCGAAGTACCCCCCAGGCCGCAACCGACCACCACGTTCTGCTGGGCGTTGACGTGCAGATCGAACAGCCCGGTGCGCGAGCCGATATGGCCTTCGGGGTCATGCACCTGCAACTCCTCGGTGGCGCTGACCAGGGTGTTGGGGTACTCGCCGGGGCGAATCTCGCGCCCGCGCTCCAGCAGGCAGACCCGGCGTCCGGCCCGGGACAATCGGGAAGCGGCGATGCCGCCGCCGTAGCCGGAGCCGATGACAATCACGTCGTAGTGTTCCTGGATCTCGCTGATGGGGCTGGCGATCCGAGTCATGGCGGAGTTCCTCTCAGGCAGATGGGGCAACTCTGTGGTCGCCTCTAATAGTCAGGTGCAGCCGGGGGCGCGGCGGGCAGCCGTACAGGCCGACCTTGGCGCCGCAAACACAATCGTTGCAACAGTGAGGGGATGCAGGCCGGGCTATAGGCGTGCGCGCTGGTTGGCACAACGACGACGGGTACGTCGCGGCGTCAGGCTATGGGCTGGAGAAGCGGGTGATAGACGACAATCCATTGCCTGGCCTCCCTGGGCAGCATGTGGATAAGTAGCTGCCAAGTCCTTGTGGCATGAGTGAAGACAGCCCCCCTCCTAGTGTCAAGCCAGGCATTAGAACTGTATGAAATTTGAGCTATTGCCGCACACGCTATGGAATGCAAGGGATACAGCCTTCGACGAACAACTTATCCACATGTTGGCCCACAGCAATTGTGAGCAAGTGCCGGGGCCTTGGGGATAGTTCGCCGGACAACGCCAGGAAAATCCGTGACTTGGGTGCAGACAGCGCTTTTCAGCGTGATTGATCAATTTTTGCGCAATTGCGTACAAGCCACGTCATCAAAGGGCTGCAGCCGAAGGCAAACACCTTATCCACAGAAAGGCCAACAGACTTTGGGGGCAACTGCGGACCCTGCTGTGGAAAACCCCTGAAAGCCATGAAAAATCAGGCGTCCGGGTGCTTGAACAGGCGTATTTAGAGGTTTTGGATATTTTTTGATCAGGCAGCGCAAAGTCGCTAAATACAAGGGCTGTAGCGCTAAGCGAACATCTTATCCACAAAAGCGCCAACAGACTTTGGGGGCAACTGCTGTGCAAAAGTCCCGCTTCGGATTGCCCGATCCGCAGAAAAAACCTCGAAAAAACCTGCACTTGGCCTGATCGAATTTTGTACAACCGCCTGTAGACCTTGCTCTGCCTGGGCTTGAGCAAGGCACGAACATCTTATCCACAGGGCCGCACACAGGGATTGTGAGTAACCCCCTCTACGCTGTTATCCCCCTTGCAGGAGCTGGCCGGGCGGCGCACGGCTTGCGGGCCTGTTCGCCGACAAGCCGGCTCCTAGGAGAGGAGATTGAGTGGTGGCGTCAGCGCACCACGCCCTCTTCGATCAGCAGCTTGAGAATGGCCTCGGCCCCAGCCTCGGGGCTGACGCCCTTGAGCACCTGGCCGGTGCCGCCGCTGGCCTTGGCGGTCGCGGCCTTCATGCGATCGGCGCCGCTCTTGGCCTTGATCACTTTCAAACGCTTGGGCCGTGGCCGGGCCGGTTGCAGGCTGGCGCCGGCCAGCAGCTGGTCTTCCAGCACCATCACCTGGTCGGCCTGCAGCACACCGCGGCGCGCCGGGCCGTAGGCGCTCTGGCGCGGCTTGGGCGCGGCGTTATCCACAGTGGCGAGAAACGGCAGGCGCACCTTGAGCCGGCGCCGTTGGCCACGGGGCAAGGCTTGCAGCACATGGGCCACGCCATCCCCCAGGGATTCGACCTGGGCCAGGCCCACCACCAGCGGCCAGCCGAGGTTCTCCGCCAGGAGGAAAGGCAGCATGCCCGAGCCCTCGCCGGTTTCCGCCTGGCTGCCGGTCAGCACCACCTGGGCGCCGGCGTGGCGCAGGTACTGGGTCAGGGCCGGCAGCGCATCGGCGCCCGCCGGTTGCTCCAGTACATGCAACTGTTCCAGGCCCATGCCCAGGTAGGCGCGCAGCGCCGGCTCGGCCACATCGCCGGCATGCAGTACCTGCAATTGCTCACCGGCCAGTTGCAGGCCCAGCTCCACCGCCCGGGCATCCTGTTCGGCGCGCCGTGGACGGCCCGAGGTGGGGTGGGCGCCGATGGATACCAGGCTGATCACATTGCTGTGCATAACTGTCCCCTTAAGCCGCATCGCGCTTGGCACCGTCGCGGTAGGCGCTGACCGCCGCGATCAGGGCCTTGAGAATCTCGGCGCTGTCGCCGATCACCGACAAGTCGGCACGTTTGATCATGTCGCAGCCCGGGTCGAGGTTGATCGCCACCACCTTGTCGCAGGCGCCGATGCCTTGCAGGTGCTGGATCGCTCCGGAAATCCCCACCGCCACATAGACCCGCGCGGTGACCCAGATACCACTGGCCCCCACTTGCCGGTCACGGGCCATGAAGCCGTCGTCCACCGCCACCCGCGACGCGCCCTCGGTGGCGCCCAGGGCCGCGGCGGCCTGGTGGAACAGTGGCCAGTCCTTGACCCCGTTGCCGCCGGAAAAGATGAACTCGGCCTCGGCCATGGGAATCGCCGCCGGGTCCACCGCCACCGCGCCCAGGTCCTCGATCCGCGCCAGGCTGCGGGCCATGCCTGTGGACAACTCCACCGGCAAGGCCTCATGGCGGGTTTCGCTGACCGGCTCGGCGCATTCGGCGGCGGCCAGGATCAAGCGTGCAACCGGCCGCGCCAGGTCTTGCAGGCCGGCACCGGCACGGCCGATGCACTGCCCATCCTTGACCTGCCAGACCCGGGTTGCCGGGCGTTCGCCCAGGGCCGCAGCAAAGCGCCGGCCCAGCTCGCCGCCACCGGTGCGGCTGTCGGGCAGCAGCCAGTGCCGTGGGCTGAACTGGTTATCCACAGCCCGCAGGCCCTGCACCCGTTGTTCCGGTGCATAACCTTCGAACTCGCTGCCCTGCAGCACCAGCAAGCGGTCGACGCCGGCCGTGGCGAAAGTCGATTCCTTGTGCTCGCCGAACACCACTGCCAGCACCGCGCCGTCCTGCCCCGCCAGTTGATGGGCCAGGCCCAGCAGATCGCGGTCATGACTGCTCAGGCGGCCACCGACCATGTCCGGCACCACGCTGATGTAGAACGCCGGTTGCGCCACCTGATGCAGCGGCAACTGCACCTCGGCCGCCGCGCTGCGCTTGGCGCTGCCGCCCTGTTGCGCGCCACTGCGATCGATGCGCTTGAGGCCGTTGGGGCCGATAAAGCCAATGCCGTGGAGGTTCTTGCGGATCAGGCCATTGGGCCCCATCCAGCTGTGCTGCGCCGGCTGCATGGCGGCGTGCAGCGGATGCAGGCGGTTGCGGGCGATCCACTCGGCCCGGGGATCGCGGCGGATAATGTCGCTCATCAGTGCACCTCCGCAGGTTCGGGTTTGAGCACCACAGCCTTGCCCGGTGCGGCCTCGTCCAGCAGGGCGTCGGCCACCAGCTCGGCGATGTCCTTGATCGCCGGACGCGGTTCCACCACCCCTTCGAGCATCGCCGTGCACTGTGGACAACCCACCGCCACCAGCTCTGCGCCGGTCTCACGGATGTCTTCCATCCGCATATCGGGAATCCGCTGCTTGCCGGGAATGTCGGTGATCGGCGCGCCGCCGCCACCGCCACAGCAACGGGAACGGAAGCCCGAGCGCTGCATTTCCCTGATTTCGATGCCCAGGGCCCGCAACACAGAGCGCGGTGCCTCGTACTCGCCGTTGTAGCGGCCCAGGTAGCAGGGGTCGTGATAGGTCACGCTGCTGCCCTTGTGCTGGCCGAGATTCAGCGCACCGGCGCCGATCAGTTCCGCGAGATAAGTGCTGTGGTGCTGCACCAGGTAGTGGCCGCCGAAGGCGCCATATTCGTTTTTCAGCACATGGAAGCTGTGGGGGTCGCAGCTGACGATGCGCTTGAAGCGGTACTTGGCCAGGGTCTGGATATTGCGCTTGGCCAAAAGCTGGAAGGTCGCTTCATCGCCCAGGCGCCGGGCCACATCACCGCTGTCACGTTCTTCCAGGCCGAGCACGGCGAAGTCCACCTGGGCCGCCTTGAGCACCTTGACGAAGGCCCGCAGGGTGCGCTGGTTGCGCATGTCGAAGGCACCGTCGCCGACCCAGAACAGCACGTCGGTGGTGTTTTTCTCGCTGAGCAGCGGAAGATTCAGGTCGGCCGCCCAGTTCATCCGTCCGCCGGGGTTGAAGCCGCCGGGGTTGTCGGTGGCGATCAGGTTTTCCAGGACCTCGGCGCCCTTGTTCGGCGTCGCGCCTTTTTCCAGGGTCAGGTGGCGGCGCATATCGACGATGGCGTCGACGTGCTCGATCATCATCGGGCACTCCTCCACGCAGGCCCGGCAGGTGGTGCAGGACCACAGGGTCTCGGCGTCCACCAGGCCGTTGACTATGGGCTGGTGCGGGTTGCCGCCGTGTTCGCCGATGGCCTTGCCAGGGTACGGGCTACCGGCGAACTGGGCGTCGGTACCGCCGGCCAGGCCCACCACCATGTCCTGGATCAGCTTTTTCGGGTTCAGCGGCTGGCCGGCGGCAAAGGCCGGGCACGCCGCCTCGCACTTGCCGCACTGCACGCAGGCGTCGAAGCCCAGCAACTGGTTCCAGGTGAAGTCCTTGGGTTTTTCCACCCCCAGGGGCGCGCTTGGGTCTTCCAGGTCCAGGGGCTTGAGGCCGGTGGAACGGCCACCGCCAAAGCGTTCGGCGCGGCGGTGCCATGCCAGGTGCAGGGCCCCGGCGAAGGCGTGCTTCATCGGCCCGCCCCAGGTCATGCCGAAGAACAGCTCGCTCACGCCCCAGACCACGCCCAGGGCGAGCACCGCCGCCAGCAGCCAGCCGCCGAAGTCTTGCGGAAGAATGCCGGCCACCGGCAGGGTCGCCACGAAGAAGCTCACGGAGAATGCCAGCAGGCTTTTCGGCAGGCGCATCCATGGGCCCTTGGACAGCCGTACCGGCGGGTTGCGTCGACGCTTGGCGACAAACAGCGCGCCCACGAACATCAGCGTGGTGGCCAACAGCAAGGCATAGCCGAGGATGCGGTTGTGCAGGCCGAAACCGTGCACCAGGATCGCCAGCACCGCGGCCAGGACAAAACCGCCCGCGGTGGCCACGTGGGTGTTGGCCATGTACTTGTCCCGGGCCACCACATGGTGCAGATCCACCATGTAGCGCTTGGGCATGGCCAGCAGGCCGCCAAGCAGGTCGACCTTGGAAGCTCGCCCCTGGCGCCACAGGGCCACGCGACGCAGCGCGCCGAGGACCGCAAGGCCCAGGGCGGCGAATAGCAGAATGGGCAGAAGGGTGTTCAACATGGTGAAGCTCCCGCAAGGGTCTTACAGGAACAGCTTTGAGTGGCGAGGGAGCTTGCTCCCGCTGGGCCGGGAAGCGGCCCCAAACTGGGTAATCGAGATCCATCGGTGGACCTCGGTGAACGGTTTGGGAGTGCTACGCACTCCAGCGGGAGCAAGCTCCCTCGCTACGGCAAGCCGGCTCCTACAGGAAGTGGCTTAGAAGTCCTTGCACAGGCGCAGTGCGTCGTAGATGGCGGCATGGGTGTTGCGCTGGGACACGCAGTCGCCGATGCGGAACAGCAGGTAGCCCTCCCCCGCTTCGCCGAGGCAAGGCTGCGGCTTGATCGCGAACAGCGCCTCGACGTCCATCTGGCCCTTGTTGCGCGAACCCTCCTTGAGCCCGTAGTACAGCTCTTCGTCGGGGCGCACGCCGTTCTCCACCACCACCTGGTCCACCACCCGCTCTTCCCGGGCGCCGGTGTATTCGTTCTCCAGCACCGCCACCAGCTTGTCGCCTTCGCGGTAGACCTTCTCCAGGGTCAGGTCCCCGGTCATGATCACTTCCTTGGGGTACAGGCTGCGGTAGTAGGTGGGGAACGAGGTGCCGCCCACGGCAATGCCCGGCTTGATGTCGTCGGTGACGATCTCCACCTGCGAGCCCTTGTCGGCAATGAAGTCGGTGACCGACATGCCGGTGAATTCGCAGATGGTGTCGTACACCAGTACGTTCTTGCCCGGCGCCACCTTGCCGTCGAGGATGTCCCAGCTGCTGACCACCAGCCCTTCGGCGGCGCCCCAGTGTTCGTTCTGCTCGATGAAGGGATGACCGCCCACCGCCAGCACCACCACATCGGGGCGCAGGTCGAGGATGGTGGCGCTATCCGCCGCGGTGCCCAGGCGCAGGTCGACTTTCAGCCGCGCCAGCTCCAGCTGGTACCAGCGGGTGATGCCGGCGATCTGGTCCCGTTGCGGCGCCTTGGAGGCGGTGGTGATCTGCCCGCCAATGGCCTCTTTCTTCTCGAACAGGGTCACCTCGTGGCCGCGCTCGGCCGCCACACGGGCAGCCTCCATGCCGGCCGGGCCGGCACCGACCACCACCACCTTGCGCTTGATGCCGGTGGTTTTCTCGATGATGTGCGGCACCCCCATGTATTCACGGGAGGTGGCGGCGTTCTGGATGCACAGCACGTCCAGGCCCTGGTACTGGCGGTCGATGCAGTAGTTGGCGCCGACGCACTGCTTGATCTGGTCGATCTGGCCCATCTTGATCTTGGCGATCAGGTGCGGGTCGGCCATATGGGCGCGGGTCATGCCCACCATGTCGACATAACCGCCTTCGAGAATCCGCGTGGCCTGGTTCGGGTCCTTGATGTTCTGCGCGTGCAGCACCGGCACCTTGACCACTTCCTTGATGCCCGCCGCCAGGTGCAGGAACGGCTCCGGCGGGAAGCTCATGTTGGGGATCACGTTGGCCAGGGTGTTGTGGGTGTCGCAGCCCGAACCCACCACGCCAAGGAAGTCCAGCATGCCGGTGTCGTCGTAGTACTTGGCGATCTGCTTCATGTCCTCGTGGGACAGGCCATCCGGGTGGAATTCATCGCCGCAGATGCGCATGCCGACGCAGAAATCGTCGCCGACCTCGGCGCGCACCGCCTTGAGCACTTCCAGGCCGAAACGCATGCGCTTCTCGAAGGTGCCGCCCCATTCGTCGGTCCGTTTGTTGACCCGCGGGCTCCAGAACTGGTCGATCATGTGCTGGTGCACCGCCGACAGCTCCACCCCGTCCAGGCCGCCGGCCTTGGCCCGGCGCGCGGCCTGGGCGTAGTTGCCGATCACCCGCCAGATCTCTTCCGGCTCGATGGTCTTGCAGGTGGCGCGGTGCACCGGTTCACGCACCCCGGACGGCGACATCAGGGTCGGCCAGTTGAAGCCGTCCCAGCGTGAACGCCGGCCCATGTGGGTAATCTGGATCATGATCTTGGCGCCATGCTTGTGCATGGCGTCGGCCAGGTTCTGGAAATGCGGAATGATCCGGTCGGTGGACAGGTTCACCGAGCTCCACCATTCCTGGGGGCTGTCGATGGCCACCACCGAGGAACCGCCGCAGATCGCCAGGCCGATGCCGCCCTTGGCCTTTTCCTCGTAGTACTTCACGTAGCGCTCGGTGGTCATGCCGCCGTCGGTGGCGTAGACCTCGGCGTGGGCGGTACTGAGCACGCGGTTGCGGATGGTCAGTTTGCCGATCTGGATCGGCTGGAACATCGCTTCGAAAGCCATTTTCTCAACTCCGCTTACAAGGGTTTGACGACGAACAGACCATCGTCGTGACCTTCTTCGGAACCACCGTAGAGCTGCTCGGCCACGGTGCGAATCTTGCTGCCGCGAGCGGCCAGGATCTGGTCCATGGCCCCGGCGAACCAGCCGGTGAACATGTAGTCCACCTTGCGCCCGACCTTGCCGTACACATAGACAAAGGCCGAGTGCTCGAGCTTGACGCTGGCGGTGCCTTTGTCCAGGTCGATGTCCTGGATCTTGAACAGGCCCCAGCCGCGCTGGGACAGGCGCTTCATGTAGTGCTCGAACACCGCCACGCCTTCCAGGCCATGGCATTCGGCTTCTTTCTCACACCAGTGCCAGGCGGACTTGTAACCGGCCTTGTAGAGGATTTCGGCATAGGCCTCGGCACCCAGTACTTCCTCGATGCCCATGTGGTTGTTGACGAAGAAATGCCGTGGCACGTAGAGCATCGGCAGGGCGTCGGAAGTCCAGACACCGGTTTCGCTGTCGACTTCGATAGGCAATTGCGGGGCGATCTTGGCCATGGAAACGTGACTCCAGATATTCAGTGAATGCCCCTGCGCGAACGGCAGGGGGAAATCGGATAAGGGGGCTGGAGAGGCTTACTCGCCCCAGACGTCCTTGAGGACATTGACCCAGTTCTCGCCCATGATCTTGCGCACCACGCGCTCGCTGTGGCCGCGCTTGAGCAGGGTCTCGGTCAGGTTGGGGAACTCGCCCACGGTGCGGATGCCCAGCGGGTTGATGATCTTGCCGAAGTTGGTCAGGCGCCGAGCGTAGCCCTTGTCGTGGGTCAGGTACTCGAAGAAGTCCTGGCCATGGCCCTGGGTGAAGTCGGTGCCGATGCCGATGGAGTCTTCACCGACGATATTCATGGTGTATTCGATGGCTTCGGCGTAGTCGTCGATGGTGGAGTCGATGCCCTTGGCCAGGAACGGCGCGAACATGGTCACGCCAACAAAACCGCCATGGTCTGCAATGAACTTCAGCTCGGCATCGGACTTGTTGCGCGGGTGCTCCTTGAGCCCCGACGGCAGACAGTGGGAATAGCAGACCGGCTTCTTCGATTCGAGGATCACTTCCTCGGAGGTCTTGGAGCCGACATGGGACAGGTCGCACATCACCCCGGCGCGGTTCATCTCGGCGACGATCTCGCGACCGAAGCCCGAGAGCCCGCCATCACGCTCGTAGCAGCCGGTGCCCACCAGGTTCTGGGTGTTGTAGCACATCTGCACAATGCCCACGCCCAACTGCTTGAACACCTCGACATAGCCGATCTGGTCTTCGAAGGCATGGGCATTCTGGAAGCCGAAGAGGATGCCGGTCTTGCCCAGTTCCTTGGCCTTGCGGATGTCGGCGGTGGTGCGCACGGGCATCACCAGGTCGCTGTTGTCGCGGATCAGCTTCTGGCTTGCGGCGATGTTGTTGACCGTGGCCTGGAAGCCTTCCCAGACCGACACCGTGCAGTTGGCTGCGGTCAGGCCGCCCTTGCGCATGTCTTCGAACAGCTCGCGGTTCCACTTGGCAATGATCAGCCCGTCGATAACGATGCTGTCGGCGTGTAATTCGGCTGGGCTCATCAGGCTGTCCCCTTTATTGGCGATTCATGCGCCGAATCGTCTGCCGGCGCTTTGGGGCCAGCATATGCCTGAGCACCGGGGCGCCTCGGTGCAAAAACGACAGGGGGTTTGCCGAAAGCGTCAAGCGCCGACAAAGGGCCGTGAACCGAGCACGACCGGGCAGCGGCGGCCACTATTCTTTGCCTCGGGCTTGCGCCAGAATTCGCGGCTTTAATCAACTGTTTCACTGGATTAGGGGCGGCGCTGCAATGAAACCGATCTTCCTCGCCTTGCTACTGCTGGCGACGGGCGCACAGGCGGCCGAAGAGGCCGACAACACCCCCTGCGACGGCGTCGAAAACGACGTGCAGACCCTGGAGTGCGCGACCTACAACAGGACCACCGCCGAGCAGTTGCTGGGCGATAACGTGCAAAGCCTGCTGGAACGCTTGGGCACCCTGTACGCCAACGACAAGGCGCAACTGGCGGATATCAGCGCCAAGGTGCGCAATGCCCAGCAGTCGTGGCAGAAACAGCGCGATGCCGACTGCGCGCTGGAGGTCTTTCCGGCCAAACCCGGCAGCAAGGCCTACAACATTGCCAATAACGACTGCCTGGCGCGGATGAGCGATGAACGCTCGGAATTCATCGAGTCCATCGCCCAGGAATGACCCTCTGCCCGTAGCAGCGGACTTGCCCGCGAACAGCCCCCTGCTTGACCCCAGGAGCTTCGCGAGCAAGCTCGCTCCTACAGAAAAGCAGGGGCAAAGTCCGTCGGCTCAGGCGCCGCCGCGAAAGCAGGAGACGCCCCAGGCGGTGAGCTTGAACGGCAGATGGTAGTGCTGGCGCGGGTCGTCCAGGCCGAAGCGGTACAGCAGCACATCGAGAAAGGGCACCGCCGGTAGCGCCTGGCCCAGCTCACGATAGAAGCTCGCCACTTCCAGCTCCACTTCGTAAACGCCCTGCTCGAAGCGTGCCGCCAGCCCGCTTAATTCCCGCAGCAGACCATCGCCGGCTATCCGACCGGCACACAGCCACTCCCCACCCAGGGGCCGGACCCGCACCGGCAGGCCTTCGGCCACCTGGCCGCTGGCCACATCCACCACATGGATGGAAACCCCGGCGTTCACTTCCAGAACCCCTGGTGCGCCCGGGCCGCTTCCTCTTCCAGCATCGGCCCGAAGACCGGGATCTGCCGCTGCCCCCGGGCGAACACTTCACGGCATGGTAGGGAAAAGGTCGGGTTCTCCGGGTGATCACCGGTCAGCCCCAGCAGCGCATGTTCCGACAGGGCGTAGACCACCCGGCCGATGCCGGTCCAGTAGATGGCCCCGGCGCACATGCAGCAGGGCTCGGCGCTGGTGTACAGGGTGCAGCGCGCCAGCTCCTCGGGCCCCAGCAGCCTGGCGGCCAGGGCAGCGGCGGCCAGCTCGGCGTGCTGGGTTGGGTCGCCTTCAGGGGGCATGGAATTGTTGCCGGCACTGGCGATGACCTTGCCGTCGCGGTCGGCCACCAGGGCAGCGAACGGATGGCGGCCGCGGGCCTTGGCCGCTTCGGCCAGCTCGATGCTCTGGCGCAGCAGTTGCAGGTCCAGTTCACTGACACCGGCAGGTACAAGGGAAGAGAAATGGGTCATGTCGACCTCCTTATGGGTTTGCACAACAAGCCCGCCCCGGCAACGGGGCGGAGGAAAGGCGCTCAGTCGTTGAGCTCGGCGGTGTGCCCAAGCCCTTCGCGGGTATCGGAATTGAGCAGCAGGTTGAGCACGATGGCGGTGATCGCACCCAGGAAGATGCCGCTTTCCAGCACCAGCTTGAGGGCACCACCGGCGTGGGCGAACAAGGCCGGAAAGGACATCGGCAAGACTCCGACGCTCACCGACACCGCGACGATGATGCCGTTGCGGGTGCCTTCGAAGGTCACCCGCGACAGCTCCTGAATGCCGGCCACGGTGGTCATGCCGAACATCACGATGGCGCAGCCGCCCAGCACCGGAGTCGGCACCGCGGCAATCAGCGCGCCGAGCTTGGGAAACAGGCCCATCAGCACCATGATCGCCCCCGCCGCTGCCACCACGAAGCGGCTGCGCACATTGGAAAGGGCAATCAGCCCGGTGTTCTGGGTAAAGGCGTTGTAGGGAAAGCTGTTGCACAGGCCACCGAGCAGGGTGGACAGGCCGTCGGCGCGAAAGGCATCGCCGAGAGTGCGCTGGGTGGCCGGCTTGCCGGTGAGCTTGCCGATGGCCAGGCAGTTGCCGGTGGTCTCGGCCATGATCACCAGCATTGCCAGGGTCATCACCAGGGTCGGCATCAGGGAGAACTGCGGCCTGCCGAACGCCATGGGCGGGCTCAGCTCGAACCAGGCCGCACTGCCCACCTGGCTGAAGTGGGTCATGCCGAAGGCGGCGGCGATCAGACTGCCCAGCAGCAGGCCGATCAGCACGCTGAGGTTGCCGATAAACCCGGAGAACTTGGCATAGATCACCAGGGTCACCGCCACCGTGGCCAGCCCCAGCAACAGGTTGGCCGGGGCGCCGAAATTCTCCGCCGCCGGGTTGCCGCCCCCGAGCCAGATGGCCGCGGCCGGCATCAGCGAGATGCCGATGATGGTGATCAGGCTGCCGATCACCACCGGCGGAAAGAACCGCAACAGGCGGCTGAACACCGGCGCCAGGGCGATGGTTATGGCCCCGGCGGCGATCACCGCGCCAAACACCTCGGTCAGGCCGAATTCCTTGCCGATCATGATCATCGGCGCCAGGGCGATGAACGAGCAGCCCTGGATCATCGGCAGACGGGCGCCAAAGCGCCAGAAACCCAGGGTCTGGATCAGGGTGGCGAGCCCCGAGGTCAGCAGGTTGGCGTTGATCAGCAACACCACCTGGGCGGCGCTCAACCCCAGGGCGCTACCGAGAATCAGCGGCACCGCCACGGCGCCGGCGTACATCACCAGCACATGCTGCAGGCCGAAGGTGAAGAGCTGGCGCAAGGGCAAGATTTCATCCACCGGATGAACGGGATCGGGGCTCATGTCGTGTGTCTCCTGAAAAATCAGCTGTAGTTGTTGTTCTGGCAGGTTTCCGGGGCAAATCCCCGGGCAGGAAGTACGAACGCTGGAGCGGATAATCTGTGCTTGAATACGATGAAACAAATGAGCAGCCATCGCTTTAAACGATGGATCAGGCCACCCACCCGGGATGCACACCCATGCGCTTTTCACTGGATCAATTGCAGATGTTCGTGCAGGCCGCGCAGACCGGCTCGTTCTCGGCCGCGGCGCGCAAGCTGGGCAAGACCCAGTCCACGGTCAGCGTGGCGATTGCCAACCTGGAAGCGGACCTGGGGGTGGAGTTGTTTGACCGCAGCACTCGCAGCCCGCAACTGACCGCCACCGGGCAGAAGATGCTGTTGCAGGCCGAAGCGGTACTGGAGCGTTGCCTGACCTTGCAAGCCAGCGCCGATTGCCTGGCCGAGGCGGTGGAACCGCGCCTGGCGATCGTCATCGAGACGCCCTACGGCCCCTTGATGCCGGTGCTACGGGAATTCGAACAGGCCTTTCCCTATGTCGACCTGCTGATCCGCCACCCGCTGTCCGGGGATGCCAGCGAGCTGGTGACCCGCGGCGAGGCGGCGCTGGGCATCGCCTTCTCCCAGCCCGGCTACCCCCAGGAACTGGAGTTCCAGCAGCTGGGCAAGCTGATCATGTTGCACGTCTGCCACCCGGATCACCCCTTGGCGCAGCTGGACAACGTGACCTTCGACGACCTGCATGTGCACCGGCGCCTGGCCTTCAGCGCCCATGCCGACAAGCTGCCCAGCAGCGAGTACCTGCGCGCCACCCAGCTGTGGCGGGCGGAAAACTACCTGGCACTGCTGGAAATGGTGCGCGCGGGCCTGGGCTGGGCCACCCTGCCGCGGCAGCTGATCCAGCGCGAACTG
This sequence comes from Pseudomonas sp. NFXW11, assembly GCF_049887815.1. Lineage (NCBI taxonomy): Bacteria > Pseudomonadati > Pseudomonadota > Gammaproteobacteria > Pseudomonadales > Pseudomonadaceae > Pseudomonas > Pseudomonas sp. NFXW11. Next base: position 397,510 of record NZ_JAGEKI010000002.1, on the reverse strand, counting down.
GCCAAGGGCGAACTGGTGGAACTGCAATTGGGCGCCTACCCCCACACCGACTGGCTGGTGGGGGTGGACCTGCTCTGGGCCCGGCAGCGGGTGATGGGCAAGGCCGAGCGCTGGCTCAAGGAACGCCTGCTCAAGCACAAGGTGTACGAGGTGGACCGGCGCGGGCAATCGACCACCTGGTAAAGCCGGCACAGGCAACAAAGGGATAAGGTTGTGCCGTTGGCGGCGGGGAAAATATAAGCAAGGATTAGAAATACTTATAAAAGACTTATATAGTCCACCATGAACGAGATCCTCTGGAGTAGAAAAGCGGTCAAGCAGTTGCTGCGCTTGCACAGCGAGCATCGGGGGCAGATTCGCGACGCCGTCGCCCTGCTGGCCGACATGCCCATCAGCAGCAACGTCAGGCCCCTGTCCGGCCATGCCTACGCCTATCGCCTGCGGGTCGGCCAGTACCGCGTACTGTTCGACTAGGACGGGGCCATCCATATCGTCAGTGTTCAAGAGGTCAAGAAACGTGATGAACGCACCTACTGACATCCAAATCATCCATGGTCCGGACGGCAAGCCGGCGTTCGTGGTGATTCCCTACGCACAATACGTCGCGCGGCACCAGGAGCCCGACCTGATTCCCCATGCCGTGGTCAGTCGCATCGTCGACGGCGCCACACCGATCCGTGCCTGGCGCGAGCATCTGCAACTGACCCAGGACGAAGTCGCCAAGCGCTTGGGGATCTCCCAGCCGGCCTTCGCCCAGCAGGAAAGCGTGGCCCGGCCGCGCAAGAGCACCCGGGAAAGAATCGCCGCAGCCTTCGGCATTCGCGCCGAGCAGTTGCAGCTGTAAGCTGTGCCCCAGTCACTTTTGGAAAGGGTTCTACATGAGCATCTGCGGTATCGAGATCAAGGGCAGCGAAGCCATCTTCGCCCTGGCCACCCTGCAAGACGGTGCGCCGCAACACCTGGCGCTGAACATCAAGAAAATCGCCTTGGACGACGACGATGAGGCGAGCAACGTGCGCAGCTTCGCCGCCCAGGTCGCGGCCTTTGTCCGGGAACAGGGCATCAGCCGCATCGCCATCAAGAAGCGCAGCAAGAAAGGCGAATTCGCCGGCGGCCCCACCACCTTCAAGATCGAAGGCGTGCTGCAACTGCTGGAGCATTGCGAAGTGACCCTGGTGTCGCCCCAGACCCTCAGCGCCCAGCACAAGAAACATGCCTACGAGCTGCCGGCGAGCCTCAACAAGTACCAGCACGAAGCCTACAAGGCCGCCTGCGCCGCCCTGCTCAAGAAGTAACCCTGGGGCCTGCTAGCGGCGGCCTCGGTAGTGCTGCAGCCAGTCGGCCAACGAGTTGTCCTCCAGGGCATAGGCGCCACGGCTGGATTTCCACACCAGCTCCTTTTCCCGCAGGGCATCGATGCACGCCTGCACCGTCTGGGTGCCGGGCTGTGCATCGCTGCCCATGGCCCGCATGGCCTTGGCCACCGCCGCTAGGGTGTCATCGGTGAAGGGCGCGAAAGGCAGGTTGTGCAGCGAACGCTCGACCATCACTTCCAGTACTGCGCGCTGGGATAGGGTCAAGCCGTTCCAGGCGCTTTCGAACTCGCTCCAGACTCCGGCCCGGAGGATCTCCGCACTGTTGCGCAACAACTCGTCGAGCTGGCTGGCCTCGCCCAATTCCAGGGCCACCTGGCCAATGACGCTGCGGAGCATTTCCGGGCGCCGCCCCACCCATTCGAACGCCTGGTCCAGATCATCGGCATTGAATTGGTTGGTGGAGGCCAGATGGGCATTCAGGTGGGCCGTATAGGCCTTGGTGAAATCCCGCCCCAGCAGCGGAAACGCAGTGATGCTGGAGCCGAAGAACGGCTGGTTGCGGTTGAGCACCAGGTGCGCCAGCTTGTCCCGATTGGAACCGGTGAACACCAGGTGCAGGCCGCCGGTATCCTGGCCCCGGCCCTGGTTGAGCTGGTCGCGGGCGGCCTTGAGGGCAAACATGGCGTTGAGCCCGGCCTCGGAGCTCAGGGCATGCTGGGCTTCGTCGATCACCAGCACCACGGTCTTGCCCGCCGCGCTGTGCAACAGTTCCAGGGCCTGGGTCAGGGTCGCGCCCTCGGGCAGCTGGGACTTGCTGAAATCCCAGGACAGGGTGCGTAGAAAGCTCAGTTTCTCCACCCCCAACGACTTGGCCAGCTTGCGGATACCCTTCTCGAAAGGCACCAGGGCCTCGGCGATAGCGGCGGCGATCAGCTCGGCAGGGTCTCTTTCGCGATTGGCCCAGAGGTCGACATAGACCGCCAGCCAGCCCCGCTGCCGGCACTCGGGCAACAGGTCCTCGCGCAGGAAAGTGCTCTTGCCGGTGCGCCGAGGCGCGGCGAGGAACAGCCCCGAGCTGTAGTCCTGGAGGCCAACCCCTACCAGACCATCGGCAATACTGAGCGCCAGGGCCGGCCGGCGAAAGACGAAACCGCTGCTTTTCGACATGGTTTTATACTCAATTATTGCCACGACTATAATTTATAGTCACGAGTATAATTAGCTATAAAACCCTGTCAAACCAGCTCGCGCCCCCCGCCCAACTGGCGCCGGTCTTCCCGTGGGCAGTGGCTGAAACGCGCACGATAACTGCGGGTGAAATAGGACGGCGACTCGAAACCGCAAGCGATGCTCACCTCCAGCACGCTCATGTCGGTCTGGCGCAGCAGCTGCCGGGCCTTCTCCAGGCGCAGGCCCAGGTAGAAGTTGCTCGGGGTGTCATTCAGGTGCAGGCGAAACAGCCGTTCAAGCTGGCGTCGGGTGACCTTGATCGATTCGGCCAGGGCCAGGGTGCTCAGGGGCGGTTCGCTGTGCTGCTCCATCTCGCCAATCACCTGCACCAGCTTCTTGTTGTTAATGCCGTAGCGGGTGGCGACTTCCATGCGCTGGTGATCCTTGCGCGGGCGGATGCGCCCCAGCACGAACTGCTCGCTGACCTGGATCGCCAGCTGCGGGCCGTGGGCCTGGGCGATCAGGTCGAGCATCATGTCGATGGACGCCGTGCCACCGGCACAGGTGATGCGCCGGCGGTCGATCTCGAACAGTTCCTGGGTCACCCCGAGCTGTGGGTAGGACTCCTTGAAGGCCTCGATGGCCTCCCAGTGCAGGGTCACCCGATGCCCTTCCAGCAGGCCGCTCTCGGCGAGAATCACGCTGCCGGTGTCGATGCCGCCGAGGATCACCCCTTCCCCATCCAGCCGCCGCAGCCAGTGCTCCAGGGCCGGGGTGAGGAACTTCAACGGCTCGAAGCCGGCCACCACCCACAGGGTCGCGCCCTTCTTCAACGGCTCCAGGGCCGCGTCGACATTCACCGACATGCCATTGCTGGCCAGCACCGGGCCGCCATCGGCGCTGAGCACATGCCAGCGGTACAGCTCGCCGCGAAAGCGATTGGCCACCCGCAAGGGCTCGATGGCGGAGATAAAGCCAATGGCGGAAAAACCCGGCATCAGCAGGAAATAGAAGTCCTGGGACATGCAACGCACTCCGGCGACAACCCGCGTGGGCCCTGTGATACGCCAAATGCCCAAGCCTCACAAGGGCCAGGTCGCTGCAGTGCAAGACTCGGTCGCCGCTGTGCGTTTTCCGCCTCCAGGCCCTGCGTACCTTGGCATCACCCGCGCATCAAGACGCCGGGGCCGACAATAACGACCTGCCGAGGGAACCACCATGAAACGACTGATCAGCAGCTGTGTTCTTGCTCTAAGTGGTAGCGTTTTTCTGAGTTCGGGGGCTGTCGCCGCCGACGCCGCCAGTTGTCAGAATGTGCGCCTGGGGGTGGTCAACTGGACCGACGTGATCGCCACCAGTGCCATGACCCAGGTACTGCTCGACGGCCTCGGCTACAAGACCAAGCAGACCAGCGCCTCGCAGCAGATCATCTTCGCCGGCATCCGCGACCAGCGCCTGGACCTGTTCCTGGGCTACTGGAACCCGCTGATGACCCAGACCATCACCCCCTTCGTCGACGCCAAGCAGGTCAAGGTGCTGGCCGAACCCAGCCTCAAGGACGCCCGCGCCACCCTGGCCGTGCCCAGCTACCTGGCGGACCAGGGTTTGAAAACTTTCGCCGATATCAGCAAGTTCGAGAAACAGCTGGGGGGCAAGATCTACGGCATCGAGCCCGGCTCCGGGGCCAATACCCAGATCAAGGAAATGATCGCCAAGAACCAGTTCGGCCTGGGCAAGTTCCAGCTGGTGGAGTCCAGCGAGGCCGGCATGCTCTCGGCGGTGGCGCGGGCGGTGAAGCGCAACGAGGCGATCGTGTTCTTCGGTTGGGCGCCGCACCCGATGAACGTCAATATCAAGATGACCTACCTCAACGGCAGCGACGACGCCCTGGGCCCGAACGAGGGCCAGGCCACGGTGTGGACCGTCACTGCGCCCAGCTACGCCGAGCAGTGCCCGAACGTGCATCGGTTGCTGAGCAACCTGACCTTCAGCGCCGACGACGAGAGCCGCATGATGCAGCCGCTGCTGGATCACAAGGACGCCCTGGAATCCGCCCGGCAGTGGCTCAAGGATCACCCGCAAGACAAACAGCGCTGGCTTGAAGGGGTCACCACCTTCGATGGCAAGCCAGCTGCCGAACACCTGCAACTGACCCGCCAGTAAACCTCAGCCACGCCAAGCGCAGCCCGCCCCGGGCTGCCACCGGCAACCTCACGCCCCCAGCAAACATGCCTGTAAGGAATCGCACCATGAACCACGACGTCATCATCACCTGCGCACTCACCGGTGCTGGCGACACCGCCGCCAAGAGCCCCCATGTGCCGGTCACCCCGAAACAGATTGCCGCCGCCGCGGTAGAGGCCGCCAAGGCAGGTGCCACCGTGGTGCATTGCCATGTGCGTGACCCGGCCACCGGCAAGTTCAGCCGGGATGTGGCGCTGTACCGCGAAGTGATGGAGCGCATCCGCGAGGCCGACGTCGACATCATCGTCAACCTCACCGCCGGCATGGGCGGCGACCTGGAGATCGGCGCCGGCGAGAAGCCCATGGAGTTCGGTCCCCATACCGACCTGGTGGGTCCCCTGACCCGCCTGGCCCATGTCGAGGAACTGCTGCCGGAAATCTGCACCCTGGATTGCGGCACCCTGAATTTCGGCGACGGCGACACCATCTACGTCTCCACCCCGGCCCAACTGCGGGCCGGCGCCAAGCGCATCCAGGAACTGGGGGTGAAGGCCGAGCTGGAGATCTTCGACACCGGCCACCTGTGGTTCGCCAAGCAGATGATCAAGGAAGGCCTGCTGGACAACCCGCTGTTCCAGCTGTGCCTGGGCATTCCCTGGGGCGCCCCGGCCGACACCACCACCATGAAGGCCATGGTCGACAACCTGCCGGCGGACGTGGTCTGGGCCGGCTTCGGCATCGGCCGCATGCAAATGCCCATGGCCGCGCAAGCGGTGCTGCTGGGGGGCAACGTGCGGGTCGGCCTGGAAGACAACCTGTGGCTGGACAAGGGCGTGCTGGCCACCAATGGCCAGTTGGTGGAACGGGCCACGGAGATTCTCAACCGCCTCGGCGCCCGGGTCCTGACCCCCGCCGAGGGCCGCAAGAAAATGGGCCTGACGCAACGCGGCTGAGCCGAACCATTCTCCCCTTGTAGGAGCGAGCTTGCTCGCGAAGAGGCCCGCAAGGCCGCCAACAGCTTCGCTGGCAAGCCAGCTCCTACAGACTCTTTTCTCAGGAAGACGCGATGACCTTTATCACCGAAATCAAGACCTTTGCCGCCCTGGGCAGCGGCGTGATCGGCAGCGGCTGGGTGGCCCGCGCCCTGGCCCACGGCCTGGACGTGGTGGCCTGGGACCCGGCCCCCGGTGCCGAGGCGGCTTTGCGCAAACGCGTGGCCAATGCCTGGGGCGCCCTGGAGAAAAACGGCCTGGCCCCCGGCGCCTCCCAGCAGCGCCTGCGCTTTGTCGCAACCATCGAGGAATGCGTGAAGGACGCCGACTTCATCCAGGAAAGCGCCCCCGAACGCCTGGAACTCAAGCTCGAGCTGCACAGCAAGATCAGCGCCGCGGCCAAACCCAACGCCCTGATCGGCTCCAGCACCTCGGGGCTGCTGCCCAGTGAATTCTACGAAGGCTCGACCCACCCGGAACGCTGCGTGGTGGGCCACCCGTTCAACCCGGTGTACCTGCTGCCGCTGGTGGAGGTGGTGGGCGGCCAGCGCACCGCACCCGAAGCGATCCAGGCCGCGATCAAGGTCTATGAATCCCTGGGCATGCGGCCCTTGCACGTGCGCAAGGAAGTCCCCGGGTTCATCGCCGACCGCCTCCTCGAAGCCCTGTGGCGCGAGGCCCTGCACCTGGTCAACGACGGCGTGGCGACCACCGGCGAGATCGACGACGCGATACGTTTTGGCGCCGGCCTGCGCTGGTCGTTCATGGGCACCTTCCTCACCTACACCCTGGCGGGCGGCGATGCCGGCATGCGCCACTTCATGGCCCAGTTCGGCCCGGCGCTGCAACTGCCCTGGACCTACCTGCCGGCCCCGCAGTTGACCGACAAGCTGATCGACGACGTGGTCGAAGGCACCACCGAGCAACTGGGCAGCCAGAGCATTTCGGCCCTGGAGCGCTACCGTGATGACTGCCTGCTGGCCGTGCTGGAGGCGGTAAAAACCACCAAGGCCAAGCACGGCATGCACTTTCACGACTAACCCCCCGTAGGAGCTGGCTTGCCAGCGAACCGGCCCACACGCCTGGCAGCACTCAGGCAGAAGCCTTCGCCGGCAAGCCAACTCCTACCTTCAACTGGTGACCCCATGCCTGCCCTGACCACCTACAACACCCGCATCAGCCGCGACTGGGTCGACTACAACGGCCACCTGCGCGATGCCTTCTACCTGTTGATTTTCAGCTACGCCACCGATGCCCTGATGGATCGCCTGGGGCTCGACAGCGACCACCGCGAGGCCAGCGGCCACTCGCTGTTCACCCTGGAACTGCACCTGAACTACCTGCACGAAGTGAAGCTCGACACCGAGGTCGAAGTGCGCACCCAGATCATCGGCCACGATCGCAAGCGCCTGCACCTGTACCACAGCCTGCACAAGGTCGGCGACCCGCAGGAGCTGGCCGGCAATGAACAGATGCTGCTCCACGTGGACCTGGCCGGCCCGCATTCGGCGCCCTTCAGCGAGCCGGTGCTGCAACGCCTGCAAGCCATGGCCGCGGAACAGGCCGAACTGCCGCGCCCGGCCTATATCGGCCGGGTAATCGGCCTGCCCGAGGCAAGATAATCAGCTAAAGAACAGGAGATCGCCGTGAACACCGCCGTCCTTGCCGACTACCGCAGTTATCCGTTGATCAGCCCATTGGCCAGCCTCCAGTTGCTGCCGGACCAGGTCCAGGTGCACTGGGCCGACGGCCGCGCCAGCCCCTTTCATCATCAGTGGCTGCGGGACAACTGCCCCTGCCCGCACTGCGTGTACAGCGTGACCCGTGAACAGGTGCTGGAGATCATCGATGTGCCCGACGACCTCGGCTGCGCGGCGGCGCATATCGATGAACAAGGTTGTCTGGCACTGAGCTGGACGGACGGCCACCGCAGCCGCTTCGACCCCGGCTGGCTGCGGGCCCACGCCTACGACCGGCAATCCCGCGAGGAACGCCAGGCCGCCAGGGTTCAACGCCAGCTGTGGGACGCCAGCCTGCAACTGCCGGCATTCGAGTATCAGGCACTGATGGACGATTCCCAGGCACTGCTGCAATGGCTGCTGGCCTTGCGTGATACTGGCCTGACCCAGGTTCGTGGCGCGCCAACCGAACCCGGCTCACTGGCGCAGATCGCCCGACGCATCGCGTTTATCCGCGAGAGCAATTTCGGCGTGCTATTCAATGTGCAGTCCAAGGCCGATGCCGACAGCAATGCCTACACCGCCTTCAACCTGCCGCTGCACAGCGACCTACCGACCCGCGAGCTACAACCGGGGCTGCAATTTCTGCATTGCCTGGTGAATGACGCGGTGGGTGGCGAAAGCATTTTCGTCGACGGTTTCGCCATTGCCGAATCCCTGCGCCGGGAAGATCCCGAGGCGTTCCGCGCCCTGTGCGAGATCCCCGTGGAGTTTCGCAACAAGGATCGCCACAGCGACTACCGCTGCCTGGCGCCGATCATCGCCCTGGATGCCCTGGGCCAGATCGCGGAAATCCGCATGGCCAACTTCCTGCGCGGCCCCTTCGACACCTCGGAACAGCAGATGCCCCTGCTTTACCGCGCCTACCGGCGCTTTATCGGCATGACCCGCGAAGCCCGCTTCCGGGTGATCCGCCGCCTCGATCCGGGCCAGCTCTGGTGCTTCGACAACCGCCGCACCCTGCACGCACGCAACGCCTTCGACCCGGCCAGCGGCGCCCGGCATTTCCAGGGCTGCTATATCGATCGCGATGAGCTGCTCTCACGCATCCTGGTCCTGCAACGTTGACTCGCATCCACCCGGCAAGCCGGCTCCACCTGTAGGAGCCGGCTTGCCGGCGAAGCACTCCACAGGCAAAAAAAAGCCCCGATCAAGCCGTGACAGGATCGAGGCAGGGACTACTTCTGAGGAGCTGCAGTGAGAGGGTGACCAAACCATCACGACGCCAGCTGGGTTCAGTCTGCCCATTCCGCCCAGCCGCGGGTTAGCCGAAAGCGACCTGGCCATAGGTAAAAAGGTCACGGGGCGTGCATCAGATCTCTTCGGTATAAAGCACCACGGTCACATAGAAATAACCGATCTTGGGCCACTGCTCCCGCCGGTTGTAGAGCGTCTCCTCGGAGCCCATGCCGATCTGGTATCCGCGGCCGCTCCTGGGCTCTCGATAGAAGGTGAAGCCCTTGGTTTCCCAACCGCAACAGGCGAATTTCAAGTCGCCCTGCACGCCCCAATGGCGCTGCAGGTAGCGCTCAACTTGATGGGCGTCGCGACCCTTGACCCGGTAGGTGGCGGTCAGCGGTGCCCCCTGGTCCTGCGGCGCGGATTCACAGCGAACAAACTCGAGCACCGCCGGCGGATCGCCAGCCTCGCGCAGAAAGTCGGCACACACAGGCGCCGCCCAGGCAGCACTGCAAAGCATCCACAACCCAGCTGCTAGGCCTCCTTTGAACAGCACTTTCATCGACTACAGCTCCATGGTTTGCAAGTGAGCGGCCACCCTGCCAGACACCGACCGCGTGCGCAGAATACCTCCGCGCGCAACGACCGGTGCTGGTTTCTCTGCAACTCGGGTCGCCACCATGACAAGCAGGCCTGGGTGCCGGACTTAGCCGAAAACGACCTGTTCATAGGTAAACGGGCCATCGCGACAATCTGCCCTTGCCGCCACCTGGACGGCCTACCAGAATCGCCTGACGACCACCGCCCCTGAAAAAGGACAAGCGTCATGATGCATGCGGATTTGATTGATCAGGACGACCTGCTGGGACAACTTCGCGCCCTGGGTTTCGAGATGCCCGCCGGCGCCAGCGCCGAGCAGGCCTGCGAATGTGCGGTAAGGGGCTTGAGCGATGCGCGAGCCAAGGCGCTCAAAGGCATGGTGGAGCAGATGCTCACCGGCAATGCGACCATTCTGCCCGCCGTGCGCCAGGCCATCGACCGCCAGCTGCTGCCGGCCCTGGCCGAGTTCCAGCAGCACAAACGCGCGTGAATTTCCCCGGGGCATGAGCCGGTTGCTAGAGTGCGCAGCCACAGTGCAGAAACAGGTAACCCCTCATGCTCCCCATTCAACCCGGTTCACTCGCCAACGCCAGCGGCTGGCTGCAATTGCGCCAGGAGCTGTGGCCCGATTGCCCGCAGGACAAGCACCAGGCTGAAATCCACCACATCCTCGCCGAGCCTGAGCGCTACGGCTGCTGGTTGTCCTTCAACGAGAAGGGTGACGCCGTGGGCCTGGCCGAAGCGGCCTTGCGCCACGACTACGTCAATGGCACCGACCACTCGCCGGTGGTGTTTCTCGAAGGCATCTATGTAGACCCCGAGCACCGGCGCCAGGGCATCGCCCAGGAACTGATCGAGCAGGTCGCCAATTGGGGACAGCAGCAGGGGTGCGTGGAAATGGCCTCGGACACCAGCCTGGACAACCTGGCCAGCCAGAGCCTGCACCAGGCGCTCGGCTTCGAGGAAACCGAGCGCGTGGTGTATTTCAAGAAACGCCTGTGACTACAGGCGCACGCTGGCGAAGGTCGACTCGTTGCGCGCCTGGCTCAGGGCCGACAGCGGGCCGGACAAAGGCGCCAGGACCATGGCCTGCGGCAGCGGCATCATCGCCACCTGCTGGGTGGTGTTGGAGCCGATGCGCTCGTCCCGCGGCGGAATGCCGAAGTACTCGCGGTAGCACTTGGAGAAGTGCGGCGTGGAGACGAAACCGCACACCGACGCCACTTCGATGATCGACATCGGCGTCTGCTTGAGCAGTTGCCGGGCACGGATCAGCCGCAACTTCAGGTAATAGCGCGACGGCGAGCAGTGCAGGTACTTCTGGAACAGCCGCTCCAACTGGCGCCGGGACACCGCGACATACACCGCCAGCTCGTCGAGGTCGATCGGCTCTTCAAGGTTGGCCTCCATCAGCGCGACGATTTCCTGGAGCTTGGGCTGGTTGGTGCCGAGCATGTGCTTGAGCGGCACGCGCTGATGATCCTGCTCGTTGCGGATGCGCTCGTAGACGAACATTTCCGAGATCGCCGCCGACAGCTCGCGGCCGTGATCGCGGCTGATCAGGTGCAGCATCATGTCCAGCGGCGCGGTGCCGCCGGAGCTGGTGAAACGGTTGCGGTCGAGGGTGAACAGACGAGTGCTCATGGCCACCCGGGGGAAGGCTTCCTGCATCGACGCCAGGCATTCCCAGTGCACGCTGCAATCGAAACCGTCCAGCAGGCCGGCACAGGCCAGGGCCCAGCTGCCGGTGCACACCGCGCCCAGGCGCCGCGACTGGCGGGCCTGGCTCTGCAACCAGGAAACATGCTCGCGGGTTACGGTGCGCTGGATGCCGATACCGCCGCAGACGATCACGGTGTCCAGGCTCGGGGCTTTGTGCATCGCGGCATCGGGGGTGATTTGCAGGCCATCACTGGCCCAGACCTGGCCGCCATCGACGCTGAGGGTGGTCCAGCGGTACAGCTCGCGACCGGACAGTTGATTGGCCATGCGCAGCGGTTCGACTGCGGAGGCCAGGGAAATCAGCGTGAAATTGTCCAGCAGCAGAAAGCCGATGGATTGAGGCGCACGGTTCTGGGGTTGGGCCCCGGAGTTGAACGACGTCATCGCGATATCTCCTCACACAAAGCGGGTGATGGCCTCAGGCGGAGGCTCTTTTTATGTGCCCTGTCACTCGAGGGACGGGCTTGCTGATCACAGAGCAATTGCCATGCCTAAAGTTGAATGGGTATTCAATAACTCCTGAAAACGACGTCGCGATGCGTCTATATAGCCCTTGCCAATGTGCGGATTAGAAGCGCCGTAAACCAGGACGGCAGGCGCGCAGGGAAGGCTGTGAGCAGTTAGGTAGCACTTGCCCGGGGCACACCGCGCGCCAGGCGCGGTGAGTGTCACTCAAAGCACAGTCGGCCGACGAGCGGCGACGCCCTCCCGGCCCCTGGGCAACGTGTCTATTCACGACGCGCTAAAAGGTGGCGTGGGCCCCATCCAGTGAGCGATTTGTGCGCGCATCCGTGGGCAAAGGGCCGGAGTTTCGCCGAGAAAAGCCTTAGCACTCCACCGCACTGACCGCCAGCCCGCCGCGAGAAGTCTCCTTGTACTTGTCGTGCATGTCGGCGCCGGTATCGCGCATGGTGCGAATCACCCGGTCCAGGGAAATGAAGTGCTGGCCATCACCGCGCAGCGCCATCTGCGCGGCGTTGATCGCCTTCACCGCGGCAATCGCATTGCGCTCGATGCAAGGCACCTGCACCAGCCCGCCTACCGGGTCGCAGGTCAGCCCGAGGTTGTGCTCCAGGCCGATTTCCGCGGCGTTGCACAACTGCTCCGGGGTGGCCCCGAGAATCTCCGCCAGGCCGGCGGCGGCCATGGCGCAGGCCGAGCCCACTTCCCCCTGGCAACCCACTTCGGCGCCGGAGATCGAGGCGTTTTTCTTGCACAGGATGCCGATGGCCGCCGCACCGAGGAAGAAGTCCACCACATTGGCGTCGGTGACCTGCTCGCTGAACTTCATGAAGTAGTGCAGCACCGCCGGAATGATCCCTGCCGCGCCATTGGTGGGGGCGGTGACCATGCGCCCGCCGGCGGCGTTCTCCTCGTTCACCGCCAGGGCGAAGAGGTTGACCCATTCCATGGCGCTCAAGGTGGAACCAATCACGTTGGGCTTGTTCAGCTCCTGCAGGCTGCGATGCAGCTTGGCCGCGCGGCGCCGCACATTGAGCCCGCCGGGCAGGATGCCTTCGTGCTTGAGCCCCTGCTCCACGCAGTCCTGCATGGCGCGCCAGAGGGTCATCAGGCCGCTGCGGATTTCCTCCTCGGAACGCCAGACCTTCTCATTGGCCAGCATCAGCTCGGCCACCCGCAGCTGGTGCGTCTGGCACAGGTCGAGCAGTTCCTGGGCGCTGGAGAAGTCGTAGGGCAGCTCGCTGCGATCCAGGTCCGCCACACCGCTGCTGGCCTGGGCCTGGTCGACAACAAAACCGCCGCCCACCGAATAGTAGGTATCACGGTGCAGCTCGCCGCCCGCGCCTTCGGCTACCAGGCGCATGGCATTGGGGTGAAAGGGCAGGTTCTCGTCCAGCAGGCGCATGTCCCGGGACCATATAAAAGGCAGCGGCAGGCGCCCATCCAGCAGCAGCGTGTCGGTTTCCCGCAGGCGCTCGATGCGGGGGCCGATCAGCGACGGGTCGATCGCGTCCGGCCACTCGCCCATCAGGCCCATGATGACCGCGTTGTCGCTGCCGTGGCCGATACCGGTGGCGGACAGCGAACCATAGAGCTGCACCTCGATGCGCCTTACCTGCTCCAGCAGCTGTCGCTCCTTCAGCGCCTGGACGAACAGCGCCGCCGCGCGCATGGGTCCCACGGTGTGGGAACTGGAAGGACCGATACCAATTTTAAACAAGTCGAAAACACTGATAGCCATGGCTGCGCGACTCCTCGATGAGCACAGTCCGGGCGCCAAAAACGCCCACTGACGGAGCTGCTACGCTCAAGCTGCAATCCGCCGAGAAGGGCGCATCATCAGGCTTTTACCAAGGCCCTCGACGTCTGACACCGACTCACTCATGCCCACCAACGCCGCCTGGCGCCAGGCTCGGGTTGCGGGCGTTTTTTGCGGCTCAGATGGAGGAAAAAAGGCCCGAAAACACTGTAAGCGACCTCACCGACACTGGATGCGACCCTCCCTGTACTGGATACGACGCACCCCGTAGGCGACAGTTTTTCACTGGTACATGATCAGTCTCGACTCGATTGCAAGGCACGGTGGTAGAGCTGTCCCCGGCACACCAACCGCCACACTTATAAGCGCGGTCCACACGCCGCCAGAAAAACATCCAGGAGTCCCCCCTATGAAAGGTTCCCCGTCGTTGTTGTTGGCCGCCATGCTGAGTCTGCCGCTTCTGGCACAAGCCGCAGAACCGGCGCAATGCAGCACCGTAAACTTCTCCGATGTCGGCTGGACCGACATCACCGTGACCACCGCCACCACCAGCTTCGTGCTCAACGCCCTGGGCTACAAGACCAAGACCACCATGATTTCCGTGCCGGTGACCTACAAGTCCCTGGCCGACGGCAAGAACATGGACGTGTTCCTCGGCAACTGGATGCCGACCATGGAAAACGACATCAAGCCCTACCGCGATGCCGGCACCGTGGAAACCCTGCGCGCCAACCTGGAGAACGCCAAGTACACCCTGGCGGTGCCCGAGTCGCTGTATGACAAGGGCCTGAAAGACTTCGCCGACATCGTCAAGTTCAAGAAGGAACTGGACGGCAAGATCTACGGCATCGAGCCGGGTAACGACGGCAACCGCACCATCCAGAGCATGATCGACAAGAACGCCTTCGGCCTGAAGGACGCCGGCTTCAAGGTGGTGGAGTCCAGCGAGGCGGGCATGCTGTCCCAGGTCGAGCGTGCCCAGCGGCGCGACACCGCGGTGGTGTTCCTGGGCTGGGAACCGCACCCGATGAACACGCGCTTCAAGATGAAGTACCTGACCGGCGGCGACGACTACTTCGGCCCCAACTTCGGCCAGGCCACCATCTACACCAATACCCGCAAGGGCTATAGCCAGGAATGCAGCAACGTTGGCCAGCTGCTGAAGAACCTGTCGTTCACCCTGAACATGGAAAGCTCGCTGATGGGCAACGTTCTGGACGACAAGATGAAGCCTGACGCGGCCGCCAAGGCCTGGCTGAAGAAGAACCCACAGGTGCTCGATACCTGGCTTGCGGGAGTCACCACCATTGACGGTAAACCTGGCCTGGACGCCGTGAAAGCCAAGCTTGACCAGTAGTCGTTTACGCCGGGCGGGCCTGCCCGCCCGGGCTGTTTTTTCCTCGCATGCGGACGTTCAATACCATGCTCATTGATCAGAAAATCCCCCTGGGTCAGTACATCGCGGCTTTCGTAGAGTGGTTGACGAAGCACGGCGCCAGCACCTTCGACGCGATTGCCACCACCCTGGAAACCATGATCCACGGCGTGACGTTCGCGCTGACCTGGTTCAACCCCCTGGCCCTGATCGGCCTGATCGCCCTGCTCGCGCACCTGATCCAGCGCAAATGGGGCCTGACCCTTTTCGTTGTGCTGTCGTTCCTGCTGATCCTCAACCTGGGTTATTGGCAGGAAACCATGGAGACCCTGGCCCAGGTGCTGTTCGCCACCCTGGTCTGCGTGCTGATCGGCGTGCCCCTGGGCATAGTCGCCGCGCACAAGCCGCTGTTCTACACCATGATGCGTCCGGTTCTGGACCTGATGCAGACCGTACCCACCTTCGTCTACCTGATCCCGACCCTGACCCTGTTCGGCCTGGGCGTGGTGCCGGGGCTGATCTCCACCGTGGTATTCGCCATCGCCGCGCCGATCCGCCTGACCTACCTGGGCATTCGCGATGTTCCACAAGAGTTGATGGACGCGGGCAAGGCCTTCGGCTGTTCGCGCCGTCAGTTGTTGTCGCGCATTGAGCTGCCCCACGCCATGCCGAGCATCGCCGCCGGCATCACCCAGTGCATCATGCTGTCGCTGTCGATGGTGGTGATCGCCGCCCTGGTGGGCGCCGACGGCCTGGGCAAGCCGGTGGTCAACGCACTCAATACCGCCGATATCGCCCTGGGTTTCGAAGCCGGCTTGGCGATCGTGCTGCTGGCGATCATGCTCGACCGTATCTGCAAACAACCTGAAGCCAAAGTAGGAGGTGACGCATGAGCATTATCCGCTTCGACAAGGTAGACGTGATTTTCTCCAAGGACCCGCGCGAGGCGCTCAAGCTGCTGGACCAGGGCATGACCCGCAACGAGATCCTGAAGAAGACCGGGCAGATAGTCGGCGTCGAGAAAGCCAGCCTGGATATCCAGAAAGGCGAGATCTGCGTGCTGATGGGCCTTTCCGGCTCCGGCAAGTCGAGCCTGTTGCGCTGCATCAATGGCCTCAACACCGTGAGCCGCGGCCAGCTGTTCGTCGAGCATGAAGGGCGGCAGATCGATATCGCTTCCTGCACCCCGGCGGAACTGAAGATGATGCGCACCCAGCGCATCGCCATGGTGTTCCAGAAATTCGCCCTGATGCCCTGGCTGACGGTGCGCGAGAACATCAGCTTCGGCCTGGAGATGCAGGGCCGTCCCGAGAAGGAACGGCGCAAGCTGGTGGACGAGAAGCTCGAACTGGTGGGCCTGACCCAGTGGCGTAACAAGAAGCCCGATGAATTGTCCGGCGGCATGCAGCAGCGCGTGGGCCTGGCCCGCGCCCTGGCCATGGACGCCGATATCCTGCTGATGGACGAACCCTTCTCGGCCCTCGACCCGCTGATTCGCCAGGGCCTGCAGGACGAGTTGCTGGAACTGCAACGCAAGTTGAGCAAGACCATCGTCTTCGTCAGCCACGACCTGGACGAAGCCCTGAAGCTGGGCAGCCGCATCGCCATCATGAAAGACGGGCGAATCATCCAGTACAGCAAGCCGGAAGAGATCGTGCTCAACCCCGCGGACGACTATGTGCGCACCTTCGTCGCCCATACCAACCCGCTGAACGTGCTCTGCGGGCGCAGCCTGATGCGCAGCCTGGACAACTGCAAGCGGGTCAACGGCTCGGTCTGCCTGGACCCGGGTGGCGACTCCTGGCTCGACCTGGCCGAGGGCAACACCATCAAGGGCGCGCGACGCAACGGCTCGCACCTGGACCTGCAGAACTGGGTGCCCGGTCAGTCGGTGGAAGAACTGGGCCGGCGCCCGACCCTGGTGGATTCCAATATCGGCATGCGCGACGCCTTGCAGATCCGCTACCAGACCGGCAACAAGCTGGTGCTCCACGACGACCAGAAAGTGGTGGGGATTCTCGGCGACAGCGAGCTCTACCACGCCCTGCTCGGCAAGAACCTGGGCTGATTGGCAGAAACGAAAACGCCGCGAGCAATCGCGGCGTTTTCATTGGTACGACCTTAAGTATGTGTGGCGAGGGAGCTTGCTCCCGCTTGGTCGGGCTGGCGCGCCAGCGCGAAGCAGATGTAAAGCCTGGCTCCGCGATCCGCCTGTTGGAACCCGATGCAGTCATCGGGGTGGCGGTGCCACCCAGCGGGAGCAAGCTCCCTCGCCACAGAGTCGCACCGCCCTCTTCAACCTTCAGCTATAGACACGGCCAAGGAGCTGCCGATGGCTTTCGAACTGATCGAGCACATCACGGGTGATCTGCTCCTGGGTGAAGCCCATCAAGTCGTATTCCTGGCTGCCGTTGTGCAGGTACACCTCGGCCCGGTAGAAACGACTGCGCACTTCGGTTTCAGCGCCTTCAGGCTGGGTCGATTCGCTCGGTGCGGCCAGGTAGCCGTCCAGGCTCACTTCGTAGACGAAGGGATTGCCTTCATCCATTTCCACCCGCAGGCCCAGCAGGCTCTTCGACTTGCCGAGGTTGGTCTGCACCTGCAGGCTCAGGTTGCGCAGTTGCGCCGCCGCTTCTTCCAGCGCGGGGCTGACGTGCTTGTCCATGTAGCGCTGCACCACCGACTGGGTCGGTTGCAGGTCCAGCTGGGTCAGGCGCTCGCTGAAACCGCGACGGCCACGGGCCGCCAGCTCCGCCTGTTCCTGTTCGACCTGAGTGTCCTGGGCCATGGCCTTGTACAGGCCGAACATGAAGAACACCAGCACCACCGAGAACGGCAGGCCGGCCAGCACCACCATGGTCTGCATGGCTTCGAAGTTACCGGCGAACAACAGGCCGATGGTCACCAGGGTGATCACCGCCGACCAGAAGATCCGCAGCCAGTGCGGGGCGTCTTCATCGACGTTACCGCCCTTGCAGGACAGGTTGGCCATCATCACCGCACCGGAGTCGGCGGGGGTCAGGAACAGCACGAAGCCAACGAAAATCGATACACCGATGACGATCTTCGACGCCGGGTAATGCTCGAGCAGCTGGTAGATGGCCATGGACGGCTGTTCCAACGCCGTCTTGCCCAACTCCACCGCCCCCTGGTTGAGCACCAGGTCCAGGGCCGAGTTGCCGAAGATCGACAGCCAGGCCAGGGTGAAGCCCAGAGGAATCAGCAGCACCCCGGCCACCAGTTCACGCACCGTGCGACCACGGGAAATACGCGCGATGAACATGCCTACGAAAGGTGCCCAGGAAATCCACCAAGCCCAGTAGAACAGGGTCCACAGGCCCAGCCAGCGATCGGACTTGGCGTTGTCGCCTTCATACACATAGAGGTCGAAGGTTTTCAGCACCACGCCGTTCAGGTAGTCGCCGATGTTCTGCACGAAGCCGTTGAGCAAGTGCAGGGTCGGGCCGAACAGCAGCACGAAGATCAGCAGGCCGCTGAACAGCACGATGTTCAGGTTGGACAGGCGGCGGATGCCGTTCTCCACCCCGGACACCGCAGCAATGGTGGCCACCGTGCTCATGACGATGATCACGATCAGCAGGTTGGTGTTGCTGTGTTCCATGCCGAACAGGTTTTCCAGGCCGGAAGACACCTGCATCGAGCCGATGCCGAGGTTGGTCACCAGGCCCAGCAGGGTCACGAACATGCCGAAGCCGTCCACCGCGTGACCCGCCGCGCCCTTAACCCAGCGCTCGCCCACCAGCGGATACAACGCCGAACGCAGGGCCAGCGGCTGGTTGTGCCGGTAGGCGAAGTACGCCACCGCCAGGCCCACCAGGGCATAGATGGCCCAGCCATGCAGGCCCCAGTGCAGGAAGGTCAGCTGCAGCGCCTGGCGCGCGGCCAGGTTGCTGCCGGGTACGCCTTCGGGCGGGTTGAAGTAGTGGTCCAGGGGCTCGGAAGCACCGAAGTACAGCAGCGAGATACCGATGCCGGAAGAGAACAGCATCCCGGCCCAGGCGCCATAGCTGAAGTCCGGGGTGTCTTGCTTGGTCCCCAGCTTGAGCTTGCCGTAGGAGGAAAACGCCAGGCCCACCACGAACACCAGGTAGGCGGCGATCACCAGCATGTAGTACCAGCCAAAGCTGCGGGACAGCCAGGCCTGGGCGATACCCAGCATTCTGCCGGCCTCTTGCGGGGCGATGATCAGAATGGCGGTCAACAACAGGATCAGCGCGGTGGAGGTGTAGAACACCCAACCGTTGACCCGCACCTTTTCCGGTGGGGTCTTTATAAGAGAGGCAGAACTCATTGCACAGATGCTCCAGGCAGTGCGAGAGAAGGACACAAGGCAACACGGAACCCGACCAATCGGTTAGTTGGCAGCCGATCGTCGGGTGATATAAAGACACCCCGAAAAAACCCGAAACCGCAAAAGCCGCGTTGCGCACCCGCATCCAAGGTCGGTGACGAACCTGCAGTTCATCCCCTGGTCCCCAGAGCGTCCTGCCCCTTCAACACGTCCGTGCTCGTGCCGCTCCACGCCATGCCAGATGTAGGTTCTGGGCTATTTCGGAGGTCGTTTTCCCGCCGTCCACGAGTAGGAAAAGCTCCTAAGGCAGCGACGATTTGTCGCAGATATTATTCTTTGTTGATTGAACGTTCAATCAAAACAAAATAGACTGGCCCGCAAGTCGACAGGCGTCGTACGCCCGTCGACGGGCCTAAGGAGAGGTGTCAGATGCCCAAGGTCGGTATGCAACCCATACGCCGCCAGCAGTTGATCGAAGCCACGCTGCAAGCGGTCGATCAGGTCGGAATGGGGGACGCCAGCATTGCCCTGATTGCCCGTCTGGCCGGCGTTTCGAATGGCATCATCAGTCACTACTTTCGGGACAAGAACGGCCTGATCGCAGCGACGATGGGTTACATCATGAGCATGCTCAACGAAGGCGTAAGAGCACGCCGTCAGGCCCTGACGGACGACAGCCCGCGCGCTCACCTGAAAGTGATCATCGAGGGCAACTTCGATGCCAGCCAGGTGAACGGCCCGGCAATGAAAACCTGGTTGGCCTTCTGGGCTTCCAGCATGCACCAGCCCGATTTGCACAGGTTGCAGCGGATCAACGACCACCGTTTGTATTCCAACCTGTGTTGCCAGTTCCGCCGCGCCCTGCCGCTCTACCATGCGCGCAAGGCAGCCCGCGGCCTGGCGGCTTTGATCGACGGTTTGTGGTTGCGTGGTGCCTTGTCGGGTGATGCATTCGACACCGACCAGGCGATACGGATCGCTTACGAATACATGGATCTACAACTGGCTAAGCAGGAGCGCTAGAGCACAACTAAGACGCTCGGCCTCTGCACGCCACTGACCAGCGCGCCCAAACTCAAGGGCATGCCCGGTGGCCAAGCCCACAACTTAATGCACTTGCGAGGACACTATGGCCCGTTTCGAACTGCAAAAACTCTACATCGATGGCGGCTACACCGATGCCGGCAGCGATGCCACTTTCGATGCCATCAACCCGGCCAACGGTGAAGTCCTGGCGCAAGTGCAACGCGCCACCAAGGAAGACGTGGAACGCGCCGTGGTCAGCGCCGAAAAAGGCCAGAAGATCTGGGCCGCCATGACCGCCATGGAGCGTTCGCGCATCCTGCGTCGCGCCGTGGACATCCTGCGTGAGCGCAACGACGAGCTGGCCGCTCTGGAAACCCTGGACACCGGCAAGGCGTTCTCGGAAACCAAATACGTCGATATCGTCACTGGCGCCGACGTGCTGGAATACTACGCCGGCCTGGTGCCCGCCATCGAAGGCGAGCAGATCCCGCTGCGCGACACCTCCTTCGTCTACACCCGCCGCGAGCCCCTGGGCGTAGTTGCCGGTATCGGTGCCTGGAACTACCCGATCCAGATCGCCCTGTGGAAATCCGCACCGGCCCTGGCCGCCGGCAACGCGATGATCTTCAAGCCTAGCGAAGTGACCTCGCTGACCACCCTGAAACTGGCCGAGATCTACACCGAAGCCGGCGTACCGGCGGGCGTGTTCAACGTACTGACCGGCAGCGGCCGTGAAGTCGGCACCTGGCTGACCGAGCACCCGCGCATCGAGAAAGTCTCCTTCACCGGCGGCACCGACACCGGCAAGAAAGTCATGGCCAGCGCTTCCAGTTCCTCGCTGAAAGACGTAACCATGGAACTGGGTGGCAAGTCGCCGCTGATCATCTTCGACGACGCCGACCTGGATCGCGCCGCCGACACCGCGATGATGGCCAACTTCTACAGCTCCGGTCAGGTCTGCACCAACGGCACTCGGGTATTCGTACCGAGCCACCTGAAAGCCGCCTTCGAAGCCAAGATCGCCGAGCGCGTAGCGCGCATCCGCATCGGCAACCCGGAAGACGAAAACACCAACTTCGGCCCACTGGTGAGCTTCCAGCATATGGAAAGCGTGCTGGGCTACATCGCCAAGGGTAAGGAAGAAGGTGCCCGCGTACTGTGCGGCGGCGAGCGTCTGACCGACGGCGAATTCGCCAAGGGCGCCTTCGTGGCCCCGACCGTATTCACCGACTGCAGCGACGACATGACCATCGTCCGTGAAGAAATCTTCGGCCCAGTGATGGCGATCCTGACCTACGAAACCGAAGAAGAAGTGATCCGTCGCGCCAACGACACCGACTTCGGCCTGGCCGCCGGCCTGGTCACCCGCGACCTGAACCGCGCCCACCGCGTGATTCATCAGCTCGAAGCCGGTATCTGCTGGATCAACGCCTGGGGCGAATCCGACGCCAAGATGCCAGTGGGCGGCTACAAGCAGTCGGGCGTGGGCCGCGAGAACGGCATCAGCTCGCTGAACAACTTCACCCGCATCAAGTCGGTGCAAGTCGAGCTGGGCGACTACAACTCGGTGTTCTAAGCCGCGATCGAGCCTGGCATGGCCCCTGTGGCGAGGGAGCTTGCTCCCGTCGGGCTGCGAAGCAGCCCCATTCCAGGCACCGCCGTTCTTTCAGACAGAACTCCAGCGCTGACTTTGCGACTGCCATGCAGTCGAACGGGAGCAAGCTCCCTCTCCACAAAAGCAGCCTGAACCAACTTTTACGAGGGTGCATTTAATGGCCAAAGAATACGACTACATCATCGTTGGTGCCGGCTCTGCCGGTAACACCCTGGCGACCCGTCTGACCGAAGACGAAGGCGTCACCGTCCTGCTGCTGGAAGCCGGCGGCCCGGACTACCGTTTCGACTTCCGCACCCAGATGCCGGCGGCACTGGCGTTCCCCCTGCAAGGCCGGCGCTACAACTGGGCCTACGAGACCGATCCGGAACCCTACATGGACGGTCGGCGCATGGAGTGCGGTCGCGGCAAGGGCCTGGGCGGCTCATCGCTGATCAACGGCATGTGCTACATCCGCGGCAACGCCATGGACTACGACGGCTGGGCCAAGCTGCCAGGCCTGGAAGACTGGAGCTACCTGGACTGCCTGCCGTATTTCCGCAAGGCGGAAACCCGCGACATCGGCCCTAACGACTACCACGGTGGCGAAGGCCCGGTCAGCGTGACCACGCCCAAGGCCGGCAACAACCCGCTGTTCCACGCCATGGTCGAGGCCGGCGTGCAGGCCGGTTACCCGCGCACCGAAGACTTGAACGGCTACCAGCAGGAAGGTTTCGGTCCAATGGACCGTACCGTGACCCCAAAAGGCCGCCGCTCCAGCACCGCCCGCGGCTACCTGGACACCGCCAAAAAGCGTTCGACCCTGACCATCGTCACCCACGCCCTGACCGATAAAGTGCTGTTCGACGGCAAGCGCGCGGTTGGCGTGCGCTACCTGCAAGGCAGCACCGAAGAGCGCGTGGAAGCCCGTGCGCGCAAGGAAGTCATCGTCTGCTCCGGCGCCATCGCTTCGCCGCAACTGCTGCAACGCTCCGGCGTCGGCCCGCGCGCCCTGCTGGAAAGCCTGGATATTCCAGTGGTCCACGACCTGCCGGGCGTTGGCGAGAACCTCCAGGACCACCTGGAGCTGTACCTGCAATACGCCTGCACCCAGCCCGTTTCGCTGTACCCCTCGCTGCTGTGGTGGAACCAGCCGGCCATCGGTGCCCAGTGGCTGTTCAACGGCACCGGCATCGGCGCCAGCAACCAGTTCGAGGCCGGCGGCTTTATCCGTACCCGCGAAGAGTTCGAATGGCCGAACATCCAGTACCACTTCCTGCCGGTGGCGATTAACTACAACGGCAGCAACGGCGTACAGGAACACGGTTTCCAGGCCCATATGGGTTCGATGCGTTCGCCAAGCCGCGGTCGCGTGCAGCTCAAGTCCAAGGACCCGCGCCAGCACCCGAGCATCCTCTTCAACTACATGGCCACCGAGCAGGACTGGCAGGAATTCCGCGACGGCATCCGTCTGACCCGGGAAATCATGCAGCAGCCGGCCCTGGACGCCTACCGCGGTCGCGAGATCAGCCCGGGCATCGAAGTGCAGACCGATGCCGAGCTGGACAAATTCATCCGCGAGCACGCCGAAACCGCGTTCCACCCTTCCTGCTCGTGCAAGATGGGCACCGACGACATGGCGGTAGTGGACCATCAGGGTCGCGTGCACGGCATGCAGGGCCTGCGTGTGGTGGATGCCTCGATCATGCCGATCATCACCACCGGCAACCTCAACGCGCCGACCATCATGATGGCCGAGAAAATCGCCGACAAGATCCGTGGTCGCCAGCCGCTGCCACGCAGCAAGGCCGCCTACTACGTGGCGGGCGATGCCCCGGTACGTGGCAAGCCGCTGCGCGATGTAGCTGCAACCGCGCAGTAAGCATCGATGGCGCCGACCGCAAGGGTCGGCGCCATTTCTTTCCCTCCCGCCTTTTTCCTCCTCGCCCATTGCCTGGACTGCATCCTTGATCGCAGCCTTGGGCAGCAGCTACAGTTTCCCAACTGCCTATCCCCTTCACGCCCATCAATACCTATAGCTGTAGGAGCCGCCGGGCGCCGTTGCGCTTGCCGGCGCAAGGCCCGTCCGTTATCGCGCCTCACAAGGAGGTCATCCATGTTCGACTTTCACCCCCAGCTCAAGCAGCGCTTCGCTGCCTTGCGCACGGGCGCCGAATTCTTTTCCCTGCGTTATGTCCGCGAGTCGAACCAGTACCTGTCGGTGCGCAAGAACGTGGCCGAACCGCCGAGCCTGGGCCGTGACGAAGGCGCGATGCTGACGGTGCGGGTGCGCGGCGTGGAGGCCTATGCGGCCACCAACGACCTGTCGCAAAGCGGCCTGCAGGCAGCCCTGGAACGGGCCGAGCAACAGGCCCGGGTGATCGCCGCCCACGCCCTGCTGGATCTGCGCGAGCAGCCGGTGTCCAGCCATCGCGGGGATTACCTCTCGCCCAACCTCGAACAAGCCTTCCCGTCCCTGAGCGATTGCTACCAGCTGCTGGGCGACGAGTCGGCCTCGGTGCCCAAGGACGAACGCCTGGTGAACTGGCAAGTGGGCATCGGCGTGACCCAGGTCGAGCAGATCTACCTCAACAGCGCCGGCGCCGAGCTGCGCCAGGCCCAGCGCTTCGTCTACCCGGGCCTGGACGTCACCGCCTACGACGGCAGCGACAGCCAGACCCGCAGCCTGGGCCGGGAAAACTTCGGCCAGCAGGGCGCCGGCGATGTGATCAGCCGCTGCGGCCTGCTTGGTGCCGCGCCGCGGGTGGCCGAACAGGCCCTGCAACTGCTGCTGGCGCCCAACACCCCACAAGGCCCCCGCGACCTGCTGCTGATGCCGGACCAGATGATGCTGCAGATCCACGAGTCCATCGGCCATCCGCTGGAGCTGGACCGCATCCTCGGCGACGAGCGCAACTACGCCGGCACCAGCTTCGTCAAACAGAGCGATTTCGGCCACCTGCAATACGGCTCGCCGCTGCTCAACGTGACCTTCGATCCGGAAATCCCCGAGGAGCTGGCCAGCTACGGCCATGACGACGACGGCACGGCCGCGCAGAAGCAGTTCCTGATTCGCCAGGGCCTGCTGGTGCGGCCGCTGGGTGGCGCCCTGTCGCAATACCGCAGTGGCCTGGACGGCGTGGCCAACAGCCGCGCCTGTGGCTGGAACCGCGCGCCCATCGATCGCATGGCCAACCTCAATATCGAGCCCGGCGAGCAGTCCCTCAAGCAACTGATCGGCCAGATCGAGCACGGCATCCTGATGTCCACCAACCGTTCCTGGTCCATCGACGATGCGCGCAACAAGTTCCAGTTCGGCTGCGAATGGGGCCAGCTGATCGAAAACGGCGAACTCCAGGGCGTGGTCAAGAACCCCAACTACCGGGGCATTTCCGCGCATTTCTGGCGCAACCTCAGTGCGGTGGGCGACCGCAGCACCTTCCAGGTGCTGGGCACGCCAAACTGCGGCAAGGGTGAGCCTAACCAGGTGATCCGCGTCGGCCATGCTTCGCCGGCCTGCGTATTCAGCAAGATTGACGTATTCGGAGGAGACGCCTGATGACCAGGACGATGAATCAGGCCGAGCAATTCAAGGCCTTGGTGCAGTGGCTCAAGGATGCCCTCAAGGAGTCGGAGCAGTTCACCCTGAGCTACGCCGCCGAGTCCTCGGTGTTTATCCGCTTCAACCATGCCAAGGTGCGCCAGGCCGGCCAGGTGCAGCAGGCCAGCGTGCGCTTCAAGCTGATCGACGAGGGGCGCCACGCCGACCTCGACATCACCCTGAGCAACGACCCCGAAGTGGACCGCCAGCGCCTGGCCGAAGGCCTGCAACAGCTGCGCGAAACCTTGCCGCTGCTGCCGGCGGACCCTTACCTGATGCTCAACCACACCCACTGGCAATCGCAGAATGTGCAGGAGCACCCGCTGCCCGGTAGCGAGCAGGTGGTCGAGGAAATCGCCGGCGCCGGCGCCGGCCTGGACCTGGTGGGCATCTATGCCGCCGGCCCCATCAGCCGTGGCTTCGCCAGTTCCAGCGGAGCCTTCGGCTGGCACCAGGCCAATAGCTTCAACTTCGATTTCAGCCTGTTCCACGCCAATGGCCAGGCGGTAAAAGCCAGCTACGCCGGGCATGCCTGGGACAGCGCGGCCTTTGCCCAGCGCTTCGACCAGGCCCGCCAGCAGCTGGAGTTCCTCGGCCGACCGCTGCGCACCCTGGCCCCGGGCGAGTACCGCGCCTACCTGGCGCCGGCGGCCCTGGAGGAAATCATGGGCATGCTGGCCTGGGGCGGTTTTTCTGCCCAGTCGATTGCCAGCAAGCACAGCCCGCTGCAAAAGCTTTATGCCGGCGATGCCGCCCTGAGCCCGCGGGTGTCCCTCGATGAGCAGGTCAGCGGTTCCCTGAGCCCGGCCTTTTCCGATGAGGGCTACCCGCGCAGCGACCTGTCGCTGATTGCCCAGGGCGCTGCCCAAGCCCAGCTGATCAACTCCCGCAGCGCCGCCGAATACGGCCTGACAGCCAACGGTGCCGGCAGCGGCGAGTACCCCAGCGCGCTGAACATGGCCGCCGGCCAACTGCCGCAGCAGGAGATTCTCCAGCAACTGGGCACCGGCCTGTACATCAGCAACCTGTGGTACCTGAACTACTCGGACCTGCCGGCGGCGCGCCTGACCGGCATGACCCGCTTCGCCACCTTCTGGGTGGAGAACGGCGAGATCCAGGCCCCGGTGAGCACCATGCGTTTCGACGACAGCGTCTTCAGCCTGCTGGGCTCCCAGCTGGAGGCCCTGACCGAACAACGCGAGCTGCTGCTGTCGGCCAGCACCTACGGCCAGCGCCAGACCGCCTCGATGCACCTGCCCGGGGCACTGGTCAAACGCTTGACCCTGACTCTGTAAGCGACAAGCCGCAAGCTGTAAGCGGCAAGCTTGAAGCTTATGCTTTGAAGCTTGAGGCTTGCGGCTTGAAGCTTGCCGCTACCCTTGAGAGGCCCCATGTCCGAACGCCCCGCTCTCGATGCCACCACCCTGCGCTGGCTGCCCTGGGTGGTGGCCATTGCCTTCTTCATGCAGTCCCTGGACGGCACCATCCTCAACACCGCGCTGCCGGCCATGGCCCGCGACCTGACCGAAGACCCGCTGCGCATGCAGGGGGTGATCATCGCCTACATGCTCACCGTGGCCTTGCTGATTCCGGCCTCGGGCTGGATCGCCGACCGCTTCGGCACACGCAAGATCTTCTTCGGCGCCATCTTGCTGTTCAGCATCGGCTCGCTGCTGTGCGCCTTGTCCAACTCCCTGGGGCTGCTGATCGGCGCCCGGGTGATCCAGGGCCTGGGCGGCGCGTTGATGCTGCCGGTGGGGCGACTGGTGGTGCTGCGCGCCTACCCGCGCTCGGAGCTGGTGCGGATCATGGGCTTCATCACCATTCCCGGGCTCTTGGGGCCGCTGATCGGCCCGACCATGGGCGGCTGGATGGTGCAGTACCTGACCTGGCACTGGATCTTCCTGATCAACCTGCCGGTGGGGGCCCTGGGCTGCTATGCGGTGTGGCGCTTCATTCCCGACCTGCGGGGCAGCGAGCGCACCCGTTTCGACGGCCTGGGCTTCCTGCTGTTTGGCGCGGCCATGGTGCTGATCACCATCGCCATGGAGGGCCTGGGAGAACTGCACCTGCCGCACCTGCGGGTGATGTTGCTGCTGTTCGGCGGCCTGGCTTGCCTGGCGGCCTATTGGCTACGGGCCGGGCATATCGACAAGCCGCTGTTCGCCCCTTCGCTGTTTAAGGTGCGGACCTTCGCCGTGGGCATCCTCGGCAATCTGTTCGCCCGCCTGGGCAGCGGCGCCCTGCCGTTCCTGGTGCCGCTGCTGTTGCAAGTGGCCCTGGGCTATTCACCGTCCCAGGCCGGGATGAGCATGCTGCCCCTGGCGGCGGCGGCGATGCTGGCCAAGTCCATCGCCCGGCCGCTGATCGAACGCCTGGGCTACCGCATCGTGCTGACCGGCAACACCCTGGCCCTGGGCATGATGCTGGCAAGCATGGGGCTGGTCAGCGAGCAGACCCCCTACCCGCTGCTGCTGGGCATGCTGGCGGTGTTGGGGGCGATCAACTCGCTGCAGTTCACCGCGATGAACACCGTGACCCTGATCGACCTCGACGATGCCGCTGCCAGCAGCGGCAACAGCCTGCTGTCGGTGGTGGCGCAATTGTCCCTGAGCCTCGGCGTGGCCTGTGCCGGCGCCCTGCTGGGGGGCTTTACCGCGGAGGTGGGGAATGACGGGGTGGACACGGTGCTGGGCGCTTTCCAGCTGACCTTCCTGACCGTGGGCATCATGGCGATGCTGGCGGCGGCGATCTTCCTGCAGCTGTCCCCCAGCGATGGCCGGCGGGCGCGCAAGGTCGAGGAACAACACATAGAGCACTGACCTGCCACACACCCTGTAGGAGCCGGCGGTCGTGCGTTGTGTTGCTCGTCCAGAATTTGCAGCTTGTGGGAGCGAGGCTGGTACACTGCGCGACATTTTGTTTTGCAGGCCCGTCCCGTGACCACCATCGCCACCGCTTTCAACACCTTGCCCCTGTCTCCCGCCATGCTGGCCAACCTCGACTCTCTCGGGTATGCCCAGATGACGCCGATCCAGGCCCAAGGCTTGCCGGTGATCCTCAAGGGCCTGGACCTGATCGCCCAGGCCAAGACCGGCAGCGGCAAGACCGCGGCCTTCGGCATCGGCCTGCTGAACCCGATCAACCCACACTACTTCGGCTGCCAGGCGCTGGTGCTGTGCCCAACCCGCGAGCTGGCCGACCAGGTGGCCAAGGAAATCCGCCGCCTGGCCCGCGCCGAAGACAATATCAAGGTGCTGACCCTGTGCGGCGGTGTATCCCTCGGCCCGCAGATCGCCTCCCTGGAACACGGCGCGCACATCATCGTCGGCACCCCCGGGCGTATCGCCCAGCACCTGCGCAAGGGCACGCTGAAACTCGACGGCCTCAACACCCTGGTGCTCGACGAAGCCGACCGCATGCTCGACATGGGCTTCTACGACCCGATCGAGGAAATCATCGCCTACACCCCGGAACGCCGGCAGACCCTGCTGTTCTCCGCCACCTACCCGGTGGGCATCAAGCAGCTGGCGTCGAAGTTCATGCGCGACCCGCAGCAGGTGAAGGCCGAAGCCCTGCACGCCGACAGCCAGATCGAGCAGCGTTTCTACGAGATTTCCCCGGAAGAGCGCATGGACGCCGTGGTCAAGGTGCTCAACCACTTCCGCCCGCAATCTTGCGTGGCGTTCTGCTTCACCAAGCAGCAGGTGCAGGAAACCGTCGACCACCTGACCGCCAAGGGCATGTCCGCGGTGGGCCTGCACGGTGACCTGGAACAGCGCGACCGCGACCAGGTCCTGGCGATGTTCGCCAACCGCAGCACCTCGGTACTGGTGGCCACCGATGTCGCCGCCCGCGGCCTGGATATCGACGCCCTGGACATGGTGATCAACGTCGAACTGGCACGGGACTCGGAAATCCATATCCACCGGGTTGGCCGTACCGGTCGCGCCGGCGAGAAAGGCGTTGCCATCAGCCTGGTGTCGCCGTCCGAAGCCCATCGCGCCCAGGCCATCGAACAGTTGCAGAAAGCCCCGCTGAACTGGGAACAGATCGACAGCCTGAAGAGCCAGGGCGGCGGGCCACTGCTGCCGGCCATGAGCACCCTGTGCATTGCCGCCGGGCGCAAGGACAAGGTGCGCCCGGGGGACATCCTCGGCGCCCTGACCGGTGAAGCCGGCATCCCCGGCACCCAGGTGGGCAAGATCGCGATCTTCGACTTCCAGGCCTACGTAGCGGTGGAGCGCGGCATCGCCAAGCAAGCCCTGCAGCGCCTCAACAGCGGCAAGATCAAGGGCCGTTCGCTGCGCGTACGCATCTTGTAACGCCACCACCCCCGTAGGAGCGAGCTTGCTCGCAATAGCGTCCGAACAGCCAACATCGAGGTTGAACCCGGCACCGTCATCGCGAGCAAGCTCGCTCCTACAAAGATTTGTGTGAGGACAATGTTTTGCGTTCTACCGAAGTCGTGATCATCGGCGCCGGCGCCGCCGGCCTGATGTGTGCCCTGAGCGCTGCCGGGCGTGGCCGCCAAGTGCTGCTGCTGGACCACGCCAACAAGGCCGGGAAGAAGATCCTGATGTCCGGTGGCGGGCGCTGCAACTTCACCAATATGTACACCGAGCCGGCCAACTTCCTGTCGCAGAACCCTCATTTCTGCAAGTCGGCCCTGGCCCGCTACACCCAATGGGACTTCATTGGCCTGGTGGCCAAGCACGGTGTGCCGTACCACGAGAAGAAGCTCGGCCAGCTGTTTTGCGACAACAAGTCCAGCGACATCCTCGGCATGCTCCTCGACGAGTGCGACCAGGTTGGCGTGGAGCTGCGCCTGGACACCTCGATCCAGCAGATCGAGAAGCTGGAAGCCGGCTACCTGCTGCAAACCACCCTCGGCGCGGTGCAGTGCCAGTCCCTGGTGATCGCCACCGGCGGCCTGTCAATCCCGACCCTGGGCGCCACCGGCTTCGGCTATCAGGTGGCCAAGCAGTTCGGCCACGAGTTGCTGCCAACCCGCGCCGGCCTGGTGCCGTTCACCATCACCGACCAGCTCAAGGAGCTGTGCGGCGAGCTTTCGGGCACTTCGGTGGATTGCCTGGTGAGCTGCAATGAGCAGAGCTTTCGCGAGAACATCCTGTTCACCCACCGTGGCCTCAGCGGCCCGGCGATCCTGCAGATTTCCTCCTACTGGCAGCCCGGCGACAGCGTCGAGATCAACCTGCTGCCAGACCACGACGCCCTGGGCTGGCTGCAACAGCAGCAGGCCGAACGCCCCAACAGCGAACTCAAGACCCTGCTGGGGGAGATCTTCACCAAGAAAATGGCCGGCCTGCTGGCCGATCACTGGTTCGTCTCCAAACCGATGAAGCAGTACACCCCGGCGGAACTGGCGGACGTGGCCGGCAAGCTCGGCAGCTGGCAACTGGTGCCGGCGGGCACCGAGGGCTACCGCACCGCCGAGGTGACCCTGGGCGGCGTCGATACCCGCGAGGTGTCGTCCAAGACCATGGAATCGCTGAAAAGCCCGGGGCTGTATTTCATCGGCGAAGTGCTGGATGTCACCGGCCACCTGGGCGGTTTCAACTTCCAGTGGGCCTGGGCCTCGGGCTACGCGGCGGCGCAGTACGTCTGACTCCGAGCGCGCGTCTGCCCCCATTTTGGAAACTGCTGGCGATGGCGGGTTTTTCGCGAGCAAGCTCGCTCCTACAGCGTGTGGGGTAAGGCTGAGGGCTGGCTTTGGGCATTCACGGAACAGAATTTGCTGGCAGATGTGACGGCGGCATTGCGCCGTCGTCAATACTGGCTCAATTTAGCTGCATCGCCCGGAAGGCCCGCCCCAGTCCATGTCCTCGACCTCTTTTCGTCATTCCCTGCGCCGTCTCTGGGCGCTGGATAAGTTCAGCTACAGCGTGCGGGTGTTTATCGCCCTGACCGGCAGCATGGCGCTGTGCTGGTACCAGGATGAGATGGGCCTGCTGATTCCGCTGTTCCTCGGCATCATCGCCAGCGCCCTGGCCGAGACCGACGACAGCTGGCAGGGCCGGCTCAATGCCCTGGCCGTGACCCTGGTGTGCTTCAGCATCGCCGCGCTGTCGGTGGAGTTGCTGTTCCCCTACCCCTGGATCTTCGCCATTGCCCTGGCCCTGGCCAGCTTTGGCCTGACCATGCTCGGGGCCCTGGGCGAACGTTATGGCGCAATTGCCTCGGCCACCCTGATTCTCTCGGTCTACACCATGATCGGCGTCGACCAGCGCGGCGGCGCGGTGATCGATTTCTGGCACGAACCACTGCTGCTGGTGGCCGGTGCCGCCTGGTATGGCGTGCTTTCGGTGCTGTGGCAGGCGCTGTTCTCCAACCAGCCGGTGCAGCAGAGCCTGGCCCGGCTGTTTCGCGAACTGGGCTTCTATCTCAAGCTCAAGGCCTCGCTGTTCGAGCCCATTCGCCAACTCGATGTGGAAGCCCGGCGCCTGGAGCTGGCGCAGCAGAACGGCAAGGTGGTGGCGGCGCTGAATGCCGCCAAGGAGATCATCTTGCACCGGGTCGGCAATGGTCGTCCGGGGTCCAAGGTCAGCCGCTACCTGAAGCTGTACTTCCTCGCCCAAGACATTCACGAGCGGGCCAGCTCCTCGCATTACCCCTATAACGCCCTGGCCGATGCCTTCTTCCACAGCGACGTGCTGTTCCGCTGCCAGCGCCTGTTGCGCCAGCAGGGCAAGGCCTGCCGGGCCCTGGCGGAATCCATCCAGCTGCGCCAGCCGTTCGTCTACGACGCGACGTTCGCCGAAGCCCTGGCAGACCTGCACGCCTCCCTGGAGCATCTGCGCATCCAGAGCAACCCGGCCTGGCGCGGCCTGCTGCGTTCGCTGCGCGCCCTGGCGGCCAACCTCGGCACCCTCGACCGCCTGCTTAGCGACGCCAGCAACCCCGATGCCCTGGCCGATGCCAGCGACAGCAGCCTGCTGGATCGTTCGCCACGCAACCTCAAGGATGTCTGGACCCGCCTGCGCACCCAGCTGACGCCGACCTCGCTGCTGTTCCGCCATGCCCTGCGCCTGCCCCTGGCGCTGAGCATCGGCTACGGCATGGTGCATCTGATCCACCCGTCCCAGGGCTACTGGATCATCCTCACCACCCTGTTCGTCTGCCAACCCAACTACGGTGCCACACGGCGCAAGCTGGGGCAGCGGATCGTCGGCACCGCCATCGGCCTGACCATTGCCTGGGCCTTGTTCGACCTGTTCCCAAGCCCGCTGGTGCAGTCCTTGTTCGCGATTGCCGCCGGGGTGGTGTTCTTCACCAACCGCACCACCCGCTACACCCTGGCCACGGCCGCCATCACCCTGATGGTGCTGTTCTGCTTCAACCAGGTGGGGGACGGCTACGGGCTGTTCCTGCCGCGGCTGTTCGATACCCTGCTGGGCAGCCTGATCGCCGGCCTGGCGGTGTTTCTGTTCCTGCCGGACTGGCAGGGCCGACGCCTGAACCAGGTGCTGGCCAACACCCTGAGCTGCAACAGCATCTACCTGCGGCAGATCATGCAGCAGTACGCGGCCGGCAAGAGCGACGACCTGGCCTATCGCCTGGCCCGGCGCAACGCCCACAACGCCGACGCGGCGCTGTCCACCACCCTGGCCAATATGCTGATGGAACCGGGGCATTTTCGTAAGGAAGCGGACGTGGGTTTCCGCTTCCTGGTGCTGTCCCACACCTTGCTCAGCTACCTCTCGGGCCTGGGCGCGCACCGTGGTACCGAGCTGCCGGACGAGGTTCGCGAGCACTTGATCAGCGGCGCCGGTTCGAGCCTGGCGGCGAGCATCGACGAGATTGCCCAGGGCCTGCTCAAGCGCACCCCGATCGCCATCCACAGCGATGCCGAGGAAGCCCTGGCCAACGAGCTGGAGCAGATGGCGGACGAGATCGACGAAGGTCAGCGCCTGGTGCAGACCCAGCTGGGGCTGATCTGTCGCCAGCTGGGCCCGTTGCGGACCCTGGCGGCGCACCTCATAAAGGCAGCCTAAAGGCAGTTGTAAGCTGCAAGCTGCAAGACGGACGGATTGGGCTTACCGCTTGCAGCTAGAAGCTTGCCGCTGCCCCTCTTACATTCCGTGTTGGCGCAGCAGTCGCTCGTAGCTGCCGTCGGCTTTCATGGCGGCGATTTCCTTGTCGAAGCGGGCCACGATCTGTGCATGCTCGGGGTTCTTCAGGCTCACCAGGATATGCAGGCTGTTCTCGCTCAGGGGCTTGGGCAGGAACTCCACGGCGTTGCGCACTCGCGGCGATTCACGGGCCAGGTAGTAGCGGGCCACGTATTCATCTTCCAGGGTCAGCTTGACCCGGTCCGCCGCCAGCATGCGCACGGCCATGGCGAAGTTATGCACCGGAACCTTGTGCAGGTCCGGGTCATTGTCGAATTCCGAGGAATAGGCGTAGCCGCGCACCACGGCGATCGGGTACTCGTGCAGCTGCTTGAGGTTGTTGTATTCCAGCGGGGCGTCCTTGCGCTTGAGAAAGCGCACCCGGTTGAGCATGTATTCCGAAGAGAATTGCCCAAGCTGGGTGCGCTCATCGTTGTACCAGGCATTGACCAGCACGTCGTAGCGCCCCTCGCCAATGCCCAGCAGGGCCCGGGCCCAGGGCACCTGCTCGAACTCGCTGGAATAGCCGGCACGGGCCAGGGCGGTGCTGACGATATCGGTGGCGACGCCGCCATTGACCAGGGTCGCGTCGGTAAAGGGGGGCCAGGCATCAGCGACCAGTCGCAGCTTCTCTGCAGAAGCGCCCTGGCCCAGCAACAGCAATACAATCAAAGCCAAAGCCCGATGCAATCGCAGCATGCTTGAAGATCCTTAGCGGGCCTAGTGCCCAGCGCATTCCAGCTCACACTCAAGGGCCCCCAGCTGCAGGCAGAGGAGTGGCCCAGGCCCTAACATTAGCTCATCGAAACCAATGCACAGGACTTGGAAACAGATTACACAAAGAAGACAAATGACAGTGAGCCGAGTAATGGCATTTTGACCTAACTCACAGAAACAAATTCCCCCTACCCGCCCACGAGACATCCCGTGGCGATGTGCTTACTATTTCGCGCAGCACTTTCCATAGGATATGAACATGACCGTTGAATGGGTCTGCAAGCATCACTCCGATCTGGGCAAGGAACAGCTCTACGCCATCCTCCAGCTACGTACCGAAGTTTTTGTGGTGGAGCAGAAATGCCCCTATCAGGAAGTCGACGGCCGCGATCTGGAAGGCGACACCTGTCACCTGATGGCCTGGGACGGCGATCACCTGGTGGCTTACCTGCGCCTGCTGGACCCGATTTCCCAGGGCGGCGACGTGGTCATCGGCCGCGTGGTGATCGCCGAACAGGCCCGGGGCCAGGGGCTCGGCCATGCCTTGATGGAACAGGCGCTGAAACAGGCGCAACGGCACTGGCCCGATACCCCGATCTACCTCTCGGCCCAGGCACACCTGCAAGGCTATTACGGGCGCTACGGTTTCAGCGTGGCCGGCGAGGCCTATCTGGAAGACGGCATCCCGCATATCGGCATGCGCCGGGCCTGATCAGGGGTAGCCCAGCACCGCCTTGATCTGCCGCAGATTGGGCTCGATCCAGCCCTTGTCGATGGCGCCCCAGCTGTGGATGCGGTAGTGCCCGGCATGGTTGCGGGCACCATCCTGCTGCTCGAATTCGCAGCGGATATCCAGGTCCGCCAGGGCGGCGATGGTGTCCTGGGCGGTGCGCCGGGGCATGCCGGTGACCTCGGTCAGGGCCGGCACGCTGCTGGCCAGGCCGCTGTCGATCAGGTACGCCACATACAGGCGGCGGTAGAAACTGCTCTTGGTCTTGCTCACATCCATCGCCCACTCCTTCACTAAGGCTCAGCCCGACGCCCCTTGCAGATCGCGCCAGGTCAGGTAGACCCGCAGGTCGAACTCCAGTTGGTGATAGCCCGGCAGCATGTGCTCGCAGAGCTTGTAGAACGCCTTGTTGTGGTCGGATTCCTTGAAGTGCGCCAGTTCGTGCACCACGATCATCCGCAGAAATTCCGGCGCTGCTTCCTTGAACAGCGAAGCGATGCGGATCTCCTTCTTGGCCTTGAGCTTGCCCCCCTGCACCCGTGACACCGTGGTGTGCAGGCCGAGGGCGCGGTGGGTCAGGTCCAGGCGGTTGTCGAACAGCACCTTGTCGATGGCCGGGGCGTTGCGCAGGTACTCCTGCTTGAGCTCCAGCGCATAGCTGTACAGCGCCTTGTCACTCTGCACCTGGTGCTTGTGCGGGTAACGCCGCTCCAGGTACTCGCCCAGGCGATCTTCGGCCATCAACTGGCGCACCTGCTCTTGCAGGGCGACGGGATAGGCCTGGAGGTATTTGAGTGCGGTCATGGACAGGCAAGGCAAAGGGCAAAGGTCGCCAGTGTAGCGAAATCAGGCTTGCAGCGCGCTCCAGTCGAACGGCTGGCCAAACTCGCTGGCGCTGCTGGCGGTCAGCGGCCGGGCCACCAGGAACCCCTGCACATACTCGCAACCGGCTTCACTGAGCCATTGGTACTGCTCCAGGGTTTCCACGCCTTCGGCGATCACCAGCAGGCCGAACTGCTTGCACAGGTCGATCACGCAGCGGGCGATGGCCGCATCCCGAGGTGAGGTGAGCAGGCGGGCGATCAGGTGCCGGTCGAGCTTGAGGGTGTCCAGTTGCAGGTCCCGCAGGTAGGCCAGGCAGCAACTGCCCGAGCCGAAGTCGTCCAGCGCCACCCGTACCCCCAGCTGGTGCAGTTGCTGCAGCTGCTTGCGGGTGTCGTCGAGGTTCTGGGTCAACGCCGCTTCGGTCACCTCGACCTCCATCTGCCGAGGCTGCAAGCCATGGCGCAGCAACACCTGGCGCAGCTCGCTGACCAGATTGGGCATGGCGAACTGGGTGGCGCTGAGGCTGACCCCAAGCACCAGCTCGGGGCTGAACACCTGCTCCCAATCCTTGCGCTGGGCAGCGCCCTGCTGGTAGATCCAGCTGCCCAGGCGATTGATCAGCCGCGCCTCCTCCAGCAAGGGCAGGAACAATCCCGGCGGTACATCGCCGACACTCGGGTGACGCCAGCGCAGCAGGGCCTCGAAACCCCGCAGGCGGCCGTCGGCGATGGACACCTGGGGCTGATAGACCAGGGTGAATTCCTTGCGCTCCACCGCGCTGCGCACGCTTTCCTCGAGCATCAGGCGCGAACGCGCGCGGCCGTTCATTTCGTGATCGTAGTAGCGGTACTGCTGGCGACCGGCGCGCTTGGCCTCGTACATGGCGATGTCCGCCGCCCGCAGCAGGCCGTCCAGGTTGGAGCCGCAATCGGGGTAGATGGCGATGCCGATACTGGCCCCCAGCACCACATCCAGGCCATCGATCTGCTGGGTGATGGACAGGCGCTCGATCAGCTTCTCGGCGATCTTCGCCGCCTGTTCGGGGAATTTCAGTTCCAGCAGCGCGGTGAATTCATCGCCACCCATGCGCCCGAGCACATCGAATGAATGCAGGCACTCCTTCAACTGCTCCGACACCCAGCGCAGCACCCGGTCGCCGGCATCGTGGCCCAGGGAATCGTTGACCCGCTTGAAGCCGTCCAGGTCCAGGTACATCAGCACCAGGGTCTTTCCCGAGCGATCGCTGCGCAGCAGGATGCCCTCCACCGTCTGGTAGAAGCCACGGCGGTTGAGCAGCCCGGTCAAGGGGTCGGTCACCGCCTGGTACTCCAGCTGCTGATGCAGATGACGCACTTCGGACATGTCCAGCAGGGTCACCACCATGGCCTTCTGATCGCTGGGCAGCGGCGCGCAGGACAGTGCCACGCTGATCTGCTGGCCAGGCACGGTGCGCAGCAAGGCATCATGCAGGCGATAGGTTTCGCCCCGGCGATAACAGGCGTACAGCTCGGACTCGCTCCAGTCAGGCAGGTGGGGTTTTTGCAGGTAATCGAGGAAGGGCGAGCCCTCCAGCTCCTTGACCTGGGCATTGAGCAGGCGCGAGACCGCAGGATTGGCAAACCGCACGTAGCCGTTCTCGTCCACCACCAGGATGCCTTCGGCGGCGTTGTCCAGCACCGAGGCATTGAAGGCCCGGGCCACTTCCAGATCGTGACTCAGGTGCTGCAGTGCCCGGCGGTTGCGCTGGTGCTCCAGCAGGGCCTGGACCTTGGGCTTGAGGATCTGCGGGTCGAAGGGCTTGAACAGGTAATCCACCGCACCGGTGGCATAGCCCTTGATCACGGCGTCCTGGGACTGTTCGTTGGCGGTGAGGAAGATGATCGGCGTCAGCCGGGTGCGCTGGCTGCCACGCATCAGGCGCGCGACTTCGAAACCATCCATGCCGGGCATTTGCACATCCAGCAGCACCAGGTCCACTTCATGCTCAAGCAACAACCCCAGCGCCTCGACACCCGAGGCGGCGGTCATTACCTGCCAATCCTGGCGCTGCAACAGTGCGCGCATGCTGAGAAGATTTTCAGGATAGTCATCAACGATAAGAAGAGTGGAGTGGCCTTCGCCCGGCTCCGGGTGCACGCATTCCATGCTGCTTCTCTTGTCTGTAACCAGACCGAATGGTGAATAAACCCGACAGAAACTGTGAATTCACAATAGACCCGGATCTGCAAAAGCAGTAGCTGTCATCACGCCATCACTCTGCCAATGGCCCCGACTCCCGACTAACGGTCACGGATTTGCCCCATAAAAGTCGGAAAAGATGGCATTTCGACATTTACTTGACGCCATTTATCCGCCGTACGGTTATTGCCAGAAATCCGTCCCGCACTATAAAAAGCCCTGAGAAGCGCAGGCTAAAGCCCCTGCGACCAGCAAACCCGACCCTTGCGGAACCTTCAGCATGATTGACCTGGCAACCTGGAACCTCAGCGTTCCCGTCGGCAACCCGCCGACCACCATCGACACCCCGACCTTGATCAAGGGTTACAAGAACCAGTATTTCCACGCCGACAGCGGCACGCTGTTCTTCTGGTCACCGGTAACCGGCTCGAAAACCGAGAACGCCATCTACCCGCGTACCGAACTGCGGGAAACCTACGCCAACGGCACCTTGCGCAACTGGACCTACCCCGAGGCCGACAACCTGCTGCGCGCCACCCTGGCAGTGAACCAAGTACCGTCGACGGGCAAGATCGTCATCGGCCAGATCCATGCCTACAACAGCAACAAGCCTTTGCTGAAACTGGAGTACCAGTACAAGACCAGCAAGGGCAGCGGCAATATCGTGGCCAAGGTGCGCCTGCGCCCGGACGACGAGGAAGGCCGAGTCATCACCATTGCCCAGAACGTGCCGCTGGACCGCGAGTTCTCCTACCTGATCCACCTGAGCCCGGCCGGCGCCCTGGGCATCAGTGCTGCGGGCGCGCAATGGGACACCCGACTGGGCGCCGCCTGGCGCGACAAGCCACTGTATTTCAAGGCCGGGGTCTACCTTCAAGACAACACCGGCTACACCAGCGAGGGCGGCAAGGTGAGCTTCAGCAAGCTGGATATCGACCACAACAAAAGCTGACAACCCCGCAGCCGCCTGCGCCTCTGTAGGAGCCGGCTTGCCGGCGAAGAGGTCCCAGAGCCTTGCACCCGCCCGCAAGCCAGCGCGTGCCTAGACAGGAATGCCAGGCACAAAAAAACCCGCATCGCTGCGGGTCTTTTCGTGCAACGCCTGGGCTTAGTTGACCTTGGCGTTCAGCTCACCCTTGAGGTAGCGCTGGAACATGGCTTCCAGGGAGATCGGCTTGATCTTCGAGGCGTTGCCGGCGGTGCCGAAAGCTTCGTAACGGGCAATGCACACGTCGCGCATGGCGGTCACGGTGGCGCCGAAGAATTTGCGCGGGTCGAACTCGCTCGGGTTGGTGGCCATCAGGCGACGCATGGCACCGGTGGACGCCAGGCGCAGGTCGGTGTCGATATTGACCTTGCGCACGCCGTACTTGATGCCTTCGACGATTTCCTCAACTGGCACGCCGTAGGTTTCCTTGATGTCGCCACCGTACTGGTTGATGATCGCCAGCCACTCCTGCGGCACCGAGGAGGAACCGTGCATCACCAGGTGAGTGTTGGGGATGCGCTTGTGGATTTCCTTGATGCGGTCGATCGCCAGCACGTCGCCGGTAGGCGGCTTGGTGAACTTGTAGGCACCGTGGCTGGTACCGATGGCGATGGCCAGGGCGTCGACCTGGGTCTTCTTGACGAAGTCCGCGGCCTCTTCCGGGTCGGTCAGCATCTGGCTGTGGTCCAGCACGCCTTCGGCGCCGATGCCGTCTTCTTCACCGGCCATGCCGGTTTCCAGGGAACCCAGGCAGCCCAGCTCGCCTTCCACGGAAACGCCACAGGCATGAGCCATGGCCACGGTTTGCTGGGTAACGCGCACGTTGTATTCGTAGTCGGTCGGGGTCTTGCCGTCTTCGCCCAGGGAACCGTCCATCATCACCGAGGAGAAGCCCAGCTGGATCGAACGCTGGCACACGTCGGGGCTGGTGCCGTGGTCCTGGTGCATGCACACCGGGATATGCGGGAATTCTTCGATGGCGGCCAGGATCAGGTGACGCAGGAAAGGTGCACCGGCGTATTTGCGCGCACCGGCGGAGGCCTGGACGATCACCGGGGAGTCAGTCTTGTCAGCGGCTTCCATGATGGCGCGCATCTGCTCAAGGTTGTTGACGTTGAAGGCTGGAACGCCGTAGCCGAATTCGGCTGCGTGGTCCAGCATCTGGCGCATGCTGATGAGTGCCATTGTGTGTGTCTCTCCCGGACGAGGGTCGTTAATCGTGCAAGCCTGCCGGAGCGGCGGCTGCTATTCAAGTGATTGCAGATCGGGGGTAAACCCGCTCTGTTCTATACCGTTAAAACCAAATCTCTACAGCCTTGTAGGCGCCGGCTTGCCGGCGAAAGGGGCCCTTGAGCCTTGCACAGGTCTCGACGCCGCCTTTGCTGGCAAGCCAGCTCCTACTTGGCCTTGCAACCGCGGCCGATCAAGTCATTGGTGGCGACCCAGTACACCAGGCCTTCCTCACCCTTGACGTGAAACGCCAGCATGTCATCGCTGTACAGCGTGCCCGAACCGCTCGGTTCGAGTTGCAGGCGGCGTACC
Source organism: Pseudomonas sp. NFXW11 (assembly GCF_049887815.1). Classification (NCBI taxonomy): domain Bacteria; kingdom Pseudomonadati; phylum Pseudomonadota; class Gammaproteobacteria; order Pseudomonadales; family Pseudomonadaceae; genus Pseudomonas; species Pseudomonas sp. NFXW11. The sequence goes on along the minus strand of NZ_JAGEKI010000002.1, from coordinate 357,367 downwards.
TGATCATCGCCCGCCAGACGCACGTCGACCGCCTTGCGGCTGTCGTCGCTGTAACGCCAGAGCACCTGTGCCTGGCTGTCGCAGACCCAGGTGGTCCACTGCTCGGGAGCGGGCGACTTGAGCAGGTTGAGGTTGGCGCAGCCACCCAGCAAACCCAGCATCGCCACGGCGATCAAAGCTTTCATCGATGTTCCTCGGCTGGCGGCCCACGGCCCCAGCGCCTCGCGTTATCCGATCAGACCCGTCAAGGGCAACCCTGTTCCCTGGCCTTTGACGGCGTCTCGTACTTCTCCAGGCCCTCGGGGCCCAGGCGCTTGTTGATCACCGGCGCAGTCTCGGCTTGCCAGTCGGCCTGGTAACAGCCTTTCTCCGGCTCGCCGCCTTGCTCCGCAGGCTGGACCTGCGGGGCGCTGGAGCACCCCGCAAGCCAGGCCACGGCAATCAACAGGGGCAACATCTTGACCATCAGAACACTCCTTTGCCCGGCCAAGCCGCGCTTCAGGCCTTGGCCCGGGCTTCCAGGACTTCGACCGCGGGCAATACCTTGCCTTCGACGAATTCGAGGAAGGCGCCGCCGCCGGTAGAAATGTAGGAGATCTGCTGGGCCACGCCATATTTGTCGATGGCCGCCAGGGTGTCACCACCGCCGGCAATGGAGAACGCGGCGCTGTCGGCGATGGCCTGGGCCAGCACCTGGGTGCCGTTGCCGAACTGGTCGAATTCGAACACGCCCACCGGACCGTTCCAGAGGATGGTCTTGGAAGACTTCAGCAACTCGGCAAACTGCGCCGCGGTTTGCGGGCCGATGTCGAGGATCATGTCGTCAGCGGCCACGTCGGCGATCAGCTTGACGGTAGCTGCAGCGCTCTCGGCGAATTCCTTGGCCACCACCACGTCCACCGGCAGCGGCACGCTGACCTTGGCGGCGATGGCGCGAGCGGTGTCCAGCAGGTCCGGCTCGTACAGCGACTTGCCCACCGGATGGCCGGCAGCGGCGAGGAAGGTGTTGGCGATGCCGCCACCGACGATCAGCTGGTCGCAGATCTGGCTCAGGCTGTTGAGTACATCCAGCTTGGTCGAGACCTTGGAACCGGCAACGATGGCGGCCATCGGCTTGGCCGGGTTGCCCAGGGCCTTGCCCAGGGCATCCAGCTCGGCAGCCAGCAGAGGACCGGCAGCGGCCACCTTGGCGAACTTGGCCACGCCATGGGTCGAGCCCTCGGCGCGATGCGCGGTGCCGAAGGCGTCCATCACGAACACATCGCACAGGGCGGCGTATTGCTGGGCCAGTTCGTCGGCGTTCTTTTTCTCGCCCTTGTTGAAGCGCACGTTCTCGAACAGCACGATATCGCCGGCCTTGACCTCGACCCCACCCAGGTAGTCGGCCACCAGCGGCACTTCACGGCCCAGGGCACGACTCAGGTAGTCGGCCACCGGCTTGAGGCTGTTCTCGGCGGAAAACTCGCCTTCGGTCGGGCGGCCCAGGTGCGAGCAGACCATCACGGCCGCACCCTTTTCCAGGGCCAGCTTGATGGTCGGCAGCGAAGCCAGGATACGCGCGTCGCTGGTGACCACACCGTCCTTGACGGGGACGTTGAGGTCTTCGCGGATCAGCACGCGTTTACCTTGCAGATCGAGGTCGGTCATCTTCAACACGGTCATGGGTCGCAATTCCTGGGTTACTGTTGTTCAGAAACAGAGAGTTTAGAGTCGGTACGCGGGGCGGCGGCCTGCAGGTAGTGCCCGGCCACGTCCAGCATCCGGTTGGCAAAGCCCCATTCGTTGTCGAACCAGGCCAGGATGTTCACCAGCCGAGGGCCGGAGACGCGGGTCTGACTGGCATCGACGATCGCCGAATGGGGATCATGATTGAAATCACAGCTGGCGTGGGGCAGCTCGGTGTACGCCAGCAGGCCCTTGAGCGGACCGCTGGTGGCGGCCTCGCGCAGGATCCGGTTGACCTCGGTGGCATCGGTATCACTCACGGTTTGCAGAGTGATATCGAGGCACGACACATTCACCGTCGGTACCCGCACTGCTTTGGCCTGAATCCGCCCGGCAAGTTCCGGCAACAAGCGCTCGATGCCCCGCGCCAGACCAGTGGACACCGGGATCACCGACTGGAAGGCCGAACGGGTACGCCGCAGGTCTTCGTGGTGATAGGCGTCGATCACCGGCTGGTCGTTCATCGCCGAGTGAATGGTGGTGATCGATACGTATTCCAGGCCGATGGCCTGATCCAGCAGGCGCAACAGCGGCACACCGCAGTTGGTGGTGCAGGAGGCGTTGGACACCAGCAGCTCGGCACCGCTCAGGCAATCCTGGTTCACCCCGTAGACGATGGTGGCGTCGACATCCGCCTCGCTGGCCATCGGCTGGGAGAACAGCACCCGCGGCGCGCCGGCGTCGAGAAAACGCTGGCCGTCTTCACGGGTGTGGTAGGCACCGGAGCACTCCAGCACCAGATCGACATCCAGAGATGCCCAATCGATGCCTTCGGGGGTGGCACTGCGCAGGACCTTCACGCAGTTGCCATTGATATGCAGACAATCGCCGTCGACCTTCACCTCGCCGGGAAAGCGCCCGTGGGTGGAGTCGAAGCGTGTCAGGTATTCGATGCTGGCCATATCGGCCAGATCGTTGATGGCGACAATCTCGAACCCGGCCGCGGCCCCTCGCTCGAACAGAGCACGCAAGACGCAACGACCAATCCGGCCGTAGCCGTTGAGTGCAACTTTATAGGGACGCGGTTGAGGCATGGGGTTCTCGATGACCGGTAATGAAACCGTCAGCTTGGTGCTGCCTGCGCCATTGTCATCGCGAGCAAGCTCGCTCCCACAAGGACGGTAGATATCCCTGTAGGAGCGAGCTTGCTCGCGATTGCGTCAGTGCAGACAACCCGGCTTGCGGATTTAGTCTTCCAGCAGCTCTTCGGCCTGGCCCAGGATGTTCTCCAGGGTGAAGCCGAATTCTTCGAACAGCGCCGGCGCAGGCGCCGATTCGCCGTAGGTGGTCATGCCGATCACCCGGCCTTCCAGGCCCACGTACTTGAACCAGAAGTCGGCGTGAGCCGCTTCGATGGCGATCCGCGCGCCAACCTGCAGCGGCAGTACCGACTGCTTGTAGCCCGCATCCTGGGCATCGAACACGCTGGTGCACGGCATGGAAACCACACGTACCTTGCGGCCCTGCTCGGTCAGCTTGTCGAAGGCCTGAACCGCCAGGCCCACTTCCGAACCGGTGGCGATCAGGATCAGCTCAGGCTCGCCTGCGCAGTCTTTCAACACGTAGCCACCGCGGCTGATGTCGGCGATCTGGCCGGCGTCGCGGGTTTGGTGCTGCAGGTTCTGGCGGGAGAAGATCAGCGCCGACGGGCCGTCCTTGCGCTCCAGGGCGTGCTTCCAGGACACCGCCGATTCCACGGCGTCGGCTGGACGCCAGGTGTCGAGGTTCGGCGTGGTGCGCAGGCTGGTGAGCTGCTCGATCGGCTGGTGAGTCGGGCCGTCTTCGCCCAGGCCGATGGAGTCGTGGGTGTAGACATGGATCACCCGCTGCTTCATCAGCGCCGACATGCGCACTGCGTTGCGCGCGTATTCCATGAACATCAGGAAGGTCGCGCCGTAAGGCACCAGGCCGCCGTGCAGGGCCACGCCGTTCATGATTGCGGTCATGCCGAACTCGCGCACGCCGTAGTACATGTAGTTGCCGCTGGCGTCTTCAGCGCTGACGCCCTTGCAACCTTTCCACAGGGTCAGATTGGAACCGGCCAGGTCCGCCGAACCGCCGAGGAACTCGGGCAGCAGCGGGCCGAAGGCGTTCAGGGTGTTCTGGCTGGCCTTGCGGCTGGCGATGGTTTCACCCTTGGCCGCCACTTCAGCGATGTAGGCGTTGGCTTTCTCGGCGAAGTCCGCCGGCAGGTCACCGGCCAGGCGCCGCACCAGTTCGTTGGCTTCGGTCGGGAAGGCTGCGGAGTAGGCTGCGAAACGCTGGTCCCATTCGGCTTCCACCGCGCGACCGGCTTCCTTGGCGTCCCACTCGGCATAGATATCGGCCGGGATCTCGAACGGGCCGTGATTCCACTTCAGGGCGGCGCGGGTCAGGGCGATTTCCTCGGCGCCCAGTGGCGCGCCGTGGCAGTCTTCCTTGCCCTGCTTGTTCGGCGAACCGAAGCCGATGGTGGTCTTGCAGCAGATCAGGGTCGGCAGCGGGCTCTTGCGCGCGGTGTCGATGGCGGTCTTGATCTCTTCCGGATCGTGACCGTCGACATTGCGAATCACCTGCCAGTTGTAGGCTTCGAAACGCTTTGGCGTGTCGTCGGTGAACCAGCCTTCGACTTCGCCATCGATGGAGATGCCGTTGTCATCGTAGAAGGCAATCAGCTTGCCCAGGCCCAGGGTGCCGGCCAGGGAAGCCACTTCGTGGGAAATGCCTTCCATCATGCAGCCATCACCCAGGAACACATAGGTGTGGTGATCGACGATGTTGTGGCCAGGACGGTTGAACTGCGCCGCCATGACCTTCTCCGCCAGGGCGAAGCCCACGGCATTGGCCAGGCCCTGACCCAATGGGCCGGTGGTGGTTTCCACGCCTGCGGTGTAACCGAACTCCGGGTGGCCCGGGGTACGGCTGTGCAGTTGGCGGAAGTTCTTCAGGTCGTCGATCGACAGATCGTAGCCGGTCAGGTGCAGCAGCGAGTAGATCAGCATCGAGCCGTGACCATTGGACAGCACGAAGCGGTCACGGTCGGCGAAGGATGGATTGCTCGGGCTGTGCTTCAGGTAGTCACGCCAAAGTACTTCGGCGATATCCGCCATACCCATGGGGGCACCGGGATGGCCGCTGTTGGCTTTTTGCACGGCATCCATGCTGAGGGCACGAATGGCGTTGGCACGCTCACGACGGCTTGGCATCGCTGATCTCCTGGGGATTCAAATAGAACGAAACGGAAAAAAGGCCTGCATTTTCCCTCAGGCGCCAGGCGGGGGCAATCACAGATAGTCACTCAGGCACGTTTTTCCCACGGATGGCCGCGCAATCGCCTGAAGAACCGCGCTTGCCGTTCGTTGTTCAAGCAAGCGCAGGCTCTGGCCAAGGCCCCGCGCCGACCAATATCAAAACTTTTTGATATTGGCCTTGCAGGTTCAGGGGGGCACCTCTAGACTGCTGCCCCTATGAATATGCGCGCACCCTCCATCGCCCCTGATGATTGCGACGAACTGGCCGCCCTGTGCAAGGCCAGTGGCGATCCGCTGCGGCTGAATGTATTGCGCGTGCTGAGCAACGATTCGTTTGGCGTGCTGGAACTGGCGCAGATCTTCGCCATCGGCCAATCGGGCATGAGCCATCACCTGAAGGTCCTGGCCCAGGCCGGCCTGGTGGCGACCCGCCGTGAGGGCAACGCGATTTTCTATCGCCGCGCCCTGCCCCATGGCGAACGCCTGGGCGGCAAGCTGCATGCAGCGCTGCTGGATGAAGTCGATCAACTGCAGTTGCCCGGCGAGGCCCTGGCCCGTATTGGCCTGGTGCACCGCCAGCGAGCTGCGGCCAGCCAGGATTTCTTTGCCCGGGTGGCGGAAAAATTCCGCGCCCAGCAGGACCTGATCGCAGGACTGCCGCAATACCGTGACAGTGTTCTGGCATTGCTGGACAAACTGAGTTTCAAGCCAATGGCCACGGCCATTGAAGTCGGGCCTGGCGACGGCGGATTTCTCCCCGACCTGGCCCAGCGCTTTACCCAGGTCACGGCCCTGGACAACAGCCCGGCGATGCTCGAACTGGCACGCCAGCTGTGTGAACGAGAAACACTGGCTAACGTCAGCCTGCAACTGGCCGATGCATTGAATGGCGTGCAACTGAAGGCCGACTGCGTGGTGTTGAACATGGTCCTGCACCATTTCGCCGCGCCGGCCGAAGCCCTCAAGCTGATGGCGCAATTGCTGCAGCCAGGCGGCAGCCTGTTGGTAACAGACTTGTGCAGCCACGACCAGAGTTGGGCCAAAGAGGCTTGCGGCGATCTCTGGCTAGGGTTCGAACAAGATGATCTGGCCCATTGGGCCACCGCTGCGGGACTGCTTCCCGGGGAAAGCCTCTATATAGGCTTACGTAATGGTTTCCAGATCCAGGTCCGCCATTTTCAGCGACCGGCTGGCGACACTCACCATCGGTAAATTTAGGAAACCTTCGAGATGAGCGAATACTCCCTTTTCACCTCCGAGTCCGTGTCCGAAGGGCATCCGGATAAAATCGCCGACCAGATCTCCGACGCGGTACTGGACGCCATCATTGCCCAGGACAAGCACGCCCGCGTAGCGGTCGAGACCCTGGTCAAGACCGGCGTGGCCATCGTTGCCGGTGAAGTCACCACCAGCGCCTGGGTCGACCTGGAGCAGATCGTTCGCGATGTGATCAGCGACATCGGCTACACCAGCTCCGACGTCGGCTTCGACGGCGCCACCTGCGGCGTGATGAACATCATTGGCAAGCAGTCCCCCGACATCAACCAGGGTGTGGACCGCGCCAAGCCTGAAGATCAGGGCGCCGGCGACCAGGGCCTGATGTTCGGCTACGCCAGCAACGAAACCGCGGAGCTGATGCCAGCCCCTATCGCGTTCTCCCACCAGCTGGTGCATCGCCAGGCCGAAGCCCGCAAATCCGGCCTGCTGCCATGGCTGCGTCCGGACGCCAAGTCCCAGGTCACCTGCCGCTATGAAAACGGCATCGTGGTCGGCATCGACGCAGTTGTGCTGTCGACCCAGCACAACCCTGAAGTCTCCTACAACGACCTGCGCGAAGGCGTGATGGAACTGATCGTCAAGCACGTGCTGCCAGCCGAGCTGCTGCACAAGGACACCCAGTTCCACATCAACCCAACCGGCCAGTTCATCATCGGTGGCCCGGTGGGCGACTGCGGCCTGACCGGCCGCAAGATCATCGTCGACAGCTACGGCGGCATGGCCCGTCACGGCGGTGGCGCGTTCTCCGGCAAGGATCCATCCAAGGTCGACCGTTCGGCTGCCTACGCCGGCCGCTACGTGGCCAAGAACATCGTGGCCGCCGGCCTGGCCCAGCGCTGCGAGATCCAAGTGTCCTACGCCATCGGCGTGGCCCAGCCAACGTCGATCTCGCTGAACACCTTCGGCACCGGCAAGATCAGCGATGACAAGATCATCAAGCTGGTCCGCGAGATCTTCGACCTGCGCCCATACGCCATCACCAAGATGCTCGACCTGCTGCACCCGATGTACCAGGAAACTGCAGCCTACGGTCACTTCGGCCGCACGCCGCAGACCAAGACCGTGGGTGAAGACACTTTCAGCACCTTCACCTGGGAAAAAACCGACCGCGCCGAAGCCCTGCGCGCCGCTGCCGGCCTGTAAGTTTCAGCTGGCAACCCCAAGCCCCGCCCGGTACGCCCGGCGGGGCTTTTTTGTCGCTGAAGATTTCCCCAAACGCCCCGCAACCCACGACAAACGGCATACCGACGGCGCTGTTGTGCCTCGACGAAACAACCCGCAACCACCTGCGCCGAATACTTCCCCGCAAGCCCCTACCCTTAGCAGCATCACTACTCAGGGCAAGGACGCTCCCCATGCTGCCAAGACTCCTGCTTTTTCTCTGCCTGGCGCAGCCTGCCTGGGCCACGTGCCCGAGCTGGACGGCCGAGCGCGCCAGCCTGGAAATCGGCGCCCTGCAGCAACAGCTGCAACAGTGGGATAACCGCTACCACCGCCACGGCCAGTCGCCGGTGGCCGACGAGCTCTACGATCAGTCCCGACAACGCCTGCTCAGCCTGCAAGGCTGTTTCCCGCAGATTCCCCGGGCAGCCGCACAGCCGCTACTCAGTGCCCGTGGCGAGATTCCACACCCCATCGCCCACACTGGCGTGGAGAAACTCCCCGACGCCAGCGCCGTGCAGCTCTGGCTAAAACACCGCAGGGAAGTCTGGGTACAACCCAAGGTCGACGGCGTGGCGGTGACCCTGATCTACCGCCAGGGCCGCCTGCACCAGGCCCTGAGCCGGGGTGACGGCCAGCTCGGGCATGACTGGAGCCAAGCGGCGCAACGGATCGCGGCCATCCCCAAGCAGTTGCCCCAACCCCTTGACCTGCTCCTGCAAGGCGAGCTCTACCAGCGCCTGGAGCAACACGTTCAGGCCCACGCCGGTAGCCGCAATGCCCGCAGCCGGGTGGCCGGCTGGCTGGCGCGCAAACAGCTGGCCGCTGCGGACGCGGCGCAGATCGGCCTGTTCGTCTGGGACTGGCCCCAGGGCCCCGCCACGCTCGAGCAGCGCCTGGAACAGTTGGCGGCCCTGGGTTTTGCCGAAGGCCGCGAGTACAGCCGCGCCATCGCCGGGTTCAACCAGGCACGACAGTGGCGGGAGCACTGGTATCGCTCGCCCCTGCCCTTCGCCAGCGACGGCATCATCCTGCGCCAGAGCCGGCGCCCGGCCGCCGAACGCTGGCAGGCCAAGGCCCCGCACTGGATCGCTGCCTGGAAATACCCTTATGCCCAGGCCCTGGCCAATGTCCGCCGGGTCGACTTCCGCATCGGCCGCACCGGACGCATCAGCCCCTTGCTGGAGATCGACCCGGTGCCCCTCGATGACCGGCAGATCCGCCGCGTCAGCGTTGGTTCATTACAGCGCTGGCAGGCCCTGGACATAGTGCCGGGGGATCAGGTAGCCATCAGCCTGGCCGGGCTGACCATCCCGCGCCTGGACCAGGTAGTGCTCAGGAGCCAGCAGCGCCAGACCATCCAGGCCCCGGCCCAGGAAGACTTCCACACCTTGAGCTGCTGGCAGCCGACAGCGGGCTGCGAAAGCCAGTTTCTCGCGCGCCTGACCTGGCTCAGCGGCAAACAGGGCCTGGACCTGCAGAATGTCGGTAGCCGAACCTGGGCCAGGCTGATTGAAACAGGCCGAATCAAAGGCCTGCTGGATTGGCTGACCCTGGACCGGGCAGAGCTTGCTAACATTGCCGGCTTCGGCGAACGCAGCAGCGCTCGCCTGCTCGACAGCCTGCAACGCGCCAGGGCCCAGCCCTTTTCACGCTGGCTGAAATCCCTGGGCCTGCCACCCAGTGGCTCGGCCGACCTGAGCGGGCCATGGCAGGAACTGGCGCTCAGAAGTAGCCAGGACTGGCAGCGCGAAGCGGGCGTCGGCGCGGAACGAGCGGCACAGTTGCAGGCGTTTTTTCGTGATCCACAGGTACTGGCCTTGCGCGCCAGCCTGAATGCGGCCGGTATCGAAGGTTTTTAGTCGTCACCCTGGGTGCAGGTTGAACCACCCGGGCGGGAATGGGCTCCAACAGCCCACTCCCCGTGTCATTGCCAGTGTTTTCAATGGTTATTTTTTGATCTTTCTTCACCTGGAGCCATCCATGAAACTTTTTCCATCCCTGGTCGCCCTGACCCTGTGCAGCCTGATCAGCACGCCCCTGCTGGCCACCGAACAAGCCCCGCAACTGACCGGCTGCGCCGCCAAGCGCCAGGCCATCATGGAGCAGATCGAACAGGCCAAGGCCCATGGCAACAGCGATCAACAGGCCGGCCTGGAGCGCGCCCTGAGCGAGGTCACCAGCCACTGCACCGACGCCTCGCTGAGAAAGGAGCGGGAGAACAAGGTGCTGGACGCCAAGCATGAAGTGAGCCGACGCCAGGCCGACCTGGAAAAGGCCATGAAGAAGGGCGATTCGGAGAAGATCAACAAGCGCAAAGACAAGCTCGCCGAGTCCCGCAAGGAACTGCAGCAAGCCCTGGACGAACTGGATAAATAAGCATCCCTGCTGTTACCGCGGCGCCTGTTCGGCAGAAGGATCTCGGCAGAACCGCGGTCAGTGATTACGGAATTCCTTGTGACAGGCACTGCACACATCCTCGACCTTCTGCACCGCCGGCCCCAGGTTGCTGGCCTTGTAGGGCTGAACCTGGCTGATGGCGGCCAGTTCGCCCGTGGCGGCCTCAAGGTTGCGCGCCAGTTCCTGGAACCGTGCCTGCCGGCGCCAGACATCGTCGGTGGCGCTGGTCTGGTCTTGTTCCTTGACCTCGGGGAAATGCTTCCAGGGCTCATGGGACAGGCTGTCGAGCTTCACTGCACCCTCGGCAAAACGTGCGCCATCGAAAGGAATCCGCCCACGCAACATGCCCCCCAGGTCTTCGCCGGTCTTGAGCATCTGTTTGAAGATCGCCTTGCGCTGGCCCAGGGGAGAATTGGGATCGACACCGCCACAGGCGGAAAGCGTCAGGCAGGCCAGCAGTACAACGGAAAGTCTTTTTAGCGTCATGGTGGCTTCAGGTCAGGTCACGGAAACGGCGGCCAGTATCCTCGCCTCCCCGGCAAACACCAATAGCCCTATTGTTAATAAGGTCTGCCCAGGGGCCTCGAAACCCTGGATAGACCTTCAAGGAACCACCCCATGAACCCGAACTTTCCCCGCTGGCGCCGCCATCTGATATGGGCCTTGCCGACCCTGGCGCTGCTGGCCGGCTGCAACGGTGGCGACAGCGGCAAACCGTCGCAGACCCACGCCCTGGCCACCTACAACAGCGCCACCTGGGAGTCGCTGCCCAGTGTGGCCGACAACGACCTGCTGGCCGGTTTCGGCTCCTGGCGCAGTGCCTGTACCCGGCTCAAGGCCGACCCGGTATGGGGCAGCACCTGCGCCGCCGCAGCCAATGTGGCGCAAACCCCGAGCGCCATCCGCGGCTTTCTCCAGGAGCACCTGCAGGTCTACGGCCTGCGCTCAGGCAGCGGCAGCAGCAGCGGCCTGATCACCGGTTACTACGAGCCGGTATACCCCGGCAGCCTGACCCAGACCCGCACCGCCAATGTGCCGGTGTATGGAGTGCCGGAGGACATGATCATCGTCGCTCTGGACAGCATCTATCCCGAACTCAAGGGCAAGCGCCTGCGGGGCCGTCTCGAGGGTCGGGTGCTCAAGCCCTATGACGACGCCGCCACCATCGAGAACAAGGGCGTCAAGGCGCCGGTGCTGGCCTGGCTCACCGACCCGATGGACCTGCAGTTCCTGCAGATCCAGGGCTCGGGCAGGATCCAGCTGGACGATGGCCGCCAGTTGCGCATCGGCTATGCCGACCAGAATGGCCACCCCTATCGCCCTATCGGCCGCTGGCTGGTGGAACAGGGCGAGCTGCAGAAGGAAGAGGTGACCATGGGCACCATCGCCGCCTGGGCCAAGGCACACCCGACGCGAATTCCCGAGCTGCTGGGCAGCAACCCGAGCTATGTGTTCTTCAACCGCAATCCAGACAGCAACGAAGGCCCGCGGGGGTCGTTGAACGTGCCGCTGACTTCCGGCTACAGCGTCGCGGTGGATCGCAAGGTGATTCCCCTGGGCAGCCTGCTGTGGCTGTCCACCACCCGCCCGGACGGCAGCGCCCTGGTGCGCCCGGTGGCGGCCCAGGATACCGGCGGCGCGATTACCGGCGAGGTGCGGGCCGACCTGTTCTGGGGCACGGGTGACGCCGCCGGGCAATTGGCCGGCGACATGAAGCAGTCGGGGCAGATCTGGATGCTCTGGCCCAAGGGCGCAGCGCTGCCCACGGTACCCCAGGTTGCCGACACGCCATGATTGCACCTGCAGGAACCGGCTTGTCGGCAAGCCGGTTCCGGCAACGGCACTCACATTGAAACGAAGAAGAAGCTGGCGATCAGCCCCATGCCGACGAACCACACCAGGGAGCGCAGCACTCCCCAGTTGGCCAGGTAGCAGATCATGTACAGCAGGCGACTGGTGATGAACAGCACCGCCAGCACGTTGATGGTCACCAGCTCGGCATTACCGGCCACATGGGCAATGATCACCGCCGCGGCAAATGCCGGGGTCACTTCGAAACCGTTGAGCTGAGCGTTATGCGCGCGTTTGGGCAGCCCCTCCAGGGTGTTCAGGAACGCCCGTGGATCATGATTGTGGCGCAGCCCGTATTTGCCGGCGCCCTTGGCAATAGCGGTACACAGGTACGGCAGGACAATTGCGATCAACACACACCAGAAAGCGACAGTCATGGAGCAATTCCTTTTTTAGAGTTTTTAGGGGGGTCTTCAGAACTTCATCACCAACATGCCAATCAGCACCAAGCCACACGCCAAGAGCCGTGGTCGGCCGAAAGGTTCCTTGAGGTAGCGCATGCCGAACAGCACCACCAGAATCACACTGATCTCGCGCAAGGCCGCCGCCTCGGCGATCGAGCCCAGCTGCATGGCCCAAAGCACCAGAGCGTAGCTGAACAACACACAGAACCCGACGCTCAGGCCCAGGCGCCATTGCTCGCGCCAGAACAGGGCGAAGGCCGGGCGCTTCCACAGCAGCGCCACCAGGGGAAAGGGCCAGGCGCTGAGCAGCGTGACCCAGGTCAGGTAGTCCAGCGGGTGCCCCCAGCGGCGCAGTGCCTGACCGTCGATATAGGTGTAGCAACCTATGCACAGGCCGATCAGCAGCACCACCGGCACCATGCTCCAGGGCAGGCGCGCGCCGCCACCGCCCTGCCACAGCAGGCACAGCATGCCGAAGGGAATCAGCAGGATGCCGAAGACCTGCTGGTTGCTCAGGTGCTCGCCGGCAAACAACAGGGTCAGGGCCAGCACCACCAGCGGCGACAAGCCGCGCATCAGCGGATACACCAGCCCCAGGTCACCCACCCGATAGGCCTGGATCAGTAAATAGCGATACAGCAGCTCGAAGGCGGCCGAGGCGATGATCCAGGGCCAGATCTCCAGGGGCGGCCATTGCAGGAAAAACAGCATGATCGCCACGAACAGCAACGCCACGCTGTCCATGCAGGCCACCACTAGCAGCCGCTCACCGCTGAACTTGATCAGGGTGTTCCACGCCGCATGCAACAGCGCCGCCACCAGAACCAGAGTTGTCGCCAGCACTCCACACTCCCTGTCTGCCTGAAGAGAATCGATTCACCCAGCACCTTCGACTGCCTATACTCGCGTCAGCCGCAGCGCGGGATCCTCGCACGCCACCGGCCCCGCTTGCACGGGCTTACAACACTTTTGGCAGCGACACCGGCGAATTCGTCAGCATGGACCTGCCGCCCAGACTTTTTGTCCCGCGCCTGCAACGTTGTGCCACTACTGCGGTCAATCAAACCCGCTGCCACAACTGCAAGCCCCGGGTATCAGCCGTGCCCTGGTCGCTTGCCGCTGGCAACTTTCTTCCTGCAATCATCCAAAGGAGTCCGGATGCTTGAGCTTGTCGCTGCCTTTATCTGCCTGACCACCCTGCTCACCTACGTCAATTTCCGCTTTATCGGCCTGCCGCCGACCATTGGCGTGATGGTCACCGCCCTGCTGTTTTCCCTGCTGCTGCAAGGCCTGAGCTTCCTGGGCTTTCCCGGGCTTGAAGAACATGTCGAGGAACTGATCGGCAAGATCGACTTCGGCGACCTGCTGATGAACTGGATGCTGTCGTTCCTGCTGTTTGCCGGCGCCCTGCACGTCAACCTCAACGACCTGCGCAGCTACCGCTGGCCCATTGGCTTGCTGGCCACGGTCGGTGTGCTGATCGCCACTTTCGTCATTGGCAGCCTGGCCTACTGGATCTTCGGCCTGTTCGGCTGGCAGGTGAGCTTCCTCTACTGCCTGCTGTTCGGCGCGCTGATTTCCCCCACCGACCCGATCGCCGTGCTGGGTGTGCTGCGCACCGCCAACGCCTCCAAACCGCTGAAAACCACCATTGTCGGCGAGTCGCTGTTCAATGACGGCACCGCGGTGGTGGTGTTTACCGTACTGCTGGGCATCGCCCAGCTGGGCGAAACCCCCACCGTCAGCGCCACCGCCTGGCTGTTTGTGCATGAAGCCATTGGCGGCGTGCTGTTCGGAGCGCTGATCGGCTACCTGGTGTACCTGATGATCAAGAGCATCGAGCAGCACCAGATCGAGGTGATGCTGACCCTGGCCCTGGTGATTGGCGGTTCGGCAATGGCCAGCGAGATTCACGTCTCGGCGCCGATCGCCATGGTGGTGGCCGGCCTGATCATCGGCAACCTGGGGCGCAACCTGGCGATGAACGACATGACCCGGCGCTACCTGGACGGTTTCTGGGAACTGCTGGACGACATGCTCAACGCCCTGCTGTTCGCGCTGATCGGCCTGGAACTGTTGCTGCTGCCCTTCAACTGGCTGCACCTGGCGGCGGCCAGCCTGCTGGCCGTGGCCATCATCGCCTCGCGCCTGCTCACCGTGGCCCCGGCGATCCTGCTGCTGCGGCGCTGGCGCAGCGTGCCCCGGGGCACCATCCGCGTGCTGACCTGGGGCGGCTTGCGCGGCGGGGTCTCGGTTGCCCTGGCCCTGGCCTTGCCCCTGGGCCCGGAGCGGGACCTGGTGCTGAGCATCACCTACATCGTGGTGCTGTCGTCGATCCTGTTGCAGGGTCTGAGCATCGGCAAGCTGGTACGACATGTCACCAACGATGCCCCGGCAGCCAAGGCCGAGGCCCACTGACCAGCCATCGTTCCAACAGGGGGCCGGGCAACCGGCCCCTTCCTGGCCTCAGGCCTCGTCCTTGAACTGATCCTTCACGTACTTGATTTCGGTACGCCCATGGGGCGCCGGCAAGCCATCCTCGCCGAGGTTGACGAAGACCATCTTCTCCACCGTGAGGATGGACTTGCGGGTGATCTTGTTGCGCACTTCGCACATCAGGGTGATGGACGTACGACCGAACTCGGTGGCGGTGATACCCAGCTCGATGATGTCGCCCTGGCGCGAGGCGCTGACAAAGTTGATCTCCGAAATGTACTTGGTGACCACGCGCTGGTTGCCCAGCTGGACAATGGCGTAGATCGCCGCTTCCTCGTCGATCCAGCGCAACAGGCTGCCGCCGAACAGCGTGCCATTGGGGTTGAGGTCTTCGGGTTTGACCCATTTGCGGGTGTGGAAATTCATTTGCACTCCTGACCGTCCTGCCATTTGATGGCCGGCATAATGGCAGACCGAATGATCATGCTCTATGCAACATCGACTATGGTCGCGATTAACATTAACGATCTTCATCCAGGCAACAGAAACACTTTTGGAAGTCTGGCTCAGGCGGCTATAATCGCCACCGTTTCAAAACGGTCATCTGCACTTGATACCGTTTTCCCGCCACCTGTCCGAGGGGCGCTGCAGCAGGCATGACCTG
Source organism: Pseudomonas sp. NFXW11 (assembly GCF_049887815.1). Lineage (NCBI taxonomy): Bacteria > Pseudomonadati > Pseudomonadota > Gammaproteobacteria > Pseudomonadales > Pseudomonadaceae > Pseudomonas > Pseudomonas sp. NFXW11. Next base: position 342,218 of record NZ_JAGEKI010000002.1, on the reverse strand, counting down.
TCAGGCTCGGATGGGGCGTTGTCGGTACGGGGTTCCCTGTACGGACACTAAACGCACAACGGCGCCCATTCGCACACTACGAATGGAGGCTCTTCATGAGCGCTGTAAACACGCCTGCAGATTTTACCGATTACAAAGTCGCCGATATGTCCCTGGCTGCCTGGGGCCGCCGCGAAACCATCATCGCCGAATCGGAAATGCCGGCCCTGATGGGTCTGCGTCGCAAGTACGCCGGTGAGCAGCCACTCAAGGGCGCGAAAATCCTCGGCTGCATCCACATGACCATCCAGACCGCCGTGCTGATCGAAACCCTGGTTGCCCTGGGTGCCGAAGTGCGCTGGTCGTCCTGCAACATCTTCTCCACCCAGGACCAGGCCGCTGCCTCCATCGCCGCTGCCGGCATCCCGGTATTCGCCTGGAAAGGCGAGACCGAGCAGGAGTACGAGTGGTGCCTGGAGCAGACCATCCTCAAGGACGGCCAGCCTTGGGACGCCAACATGATCCTCGACGACGGCGGCGACCTGACCGAACTGCTGCACAAGAAATACCCACAGGTGCTGGACCGCGTTCACGGCGTGACCGAAGAAACCACCACCGGTGTGCACCGCCTGCAGGACATGCTGGCCAAGGGCGAGCTGAAGATCCCGGCCATCAACGTCAACGACTCGGTGACCAAGAGCAAGAACGACAACAAGTACGGCTGCCGTCACAGCCTGAACGATGCCATCAAGCGCGGCACCGACCACCTGCTGTCTGGCAAGCAAGCGCTGGTGATCGGCTACGGTGACGTGGGCAAGGGTTCGGCCCAGTCCCTGCGTCAGGAAGGCATGATCGTCAAGGTGTCCGAAGTCGACCCGATCTGCGCCATGCAAGCCTGCATGGACGGTTTCGAACTGGTTTCGCCATTCATCGACGGTATCAACGATGGCACCGAAGCCAGCATCGACAAGGCCCTGCTGGGCAAGGTCGACCTGATCGTGACCACCACCGGCAACGTCAATGTTTGCGACGCAAACATGCTCAAGGCCCTGAAAAAGCGCGCCGTGGTCTGCAACATCGGTCACTTCGACAATGAAATCGACACCGCTTTCATGCGCAAGCACTGGGCCTGGGAAGAAGTGAAGCCGCAGGTGCACAAGATCCACCGCACTGGCCATGGCGATTTCGACCCACAGAACGACGACTACCTGATCCTGCTGGCCGAAGGCCGTCTGGTGAACCTGGGCAACGCCACTGGTCACCCAAGCCGCATCATGGATGGCTCGTTCGCCAACCAGGTTCTGGCGCAGATCTTCCTGTTCGAACAGAAGTACGCCGACCTGTCGCCCGCTCAGAAAGCCGAGCGCCTGACCGTTGAAGTACTGCCCAAGAAGCTCGACGAAGAAGTGGCCCTGGAAATGGTCCGCGGTTTCGGTGGCGTGGTCACTCAACTGACCAAGCAGCAGGCCGACTACATCGGCGTGACCGTCGCTGGCCCGTTCAAGCCTGACACCTACCGTTACTAAGAGCAGCTGCAAGCGACAAATCATGAGCGGCAAGCGCAGAGCCAAAAGCCCTGCTTGCCGCAACTGGCCCGGCGCTTGTCCTAATCGCTATAACAGTTTCAGGCAGCAGGCTGCAGGCACAAGGCAAGCGCACCTCCGCTTCCTCTTGGCGCTTGCCGCTTGCCGCTTGTAGCTGGAGGTTTCCTCCATGTCCCAAGACCGTCGTTACAGCTTCGAGTTCTTTCCTACCAAGACCGATGCTGGGCATGAAAAACTGCTCGCCACTGCTCGTCAGCTGGCCGACTACAACCCCGATTTCTTCTCTTGCACCTATGGTGCCGGCGGCTCGACCCGTGATCGCACGGTCAATACCGTGCTGCAACTGGAGAGCGAAGTAAAAGTCCCTGCGGCACCGCACTTGTCCTGTGTCGGCGACAGCAAGGACGACCTGCGTGGCCTGCTCCAGCAATACCAGGCAGCCGGCATCAAGCGTATCGTCGCCCTGCGCGGCGACCTGCCTTCGGGCATGGGCATGGCCAGCGGCGAACTGCGCCACGCCAATGACCTGGTGAGCTTCATCCGTGAAGAAACCGGCAGCCATTTCCATATCGAAGTGGCCGCCTACCCGGAAATGCACCCGCAAGCGCGCAATTTCGAAGACGATCTACGCCACTTCGTCAACAAGGCCAATGCCGGCGCCGACAGCGCCATCACCCAGTACTTCTTCAATGCCGACAGCTACTTCTACTTCGTCGAGCGCGTGCAGAAGATGGGTGTGAGCATTCCTGTAGTGCCGGGCATCATGCCGATCACCAACTACAGCAAGCTGGCACGTTTCTCCGACGCCTGCGGCGCCGAAATTCCACGCTGGATCCGCAAGCAGTTGGAGGCCTACGGTGACGACAGCGCCAGCATCCAGGCCTTCGGCGAGCAGGTCATCAGCGAAATGTGCGAACGCCTGCTGCAGGGCGGCGCACCAGGGTTGCACTTCTATACCCTGAACCAGGCCGAACCGAGCCTGGCAATCTGGAACAACCTGAAGCTGCCGCGCTAACCCGCCAGGCTCCAGCAGGCCCCGCCAGTCGGGGCCTTTTTTATTTGCCCAAGCCTTGAGCTAGAGCGGCAGGCGCTACCCCTAGCATTTGCCTGTTGTCTCGTCGTAATCTCCAGCAATGTCCGTCATCGCCCAGTTGCTGACAGCTCTCCTCTGCACTTGCCTGAGCCTCGCCGCCCATGGCGAGAAGCTGCGTATTGTCACCGAACCCTGGGCTCCCTACGTCTACGAAGAACATGGCAAGGCCCAAGGCCTGGACTACGAAACCACCGCCATTGTCTTCCAGCGCCTGGGCATCGAGGTGGAATGGCAGTTCCTGCCCTGGAAACGCTGCCTGGCGATGCTCGATACCGGCCAGGCCGACGGCGCCCTGGACATCTTCCACAGCGACCAGCGCGAAAGCACCCTGCTCTACCCCAGCGAACCGCTCTCAGTGGTGGAGTTCGTGATGTTCTATGCCAACCAGCGCCCCCACCCGTTCAAGCGCCTGGAAGAGCTCAAGGGCCTGACCATCGGCACCTCGCCCGGCTACCTGTACAGCGACGACTTCAGCCATTCGACCCTGTTCAACCGCGAGCCGGCACCCACCCACGAGGCCAACTTCGGCAAGCTGCTGCTGGGAAGGATTGACCTGCTGATCACCGACAAACGGGTGGGCCAGCACCTGCTGGACAGCCTCGGGGTACGCGAGCAGATCAGCCAGAACCCAACAGTCATCAGCCGCCAGAGCCAGTACCTGGCGGTACGCCGCAACGCCGGCATGGACCTGCTAGTGCAGCGCTTCGGCGCCGAACTCAAGCGTTTCAAGCGCGAACCGGCCTATGCCGAACTCAGCGCCAAGTACGGCGCGGAACCTTTTATCCCGGCCCTGCGTTCGTCCTCGACCCGGGAATCGGAAAAAACCGTTGAGCAGCAGGAAAGCAGCGCACACTGAATGCTCTGTTATACTCCGGCCTCCCGCCAGGCTCACGCCCGGATGCCGGACCCTGTTCAAGACCTCTCCACCACGCTACGGCGCAGCCAAGCAGCCCGCGCGAGCCAGCGGTGGATGGGTTTTCAGGCCAGCAGGACCGGACGGGATTGCGTCCTCTTGAACGCCATTCGCGCCCGGCAAGATTATCCCTTTGGGCCAAGCCCTCACTAAAACAGGATTACTCATGTCCTTTGCTTCCCTCGGTCTCTCCGAGGCTTTAGTCGGTGCCATCGAAGCCGCCGGCTATACCCAGCCTACTCCGGTGCAACAGCGGGCCATTCCCGCCGTGTTGCAAGGTCGCGATCTGATGGTCGCGGCACAGACAGGTACTGGTAAGACCGGCGGTTTCGCCCTGCCGATCCTGGAACGCCTGTTCCCCAACGGTCACCCGGACAAGTCCCAGCGTCACGGCCCGCGCCAACCCCGGGTACTGGTCCTGACCCCGACCCGCGAACTGGCCGCGCAGGTGCATGACAGCTTCAAGCTGTACGCCCGCGACCTGAAGTTCGTCAGCGCCTGCATCTTCGGCGGTGTCGGCATGAACCCCCAGGTACAGGCCATGGCCCGTGGCGTCGACGTCCTGGTGGCGTGCCCCGGTCGCCTGCTGGACCTGGCCGGCCAGGGCAGCGTCGATCTGTCCCACGTGGAAATCCTGGTGCTCGACGAAGCCGACCGCATGCTCGACATGGGCTTTGTCCATGACGTCAAGAAGGTCCTCGCCCGCCTCCCGGCCAAGCGCCAGAACCTGCTGTTCTCCGCGACCTTCTCCAAAGACATCACGGACCTGGCCGGCAAGCTGCTGCACAACCCCGAGCGCATCGAAGTCACCCCGCCGAACACCACGGTGGAGCGTATCGAGCAGCGGGTGTTCCGTCTGCCGGCCAGCCACAAGCGCGCGTTGCTGGCGCACCTGATCACCGCTGGCGCCTGGGAACAGGTACTGGTGTTCACCCGTACCAAGCATGGTGCCAACCGCCTGGCCGAGTACCTGGACAAGCACGGCCTGAGCGCCGTGGCGATCCACGGTAACAAGAGCCAGAACGCCCGCACCAAGGCCCTGGCCGACTTCAAGGCCGGCGACGTACGTATCCTCGTGGCCACCGATATCGCCGCCCGCGGCCTGGATATCGACCAGCTGCCCCACGTGGTCAACTTCGAGTTGCCCAACGTCGATGAAGACTACGTGCACCGTATCGGCCGTACCGGCCGCGCCGGTCGCTCGGGCGAGGCCATCTCCCTGGTGGCTCCGGACGAAGAGAAGCTGCTGAAAAGCATCGAGCGCATGACCAAGCAGAAGATCGCCGACGGCGACCTGATGGGCTTCGATGCCAGCGCCGTGGAAGCCGAGAAACCGGAAGTGCGTGAGCGGCCGGACGTGCGCAACCCGCGCAACGCCCGGGGTCCTCGTGGCGAGGGCGCCAACACCGGCGCCAGCGGGCGCAAGGACAAGGGCAAGGACAAGGGCGGCAAGGACAAGCCGGCCCGTGGCGAACGCCCGGCCCGCGAGCAGAAGCCGCGCGAAGGCACCCCGGCCCGCGAACAGCGCCAGGCTGCCCCTCGTGCTGATCGGGCTCCGGACGAGTTCCTCGATGACGACGTGGACAACTTCGGCAACCGCGCCGACTACGTCAGCCCTTACCAGAACAAGGGCGGCCAGGGCCGCGGTCGTCGTCCTGGGGCTCCGGCCCAGGGTGCTGGCGCCGGCAACCCACCGCGTGGCGGTGCTGGTGGTGCTGGCGGCGGCCAGGGTCGCTCCGGCAACCCGCGCAACAGTGGCGCTGGCGGCACCGGCAGTGCGCCGGCCAAGCGCACGGGCGGCCAGCGCAATGGCGCGGCCCGTGACGGCCAGGGCCAGGGTCGTCGCGAAGAATCGCGCAACCGCCGCCCGAACCGTGACGACCAGGGGCGCCAGGAGCCTGCGGTGCAGAATACTCGGAGCACTCAGCCGAAGATCATGCACAAGGAGTCCAAGGCCGATCGTTTCCCTACGCCTGAGCAGCTGGACCAGCTGCCAAGCCGTCCACGGGGCGAGAAGCCAGCGCTGCTGACCCGCAACCGCTGAGCCTCCCACGGCAATGAAAAACGCCCCTGGTCGCAAGACCCGGGGCGTTTTTTTGTGGGCGCCGACTGACCGGTGAAAACCGCCTTCGCCAGCAAGCTGGCTCCTACAGGCAGCAAAAAAAACGCCGACACGAGGTCGGCGTTTGTATTGCTGCCAGCGAAATTACTTCGCTTTCACACCTTCGAAGCTGATGTACAGGTCGACGTTGTTGGACGCCGGGCCCAGGTCCATCATCTTGCCGAAATCCTGGCGATTGATGCTGGTGGTGCCTTCGAAGCCGGCACGGTAGCCGCCCCATGGATCCTTGCCTTCGCCCAGGAAGGTGGCCTTGACCACTACGGGCTTGGTCACGCCGTGCAGGGTCAGGTCGCCGGCCACGTCGGCGGTCAGCTTGCCATCGGCGTTCTTACCGGTGGGCTTGACGCTGGTGGAGACGAACTTGGCATCGGCGAATTTGCTCGATTCCAGGAAGTCCTTGCTGGTGATGTGCTTGTCACGCTCGGCGTGGTTGGTGAACACGCTGGCGGTGCGCACGTTGACTTCGATCTTGGCATCTTCGGGCTTGGCTGCGTCGAAGCTGAACTTGCCGTCCAGGTCCTTGAAGGTACCGGTGATGAAGCTGTAGCCCAGGTGGCTGATCTTGAAATCGACGAAGGCGTGCTGGCCTTCCTTGTCGATCACGTAGTCGGCAGCCATTGCCTGGCCGGCCAGCAGTGCAGCGGAACCGAATGCCAGAGCGGCGAGAGTCTTTTTCAACATGCTTTCTATTCCTTTTGAGTCAAGGTTGAACATCAGGCTTTGCGGCCCAGCATACGGGTCAGGGTCGCGTCACGATCGATAAAGTGGTGCTTCAGCGCGGCCAGGCCATGCAGGCCGGCGAAAATCACCAGCGCCCAGGCCAGGTACAGATGCACCACACCAGCTACATCTGCCTGGTCCGGCAGTCCGGAAACCAGGGCAGGTACTTCAAACAAGCCAAACACCGGGATACCCACGCCATCGGCGGTGGAAATCAGGTAACCGGCAATCATCACCGCGAACAGGCCCAGGTAAAGCAGGCCATGCCCCAGCTTGGCGCCCAGGCGGGTCAGGGCCCCATGGCTGACCGGCGCCGGTGGCGGCGGGCTGACAAAGCGCCACAGCACCCGCAGCAACATGATCGCCAACAGCGTCAGGCCAATACTCTTGTGCAGGTCCGGAGCGTCTTTGCGCCAGGTGCTGTAGTAGTCCAGACCGACCATCCACAAGCCCAGGGCAAACAGCCCGAACACTGCCAAAGCCACGCCCCAGTGCAGAACAATGCTGACCCAGCCGTAGCGCGAAGAAGAATTACGTAACTGCATCGAGTTGCATCCTGTAAGAAACGCTGACCAAGACTAGCGATTTACCTATCGAATTAAAGCGGAAATTTTCGCTTTGAAATATCGAGAAATACGATCGAAAGTCTGGACCTGGCTCGTTAAGAAAAGATTAAGGGCATTTTCAGACCCGTCAGATATACCCAAGGACTCGTGCCCTGGTCACCCCCGGATACGTCTTTGCCCACAAGGCGCATGCGCCCCCGATACAACAGGTTGTCCCGCGGCCATGCATTGCATAGGCTTGCCCGATTGTTCGCCCGCGTCGTCAGCACCTGCCCAAACGCCCACCCGAGGCACCGGCAGGTTCTCGGCGAACCGCCCCCAGGAGACTCTACATGGGCCTGAATAACCAGTGGATGCAACGCGACCTCGCCGTGCTCTGGCATCCCTGCACCCAGATGAAAGACCACGAACAACTGCCTTTGATCCCGATCAAGCGCGGAGAAGGCGTGTGGCTGGAAGATTTCGAAGGCAAGCGCTACCTCGACGCGGTCAGTTCCTGGTGGGTCAATGTGTTCGGCCACGCCAACCCGCGCATCAACCAGCGCATCAAGGACCAGGTCGACCAGCTGGAACACGTGATCCTTGCCGGCTTTAGCCACCAGCCTGTGATCGAGCTGTCCGAGCGCCTGGTGCAGATCACGCCCGAGGGCCTGACCCGCTGTTTCTATGCCGACAACGGTTCGTCGTGCATCGAAGTGGCGATGAAGATGAGCTTTCACTACTGGATCAACCGCGGCCAGCCGGCCAAGAAGCGCTTCGTCACCCTGAGCAACAGCTACCACGGCGAAACCATCGCCGCCATGTCGGTGGGCGATGTGCCGCTGTTCACCGAAACCTACAAGGCCCTGCTGCTGGACACCCTCAAGGTGCCAAGCCCCGACTGCTACCTGCGGCCCGAGGGCATGAGCTGGGAAGAACACTCGCGGAACATGTTCGCCGCCATGGAACAGACCCTGGCCGAGCATCACGCCAGCGTGGCCGCGGTGATAGTCGAGCCGCTGATCCAGGGCGCTGGCGGCATGCGCATGTACCACCCGGTGTACCTCAAGCTGCTGCGTGAAGCCTGCGACCGCTACGGCGTGCACCTGATCCACGATGAAATCGCCGTGGGCTTCGGCCGCACCGGCACGATGTTCGCCTGCGAGCAGGCCGGCATCCGCCCGGATTTCCTCTGCCTGTCCAAGGCCCTGACCGGTGGCTACCTGCCCCTGGCCGCATGCATGACCACCGATGAGGTCTACAGCGCCTTCTACGACGACTACCCGACCCTGCGCGCCTTCCTCCACTCCCACAGCTACACCGGCAACCCCCTGGCCTGTGCTGCGGCCCTGGCGACCCTGGACATCTTCGAGCAGGACAACGTCGTCGACAACAACCGCGCCCTGGCCCAGCGCATGGCCAGTTCCACGGCGCACCTGGTGGACCACCCGCACGTCGCCGAAGTGCGCCAGACCGGCATGGTGCTGGCCATCGAGATGGTCCAGGACAAGGCCAGCAAGGCCGCCTACCCCTGGCAGGAACGGCGTGGCCTGAAAGTCTTCCAGCACGCCCTGGAACGCGGTGCGCTGTTGCGTCCCCTGGGCAGCGTGGTGTATTTCCTGCCGCCTTACGTGATCACCCCGGAGCAGATCGACTTCCTCGCCGAAGTGGCCAGCGAAGGCATCGATATCGCCACCAGCGACAAGGTCAGCGTGGCGGTGCCCAAGGACTTCCATCCGGACTTCCGCGATCCGGGCTAGAGCGGACCATTGATTGTGGCGAGGGAGCTTGCTCCCGCTGGACCGCACAGCGGTCCCAGCATCAGGTAGTGCGAGCGCCCCGGCAGATTCAACGACGGCTTCGCCGCCGAGCGGGAGCAAGCTCCCTCGCCACAGAATGCTTTTCACCGATTCAAATTCAACAGAGAACCCAGATGAGATTGTCCCGCTTCTTTATCGACGCCCCCCTCGGCCTCGGCGAACATCAGTTGCCGGAAGCCCAGGCCCACTACATCGGCCGCGTGCTGCGCATGGCCGAAGGTGATGCCTTGCAACTGTTCGACGGCTCGGGCATGGAGTATCGCGGCAACCTGGTGGAAGTCGGCAAGAAGCAGGTACGGGTGCGCCTGGATGAAAGCTTCGCCGGTCAGCAAGAGTCACCGCTGCAGATCCACCTGGGCCAGGGCCTGTCCCGGGGCGAACGCATGGACTGGGCGATCCAAAAAGCCACCGAGCTGGGTGTCAGCGAGATCACCCCGATCTTCAGCGAGCGCTGCGAAGTGCGGCTCAAGGACGAACGCGCTGACAAGCGCCTGCTGCACTGGCGCCAGGTGGCCATCAGCGCCTGCGAGCAATGCGGTCGCTCCCGCGTACCGCTGATTCACCCACCGCTGCTGCTGGCGGACTGGATCAAGCAGACCCAGGCCAACCTCAAGCTGGTGCTGCATCCGGTGGCCGAGCCCCTGGAAAGCCACGCCAAGCCTTCGACCCTGGCCTTCCTGATTGGCCCGGAAGGGGGTCTTGGCGACGCCGAGGTGGAGCAGGCCCATGGCGCCGGCTTCCTCCCGGCGCGCCTGGGCCCCCGCGTGCTGCGCACCGAAACCGCCCCCGTGGTGGCCCTGGCCGTGGCCCAGCAACTCTGGGGCGATTTTTAACGAACTGGCCGGGCGGCGTTCCGCTTGCCAGCGAAGGCGCCGGCAAGCGCAGCGCAAGGTTCAAGGACCTATTCGCCGGCAAGCCGGCTCCTACTGCACCGGGTCGCTGGTGGGCTGGGCGATGATCGCCTTCAGCTCGCTGGTCATGGGGAACTCCAGGTTCAGGCCCTTGGGCGGAATCGGCTGCTGGAACCAGCGCTGGTAGATGCCGTCGATCTCCCCGGAGCGGTAGAGGTCCGCCAGGGCACCGTTGACCAGGGCCAGGAACTGCGGGTCGTCCTTGCGCACCATGCAGCTGTAGATCTCCCGCGACTGCTCCTCGCCCACCACCACCCAGTTGTGCGGGTCACGCGCCTTGGCCCGCTCGCCGTAGAGCAGCGCATCGTCCATGTAGAAGGCCGCGGCCCGCCCCGACTGCAGCATCTGGAAGGCCTCGCCATGGTCCTTGGCGCTGATCACGAACATATCCACCTTGTGTTCGATGTTGTAGCTCTTGAGAAAGCGTTCGTTGGTGGTGCCGGCGGTGGTTACCACGTTCTTCCCGCGCAGGTCGGCGAAACTCTTGATCCCGCTGTCCTTGGCGGTGAGCAACTGGCCTTTGACATAGATGAAGCCATAGGAAAACGCCACCTGCTTCTGCCGTTCGGCGGTCACCCCGGTGGAGCCGCATTCCAGGTCTACGGTGCCGTTCTGCACCAGGGGAATGCGCGTCTGCGAAGTCACCAGGTTGTACTTCACCGCCAGCCGCGGCAGCTGCAATTGCTGCTGGATGCGTTCCACCACCTTGCCCGCCAGCGCCACCGAGTAGCCCATGGGCTTGCCGCTGTTGTCACCGATATAGGAAAACGGCACCGAAGCATCGCGATAACCCAAGGTGATGCTGGCGTTGTTGGCGATCTTCGCCAAGGTGCCGTCCAGGGGCGCCTGATTGGCTTGGGCGACGGCGCTGAACAACAGCCCCAGGGTGCAGCCGAGCAACGTGATCTTATGCATTGTTATTCTCCGTTGGGGTTGAGGGCGCTGGCGCGACGAGCCGCGATAACGCTGATTTCGACAAGGATTTGCGGCCGTGCCAGGGCCGCTTGCAGCGTGGTGCGGGCCGGTGCCTGGCCGGCAGGCAACCAGGCCGCCCAGACCTCGTTCATGGCGCCGAAGTCGGCCTGGATATCCTTGAGGTAGAGGGTCGCGCTGAGCAAATGATGCTTGTCGCTGCCGGCCTCGGCCAGCAAGGCGTCGATCTTCTCCAGCACCTCGCGGGTCTGGCCGGCGATATCCGTACTGGCCCCCGGCACCTGGCCAGAAAGGAACACCAGGTCGGCGAAGGTCACGGCGCCGCTAAGGCGCGGGTTGCTGTGGAGACGCTGGATACTCATGAAAAACTCCTGGGGCAAGGGAAGGTTCAGGCGGCGCGGGGCGCCAGGCCCTGCATGTCGATACTGGTGGGGCGCTGGGCGATCAGTTCGCCCAGCAGCTGGCCACTGCCACAGGCCAGGGTGAAACCCAGAGCGCCATGACCGAGGTTGAGCCACAGGTTGCGATAGGCGCTGGCGCCGATCAGCGGCACCCCGCTGGGGGTCGCCGGGCGCATGCCGGCCCATTCGCTGGCGGCGGCGTAGTCACCGGCGTTGGCGAAGGTCTCTGCCGCCTGGCGCCGCATCAGGGCTAGGCGCTGCGGGTCCGGCGCGGGGTCGAAGCCGACGATATCGACCATGGCCGCTACCCGTAGCTGCTGGCCGATGCGCGCATAGACGATCTTGCGGTTGTAGTCGGTGATGCTGATGTCCGGCGCCCGGTGCTGCGCGCCGATGGGCACGCTGAGGCTGTAGCCCTTGAGCGGATAAAGCGGCAGCGCCAGCCCCGGCAGGCGCAATTCGGCGCTGCGATGCCCGGCCGCCAGCACCAGATGCTCCACCGGCAACAGGCGCTCGCCCAGATCGATGGCCTGCACCCGGTCGCCCCGATGATGAATGCCCCGCACCCGCTGCCCCAGGAGAATTTCGCAACGCCCCGAGGCCCGCAGCCGTGCTGCCAGTTGCTGGCAGAAGGCATGACAGTCGGCCACCTCTTCGTCCGGGGTGTAGATGCCACCCATGAAGGATGTCTCTCCCAATGTCGGCTCCAGGGCCGCGCATTCGGCAGCCGACAGTACCTGCTGCTGGCGGCTGTCGGCGAGGTTGTGCCGGGCATGCTCGAAGCTGCCGGGTTCACGAAAGGTCACCAGCTTGCCATTGCGCCGCCAGTCGAAGTCTTCCAGGGCATCCTCTTCGCGCCAGCGTTGCAGGGTGGCCTGGCTAAGCAGCGCCAGACGCAACAGATGCGCGCCATTGCGCTGGTTCACCGAACGCCGGCAGGCGCCGAGAAACCCCGCCAGCCAGCGCCACTGCGCCGGGTCCAGGCGTGGCCGCAGCTTGAGCGGCGAATCTCCCTTGAGCATCCAGCCCAGGGCCTGCCAGGGCACCCCGGCATCGGCCAGGGGTGCCACATAGCGATAGGACAGTTGCCCGCCATTGGCGAAGCTGGTCTGGCTGCCCAGGGACTCCTGGGCCTCCACCAGGGTCACCTCGAACCCCTGGCGCACCAGGGCATAGGCGCTGGCCAGGCCTATGACTCCACCGCCGATAATGCACACCTGCTGACTCATGACCGCCCCTGCCCGGAAATTCAATGAGCCGAGGTTAGGGCCAGGTGACAGGCGCCGGACAATGAATAAAGATGGCCCTCCCATAAACCAAGGTTATGGACTGCCCATGCGCCTTCGGCATATCGAGATTTTCCAGGCCATTCGCCAGGCCGGCTCCATCAGCGGCGCCGCGCAGCTTCTGCACGTCTCGCAACCGGCGGTGACCAAGGTGCTGCAACACGCCGAGCAGCAGCTGGGTTTTGCGCTGTTCCTGCGGGTACGGGGCAAGCTGCAGCCCACCCCGGAAGCCCTGGAGCTGGAACGCGAGGTGGACAAGGTCAGCGAAAGCCTGCAAGGCGTGCGGCGCCTGGCTCAGAGCCTGCGCCGGGCCCCGGGCCACAGCCTGCGCATCGGTGCCACCCCGGCCCTGGCCCTGGCCCTGCTGCCGCCGGCCATCAGCCAATGGACCCGCCTCTACCCCGAGAGCCTGTGCGAACTGTCCAGCGCCCATAGCCGCGAGCTGGTGCAGAACCTGTTGATGCGCGAAATCGATGTCGCCCTGACCCTGCAACGCCCGGATCACCCTGGCTTGAGTGCCCAGGCCCTGGCTCAGGGGGTGCTGGTGGCGCTGGCGCCGCAGGGCTACTGGCCACAGGAAGCGCTAGGCCAGCCGCTGGCGCTGCAGGAACTGGCAGATGCGCCACTGATCGGCCTGAGCAGCGCCGACCCGCTGTCAGCCAGGCTCGACAGCTACCTCAAGACCGTAGAGCCGCCACCGCGAATCAGCATCGCGGTGCAGACCTACTCCCTGGCCCGGGCCATGGTGGAATCCGGCGCCGGCCTGGCCTTGATCGATCCCTTCACCGCCCTGGGCGCCGCACCGGCCAGCACCGCCATCCGGCCCCTGCGCCCGGCGCTGCCGATCACCCTGTACGCCGTGACCCGCGCCACCGAACCGCCGCCCCACACCCTGGCCAGCCTGCTGCAGATCTTCGCCCAACAGGCCCAAGCCCAGCTCGACAGCCCCCTGTAGCAGCTGGCCGGGCGGCGTTCCGCTTGCCAGCGAAGGCGCCCCTGAGTTTGGTGCAAGTCTTGCGGGCCTTTTCGCCAGCAAGCTGGCTCCTACAACAGCCCCCGTGCATGCCGGCGCCTACAGGACGTAAAACAGGATGGCGACGAAATGCAGCAGGCTGCCGGCGATCACGAACAGGTGCCAGATGCCGTGGGCATGGCGCAACCGGCTGTCCAGGGCAAAGAAGATGATGCCCACCGTGTACAGCACCCCGCCCGCCGCCAGCCAGGCAAAACCGGCAGGCCCCAGGGCCGCCAGCAGCGGCTTGACCGCCACCAGCACGATCCAGCCCATCACCGCATAGATCACGATGGAGAGGATGCGCGCCTCGGAACGTGGCTTGATCTCTTGGAGAATGCCGATCAGCGCCAGCCCCCAGACGATGCCGAACAGCGCCCAGCCCCAAGGCCCGCGCAGGGTCACCAGGCAGAATGGCGTGTAGCTGCCGGCAATCAGCAGGTAGATGGAAAAGTGATCGAGCTTCTGCATGATGCTTTTCTTGCGGCCACGCACGCTGTGGTAGACCGTGGACACGCTGTACAGCACCAGCAGGGTGAAGGCGTAGATCGCCACGCTGACGATCTTCCACGCGCTGCCATCGAGGCTGGCCAGAACCACCAGCCAGATGCCGCCGATAAACGCCGCGACCGCCCCCAGCAGGTGGGTCCAGGCGTTGAATCTTTCTCCGTGATACATCCGTCGCTCACCCTGTAAACCTGAAAAATCAAAAAAGCACGCAAGCCTCAGGCCTGCAGTCTGACTACGCAATATGTCCATTGGGGCACAACCGGGAAAAAACCAGCGGCCACCGCCTGACTCATCGGGCATCATCAGGCCTCCTCACCAGAGTCCGGACCATGCTCATCGACGAAGAGTTGACCCTGAAGAAGCTCGAAGTGTTTCTGGCCTTTATGCGCACCGGCAACCTGGCCCGTGCCGCCAGCGAACTGCAGACCAGCAATGTCAGCGTGCACCGGGCCATCCATTCCCTGGAAAACGCCCTGCGCTGCCCGCTGTTCAAGCATGAGGGGCGCAACCTGACGCCCCTGGAAAGCGCCTTCGTGTTGGAAGAGCGGGCGCAGAAACTGGTGCAGGACGTGGTCGAGAGCGTACGCCTGACCCGCGAAGCCGCAGGCTTCTCGGCAGAACGTTTCAAGCTTGGCGCACTTTACTCACTGACGGTGAAAACCGTGCCGCAGCTGATCATGGGCCTCAAGCTGCGACGCAGCGAGCTGAATATCGACCTGATCCTGGGCTCCAATATCGACCTGTTGTACAAGCTCAAGAACATGGAAACCGACGCCATCCTGATTTCCCTGGACGACAGCGTCAATGACCCGGACTGCGAGCAGCTGCCGCTGTTTTCCGATGACATCTTCCTCGCCACGCCCGCCGACTCACCCTTTGCCCAGCAGGGCGAAGTCGACCTGGCCGACGTGCGCGATGCCACCTTCATTACCCTGACCCAGGGTTTTGCCACCCATCAGGACGGCGTGCGGGTGTTCAAGCAGGCGGGGTTCGAACCCAAGGTGGCGATGCAGGTCAACGACATCTTCACCCTGTTGAGCATGGTCAGCTCCGGGGTGGGCTATGCCTTGCTGCCAGGGAGGATTGCGGCGGTGTATGAAAACCGGGTGAAGCTGATCCCGCTGCAGGCGCGCTACCGCCTGCAGCAGCATATCGGCGTGGTCTTCCTCAAGGCCAAGGAGCGCGACCCGAACCTGCTGGCGCTGCTGGCCGAATGCCGGATGTACGCCAACCGCCAGGAGCCGTAGGCGTACTCGAGCGTCCGACAGTTAGGAACCCAGCAGCCCACGCATCAACAGGAACAGCAGCGAAGGCCCCAACAGGCAGCCCAGGGCGGTATAGAACGCCGCTGTCAGGCAACCGTAAGGCACCAGCTTCGGATCGGTGGCCGCCAGCCCCCCGGCAACACCGCTGGAAGTGCCCATCAGGCCGCCGAAAATCACTGCGGCGCGCGGGTTGTTGAGGCCGATCAGCGGTGCCACGAAAGGCGTCATGACCATCACCAGGATCGCCTTGATCAACCCCGCGGCAATCGACAGCGCCATGACCTCGGAACTGGCGCCGATCGCCGCGCCCGTCACTGGCCCGACAATGTAGGTCACCGCCCCGGCGCCGATGGTGGTCAGGCTCACCGCATCGGTATAACCGAAAGCCATCGCCACCCCGACTCCCGCCACAAAGGACGAGCCGACCCCGACGAACAGCGCTAGCACACCAACGAAACCAGCCCGCTTGAGCTCCTCGACACTGACCCCGAAGGCCGTGGCGACAATCGCGAAATCCCGCAGCATGGCCCCACCTAACAGGCCGATGCCCGACAGCAACGGGATATCCACCACGCCCTTCTGCCCGCCGGTAAAGGCACCGCCCACATAGGACAGCACCAGCCCCAGCAGGATGGCGATGGCCGAGCCATGCAGGCGGCCTTTGGTAAAGGTGTTGGAGATCCAGTAAGAGACCCACATGGTGATCCCGATCACCGCAAAACCGCTGATCAATCCGTAGCCGGTAATGACCTTCATCATCGATTCGTACATGGCCCTTACCCCACTGACTTCTGAGCAACGGCCGCGTCGGCCACATCCGGCGCCTTGTTGCCAATGCGCACCAGTACCGGTACCAGGGCAAAGGCGATCACCACCGCCAGGGTTCCCGCAAGGATCGCCATGGGCCCGCCCTTGAGCGCGCCATAGACATTCTGCTGTGCCGCCATGGCCACCACGATGGGGATATACACCGCGCCCCAGAACTCCACGCCCTGTTCGGACTTGCCAGTGAACAAGCCGCGCTTGTTCAGGTAGCTGCCCAGGCCGATCAGCAGCAGCATGGCAATGCCCACCCCGCCGACATTGGCCGGAACGCCGATCAGTTTGCCCAGCAGCTCACCGATGAAAATACCCACCAGGGTACAAAAGGCCAGGAAGGCCACACCGTAGATAATCATTGTTGTAGTCCTCAAAGTGCATCGTCGAAGTTGTTGTTCTTGTGCTTCGTCAGCCTGAGTCGGTGCTCTATCGGTCGCGGCGTTCCTCCTCTCGCAACAGCGCCTGCAAGGTGTCCAGGCGCGCGCCGTCGAAGGCGATCACCGAACCCTGTTCGAACACCCGGCGCGCCAGGCCGCTGAGCACGGCGCCGGGAGGCAGTTCGATCTGCAGGCGCACCCCACGCTCGTAGGCGCTCTGCACAGTGCCGCGCCAGTCCACGACCCGGCACATGTTGAACGCCAGGTCATCACGCAGCGCTTCCAGTGAACGTATCGGCCGCGCCCGGCTGCCGCTCAGGTAGCCGAGCCTGGGCAGTTGCAGGGGTACCTGGGCAAAGGCCGCGGCCAGGGCCTGGGCCGGTTGCTCCAGCAACGGGCAGTGGGACGGCACGCTGACAGCCAGGCGCCTGGCCACGCCCACCCCGCAACCCCGGGCCAGCTCGGCCACGGCCTGCATGGCGGCATCGCTGCCGGCGATCACCACCTGGTTGTCGGCATTGATATTGGCCAGGTACACCGGGCTCTGCGGGCTGTGGACCTGGGCCAGCAACCGCTCCACCTGGGCCAGTTCCAGGCCGATCAGCGCGGTCATGCCATAGCCCTGGGGATAGGCCTGCTGCATCAACTCGCCACGCAGGCTCACCAGGCGCAGGGCATCGGCAAATGACAAGGCCCCGGCCACCACCGCTGCCGGATAAGCCCCAATGGACAGCCCCGCCACACAGTCCGCGCGCAAGGTTTCGCCTTGCAGCAGGGTCCGCGCACAGGCCACCCCGGCGATCAGCAGGCACAGTTGCACCGCCCGGGTGTCGGCCAGGGCCTGCGGCGTATCCAAGGCCAGCACGTTTTCTCCCAGCACCTCGCCGGCCTCTTGCAGGCAGGCCAGCGCCTCGGGGCTCTGCGGCAGGCGCTGAAGCATGCCCGGCTGCTGCGCGCCCTGGCCCGGAAACACCAGCAGGCTGCTCATGCCACAGACTCCAGAACACCCCAGGGATCGTCCACCAGGCATGCGCCACTGGCGCTCTTGAGCAGCACCCGGGGTGCTGCCCCGGCCCATTCGCGCAGCGCCAGGGCGCCGGCCGGCACTTGCAATTGCATATCCACCGCACAGTCGGCGCGCTCCAGCCGCGCCAGCAACGCCCGGGCCCGCGCCCGGGAAAAGGCTTCGGGAGTGCGCAGTATCAGGTCCAGGTCGCTGCCTTGATGCAGCGCGCCAACCCCCGAGGCCAACTCATAGCCGGCGCTGCCACTGACGCCCCAGACCAGCCCCGTGGCGTCCAGTTCGTCACGCAGTTGCTGCAAGGCCCGCAGCGCCGGCCAAGGCTGCGCCACGGGCACCCGGCACAGGTCTTCGGGACGGACCCCGCGCTGCACCCGGTGCAACTCCAGCAACGCTGCATAACGCTGCTCCCGAGTCGCCCCGCGTAGCCCCACGGCAATCAACCCTGGCGCCGTCAGGGCGCGGCGCACCACCACCGGCTGGCCGGCCTCCAGCACCTCACGGGCCCAGTGCGGCGCATCGGCCGGCAACTGCGCCGGGTCCATGCCCCACAGCAGGTCGTGGGGCAGCCAGGGGCCGCGGGCGCTCACCACTGCTCCCGCAGCAATTGCCGCACTCGGCTCGACGCCGCACGGTTCGGCGCCCCCAGGCGGCTGCCCAGATCGACGCCCGTGGCGCGCACATCGGCAATCGCCGCCAGCAGGCACTGGCGCACCGCAGCCAGGTCCTGCGCCGTCGGCTGCTCGATCTGCTGCACCGACAAGGTTTCCCAGAGCAGGCCAAGGCCGGCATAGCTGTCGATGTCATAGGCCATGGGCGGCACGCTGGCGGCCAGGGCTTCGAGTTCCTCGACACTGCGCAGGGTCACCCGCGCCGCCGAAGCCTTGCCCATGGCATGCACCATCACCCCCGGGTCGCGCAGGGCGATCAGCCGGTTGGCCTGATAACCGTGGGCCAGGAAGGCCCCGGACATGGCCTTGCCCACCAGCAGGGCAATCACCGGATGCCCGGCCAGGCGTGCCCGGGCGTAGCTGTCGGCGGCCGCGGCCAGGGCCTGGTGAATGCCCAGGGCCTCTTCGCGGCGGCCATAGGCCTGGCTCGGTACATCCACCAGGGCGATCAGTGCCCGCTTGTGGGGTTGCTCGCGGTCGGCATCGATCAATTCGTCCACGGCCTTGGCCAGGCCCCAACCTTCCAGCAGGCCGACTTCCCCTTGGCGGGCACGAGGGAAGCGGTTTTGCGGATCACTGACCACGGCGATAAAGCGCACCGGTTGAGCGTCCAACTGGCCATCGGCAACCTTCAGCGAAGGCGGCAGGCCGGTCACGGTGGCGGCACCGTTGCTCAAGGCGTTGAACCAGTTCAGGCCCCTTGGGGAACTCGCACTCATGGACGGTCTCCTTGATACAGATCGCGAACGGTCGCCGCGTCGATTTGCGGCCCGGTATCCAGCCGCGCCAGGCGCTCCAGGAACCTTTCGGCCTCGCGGCTGCGTTGTCGTTCGGGCAGGCCCAGGGCCAAGAGCTCGCGGAGCTGGGCCCGGATCTGCGCCACATCGTCGGCCACATAACGGTCCGCCAGTTCACTGGCAAAGCGCTGTTCGCCGCCGCTCAGGCTCCAGATAAAGGGCCGGTCGCGGGAGTCGTACTCCTCGATCCCGGCTTCCTGTTCGATCACCTGCGGGCCGTTGAGCCCCAGGCGCGCTTCCTGGGTCACCAGCAGGTAGCTGCACAACCCGGCGGCGATCGACATGCCGCCAAAGCAGCCCACGCTGCCGGCCACCAGGCCGATCACCGGCTGGTACTGGCGCAGGTCGACTATGGCCGCGTGAATGTCGGCAATCGCCGCCAGCCCCAGGTTGGCTTCCTGCAAGCGCACGCCGCCGGTTTCCAGCAACAGCACGGCGCGGGTCGGGATGCCCTGGCGGTTATCCTCGGCGGCCAGCTCCAGGGCGCCGGCGATCTTCGCCCCGCCCACTTCTCCCAGGCTGCCGCCCTGGAACGCACCTTCGATGGCGGCGATCACCACCGGCAGGCCATCCATGCTGCCCTTGGCGATCACCACCCCGTCATCGGCCTGGGGCACCACGCCCTGACGCTCCAGCCAGGGCGACATCAGCCGTTGGAAAGGGTCGAGCAACTCGCGAAAGCTGCCGGCATCCAGCAAGGCTCGGGCCCGCTGCCGGGCGCCCAGCTCGACGAAACTCTGGGTGTTCAACAACGCCGTGCTGTCAGTCATGGCCGATCTCCTCGAAGCCCTGTTCCAGGCGCAGGCGCACCACCCCGGGGGTGGCGCCGAAATCATGGATATCGATCAGCAAGGCCGGCGGCGTCTGGCCGTCGAACATGCGCTCGAACAGGTGCTGCCAACGGGCCGCGCTGCCATTCACCGAGGTCTTGACCCGGATCGTCAGTTGGCCGGCCGCGGCCGGTTCCAGCAGTACTTCCAGGTCGCCGGAACCCACACAGCCCACCAGCGCCCGCCCACGACCGGGCTGGCCGGCGGGGAATTGAAAATTCAATGTTTCCATCAGAAGGCTCCCTGGGTAGAGGTTTCGCCGGATTCGATCCGGTCCAGCAGCAGGCTGGCCGCCAGCAGGTCGGCGGCGCCGCCGGGCGAGGCGTTCAGGCTCAACAGTTGCAGGTCCAGCTCATGCAGGCGGCGACGACCGGCCAGGCTGGCGCTGCCGCCAGCATCGAGCACCGCCTGGGCGCCCTGCTGCATGGCCACCAGGCCCGCTTCGCCAGCGCGATAGAGCACGCAGGTGTCCGCCAGCCGGCTCATGATCGCCAGCAGCGCATCGAGCCGGGCGTTCTGCTCGCCATGGCCCCGGGCCCGGCTGCGCTTGAGCTGCGGCAGCCCCCGCTGCAACACGGCGGGAAAGCCCTGCTGCGCCTCTTCGCGGGCGCCGTGCACGCCGTAGCGCAGTGCCACCTGGGCGCCGTGGCTGAGGGGACGTGGCGCGTAACGGTCGTCCAGCAGGGCCAGGCGCGCGGCCCGCAGTGCAACACTTTCGGCACTTCTGGATCGAGGCTCCAGGGCGGCAGCCGCCACCAACAGGCCCAGGGCCCAGATCGCCCCGCGATGGGTATTGACCCCGCCGGTGGTGGCCAGCATGGCCTGTTCGCCCTCGCGACCGATGCGCCCCAGGGCCTCGCGCAGGGGCAGGCCGACTGCGCCGAGCGCCAGGGCCGCTTCGGCCATTTCCTTGAACGCCGGCCACAGGGCCAGTGCCGAGGCGTGCATCAGGCCCAGGTGCAGGTCGCTATGGGCGCCGTTGCCACGACGGTCCACCAGGGCCGGCTTGGGTGAGAGGTCGGCCTCGTCGATCAAGGCGTCCACCGCCAGGTCCGCCAATTGCTCGGCCAGGCTCAGGGAAGGTGATTGCAGGTTGAGTGCGTGCATTACCAGCTCCTGAACTTGGCGGGCGGGTGGTACAGGCCGCCGGACCACTGCACCAGATCGGCGACGCTTTTCGCCGCCAGCAGCTCGCGACTGGCATCGGTGCGACGGATGCCCAGGTCTTCCGGCAGGGCAATCAGGCCCTCGCGGCGCATGCGTGCGGTGTCCTTGGGGTTGTGCCGCAGGCCGATGGCGGTGACCCCGGCCACCGCGGCGATCATCGCTCGGCGCTCCTCCAGGGAACGGGCCTTGTACAGGTAGGCGATGCCCTCCTCGGTGAGCAGGTGGGTGACGTCGTCGCCGTAGATCATGATCGGCGCCAGGGGCATGCCGCTGTTGCGCGCCACCTCCACCGCATCGAGGGTGTCGACGAAGGTCGGTTTGCCGCCTTCCTGGAAGGTTTCCACCATCTGCACCACCAGCTTCTTGCCGCGCTCGAGCATGGCCTCTGGCGCATCGCTCGGGTCTAGGCGCATGTCCAGCCAGGCCGGGGTGCCGTGGCGCCGCCCACGGGGGTCGTGGCCCATGTTCGGCGCGCCGCCGAAACCGGCCAGGCGGCCACGGGTCACGGTGGAGGAATGGCCATCGCCGTCCACCTGCAAGGTGGCGCCGATAAACAGGTCCACCGCGTACTGCCCGGCCAGTTGGCAGAACATCCGGTTGGAGCGCAGGGAGCCGTCGCGGCCGGTGAAGAACACGTCCGGGCGCGCAGCGATGTAGTGCTCCATGCCCAGTTCGGTGCCGAAGCAATGCACGCTTTGCACCCAGCCGCTTTCGATGGCCGGAATCAGGGTCGGATGGGGGTTGAGGGTCCAGTTGCGGCAGATCTTGCCCTTGAGCCCCAGGGATTCGCCGTAGGTGGGCAGGATCAGCTCGATGGCCGCGGTGTTGAAGCCGATACCGTGGTTCAGCGACTGCACATTGTGTTTTTCGTAGATGCCGCGGATCGCCATCATCGCCATCAGCACATGCACCGGCTTGATATGCCGCGGATCGCGGGTGAACAGCGGCTCGATATAGAACGGCTTGTCGGCCACCACCACGAAGTCCACCCAGGACGCCGGGATATCCACCCTGGGCAGCTCGCTGACATCGTCCACCAGCTGGTTGACCTGGACGATGACAATGCCGTCGCTGAAGGCCGCCGGCTCGATCAGCGCCGGGGTGTCCTCGGTGCTCGGGCCGGTGTAGATGTTGCCGGCGCGGTCGGCCATGAAGCCGGCACTGAGCACCACATTGGGGATCAGGTCCACCACCAGCCGCGCATAGAGTTCGATGTAGGTATGGATGGCGCCGACTTCCAGCAACCCGTCTTCCAGCAACTGGCTGATGCGCAGGCTCTGGGTGCCGGCGAAGGAAAAGTCGAGCTTGCGGGCGATGCCGCGTTCGAACAGGTCCAGGTGCTCGGCGCGGCCGACGCTGGGCATGATCATGTGCAGGTCATGCAGCTTGGCCGGGTCGGCCTTGGCCAGGGAGCGGGAGAGGAAGTCCGCTTGTTTCTGGTTGTTGCCCTCCAGCACCACCCGGTCGCCGGGCAGGATCAGGGCTTCCAGGGCCTGGACTATCTGGTCGCTGGGCAACACCACACCATCGGCGATGGCCCGCACCTGCTCGAGGCGGCGCTGCTTTTCGCCACGCCGCCGCGACCAGCGCGGCTCGGGGGATATTGTTGTTGTCATGCTCGCTCCACGGGTTCGCTGTCGTGGCGCTCACCATAGGAGTGAAACCCGGGGCCATCAATCAAGCCCGATGGCGGACAGTTACGCTGAGCGTAATGATCGAGCGGCTACAAGCGCGCCATGACCTGCTGCAGCAGGTGCTGGGTATTGGCCAGCAGCTCATCGAACAATGCTTCGTCTTCCTCCATGTAGCCTTCGTATTCCGCCAGGTTGCGGCGCTCGTGACACAGGGCGAACAGGCGCACTTGCAGCCGGCTCAAGCCGGCAGTCAATTCCAGGCACTGGAACACCAGGTAACGCTGCTGCGAGCGATACCCCCGCAGGCGCAAGGCGCAGAGCGCAAGCCCATGGGCCGCGTTGTGGGCAAGGTCGAAACGACTGGCGAACGACAGCCGGGGTATGCGGGCATCCGCCAGACGCGCGGTCGCCGAGCGCATCAGCCCTGCGCACTCCTGAGCATCATGGGGCTCGACCTTGAGGGCCCCGCTACGTAACAGGTTCTCCAGCCTCAGTTGTCCGTCCATCCGTGGACTCCAGGGGATCGCTCCCCATCAGGGTGAACTTCTCCTGCTGCCTGACCCGCTGCACAAAGCTGTTCCCGGCACCGTGCTTGGCGGACCACTCTTCGGGGGTGTACAGGGTCGGGTTGATGGGCCGGCCAAGCTGCTCTTCCAGAGGCAGTAGCCGTTCCATCAGGTCACTGTAGTGCAGCCCCCGACCAATCAACATCAGATCAATGTCACTGGATGCGTGGGCCTGCCCCCTGGCCACCGAGCCATAGACAAAGGCCCAGGCCAACTGCTCGGCAAATGGCAACAGCGCATCGCGCAGCGGCTCGGCGAGGCCCAGGGTCTTGCGCACTATGCTCAGCAGCTCGTGGTAGATCGGGCACTGCGGATTGACCTGATAGTGCGTCTGATTGCCCTGGCGGTTCATCAGCAAGATGCCCGCTCCTTGCATGCGCTCCAGTTCACGCAACAGGCTGCCCTTGCCCACCTGCGCCCAACGGGCAATTTCATTGGTGTAGAAACTCTGCTCCGGCTTGCCGAAAAGCAGCCCGAGGATCTTTTGCTGGGTGGCGGTGAAGAACACCTGGCTCAGGGCATGGCTGGGCATATTGATCTCGAAAGGTCCCAAAAAAGGAACGATAGGTCCCTTTTTTAGACTTATCAATGTCACCCGCCGAACCCGGACTTCTCACAACCATGGCAGCCCGCCCTGCTCCCGGTACACAATGCCCACCGGACCGGCCGCTCAATGGCCGGGGCATACACGCATGAGAGTCAGCATGGACACACCGATTCGCTCGAACCAGGCGCTGCTGGAGCAGATCAAGCGCGGCCTGAAGCCCGATTACCTGATGTTCTGGGGCCACCAGCCAACCCGCGACGGGCGTATTTCAGCCAGTTGCTTCAGCCAGTGGTTCGACACTGGCTTCGAGATCGATGGCATTCACTACCCCACCGCCGAGCACTACATGATGGCCGGCAAGGCCCTGCTGTTCGATGACCAGCAGACCCACGCACGGATCATCAAGGCCGTGGCGCCCGCCGACGTCAAGCAGCTGGGCCGCGAGGTGCGCGGCTTCGATGACGCGCGCTGGAGCGAGGAACGCATGGCTATCGTGGTGCGCGGCAACCTGGCCAAGTTCAGCCAGCATCAGGCCCTGGGCGAGTACCTGCTCTCGACCCGCGACCAGGTGCTGGTGGAAGCCAGCCCGGTGGATCGGATCTGGGGCATCGGCCTGGCCGCCGACGACGTCAAGGCCGAACAGCCGGAGAAATGGCGCGGCCTGAATCTGTTGGGCTACGCCCTGATGGAAGTGCGCGACAGGTTGCACAAGGCTTGATGGGCAATACCCAGGCGCTGTTGTAGGCGCCGGCTGGCCGGTGAAGAGGCCCGCAAGCCTTGCACCAGGCTCAGGGACGCTTTCGCTGGCAAGCCAGCTCCTACGTGTGCCGTGAGATCGGCGAGGGTTGCTAGAGAGCCAGGCCCGCGCCCACCAGCAACTCTTCCAGCGCCAGCAGGTCCGGCACCTTGGCCACCTGCTCGGCCACCTGCACCGCGGCTTGCTCCAGAGCGGCCAGGGGCACGTCGACATAGCTCAGTTGGCTGTCGAGCTTGCAGGAACGGGGAATGCCCTGCACCAGCAGGGCGATGAACTTCAGCTCCGGACGCCCGCCCAGGGCATTGAGCACGACGATCCGCGCCCGCTCGCCGATCACCGTCCGTTGCCCGCAGGCCGATTCGAAACTGATCAGCGCTATCTGCCGCTCGCGCCAACGCACCCGGCCCAGGTACCAGGGCGGTGAATCCAGGTCGAAGGCACCCTGCTGGTAATCGATCAGTTCCGCCACCGCCACATTGGGCAGGATCAGGGTCCGGTCGGCCAGGGGCAACAGCAGCCCGGTCAGGCTGCTTGCGCGGTGGTCAAGCATGGGTCTTGCTCCACAGGGCGATGCTTTCCAGCAGCACCGACTCTTGATAAGGCTTGCCAAGGTAGTCGTTGACGCCAATGGCCATGGCCCGGTCGCGGTGTTTCTGCCCGGTGCGGGAAGTGATCATGATGATCGGCAAGTGCTGCAGGCGCGGGTCGTTACGCACCTGGATCGCCACTTCGAAACCGTCCATGCGCGGCATCTCGATATCCAGCAGCATCAGGTCCGGGGTGTGCTCGGCCAGCAGCGCCATGGCATCGACCCCGTCCTTGGCGGTGAGCACGTTCATGCCGTGACGTTCCAGCAGGCGACTGGTGACCTTGCGTACGGTGACCGAGTCGTCCACCACCAGCACCAACAACGGCCGTGCCGGTTCAACCTCGCCCACCGGCTCGTCCCCGGCCCGTTGCGCCACCGGCACCAGGGCCTGCTGGGCGCGGATATGCGCCAACAGATCGAGAATCAGCACCACCCGGCCGTCGCCGAGGATGGTCGCCCCGGACAGCCCCTGCACCGCCGCGAACTGCGGCCCCAGGCTCTTGACCACGATTTCCCGGGTGCCCGCCGTGACGTCCACCTGCACCGCGATGCGCTGCTCGTTGCAGTGCACCAGCAGCACCGGCAAGGGCTGCACCTGGCCCAGCAGTTTCGGCCGCGGCACGGTGTGCAGCAGCTCGCCGAGGTAGCACAGCTGATAACACTGGCCGGCGTATTCATAGCGTGGCGGGTCGAGCTGGTAGTAGCCGTCCAGTTCCCCGGGCAGCAC
The DNA here is from genome assembly GCF_049887815.1 of Pseudomonas sp. NFXW11. Lineage (NCBI taxonomy): Bacteria > Pseudomonadati > Pseudomonadota > Gammaproteobacteria > Pseudomonadales > Pseudomonadaceae > Pseudomonas > Pseudomonas sp. NFXW11. The sequence continues at coordinate 316,662 of NZ_JAGEKI010000002.1, read as the reverse complement.
CCGGACTATGCCTTCCACGGTGTTCAGCGGAATCGCGTATTGCTCGTCGGCGCACTGCACCATCAACGCCCGGTTGACCGAAACGGTAAACGGCAGGCGAATGCGGAAGTGCACCCCACGCCCGGGCACCGAGTCGATGCTCATGCTGCCGCCCAGCTGGCGCACCTCTTCATGGACCACGTCCATGCCCACCCCGCGCCCGGAAATCTGGGTGATCTTCTCGGCGGTGGAGAACCCCGGCTGCATGATGAACTGCAGCACCTCGCGGTCGCTGAGCTGGGCTTGCGGGTCCAGCAGGCCGCGCTTGATGGCCTTGTTGCGCACGGCCTCCAGGGGCACCCCGGCGCCGTCGTCACGCATGTCGAAAATGATATCGCCACCCTCGCGGGACAGGTCCAGGCTGATCCGTCCCTGGGCCGGCTTGCCCGCCGCACGGCGTGCCTCGGCGGGTTCCAGGCCGTGGTCCACGGCATTGCGCAGCATGTGCTCCAGGGGCGCGACCATGCGTTCGAGCACGCTGCGGTCCATTTCCCCTTCGGCGTTGCCGACCACGAACTCCACGTCCTTGCCCAGCTCTTCGGCCACCTGGCGGACGATGCGCTTGAGCCTGGGCACCATGCGTTCGAACGGCACCATGCGGGTGCGCATCAGGCCTTCCTGCAATTCGGTGTTGATCCGCCCCTGCTGCTGCAACAGGTTCTCGGCGTCATGGTTGCGCCGGTCGAGGGTTTCCTTGAGATCCAGCAGGTCCGAGGCGGATTCGAACAAGGCCCGGGACAGCTGCTGCAGCTGGGAATGGCGGTCCATTTCCAGGGGGTCGAACTCTTCGTAGCCCAGGCGCTCGGCCTCCACCTGCTGGCGGCTGAGAATCCGCCCCTGGGTTTCGGTATCCAGCCGGCGCAGTTGGTCGCGCATGCGTTCGATGGTGGTTTCCATCTCGCCCAGGGCGGTTCGCGCATCGTTGACCTGCTGCTCGATACGGCCACGGAAGATCGAGGTCTCGCCGGCCAGATTCACCAGGTCGTCCAGCAGTTCCGCCGACACCTTGACCATGTCCGCGGCAACCGCAGCTTCCACCGCAGGTGCCGCCAGCTCGGGCTTGGCCGCTGGCACCGGCGCCTCGACGGCAGGCGTGGACGGCACCCGGGGATGGCTCAGGTCGTGGATGGCCTCGAGCAGTTTCTGCGCCGGCTCGATGGGTTGCCCGGCCCGCGCCGCGTCGAGCATCTGTGCCAGGCGGTCGTGGCTCTTCTGCAACAGAGTGAACAGCGCCGGGCTGGGTTGCAGCAGCCCGGCGGACAAGCCTTCGAAGAGAAACTCCAGCTCATGGGCCAGGTCGCCGATGGCGGCGATCTCCACCATCCGCGCACCACCCTTGAGGGTGTGCAGGTCGCGCAGCAGCGTCTCCACCTCCTGGCGCGCCTGGGGGTCGGCCTGCCAGCGGCCCAGGGCCGCGGCGGAGCTGTCGATGATGTCGAAACCTTCTTCGAGGAAAATCTCCAACAGCTCCGGGTCCTGGGCCGAGCTGTCTGGCGGCGGGGCATTTTCAGCGGCCTCCGTGGGGCTCGCGGCCTGCTGCCGATAGGCGCGAACGGCCTCGACCTGGGCCCGGGAATCGTCCAGTGGCCGTTGCCCCTGCAATTGCTCCAGCAGCAACGCCAGTTGTTCATGGCTGCTGCGCAACAGCAGGCCCAGGTGCTGGCTGTGGCTGTAGCGCCGGTCCACCAGGCCCTCGTACAACGATTCCAGCTCATGGGCCAGCTCGGCCACCGGCGCCACTTCGGCCATCCGCGCGCCGCCCTTGAGGGTGTGCATGTCCCGTTGCAGCGACGACAACGGCGCGATGCCTTCAGGGTCGGCCAGCCAGCGCTGCAGGGCCTGGTCGGCACTGTCGAGGATATCCACCGCTTCTTCGAGGAAGATCTCGACGATTTCATCGTCCGCCGCCAGTGGCGTTGGCGCCTGCTCCAGGCGCGCGGTAGCAGCTCCCAGCTCGCTGATGCTCAGGGTGCGACTGCCATCGCTCTTGATCAGCCCCGTGGCGGAAGGGTCCAGCGCGTCGTCGAGCAGTTCGCGCAGGGCCTGCAGCCGATCCGCACGCGGGCTGACTTCCTGGCCGGCGGCCAGTTCATCGAGCATGTTGAGCAAGGCTTCATGGGCGCTTTCGGCTTCATCGAAGAAACGCTCGCTGACCGCCAGGCTGCTCTCCTCCACCGCGCCATAGAGGTCGAGCAGGGCTTCGCACAGTTCATCCACCGGGTGCAGGTCGGCCAGGTGCGCGCCTTCGCCCAGGGTGGTCAGCTCGTCCAGCAGCGCACTGAGTTCCTGGCGTTCGCCGGGATGCTGCTGCCAGCGCCGCAGCAGGCTTTCGGCGTCCAGCAGAATGTCCATGCCCTGGGCCAGGAAGTTGTTGATCAGTTGCGGATCGCGCTTGGCCCGAGGCGCGCTGTCGGCGGCGTCGAGCAGGCTTTGCAGGCGTTCACCAAGCAGGGCCAGGGCGCGTCCGGCCAGGCCCCGGGCACCGTCGATCGGCGCCAGCGGGGCGCTGTCGAGCTGGCGCAGGCCTCGGCGCAGCAGGCCTTCGGCTTCCAGCAGCAGCTCCACTTCATCCAGGTCCAGGGGAATCTGGTGCGCGCGGTATTCCCGGGCCAGCTGGTCGAAGGGGCCAGCCAGTTCGGCGATCGGCAGCACCCCGGCCATGGAGGCGCTGCCCTTGAGGGTATGCAGCGCCCGTTGCAGTTCATCGCTGGCCTGCAGCGGCACCTGCTCGGCGGCCTGATCGAGAAAACGGTTGATGCTGTCCAGGTGGGTCTGGGCTTCGGCGCGGAAGATCTCCAGCAACTGCGGGTCCAGGGCCGCCTCTTGCGGTGCCGCGCCGACGACTTCCTCGGTGCCCTTGGCCAGGGCGTGGGCGCGGGCCGCCAGGCGATCGACATCGTCGCGCTGGCGCTGGGCCTGGGCGGCGAACTCGGCAATCAGCTCCGGCAACAGCGCCAGGGTGTCGGCCACCAGTTGGCGGACTTCGGCACTGGGAGCAACGCTGTGCTCCAGCACCCGGTTGAGCAGGTTTTCCACGGCCCAGGCCAACTCCCCCAACACCAGGGCGCGAACCATACGCCCACTGCCCTTGAGGGTGTGGAAGGCCCGGCGCAGCTCGCTCAGGGCCGACTTGCCCTGGGGCTCGGCGGTCCAGCGCGGCAGGTACTCGCGGAGCATGTCCAGCACTTCCTCGGTTTCCTCGAGGAACACCTCGCGCAGCTCGTCGTCCACCGGGGCCTCGTCCAGCGGCGGTGGCAGCAGGCTGTCCGGGGTGATCAGGGCCGGCGGGTTGAGGGCCGACAGCGGCAGCGCCAGCACTTGCGCCAGGGATTGCGAGTCCTCGACGGGCGGCTCGGGCGCGAGCGATAGCTGCGGGGCAGGTGCCGGCGATACCGGCTCCTGGGCGACATAACCCAGGTCGGCAAGCCCCTGCTGGGCCATGTCGAGGATCTTCTCTCCCGGTGCCAGGGGGTCTTCGCTGAGGCGTTCCAGGTAGTACTCCAGGCTGCTGAGCACATCCGCCAGGCTGTCCATCTGCCGCCAACCCGGCCGCGGCAGAGGTGCCAGCAGGCGTTCGCCGATGAACTGGTTGCAGGCTTGCAGCAGGCTCGCCGCCCGGGGCAGCGGGATCATCGCCAGGGCCCCGCGAACCTGGGTCAGCAGCTCCGGCAATGCGACCAGTTGCTCGCGCTCCCAGCCGGCCTCGATGTATTCGCTGATCAGGTCCTTGGCCTGTTGCAGGCAGACTCGCGCCTCCTGGATCACCAACTGGTGGATCTGGGTCAGGTCGGTGGTGGGCAGGCGGCTGTCCTCGCGGCTTTCCGGCTCGGCGGTGCCGACCATCCCGGACAGGGTCGCCTCCACATACAGCAGCGCCCCGGCCACATCCATCAGCACTGCATCGTCCGGCGCACGCTGGCCCTGGGCCAGGCTCTGGACCACCGCCAGCTGGTCGATGATCACCTTGCGCGGCTGGCCGAAACCCAGCACCGCCAGGGTGTCGGCGATCTGTCGCAGGGGCGAGAGCAGGCTGTCCAGGTCGCCGGTGTGCTGGCGATCGCTGCGCACGAACAGGTCCAGGCGCTCCTTGACCCGTACCAGGCCATCGCACAGCGCCGCCAGCACCGAGCGCATGGCATCGCGGTCGGGGCCGGCCAGGCGTGCCCGCTCTTCATCGACCACCGCGCTGTCGGGCAAGGCGTCATCCAGTCCGTATCGTTCTTTCATGGTCAGCATCAATGGGGTGGGATGGCGCGCCTTGGCGATGTAGAACAGCAGGCTCTTGAGCAATTCGTCGGGCGCTGGCTGGTTGATGCCCGGCATGCCCTGTTCCAGCAGGCGCTTGAGCTCCTTGTCGGCGTCCTTGAGCAGGCTGCGCACCGCCGGGCTGTTGGCGATGACGTCCTGGCGCATGCCTTCCACCAGGGCCGAGGCGATATGCCACAAGGGCGCCAGCGGCGCGTCCTGGCACAGCGCTTCCAGGCGCTCGAAGACCTTGGCCATATGGCCCAGGCTGGTGCTGTCGTCCTGCTCGCGCAGCAGGTCCACCAGGGCGCTCTGCAACATGTGCCGCAGCTTGCGCATCTGAGTCGGGAATTCCAGGGGTTCGAGGGCTGCCAGGGCCTTGTCGGACAGCGCCGGCAGGCGCGGCAGTTGCGGGCTGAACAGGCTGGTTTCCGACAGCAGGCTTTCGCCCCGGGCACTGCGCAGGTCGTTGAGCAGCGGCAGCACCACCAGCGGCAGGTCGCGGCGGGCGCTCTGCACCCGGTCCAGGTACTGGGGCAATTGGCCGATGGCCTGGCGCAGCAGGCGCAGGGCTTCGTCGCGCTGGGCCACGCGCTGTTGTTGCAGGGCCAGGGCGAGTTTTTCCATTTCTTCGGCCAGCAGCGCCGCGCCGTAGAACTCGACCATCTGCAGGCTGCCGTGCACCAGGTGGATGCCTTCCAGGCACTGGTCGATGGCGTCCAGGGCCTGGGGATCGTCCGCCAGATGCTCCAGCGCCTGGTAGGCCTGCCTCAGGGTTTCGGCAATTTCGCCCTTGACCCATTCCAGGGCCACATAGTCATGCCGGTCAACCATAGCCACTCCAGTCAAAACCTTCTGCGCGTCAGCGGTTGTCATTCGGGGCCGGGCCCCGGGTGGCCGGCAGGGTGAAGCCGGACACCGAGCGGCGTAGCTGGCTGGCCATCTTCGCCAGGTTGCCAATGCTCTCGGCGGTCGCGGTGGAGCCGGAGGAGGTCTGCGAGGTGATCTGCTGGATCACGTTCATGGTCAGGGAAATCTGCCCGGCCGAGGACGTCTGCTGCTGGGCCGCATTGGAAATGCTCTGGATCAGCGCCGCCAGGGTCTTGGACACGCCTTCGATTTCCTCCAGGGCCACCCCGGCATCCTGGGCCAGGCGCGCGCCACGCACCACTTCGGTGGTGGTCTGCTCCATGGAGATCACCGCCTCGTTGGTGTCGGTCTGGATCGCCCGCACCAGGGTCTCGATCTGCCGCGTGGCCGCCGAGGAGCGCTCGGCCAGACGCTGCACCTCGTCGGCCACCACGGCGAAACCGCGCCCGGCATCACCGGCCATGGAAGCCTGGATCGCCGCGTTAAGGGCGAGGATATTGGTCTGATCGGCAATGTCGTCGATCAGGCTGACGATGTCGCCGATTTCCTGGGAAGACTCGCCCAGGCGCTTGATGCGCTTGGCGGTGTCCTGGATCTGCTCGCGAATGTTGTCCATGCCGTGGATGGTGTTGTGCACCACCTCGTTGCCCTTGTTGGCGATTTCCACCGAACGCTCGGCCACTGCCGAGGATTCCGCGGCGTTGGCCGACACCTGGTCGATGGACTGGGCCATTTCATTGATCGCCGTGGAGGCTTCGGAAATCTGCTGGGCCTGATGCTCCGAGGCTTCCGCCAGTTGCATGGCCGTGGCCTGGGTTTCCTGCACCGCGCCGGCCACCTGGCCCGCCGTGAGGTTGATGGTGGCCACCAGGTCGCGCAACTGGTCGACGGAATAGTTGATGGAGTCGGCGATGGTGCCGGTGAAGTCCTCGGTCACCGAGGCGGTGACCGTGAGGTCGCCGTCGGCCAGGTCTTCGATTTCATCCAGCAGGCGCATGATCGCGTTCTGGTTGCGCTCGTTCTTTTCCGCGGTCTCGCGCAGCTGGCGGTTGGTCTCGCGCACCATCACCAGGCCGATGAGGATGATCGAGGCCAGGGCCAAGAGGCCCAGGACATAACCGCCGATGGTGTCCAGCTTGCGGCTGCCGGCCAGGTTCTCGAAGCCGATGGCCAGGCGCGAGGCCTCGTCCAGCAGGGTCTGCGACAGGCTGAAGATATTGCTCGCCGACTCGCGAACCTGGAACAGCTCGGGGGAGGTTTCGAGGATTTCGTCCACGGAACCGGAAACGAACTCGAACAGCTCGGAGATTTCACCCAGGCGGGCGCGGGCGTCCGGGTCCTCGACCTGGCTGATCTTCAACCCCGGGTTGCCCTGCAGCATGCCGTTGAGCACCTGGCCAAAGCGCGCGGCATCGCGGCCAAAGGCATCGGCGGCCTGCACGGCGTTCTCGTCGCCGGCCAGCACCGTGTTGACCGCACCGAGAATCCGCTCGGCCAGCAGCGACTGGCGCTGGGCCATGGCCACCTGGCCGGCCGGAGCACCACGCTGCAACAGGATCTCCACCACCTTCTCGTATTCCACCTGCAACTGCGGCACGGTTTCGGCCAGGGTCGCGGCCACCTGATGCAGCGACAGCACCGTCTGTTCGCTGGCCAGGATGGCGTCGGTGTTCTTCAGCAGTTTTTCCCAATCCAGCTGCACCGCGCGCATTTCCTCGCGCAGCACCACCGGCGCACCCGGCAGGCCGGTGCCTGGGTCGCCCTTCTTCAGGTAACCCCAGCGCTGGGCGAAATCGTTGCGCGCATCGCCGAGCAGCTTGAACGCCGCGGCCTTGCCCGCCGCCGCCTCGGTGGCGTTCTTGGCAATGCGCTGGGACAGCACCCGCAGCTCGCCGGCATGGCCGATGTACTGCTTGTCGTAGGTGGCCTGGGTGTTGAGGTAAGCGAAGTTGGCGAACAGCAGCATGATGAACACGATCAATGCGATGAACAGCACGATGATCTGCGAACGACTGCGGGAGCCTTCCAGGGGCTTGCCGGTTTTGGCTTTGGTCATCGATCAGGCCTGTGGCGGGCGTTGAATCCCGCGTTCAGGTGCCCGGAGCGCGGGCAGCGCCGGGGCAGCATGGGTTGATCCGGGAAAACACAGGTTTCCCTTGATAGGAGGCATGGACGGCGGCGGCAACCGCTCACGCCGCCACCTCCAGGAACCCCGGCGAACGGGCCAGGGCGAAGGGACTGAAGACCTGCCACAGCTGATCACCGCGAAACTGCCCCTGCAGGTAGGGATTGATCGCCGGGTCGGCGCAATCGGTCGGGCCGGGCTCCAGGCTGTCCTGGGAAAAGTGCTGCAGGCCCGCCACCTCGTCCACCAGCAGGCCGGCGAACAGCTCCTTGTATTCCACCACCAGCACCCGCCGCTGCTTGCGCAGGGGCGACAGCTCGCGGCCGAAGAAGGCGCACAGGTCCATGATCGGCAACAGCCGCCCGCGCAGGTTGGCCACGCCCTTGACCCAGGGCCTGACCCCGGGCAGCAGGGTGTAGCGCGGCTCGTGCAGCACTTCGCTGATCTCGCCCATGGCGGCCACGTACCAGTGCTCGCCCAGGCGGAAGCCGATGCCGCTCCAGCCGTGCTGGCGGGTTTCCTGGGACGGCAGGTCGGCGGCCAGCAGGCGGCAGCGCTGATCGATGTCCAGCAGCAGTTCGAAGGCGGTCCGGGACTCACTCATGGCGCGGCGGTCAGCCGGCCAGGACGTTGTTCAGGGTCTTGATCAGGGTTTCTTCGTCCACCGGCTTGGTGAGGTAGTCCTTGGCGCCCTGGCGGGTGCCCCAGACCTTGTCGGTTTCCTGATCCTTGGTGGTGATGATGATCACCGGGATATGGCTGGTCTCGGCGTCCTTGGTCAGTTGGCGGGTGGCCTGGAAGCCGTTGAGGCCGGGCATGACGATGTCCATCAGTACCGCGTCGGGCTTTTCTTCCCGGGCCAGGGCCACGCCGTCGGCGCCATTTTCCGCCTTGAGCACTTCATGGCCGTGCTTTTCCAGCATGCCGGTGAGTTTGTACATTTCGGTCGGCGAGTCATCGACGATCAGGATACGAGCCATGGTCTTCCCCATACGGTATAAGCGCGCGGCCTGCTGGCCGGGCGCCGCTGTGCGTGTCTACTGTGGCGCCAGCGCGACAAAGTCCGGGACATGGGCCTTGATCGCGCTCAGCAGTTCTTCCTTGCTGAAGGGCTTGGTCAAAAACTGGTCGGAACCGACGATGCGCCCCTTGGCCTTGTCGAACAGTCCGTCCTTGGACGACAGCATGATCACTGGAATGGACTTGAACGCGCTGTGGTTCTTCACCAGCGCGCAGGTCTGATAGCCATCGAGCCGCGGCATCATGATGTCGACGAAAATGATTCCGGGATGATGGTCGACGATCTTCGACAGGGCCTCGAAACCGTCGACGGCGGTGATGACTTCGCAACCGACGCTCTTGAGCAGCATCTCGGCGGTGCGCCGGATGGTCTTCGAGTCGTCGATCACCATCACCTTCAAGGCGTTGGAATGCTGTTCCATATCTGCTCTGCCATCGCCCCAGCGAATGATTTGCCCCGATAGCGCCGGACAACCCCTAGAACCCTTGAACTTCAAGGCCTGGGCCGGCATGCGAGCCTTTTTAGCACACTCTCGCCCCTGCAATCTATGGACCACGCCAGGCAGTGGTTTTTCCTTGACCCAGGCCCCTGTCAGCGCCACTCTGACGCCACTTTTTTTCGCCTTGCACGGCCTTGCGCCGACTACTTATCTGAAGGAATCCACCCATGAGCGTTCGCCTCGGGATTGTCATGGACCCCATCGCCAGCATCTCCTACAAGAAGGACAGCTCGCTGGCCATGCTGCTGGCCGCCCAGGAGCGCGGCTGGTCCCTCTTCTATATGGAGCAGCGCGACCTGTATCAGGGCGCCGGCGTGGCCCGGGCGCGCATGCGTCCGCTGCAGGTGTTCGCCAACCCGGAAAAATGGTTCGAGCTGGAAGCCGAGGTCGACTGCCCCCTGAGCGACCTGGACGTGATCCTGATGCGCAAGGACCCGCCCTTCGACATGGAGTTCGTCTACTCCACCTACCTGCTGGAACAGGCCGAGAGCGCCGGGGTGCTGGTGGTCAACAAGCCCCAGAGCCTGCGCGACTGCAATGAAAAGCTGTTCGCCACGCTGTTTCCCCAGTGCACCCCGCCGACGGTGGTCAGCCGCCGCGCCGACGTGCTGCGCGAGTTCGCCGCCGAACATGGCGACGTGATCCTCAAGCCCCTGGACGGCATGGGCGGCACCTCGATCTTCCGCCACCGCGCCGGCGATCCGAACCTCTCGGTGATCCTGGAAACCCTGACCGCCCTGGGCAGCCAGCAGATCATGGCCCAGGCCTACCTGCCGGCGATCAAGGACGGCGACAAGCGCATCCTGATGATCGACGGCGAGCCAGTGCCCTATTGCCTGGCGCGCATCCCCGCGGCCGGCGAAACCCGTGGCAACCTGGCCGCCGGAGGGCGTGGCGAAGCCCGGCCCCTGAGCGACAAGGACCGCTGGATTGCCGCCCAGGTCGGCCCGACCCTGCGGGCCAAGGGCCTGCTGTTCGTCGGCCTCGACGTGATCGGCGAGCACCTGACGGAAATCAACGTCACCAGCCCCACCTGCATCCGCGAGATCGACAACGCCTTCGGCACCCGCATCGGCGTACTGCTGATGGATGCCATCGAGAGCAAGCTGCAAGCCGCCAGCAACAAGCCGCAAGCTTGACGCACGTCACTTGCAGCTTGTCGCTTGCAACTTTGCACTCGAGGCTTGAAACCAACATTGGGTTATCATGCGCCGCCCGTGAAACCTGATGTTGGTTGTGTGATGCCTGCCGTGATGTCGAACCGCCAATGAGCCTTCCGTCCGATCTGCCCCCAGAGCTTGCCCATAGCGGCGTGCGTGCGGCCGATCGCCTGGGTTTTACCCTGTTCCTGGCGGCGCTGCTGCACCTGGCGCTGATCCTCGGCCTGAGCTTTTCCTTCGCCGAACCGCAACAGATCAGCAAGACCCTGGAAATCACCCTGGCCACCTTCAAGAGCGAGACCAAGCCGAAGAAGGCCGATTTCCTCGCCCAGGAGCACCAGGAAGGCAGCGGCACCCTGGACAAGAAGGCGATTCCCAAGACCACCGAAGTGGCGCCGTTCCAGGACAACAGGGTGAAGAAGGTGGTGCCGCCGCCCTCGGTCAAGCCAGAGGTCAAGGAAGCCGCACCCAAGGCCGCCGTGGCCACTACCGCGCCCAAGCCGAAGAAGACCGTGACCCAGCGCGAAGAGGTCAAGAAAGACCCGACACCCAAGGCCGACACCCCGAGTTTCGACAGCTCGCAGCTGTCCAGTGAGATCTCCAGCCTGGAGGCCGAGCTGGCCAACGAACAGCAGCTGTACGCCAAGCGCCCGCGCATCCACCGCCTGAGCGCCGCTTCCACCATGCGCGACAAGGGTGCCTGGTATAAGGACGAATGGCGCAAGAAGGTCGAGCGCATCGGCAACCTCAACTACCCCGAGGAAGCCCGGCGCAAGCAGATCTACGGCAACTTGCGGCTGATGGTCTCGATCAACCGCGACGGCTCCCTGTATGAGGTGCTGGTGCTGGAATCGTCCGGCCAGCCGCTGCTGGACCAGGCGGCCCAGCGCATCGTGCGCCTGGCCGCGCCGTTTGCGCCCTTTACCGGTGACTTGTCGGATATCGACCGCCTGGAAATCATTCGCACCTGGCGCTTTGCCCGGGGCGACAAGCTGTCCAGCAACTGACCCCAGGGCCTGAACGCCCCCTTCACGCCACACCCCCCCCCGGCGAAGAGGCCCACCAGACCGGCGCACGTCTCCAGCCCCCATTCGCTGGCAAGCCAGCTCCTACGCTCCAGACGCCTCTGTAGGAGCCAGCTTGCTGGCGAATGGGCCCGCCACCCAGGCAAGCCAGTTCCCGCGCAGGGTGGCGCTTGTCAGCCGGGCCCGCCACCGCCACACTAGCGCTCATGAAAAATGTCAGCCCCAGCTACCTCAAGCATCACTTCCTGATCGCCATGCCGCATATGGCCGACCCGAACTTTGCCCAGACCTTGACCTACCTGGTGGAGCACAACGCCCATGGCGCCATGGGCCTGGTGATCAACCGGCCGCAGGACCTCAGCCTGGCCGATATCCTCGAGCAATTGCGCCCCGATGAAGAGGCGCCGCTGCTGTGCCAGCATGTGCCGATCTTCAGCGGTGGCCCGGTGCAGACCGATCGCGGCTTCGTCCTGCACCCCACCGGCCCGGTCTACCAGGCCACGGTGGAGCTTGAAGGGCTGTCGCTGTCCACTTCACAGGATGTGCTGTTCGCCATCGCCGATGGCGTGGGCCCGGCCAAGAGCCTGATCGCCCTGGGCTACGCTGGCTGGGAAGCCGGGCAGTTGGAAGCCGAGCTGGCGGACAACGCCTGGCTGACCTGCCCCTTCGACGCCGACATTCTGTTCAACACCAGCAGCGAATTGCGCCTGGAAGCCGCGGCCAAGCACCTGGGGGTCAACCTCAGCCTGCTCACCAGCCAGGCGGGCCACGCCTGATGGCCTTGCGACTGATCCTCGGCTTTGACTACGGCACCAAGCAGATCGGCGTTGCCGTGGGCCAGGCCATCACCGGCCAGGCTCGCGAGCTGTGCACCCTGAAAGCACAGAATGGCGTGCCCGACTGGAACCAGGTCGAGGCCCTGTTCAAGGAATGGCAACCCGACGCCGTGGTGGTGGGCCTGCCGCTGAACATGGACGGCAGCCCCAGCGAAATGTGCGCCCGTGCGGAAAAATTCGCCCGGCGCCTGAACGGCCGTTTCAATGTGCCCTTCTATACCCACGATGAACGCCTGACCACCTTCGAGGCCAAGGGCGAACGCCTGGCCCGCGGTGGGCAAAAAGGCAGTTACCGCGACAACCCGGTAGACGCCATCGCCGCCGCCCTGCTGCTGCAAGGCTGGCTGGATGAAAACCCCACACTGCTGAACCACTGAAAGACCCGAATCCTGAAGGTGCATGGCCCCGGGGCCGTGCGCCTCCTGGCCCAACACCCGCGCGCCCCTCTGCCCGCCAGGGCGGCGCGAGTCCACGAAGGAGCCACCATGAGTCTGCCCAATCCCGCCGCCCTGATCAGCCAGATGGCCGCTGATCTCAATGCCCACCTGACCCGGCGCACCATCAGCGAGCCGCGCTTCATCGGTATCCGCACCGGTGGCGTCTGGGTGGCCCAGGCCCTGCTGGAAGCCCTGGGCAGCGACGCGCCCCTGGGCACCCTGGACGTGTCTTTCTACCGCGACGACTTCAGCCAGAATGGCCTGCACCCGCAAGTGCGCCCTTCGGAGCTGCCGTTCGAGATCGAAGGCCAGCACCTGGTGCTGATCGACGACGTGCTGATGAGCGGCCGGACCATCCGCGCCGCCCTCAACGAGCTGTTCGACTATGGCCGCCCGGCCAGCGTGACCCTGGTCTGCCTGCTGGACCTGAACGCCGCCGAATTGCCGATCCGGCCGAATGTGGTGGGTGCGACTCTGTCGCTGGCCGCCCACGAGCGGGTAAAATTGTCCGGTCCTGCGCCGCTTCAACTCGAGCTCCAAGACCTCGCCCTCTAACTCGCCCTTTTAAGAGTCCATTGCGATGACGCCTCTAGACGCCAAGCGCCCGCTGCAGCTCAACGATCAGGGCCAGCTGCGCCACTTCCTGTCCCTCGACGGCCTTGACCGCGAGCTGCTGACGGAAATCCTCGACACCGCCGACTCCTTCCTCGAAGTGGGCGCCCGGGCGGTGAAGAAAGTCCCGCTGCTGCGGGGCAAGACCGTGTGCAACGTGTTCTTCGAGAACTCCACCCGCACCCGTACCACCTTCGAACTGGCGGCCCAGCGCCTGTCGGCGGACGTGATCACCCTGAATGTCTCGACCTCCTCGGCGAGCAAGGGTGAAACCCTGCTGGACACCCTGCGCAACCTCGAAGCCATGGCCGCCGACATGTTCGTGGTACGCCACGGCGACTCCGGTGCCGCGCATTTCATTGCCGAGCACGTGTGCCCGCAGGTGGCGATCATCAACGGCGGCGACGGCCGTCACGCCCACCCGACCCAGGGCATGCTCGACATGCTGACCATCCGCCGGCACAAGGGCGGTTTCGAGAACCTCTCGGTGGCCATAGTCGGCGACATCCTGCACTCGCGGGTGGCGCGCTCGAACATGCTGGCACTGAAGACCCTGGGCTGCCCGGACATCCGCGTGATCGCGCCGAAAACCCTGCTGCCGATCGGTATCGAGCAGTACGGGGTCAAGGTCTACACCGACATGACCGAAGGCCTGAAGGATGTCGACGTGGTGATCATGCTGCGCCTGCAGCGCGAGCGCATGCAGGGCGGCCTGCTGCCCAGTGAAGGCGAGTTCTACCGCCTGTTCGGCCTGACCACCGCGCGCCTGGCCGGGGCCAAGCCCGACGCCATTGTCATGCACCCGGGCCCGATCAACCGCGGCGTGGAGATCGAATCGGCGGTGGCCGACGGTCCGCATTCGGTGATCCTCAATCAGGTGACCTACGGCATTGCAGTGCGCATGGCCGTACTGTCCATGGCCATGAGCGGGCAGACCGCCCAGCGACAATTCGAGCAGGAGAACGCCCTTTGAAACTCAGCATTCTCGGCGCCCGCGTCATCGACCCGAGCAGCGGCCTGGATCAAACCACCGACCTGCACCTGGAGGCCGGCAAGATCGTTGCCATTGGCGCCGCCCCGGCCGGCTACAACGCCGTGACCCAGATCGACGCCAAGGGCCTGGTGGCCGCGCCCGGCCTGGTGGACCTGAGCGTCGCCCTGCGCGAGCCGGGCTACAGCCGCAAGGGCAGCATCGCCAGCGAAACCCGCGCCGCCGCCGCCGGTGGCGTCACCAGCCTGTGCTGCCCGCCACGCACCAAGCCGGTGCTGGACACCTCGGCCGTGGCCGAGCTGATCCTCGACCGCGCCCGCGAAGCCGGCAACAGCAAGGTGTTCCCCATCGGCGCCCTGAGCAAGGGCCTGGAAGGTGAGCAACTGGCCGAGCTGATCGCGCTGCGTGACGCCGGTTGCGTGGCCTTCGGCAATGGCCTGGAAGGTTTTCGCAGCACCCGCACCCTGTGCCGCGCCCTGGAATACGCCGCCACCTTCGACCTGACGGTGATCTTCCACTCCCAGGACCGCGACCTGGCCGAAGGCGGCCTGGCCCACGAAGGCGCCACGGCGAGCTTCCTCGGCCTGCCGGGGATTCCGGAAAGCGCGGAAACCGTGGCCCTGGCCCGGGACCTGCTGCTGGTGGAGCAAAGCGGCGTGCGTGCGCACTTCAGCCAGCTGACCAGCGCCCGCGGTGTGGAACTGATCGCCCAGGCCCAGGCCCGCGGCCTGCCGGTGACCGCCGATGTAGCGTTGTATCAGCTGATTCTCACCGACGAGGCGCTGATCGACTTCTCCAGCCTGTACCACGTGCAGCCGCCGCTGCGCTCGCGGGCCGACCGCGATGCGCTGCGCGAGGCGTTGAAGTCCGGGGTGGTGCAAGCCATTTCCAGCCATCACCAGCCCCATGAGCGGGATGCCAAGCTGGCGCCATTCGGTGCTACCGAGCCGGGCATCAGCAGCGTCGAGCTGTTGCTGCCCCTGGCCCTGACCCTGGTGCAGGACGGCCTGCTGGACCTGCCAACCCTGCTGGCACGCCTGAGCGCCGGCCCGGCCACGGCCTTGCGCCTGCCAGCGGGCCAGTTGGCAGTGGGCGGCGCGGCAGACCTGGTGCTGTTCGACCCGGCCAGCTCCACCGTGGCCGGCGAACGCTGGCTGTCCAAGGGCGAGAACTGCCCGTTCCTCGGCCATAGCCTGCCGGGCGCGGTGCGCTACACCCTGGTGGACGGGCATATCAGCTACCAGGGCTGAGGTCCGCAGCGCCTGTGCTTGCCAGCGAGCCGGCTCCTACGTGGGGCCGGCTCTATGGGTCAGCGACGCTTGGCGTTTTCCAGCGAGACCTGATCGTTCAGGGTCCAGAAGTCGTACAGCACCCCCAGGAAGAACAGGCCACCGGTGAACAGGTAGAGCACCCCGCTCAGCCATTTGCCCTGGTACATGCGGTGTACGCCGAACACCCCGAGGAAGGTCAGGAGTATCCAGGCCACGCTGTATTCCAGGGGACCAGAGGTGAAACGCAGGTCCGCCTCGCGATCCATCGACGGGATCAGGAACAGGTCGATCAGCCAGCCGATACCCAGCAGGCCAAAGGTGAAGAACCACAGCGTTCCAGTCACCGGCTTGCCGTAATAGAAGCGGTGGGCGCCGGTAAAACCGAAAATCCACAACAGATAACCGATCACCTTGCTATGGGTGTCGTGGGTCGATGCATCCTGACGATAGCCGTTCATTCAGTGCCTCTTTGCAGGTGATAGATAAATATTCTTGAAAACTTTGTGACTTTTTTACGAGCTTCAAGCATGTGGCCAGTGCTACCGTCTCTCCCGTGAAACCCTTGTACTGCCTGACTTCTGACGATTTTCTGCGTCAAGTTGCCACCTCTTTGCCGAAGTTGACCCCAAGGTTGAATCGACAAACGGCCTCGGAACTGACCTGAAAGCTGTTATAAAGTTGCGCGCTAACCCATATGAGCCTTGCCTAATGCGTCCATTTTTCAAGACATGGCTAACCATTTGCCTATTAATGCCACTGGCCGCCCACGCCACCAACCGTGAGCAACGACTTCCCAATGTTAATGGCTACACCCCGAAACCTCATGTTTCTACGGTCAGCGCCAAGAACAAGCTTGCCACCCGGCACTCTACCCATCTGGTCAAGGCCGACAACAGCAAACTGGTGCCGCAGATGGCTGCCAAGCAGAGCAGCAACGTGCTCAGCCGCGCCGTCAACGCCCTGGGCACGCCCTATCGCTGGGGCGGTAGCAGCCCGAGCAAGGGTTTCGATTGCAGCGGCCTGGTGAAATACGCCTTCAATGACGTTGCCGCCGTCGATCTGCCACGCACCTCCAATGCCATGGCTGCCGGCCACGGGCAGAAGGTCGAGCGCAAGGATCTCAAGCCCGGCGACTTGCTGTTCTTCAATATCAAGAGCCGCAAGGTCAACCACGTCGCCATCTACCTGGGCAACGACCGCTTTATCCACGCCCCGCGACGCGGCAAGTCGGTGACTATCGATACCCTGAAGAAACCCTATTGGGACAACCATTACGTGGTGGCCAAGCGGGTCCTGCCCAAAGAGCAGAACAAACTGCGCGTCGTGCAGCGCTGATCCCCCGATTCGCCGGCCTGCCGGCTCCTGCAACAACCTGTAGGAGCCGGCTGGCCGGCGAATGCATTTTCTGCCCGATCAAAAACTCTCCGGCAGGCGCGCCTGCTCCCGCGCCCGTTCAGGGCTGATCAGCCCCTGCCCGAGCAATGCCTTGAGGCTCATGTCCAGGGTGCACATGCCCTGGGCCCCGCCGGTCTGGATCGCCGAATAGATCTGCGCCACCCGGCCCTCGCGAATCAGGTTGCGAATCGCCGCACTGCCCAGCAGCACTTCATGCGCCGCGACCCGGCCGCCACCGACTTTCGGCAACAGCACCTGGGCAATCACCGCCTGCAGCGATTCGGCCAGCATCGAGCGCACCAGGGCCTTCTCCTCTCCCGGAAATACATCCACCAGCCGGTCGATGGCCTTGGCCGCCGATGCAGCGTGCAGGGTGGCGAACACCAGGTGCCCGGTTTCCGCAGCGGTGAGGGCCAGGCGGATGCTTTCCAGGTCCCGCAGCTCGCCCAGCAGGATCACGTCCGGGTCTTCCCGCAGGGCCGCGCGCAGGGCCGTGGCGAAACTCTGGGTATCGCGCTGCACCTCACGCTGGTGAATCAGGCAGTTGTGCTGCGGATGAATGAACTCTATGGGGTCCTCGATGGTGAGGATATGTTGCTGCCGGTGCCGGTTCAGGTGGTCGATCAGCGCCGCCAGGGTGGTGGACTTGCCGCTGCCGGTGGGGCCGGTGACCAGCACCAGCCCACGGGGCATTTCGGCAATCTGCTGAAACACTTGCCCCAGGCCCAACTCGGCCAGGCTTAGCATGCGGGACGGGATCAGCCGCAGCACCGCCCCAGTGCCTCGGGAATGCACAAAGGCGTTGACCCGGAACCTGGCCACACCCGGCAGTTCATAGGCGAAATCCAGGTCCTGCTGGCTGGCGAACGCCTGCCGCTGTGGCTCGCTCATCAGCCCGTGAATCAGGCCCAGCACCTGCTGCGGCTCCAGCGGCGGTGCCGGCAGCGGGCGAATCTCGCCATCGATACGCAGCAGCGGCGCCAGCCCGGCCGACAGATGCAGGTCGCTGGCGCCCCGGGAAACGCTCAAGCGCAGGAGTTCGTCGATATCCATAGAGCCCCCCAATTCCAGTAGAATGCCGCGAGCTTCAGACCCGCCAGCCCCATAAAGGCGATACCTGCCACGGCCCTTGAGCGCTGCTCGGGCCGGTGGCGGTTGAGGGTCTGGTGGATTCACGCGGCAGCCGGCAGCCAAGGCCGCCGGTACTTTTGAGATGAAATCGAATGTCCACGATAGCAGACAACATCGCCCAGCTCGCCGAGCGCATCCGCAGCGCCTGCCAGGCCGTACAGCGTGATCCGGCCAGCGTCCGGCTACTGGCCGTGAGCAAGACCAAGCCCGCCGCCGACCTGCGCCAGGCGCATGCCGCCGGCTTGGTGGATTTCGGCGAGAACTACCTGCAGGAAGCCCTGGGCAAACAACAGGAACTGGCCGACCTGCCCTTGAGTTGGCACTTCATCGGCCCCATTCAGTCGAACAAGACTCGTGCCATCGCCGAGCACTTTGCCTGGGTGCACTCCGTGGATCGCTTGAAAATCGCCCAACGCCTGTCCGAGCAACGCCCTGCCGAGCTGCCGCCGCTGAACATCTGCATCCAGGTGAATGTCAGCGGCGAGGCCAGCAAGTCCGGCTGCACTCCGGCCGACCTGCCAGCCCTGGCCAGCGCCATCAGCGCCCTGCCACGCCTGCGCCTGCGAGGTTTGATGGCGATTCCCGAGCCCACCGAGGAGCGTGCGGAGCAGGAGGCGGCCTTCGCCGCGGTGCAAGCCTTGAGCAACGACCTGCAGGGCAGCCTCAAGCTGCCCCTGGATACCCTTTCCATGGGCATGAGCCACGACCTCGAAGCGGCCATCGCCCAAGGCGCCACCTGGGTGCGGATCGGCACCGCGCTGTTTGGCGCCCGCGACTACAGTCAGTCCTGATGCGACTGACACCGACCTCTTATAAGGACCTGTCATGAACACCACACGTATCGCTTTTATCGGTGCCGGCAACATGGCGGCCAGCCTCATCGGCGGCCTGCGGGCCAAGGGCCTGGAGGCTTCGCAGATCCGCGCCAGCGACCCCGGCGCCGAGACCCGGGCCAAGGTGGCTGCCGAACATGGCATCCAGGTATTTGCCGATAACGCCGAGGCCATCGACGGCGTCGAAGTGATAGTGCTGGCGGTCAAGCCCCAGGCCATGAAGGCCGTGTGCGAGGCCCTGCGCCCGAGCCTGCAGGCCCATCAGCTGGTGGTGTCGATCGCCGCCGGCATCACCTGCGCCAGCATGGCCAACTGGCTCGGCGAGCAGCCCATTGTGCGCTGCATGCCCAACACCCCGGCACTGCTGCGCCAGGGTGTCAGCGGCCTGTACGCCACCGCCCGGGTGAGCGCCGAGCAACGCCAGCAAGCCGAAGAACTGCTGTCCGCCGTGGGCATCGCCCTGTGGCTGGAGCAGGAGCAGCAGCTGGATGCGGTAACCGCCGTCTCCGGCAGCGGCCCGGCGTACTTCTTCCTGCTGATCGAAGCCATGACCGCCGCCGGCGAGAAGCTCGGCCTGCCTCGGGAAACCGCCGCCCAGCTGACCCTGCAGACTGCCTTGGGCGCAGCCCAGATGGCGGTTGCCAGCGATGTCGACGCCGCCGAACTGCGCCGCCGCGTGACCTCGCCGGCCGGCACCACGGAAGCTGCGATCAAATCGTTCCAGGCCAACGGCTTCGAAGCCCTGGTGGAACAAGCATTGGCTGCCGCCGCGCAGCGCTCGGCTGAAATGGCCGAACAACTCGGTCGTTAACTCGCCCTTACCAAGGAACCCATAATGTTCGGACTCAACGACGCTGCCATTTTCGTGATTCAGACCCTGGGCAGCCTGTATCTGCTGGTGGTCCTGCTGCGCTTCATCCTGCAAGTGGTACGGGCCAACTTCTACAACCCGATCTGCCAGTTCATCGTGCGCGCCACCCAGCCCCTGCTCAAACCCATGCGCCGGGTGATTCCCAGCGTGTTCGGCCTGGACCTGTCGTCGCTGGTACTGGCGCTGATCGTGCAGATGCTGCTGTTCGCCATCATCCTCACCCTCAGCTACATCCCCTTCAACGTCCTCGGGTTGCTGCTCTGGGCACCGATCGGCATTTTCGCCCTGCTGCTCAAGGTATGGTTCTTCGCCATGATCATCAGCGTGATCCTGTCCTGGGTCGCCCCCGGCAGCCAGAGCCCGGGCGCCGAGCTGGCCTACCAGATCAGCGAGCCCTTCCTGGCGCCGTTCCGCCGCATAGTGCCGAACCTGGGCGGCCTGGATATCTCGCCGATCCTGGCCTTTATCGTGATCCAGCTGCTGCAGCAGTGGCTGATTCCACGCATGGCCTTCTACACCTTCATGCCCCGTGAGCTGTTCGGGCTGATCTGATGAGCTATTACCGCTGGGACGGTGACGATCTGCTGCTCGATTGCCACCTGCAACCCAAGGCCAGCAGCGATGAGTTCGCTGGCCTGCACGGCGACCGCTTGAAGATCCGCCTTACCGCGCCGCCGGTGGAAGGCAAGGCCAATGCCCACCTGATGGCGTTCCTGGCCAAGGCCTTCGGCATTCCCAAGAGCCATGTCAGCCTGGTCAGTGGCGAGTTGAATCGGCAGAAGCGGGTGCGCCTGCAAGCACCGAAGAAGCTGCCGGAACTGCCCGGGCTGACACGCCCGGCCTGATTCGCCGGCAAGCCGGCTCCTACACCCCGCTTCGCCTGTAGGAGCTGGCTTGCCAGCGAACCGCCCCGCCCTTTGCCCAAGGCAATACAGCCCCGGGCTTTGCTTGCCGCTGGGGGCAGCGGTCTTTAGACTTACGCCTCATTTAAATGAGAGCAGGGTCGATGCCAACTGCCTTCCCCCCAGATTCCGTTGGGCTGGTCACACCGCAAATAGCGCACTTCAGCGACCCTCTGGCCCTGGCCTGCGGGCGCGCGCTGCCGGCCTACGACCTGATCTATGAAACCTATGGCCAGCTCAATGCCAGCGCCAGCAATGCGGTGCTGATCTGCCATGCGCTGTCCGGCCATCATCACGCTGCCGGCTATCACAGCCCCGACGACCGCAAGCCCGGTTGGTGGGACAGCTGCATCGGCCCCGGCAAGCCAATCGACACCAACAAGTTCTTCGTGGTCAGCCTCAACAACCTCGGCGGTTGCAACGGTTCCACCGGCCCCAGCAGCCTCAACCCGGACACCGGCAAGCCGTTCGGCGCCGATTTCCCGGTGCTCACCGTGGAAGACTGGGTGCACAGCCAGGCACGCCTGGCCGATCGCCTGGGCATCAAGCAGTGGGCCGCGGTGATCGGCGGCAGCCTGGGCGGCATGCAGGCCCTGCAATGGACCATCACCTACCCGGACCGGGTGCGCCATTGCCTGGCCATCGCCTCGGCGCCCAAGCTGTCGGCGCAGAACATCGCCTTCAACGAAGTGGCACGCCAGGCGATCCTCACCGACCCGGAATTCCACGGCGGCTCGTTCCAGGAACAGGGGGTGATCCCCAAGCGCGGGCTGATGCTGGCGCGGATGGTGGGGCATATCACCTACCTGTCCGACGACTCCATGGGCGAGAAATTCGGCCGTGGCCTGAAGAACGAGAAACTCAACTACGACTTCCACAACGTCGAGTTCCAGGTGGAAAGCTACCTGCGCTATCAGGGCGAGGAGTTTTCCGGGCGTTTCGACGCCAACACCTACCTGCTGATGACCAAGGCCCTGGACTACTTCGACCCGGCGGCGCACTGCAACGACGACCTGGCCAAGACCTTTGCCAACGCCACTGCCAAGTTCTGCGTGATGTCCTTCACCACCGACTGGCGCTTCTCACCGGCCCGTTCCCGGGAACTGGTGGACGCACTGATGGCCGCCCGCAAGGACGTCTGCTACCTGGAGATCGATGCGCCACAGGGGCACGACGCCTTCCTGATCCCGATCCCGCGCTACTTGCAGGCCTTCAGCCACTATATGAACCGCATTACCTTGTGAGGACACGATGAGAGCCGATCTGGAAATCATCCAGGAATGGATCCCCGCCGGCAGCCGCGTCCTCGACTTGGGCTGCGGCAACGGCGAACTGCTGAGCTGGCTGCAGGAACACAAGCAAGTGACCGGCTATGGCCTGGAAAACGACGCCGACAACATTGCCGAGTGCGTGGCCAAGGGCATCAACGTGATCGAGCAGGACCTGGACAAGGGCCTGGGCAACTTCGCCAGCAACAGCTTCGATATCGTGGTCATGACCCAGGCCCTGCAGGCCGTGCACTACCCGGACAAGATCCTCGATGAAATGCTTCGGGTCGGCCGCCAGTGCATCATCACCTTCCCCAACTTCGGTCACTGGCGCTGCCGCTGGTACCTGGCCAGCAAGGGCCGC
Source organism: Pseudomonas sp. NFXW11 (assembly GCF_049887815.1). Lineage (NCBI taxonomy): Bacteria > Pseudomonadati > Pseudomonadota > Gammaproteobacteria > Pseudomonadales > Pseudomonadaceae > Pseudomonas > Pseudomonas sp. NFXW11. Next base: position 294,767 of record NZ_JAGEKI010000002.1, on the reverse strand, counting down.
ATGCCGGTGTCCGAATTCCTCCCGTACACCTGGTACAACACCCCGAACATTCACTTCTGCACCTTCGAAGACTTCGAGGAACTGTGCCGCGAGCGTGAAGCCCGGGTGATCAACCGCCTTGCCGTCGATCAACAGCACCGCCATGGGTGGGCCAGTAAGCTATGGCCTAATCTCTTAGGAGAGATCGGCATCTACCGCGTCAGCAGCCCCGGTCTGCTGGATCACAAGGTCGCGGTATAAACCACCTGGCATCTGTAAGGAGAACGATCATGGGACGTCTGGCTACTTTTCTACTGGCCGCCTGCTTGAGCTTCAGCGCACTGGCGGCAGACCCGATCAAAGGCGAGCGCAAGGAAGTCTTCGGCGACCTCACCGTGCACTACAACACCTTCAACTCCACCTACCTGCAGCCTGACATCGCGCGGGCCGCGGAACTGGTGCGGAGCAAGAACCAGGGCGTGATCAACGTCTCGCTGATCAAGGACGGCAAGCCGCTGGTCGGCCAGGTCAGCGGCACGGTCAAGGACCTGACCAGCAAGAGCATCCCGCTGAACTTCCGCCAGATCACCGAGCAGGGCGCGATCTACTACATCGCCCAGTTCCCGGTGGAGCAGCAGGAAAACCGCACCTTCAACATCACCGTGCAGGCTGCAGGCGACACCAACAGCTTCAGCTTCAACCAAGAGCTATTCCCGGGCGAATAATGAACCTCACGCAACTCGTACTGGCCAGCCACAACGCCGGCAAACTCAAAGAACTCCAGGCCATGCTCGGCGCCTCGGTGCAACTGCGCTCGATCGGCGAATTCAGCAGCGTCGAGCCGGAAGAAACCGGCCTGTCGTTCGTCGAAAACGCCATCCTCAAGGCGCGCAATGCGGCGCGCATTTCCGGGCTGCCGGCGCTGGCCGACGATTCCGGCCTGGCGGTGGATTTTCTCGGCGGCGCGCCGGGCATCTACTCGGCGCGCTACGCCGATGGCCAGGGCGATGCGGCGAACAACGCCAAGCTGCTTGAAGTACTGCAGGATGTGCCTGAGGAGCAACGTGGTGCGCAGTTCGTCTGCGTGCTGGCCCTGGTGCGACACGCCGACGACCCCTTGCCGATCCTCTGCGAAGGCCTGTGGCACGGGCGCATCCTCACGGCGGCCAGCGGCGAACACGGCTTCGGCTACGACCCGCTGTTCTGGGTGCCGGAACGCAACTGCTCCAGCGCCGAACTGGGCCCCGTGGAGAAAAACCAGCTCAGCCACCGCGCTCGCGCCATGGCCATTCTGCGGCAACGCCTGGGCCTGAAATGAGTCATGACCGGTCCGCGTCGCCGCTGATTCTCGGCGGCGCGCCAGCGCCCCGGGCGGCCCTGCCACAACTGCCGCCCCTGGCGCTGTACATCCACATCCCGTGGTGTGTACGCAAATGCCCCTATTGCGACTTCAACTCCCACGCCGCCAGCCCGACCCTGCCGGAAGAAGAGTATGTGGACGCCCTGCTGGCCGACCTCGACCAGGACCTGCACGCGGTGTACGGCCGCGAGCTGAGTTCGATCTTCTTCGGCGGCGGCACCCCGAGCCTGTTCAGCGCCCAGGCCCTGGGCCGGCTGCTGGCAGGGGTCGAGCAGCGCATCCCGTTCGCCGCGGACATCGAGATCACCCTGGAAGCCAACCCCGGGACCTTCGAGCAGGAGAAGTTCACCGCTTATCGCGCCCTGGGGATCAACCGCCTGTCCATCGGCATCCAGAGTTTCCAGGAGCAGAAGCTGCAGGCCCTGGGCCGCATCCACAGCGGCGCCGAAGCCATACGCGCTGCCGACATGGCGCGCCAGGCCGGCTTCGACAACTTCAACCTGGACCTGATGCACGGCCTGCCGGACCAGTCCCTGGACGATGCCCTGGACGACTTGCGCCAGGCCATCGCCATGCAGCCCACCCATCTGTCCTGGTACCAGCTGACCCTGGAACCCAACACGGTGTTCTGGAACCAGCCGCCCCTGCTGCCGGAAGACGACATCCTCTGGGATATCCAGGAAGCCGGGCAGGCCCTGCTGGCCGAGCACGGCTATGCCCAGTACGAAGTCTCGGCCTACGCCCAGCCAGGCCGTGCAGCGCGGCACAACCTGAATTACTGGAGCTTCGGTGATTTCATCGGCATTGGTGCCGGTGCCCACGGCAAGCTCAGCCACCCGGACGGGCGCATCCTGCGCACCTGGAAAACCCGCCTGCCCAAGGACTACCTGAACCCGGCCAAGCAGTTCAAGGCCGGCGAGAAAGCCCTGGGCAACGATGAGCTGCCGTTCGAGTTCCTGATGAACGCCCTGCGCCTCACCGATGGCGTGGACGCCGCATTGTTCGCCCAACGCACCGGCCTCGACCTGGCCAGCCTCGCCGAAGGCCGGCGCCAGGCCGAACAAAGCGGCTTGTTGCAGGTCGAACCGTCACGCCTGGCGGCCACGGCCCGTGGGCAGCTCTTCCTCAATGACCTGCTGCAATACTTTCTGATCTAAGGAAATCACATGGATCTGGTACTCGACCTGCTCGCCACCGTGTCCCGCTGGAGTCGCAGCAACCTCTCGGAAATCGCCCTGGCGCTGGTGGGTTGCCTGCTGGTGCTGTTCGGCGCGGACATCAAGGGCTGGGTCGAGCAACGCCTGGGCGGCATCGCCGGCGCCCTGCGCGTGCCACTGATGGCCCTGCTGTGCATGGTCGGCAGTGGCCTGGCGCTGATCTACGCCACGCCGTGGATCATCCGCGGCCTGAGCCAGTTCAACAACTACAGCCTGGCCCCGGTGCTGCTGGTGGTGCTGGTACTGATTGGCGTGGTGGCGGATCGTCGCTGACCCGCACCTCTATCAAGGATGAACATGAGCAAGAAAATCATCGAGGACACCAGCAAGTTCCTCAGCTACGTGCTGCGCCACGAACCCCAGGCCATTGGCCTGGAGCTGGACAGCGAAGGCTGGGGCGATATCGACCAGCTGATCGAGGGTGCCGCCAGAGACGGTCGGCCATTGACCCGGGAGCTGATCGCTCTGGTGGTCGAAGGCAACGACAAGAAACGCTTTGCCCTGTCCGCCGACGACCAGCGCATCCGCGCGGTGCAGGGACACTCCAACAAGGCCGTGCAGCTGCAACTGGAAGAAAAACAGCCGCCCGCCGTGCTCTACCACGGCACCGCCACGCGCTTCATGGATTCGATCAATGAGAAAGGGCTGATCCCGGGTTCACGTCTTCACGTGCACCTGTCCCAGGACATCGACACCGCCAGGGCCGTGGGACAGCGCTACGGCAAGGTGGTGATCCTGCAGATCGACGCCCAGGCCATGCAGGCCCAGGGCTTGAAGTTCTATCAGGCGGAGAATGGGGTGTGGCTCACCGACCAGGTGCCGGTGAGTTTCATCAAAGCGCTGTAGGAGCCAGCTTGCTGGCGAAGGCGTCCTCAAGGGCCCCTTCGCCGGCAAGCGCCTACGACAGCAGGCTCAGGCCAGCTTTTCGAACTTCAGGTCCCACACACCATGGCCCAGGCGTTCGCCACGACGCTCGAACTTGGTGATCGGGCGTTCGGCCGGGCGCGGTACGCATTTGCCGTCTTGCGCCAGGTTGCGATAACCCGGGGCGACGTTCATCACTTCCAGCATGTATTCGGCATAGGGCTCCCAGTCGGTGGCCATGTGCAGGACGCCGCCGACCTTGAGCTTGCTGCGCACCAGTTCGGCGAAGGAAGCCTGGACGATGCGGCGCTTGTGGTGCCGGCTCTTGTGCCACGGATCGGGGAAAAACAGCATCAGGCGATCCAGGCTGTTGTCGGCGATGCAGCGGTTGAGCACTTCGATGGCGTCGCAATCGTAGACCCGCAGGTTGGTCAAACCCTGGGTCAGCACGCCATTGAGCAGCGCGCCGACACCCGGACGGTGCACTTCCACGCCGATGAAATCCTGCTCCGGGGCCGCCGCCGCCATTTCCAGCAGCGAGTGGCCCATGCCGAAGCCGATTTCCAGGGAACGTGGCGCCGAACGGCCAAACACCTGGTCGTAATCCACCGGGGCATCGGCCAGGGGCAGCACGTACAGCGGCGCGCCCTGGTCCAGGCCGCGTTGCTGGCCTTCGGTCATGCGCCCGGCGCGCATCACGAAACTCTTGATGCGGCGGTGTTGGCGCTCGTCGCCGGCTTCCGGCTGGCTTGGCGTGTCGTTTGATTCAGTCATCAATGGCTCTTACTTGATCAGACCATCCAGCGGCGAAGAGGCGCTGGCATAGAGTTTCTTCGGCATGCGACCGGCGAGGTACGCCAGGCGGCCCGCAACGATCGCGTGTTTCATGGCTTCAGCCATCAGCACCGGTTGCTGTGCGTGGGCGATGGCCGAGTTCATCAGCACCGCTTCACACCCCAGCTCCATGGCGATGGTGGCATCGGAGGCGGTGCCCACACCGGCATCCACCAGCACCGGAACCTTAGCTTCCTCGAGGATGATCTGCAGGTTGTAGGGGTTGCAGATGCCCAACCCGGTGCCGATCAGGCCGGCCAGCGGCATCACCGCGATGCAGCCCATCTCCGCCAGCTGGCGGGCGATGATCGGGTCGTCGCTGGTGTAGACCATCACGTCGAAACCTTCCTTGACCAGCACTTCGGCGGCCTTGAGGGTTTCCAGCACGTTGGGGAACAGGGTCTTCTGGTCAGCCAGCACTTCCAGCTTCACCAGGTTGTGGCCATCGAGCAGCTCACGGGCCAGGCGGCAGGTGCGCACGGCTTCCACCGCGTCATAGCAACCGGCAGTGTTGGGCAGGATGGTGTAGCGATCCGGCGGCAGGATATCCAGCAGGTTCGGTTCGCCCGGGTTCTGGCCGATATTGGTGCGGCGCACGGCGACGGTGACGATCTCGGCACCCGAGGCCTCGATGGCCAGGCGGGTTTCTTCCATGTCGCGGTACTTGCCGGTGCCTACCAGCAAACGCGACTGGTACGTCCGACCGGCCAGGACGAAAGGCTTGTCACTACGAACGTTGCTCATCGGAAATCCTCTGTTGGGGTGAGGTTCTTGCAGAATTCTGAATCAGGCCCGGGGGCGGGCGACCCTCGATCCGGGGCCGGTGAACGTATTGGCTCCGTGAGAAGGCCCTGAGTCGAGCCAGGGCGCTGCGCAGATCAGCAGCAGCGCTGTGGACATGGCTGGCTAGCCGCCGCCGATGGCGTGGACCACTTCCACCTGGTCACCCTCGTTGAGGGTGGTTTCGCCATGCTGGCTGCGCGGAACGATATCCAGATTGAGCTCCACTGCGATCCGCCGTCCGCTCAGGTCCAGCTGGTTCAGCAGGGCCGCGACGGTGGCGCCGTCGGGCAATTCAAAGGATTCACCGTTCAACTGAATGCGCATGCTCGAGGCCGCCATCATTTTTAGGGGCCAGCATTCTAGCCCGATCATGACCTAAAGGTCAGCTACAAGCCGCACCTTGCAGGCGACAGGCGACAGGCGACAGGCTGCGATTTCAAGCGCCAAGCTGCGAACGCCAGGCGGCCAGCCCCAGCAGGAACCAGCCGGTCAGGAAGGCCACGCCGCCAAAGGGGGTGATGATGCCCAGCTTGCTGGTGCCGGTCAGGGTCAGCAGGTACAGGCTGCCGGAGAACAGCAGGATGCCCAGGGTGAAGGCACCGCCGGCCCAGGCCACCAGGCGCCCCGGAAGCTGCGTGGCCAGCAGGGCAACGCCGAACAGAGCCAGGGCGTGCACCAGTTGGTAAGTGACCCCGGTGTGGAAAATCGCCAGGTACTCGGTGCTCAGGCGGTTTTTCAGGCCATGGGCGGCGAAGGCGCCAAGGGCGACCCCGGTAAAACCGAAAAAGGCGGCCAGCAACAGGAAGCCACGCAACATGAGGAACTCCAGTCAGATTCAGCGCAAAGGGTCTGTATAATGGCGCCCTCAACGGGTTCGGCCAAGCCATCTCTATGCTGCGTTATCTGTTTCGTCGTCTGCTAAAAGCCTTGATGTGGTTCGTGGTCGGCAGCGTTCTGCTGGTGCTGCTGTTTCGTTTCGTGCCGCCACCAGGCACCGCCCTGATGGTGGAGCGCAAGATCGATTCCTGGATCGATAGCGACCCCATCGACCTGCAGCGTAGCTGGACACCCTGGGAAGAGATCTCCGACAACCTCAAGCTGGCGGTGATCGCCAGCGAGGACCAGAAATTCCCCGAGCATTGGGGTTTCGACTTCGACGCCATCCAGGCCGCCCTGGCCCACAACGAGCGTGGCGGCAGCATCCGTGGCGCCAGCACCCTGAGCCAGCAAGTCTCGAAGAACCTGTTCCTGTGGTCGGGCCGCAGCTACCTGCGCAAGGGCCTGGAAGCCTGGTTCACCGCACTGATCGAGGTGCTCTGGCCCAAGCAGCGGATTCTCGAGGTCTACCTCAACAGTGCCGAATGGGACGAGGGCGTGTTCGGCGCCGAAGCCGCCGCCCGCCACCACTTCGGGGTCAGCGCGGCCAACCTGTCCCGCCAGCAGGCCAGCCTGCTGGCCGCGGTCCTGCCCAACCCCAGGGTCTGGAGCGCGGGGCGTCCTGGCACCTATGTAGCCCAGCGCGCCGGCTGGATACGTCGGCAGATGAGCCTGCTGGGCGGGACTGATTACCTGAGCCGCCTGGAGCAGCCGCGCAAGGCGCCCTGGGCGGGATAGGTCCAGGGCGAACGCTTTGCAACTATTGGCTCTCCTGCCGCATCGCCATACCGATCAAACCAGGAAACGACCCCTCTCCCGTCACGTCTCGTCGGCTCAATATTGCTAGTTGGCCAAGCAGTCACTAGCCTCTATGTACGCCATTGACGGACAGACCGTAGAGATGATCTTTATCGAGTCGCCTATTTTCACGGAAGACTTGCAGGAACTTCTGAGCGATGAGAGTTACGGCGAATTTCAAGAGTACCTGGCATTGCACCCAACCGCCGGTGACGTCATCCGAGGCACCAACGGCCTGCGGAAAGTTCGCTGGACAGCCAGTGGGCGCGGCAAGAGCGGCGGAGTCAGGGTGATCTATTATCACGTCACCCTGGCCCAGCAGATCCGCTTGATCCTGATCTACCGCAAGGGCATCAAGGACGACCTGTCAGCCAGCGAGAAAAAGATCCTCAGCGAAATCAACAAAGAGTGGCAATGATGGAAAAGAACCTCTTCAACCGCTTGGTCGAAAGCATGACCCAGATGGACGAAATCCAACGCGGAGAACGCTCGCCCTCTCGCGAATTTCACATCGATGCTCTCAAGGTCAAAATGATCCGCCAGGCGTCGGGGCTTTCCCAGGCTCGTTTTGCCAAAGCCATCGATGTGCCTGTGGGCACCTTGCAGAACTGGGAGCAAGGCCGCCGCGAACCTGAAGGACCGGCGCGAGCCTTGCTGCGAGCCATACACAATGACCCAGTGCACGTGCTGGCGGCGCTGGAGCGCTGAAACCAAGCGGGACAAACGTGCAAACCGCGTGGGGACGCAACGGCTACAAAAGCTGCACAAACAAAAACGCCCCGATCATCTCGGGGCGTTTTGCATGGCGCCTGACACTTAGGCGGCGATGGACAGCTTGAGCTTGTTCATCGCGCTCTTTTCCAACTGGCGGATACGCTCGGCCGAAACGTTGTACTTCTGCGCCAGGTCGTGCAGCGTGGCTTTCTCCTCGGCCAGCCAGCGCTGGTAGAGGATGTCGCGGCTGCGTTCGTCCAGCACTTCCAGCGCCTCGTGCAGGTTGCTGGTGGAGTTGTCGCTCCAGTCGGCATCTTCCAGTTGCAGCGCCGGGTCGTAGCGGTGGTCTTCCAGGTAGTTGGCCGGCGATTGGAAGGCGCTGTCGTCATCGGCTTCGGCAGCCGGGTCGAAGGCCATGTCCTGGCCGGTCAGGCGACTTTCCATCTCGCGCACTTCACGAGGCTCGACACCAAGGCTTTCCGCCACGCGATGGACTTCCTCGTTGTTCAGCCAGGCCAGACGCTTCTTCTGGCTGCGCAGGTTGAAGAACAGCTTGCGCTGGGCCTTGGTGGTCGCGACTTTGACAATCCGCCAGTTACGCAGGATGAACTCGTGAATCTCCGCCTTGATCCAGTGCACGGCAAAGGACACCAGGCGCACCCCCATCTCGGGGTTGAAGCGCTTCACGGCTTTCATCAGGCCGACATTGCCTTCCTGGATCAGGTCGGCCTGGGCCAGCCCGTAGCCGGAATAGCTGCGGGCGATATGTACGACAAAACGCAGGTGGGCGAGCACCATCTGCCGAGCCGCCTCAAGATCCTGCTCATAGTAGAGACTCTCGGCCAGTTCACGCTCCTGCTCCGGCGTCAGCAATGGAATGCTGTTCACCGTGTGCACATAAGCCTCCAGGTTTGCGCCTGGAACCAATGCGTAAGCAGGTTGCAAAGAAGTGGTCATACGAAAAAACCTCCGACTCACATAACTCGTGCAGTTCAGCACTGCGAAAATTGACCGGGAACCGCGAAACAAGTTCCCATAAACGCTGAAAGGTCAATACAAGCAAAAAGACATTACTTCGGTGCCAGCTCCCTCAGGTGGCGGGCCACCGCAATCCACGCACCGATATAACCCAACAGCACCGCCCCTAGCAAGAGCGATAGACCATCGGCAACCGGCACCCCGGCCAGGGCAAAATCACTGCCATACAAGCCGGCCAGGCCGATCACCGCGTCGTTCAACCAGTTCAGGCCGAACGCCAATACCCCCCAGGACAGAATCCCCGCACCCAGACCATAGAGCGCGCCCATATAGAGGAAGGGGCGCCGGACATAACTGTCCGTGCCGCCGACGAGTTTAATCACTTCTATCTCGGTGCGGCGGTTTTCAATATGAAGACGAATGGTATTGCCTATCACCAAAAGTAATGCAGAAACCAGCAGTACCGTCAGGCCGAAGACAAACCTGTCGCCCAATTTGAGGATGGCCGCCAGCCGCTCGACCCACACCAGGTCCAGCTGCGCCAGTTGCACCTTGGGCATCTCCGACAAACGCTGGCGCAAGGCTTCAAGGGCAGCCTTGTCCACCTGGTTCGGGGTCACCAGCACCACGCCCGGCAAGGGGTTGTGGGGCAATTCGCGCAAGGCTTCGCCCAGCCCGGACTGCTGCTGGAACTCTTCCAGGGCCTGTTCCTTGCTGATGAACTCGGCCTCCGCCACGCCGGGCAGGCCCTTGATTTCGGTACTGAGCTTCTCGCCCTCGGCGGCTGAAGCACCAAGATCCAGGTACAGCGAAATCTGCGCCGCGCGCTGCCAGGAACCACCCAGGCGCTCGACATTGCCCAGCAACAGCGACAGGCCCATGGGCAGGCTCAAGGCCACGGCCATCACCAGGCAGGTAAAGAAGCTGCCGATAGGCTGCTTGCCCAGGCGCCGCAGGCTGTCCAGCAGGCTGGCGCGATGGCTTTCAACCCAGGCGTGCAGCAGGGTGGCGAAATCCGGACCATCGTCCTCGTCGCGCTTCTTCTTCGGTGGCGGTGCATCGGAGGCCTTGGGCGCTACGCGCTCCGCCACTTTAGGGGTACGTGTAGCACTCATACGCCGGCCTCCCCGTCGCCGATCAAGCGACCGCGTTGCAGGGTCAACATGCGATGGCGCATGCGCGCGATCAGCGCCAGGTCGTGACTGGCGATCAGCACGCTGGTGCCCAGGCGGTTGATATCTTCGAACACGCCCATGATTTCCGCCGCAAGACGCGGGTCGAGGTTACCCGTGGGTTCGTCTGCCAGCAGCAAGGCCGGACGATGGACGATGGCCCGGGCAATGCCCACGCGCTGTTGTTGGCCGGTGGACAGGTCGCCAGGGTAGAGCTCGGCCTTGTCCGACAGGGCCACGCGCTCCAGGGCCGAATCCACCCGCTTGGCGACTTCCGCCTTGGACAGGCCAAGAATCTGCAACGGCAGAGCGACGTTATTGAACACGGTGCGATCGAACAGCAGCTGGTGGTTCTGGAACACAACGCCGATCTGTCGCCGCAGGAAGGGGATCTGCGCATTGCTGATCTGCCCCAGGTCCTGCCCGGCCAGCAGCAGCTTGCCCGAGGTCGGGCGCTCCATGGCCAACAGCAGGCGCAACAAGGTGCTTTTACCGGCGCCGGAATGGCCGGTGACAAACAGGAATTCGCCGCGGCGAACGCGAAAGCTCAGTTCATGCAGACCAACGTGACCGTTGGCATAGCGCTTACCGACCTGTTCGAAACGAATCATGAAGGCTCCCGCTCGGCAAACAAGGCCTGGACAAAGGGTTCGGCTTCAAAGGTACGCAGATCGTCGATGCCCTCGCCCACCCCGATATAGCGGATCGGCAAGCCGAACTGCTTGGCCAGGGCGAAGATCACCCCGCCCTTGGCGGTGCCATCGAGCTTGGTCAGGGCCAGGCCGGTCAATTCCACGGTTTGGTTGAACTGCTTGGCCTGGTTGATGGCGTTCTGGCCGGTGCCGGCGTCCAGCACCAACAGCACTTCGTGGGGCGCGTCGGCATCCAGCTTGCCAATCACCCGACGGACCTTCTTCAGTTCTTCCATCAGGTTGTCCTTGGTGTGCAGGCGCCCGGCGGTGTCGGCGATCAGCACATCGATACCCCGGGCCTTGGCGGCCTGCACCGCATCGAAGATCACCGAGGCCGAGTCGGCGCCGGTGTGCTGGGCGATCACCGGGATCTTGTTGCGCTCACCCCAGACCTGCAACTGCTCCACCGCCGCGGCACGGAAGGTGTCGCCGGCGGCCAGCATGACTTTCTTGCCTTCCAGTTGCAGCTTCTTCGCCAGCTTGCCGATGGTGGTGGTCTTACCGGCGCCATTGACGCCTACTACCAGGATCACGAAGGGTTTGTTCGGTGCGACGATTTGCAGCGGCTGCTCAACCGGCTTGAGCATGCCGGTTAGTTCCGCCTGCAGCGAGGTGTACAGCGCATCGGAGTCGGTAAGCTGCTTGCGCGCCACCTTCTGGGTCAGGTTCTGGATGATCACCGAAGTGGCCTCGACCCCGACGTCGGCGGTCAGCAGGCGGGTTTCCAGGTCTTCCAGCAGCTCGTCGTCGATGGCTTTCTTGCCCAGGAACAGGCTGGCCATGCCTTCGCCGATGCTGGCGCTGGTCTTGGACAGGCCCTGCTTGAGGCGGGCAAAGAAACCGACCTTGCTCTCTTCGCTGGGGCGAGCAGGCTCGGCGACCGGAGCAGGAGCAGGAGCAGGAGCAGGAGCAGGAGCAGGAGCAGGAGCAGGAGCAGGAGCCACAGGCTCGGGGCTGACGAAAACCGGGGCAACCGGTGCAGCCGCCTCGACCACAGGGGTCGGGGTCGGAACAGAAGCCTGAACCGGAGTCGAAACCGCTGCCGCTACTGGCGCTTCGAGCACCGGCGCCGTGACCGGCGCGGCCGGAATCGGCGGCACCACGTGCTCGGCCTGAACATCCTCCACCAGGGCCACCGGCTCTTCCGCCACCGGCAGGTTCAGCCAGGGCTTGTGCTCGGGGCTTGGCGTCAAGGGCAACTCGGGGGCTGCCAGCGCTACCGGCGCAGGCTCGACCTGGGGCTGCAGCAGCGGTTCGGCAGACGGCATGACCACCGGCTCGACCGGAGCGACATTCGGTGCGGCTTCCACCACTGGAGCCGGCACCGGCTCCACAGGCACTTGCGGCTGTTCGACGACGGTTTCCTGCGGCTTTCTGCGCAGCCATCCGAACAGGCCTTTCTTTTCACCAGCCGCGGCTGGGGTCTTTTTGTCGTCGTTGGAACCAAACATGGAGACGGCTATCTCAAGGTAGCGATGCGCCATCGGGCGCTTCGGTAATAAAAATTCGATGCAGAACAGACTGTGTTTTAGCCAGCTTGTTCACGCGCAACATGTTGTCGAAATGCCCAAAAGCACTTCAAGGAGCGATTTCACTCAAGGACTGGAATGGCAAAATCGGCGAAAAGTCGCAGTTTAGCTGACAAATCAGGGCTTCTTGCCGGTAACTCATACAACCTGATCAAGTAGCGGCTGATCCGCGAAGACCTGATAGGCGTGGCCGCCAGTAAAACGGATCAGTATCCTAGCATCTCCTCGCCCGCAGGCTAAGACCAAGCGGGCAGCCCAACAGGTTTAAAAACGAATGAATGCTCTAGCCCGCCGCGCCGCAGGCCTGCTGCTCAGCACAGTTTGTCTGCCCCTTGCAGCCCTGGCTGCCGACCCGCAACCCACCCACGAATTCACCCTCGACAACGGCCTCAAGGTCGTGGTCCGCGAAGACCATCGCGCGCCGGTGGTGGTGTCCCAGGTTTGGTACAAGGTCGGCTCCAGCTACGAAACCCCGGGTCAGACCGGTTTGTCCCACGCCCTGGAACACATGATGTTCAAGGGCAGCGAAAAGGTCGGCCCCGGCGAAGCCTCGTTGATCCTGCGGGACCTGGGCGCCGAAGAGAACGCCTTCACCAGCGACGACTTCACCGCTTATTACCAGGTCCTGGCCCGCGACCGCCTGGGCGTGGCCCTGGAGCTGGAAGCCGACCGCATGGCCAACCTGCGCCTGCCGGCCGACGAGTTCAGCCGCGAAATCGAGGTGATCAAGGAAGAACGCCGCCTGCGCACCGACGACAAGCCCATGTCCAAGGCCTACGAGCGCTTCAAGGCCATGGCCTACCCGGCCAGCGGCTACCACACGCCGACCATCGGCTGGATGGCCGACCTCAACCGCATGAAGGTCGAGGAACTGCGCCACTGGTACCAGGCCTGGTACGTGCCCAACAACGCCACCCTGGTGGTGGTCGGCGATGTCACTCCGGATGAGGTGAAAGCCCTGGCCCAGCGTTACTTCGGTGCCATCCCCAAGCGTGACGTGCCACCGGCGAAGATCCCCATGGAACTGGCCGAGCCCGGCGAGCGCCTGATCACCCTGCACGTGAAGACCCAGCTGCCAAGCCTGATGCTGGCGTTCAATGTGCCAAGCATCGCCACCGCCGAGGATAAACGCTCGGTGAACGCCCTGCGTCTGGCCGCGGCCCTGCTGGACGGTGGCTACAGCGCACGCATGCCGAGCCAGCTGGAGCGTGGTGAAGAGCTGCTGTCCAACGGTTCCAGCAGCTACGACGCCTACACCCGGGGCGACAGCCTGTTCCTGCTCTCGGCCACCCCCAACAGCCAGAAGAAGAAAACCATCGCCCAGGCCGAAGCCGGCCTGTGGCGCCTGCTGGACCAGCTGAAAACCACCCCGCCGTCCGCCGAGGAACTGGAACGGGTGCGGGCCCAGGTAATTGCCGGGCTGGTCTACGAGCGTGACTCCATCACCAGCCAGGCCACCGCCATCGGCCAGCTGGAAACCGTCGGCCTGTCGTGGAAGCTGATGGACAGCGAACTGGCGGAACTGCAAAGCGTGACCCCGGAAGACATCCAGAAGGCCGCTCGCACCTATTTCACTCGGGAACGTATGAGCGTGGCCCACGTACTGCCTGAGGAGTCCGCTCATGAGTAAGCGCAAGAATGCTTCGCCGATCCTGCTGGGGCTGGCCCTGGTGGCCCTGCTCAGCGCCGGTGGCCTGTACTTGTCGCGTTCCGGCGAGAGCAACGCCAGCCAGGCCCTGGACAACGCCAAGAGCAGCCAGAAGCTGCAATCCCTAGCCGAGCTGGACGGCAAGGAACCCAGCCATCGCAGCCTGAATGTGCAGACCTGGAGCACCGCCGAAGGCGCCAAGGTGCTGTTCGTCGAAGCCCGCGAGCTGCCGATGTTCGACATGCGCCTGATCTTCGCCGCCGGCAGCAGCCAGGATGGCAATGTTTCCGGCCTGGCCCTGCTGACCAACGCCATGCTCAACGAGGGCGTGGCCGGCAAGGACGTCGGCGCCATCGCCCGGGGCTTTGAAAGCCTGGGCGCGGATATCGGCAACGGTGCCTACAAGGACATGGCCGTGGTCTCGCTGCGCAGCCTCAGTGCTGTGGATAAACGCCAGCCGGCGCTGAAGCTGTTCGCCGAGGTGGTGGGCAAGCCGACCTTCCCCGCCGACTCCCTGGCGCGGATCAAGAACCAACTGCTCGCCGGTTTTGAATACCAGAAGCAGAACCCCGGTAAGCTGGCCAGCCTGGAGCTGATGCAGCGCCTGTACGGCAACCACCCTTATGCCCATGCCAGCGAAGGCAATGCCAAGAGCGTCCCGGCCATTACCCTGGCGCAATTGCAGGCGTTCCACGCCAAGGCCTATACCGCCGGCAACGTGGTGATCGCCTTGGTGGGCGACCTCTCGCGCAGCGATGCCGAGGCGATTGCCGCACAGGTTTCCGCCGCCCTGCCCAAGGGCCCGGCCCTGGCGAAGATCGAGCAACCCAGCGAACCCAAGGCCAGCATCGGCCATATCGAGTTCCCGTCGAGCCAGACCAACCTGCTGCTGGCACAACTGGGCATCGACCGTGACGATCCGGACTATGCAGCGGTGTCCCTGGGCAACCAGATCCTCGGCGGCGGCGGTTTCGGCACGCGCCTGATGAGTGAAGTGCGCGAGAAGCGCGGCCTGACCTACGGCGTGTATTCCGGCTTCACCCCGATGCAGGCCCGCGGCCCGTTCATGATCAACCTGCAAACCCGCGCCGAGATGAGCGAAGGCACCCTCAAGCTGGTGCAGGACGTGTTCGCCGACTACCTGAAGAACGGCCCGACCCAGAAGGAACTGGACGACGCCAAGCGTGAACTGGCCGGCAGCTTCCCGCTGTCCACCGCCAGCAACGCCGATATCGTCGGCCAGCTGGGCGCCATGGGCTTCTACAATCTGCCCCTGAGCTACCTGGAAGATTTCATGCGTCAATCCCAGGCGCTGACGGTGGAGCAGGTCAAGGCCGCCATGAACAAGCACCTCGGCGTCGACAAGATGGTCATCGTCAGCGCCGGCCCCACTGTCGCGCAAAAGCCGTTGCCGCCCCCCACTGACAAACCCGCCGAGCAGCCGCTCGGGGTTCCGGAGCACTGATGGCCCGTCCAGCCCGTCCCAGCAAGAAACCCGTCCACAACCAGCACAATGGCGTGGGCCAGTTGCGCATCATCGGTGGTGAATGGCGCAGCCGTAAGCTGAGCTTCCCCGACCTGCCGGGCCTGCGCCCGACCCCGGACCGGGTGCGCGAAACCCTGTTCAACTGGTTGGCGCCCTATGTTGCCGGGGCCAAGGTCATCGACCTGTTCGCCGGCAGCGGCGCGGTATTCCTTGAAGCCCTGTCCCGGGGCGCCAGCTCCGGCCTGGCCCTGGATGCCAGCAGCGTGGCCATTTCCGCCCTGCGCGAACACCTGGGCACCCTGCGCTGCACCGTGGGCCAGGCGCAGACCGCCGATGCCCTGCGCTACCTGGAAGCCCAGCCGGCGACGCCGTTCGACCTGGCCTTCCTCGACCCGCCGTTCAACCAGAACCTGCTGCCCGCCGCCTGCGCCCTGCTGGAAGAACGCGGCTGGCTGGCGGAGGACGCCTGGATCTACACCGAAAGCGAGTCCGCACCTTCGACCCTGGGCCTGCCCGGGAACTGGCGCCTGCACCGCGAGCAAAAATCCGGGCAAGTGTATTACTCGTTGTGGCAACGTATGGCAGACAACGCCGCCTAACGCGGCCGGAACAAGGTGCGCAGCCCGCCCGGGTTGCGCACCGCTGCATCGAGATACTCCCCGTGCCCGATTCCTCAGATCGCTTTATCCCCGCCTTTGGCCTGGGCAATCCGCACCTGCAAACCCTGTGGGGCCCACTGTGGCGCCCTACCACCCACCTCGAGCGCCAGCGCGAACGCCTGTGGCTGGACGACGGCGACTTTCTCGATCTCGACTGGCACGGCCCGCATAGCGCCGAAGCCCCGCTGGTGCTGGTGCTGCACGGCCTGACCGGTTCGTCCAACTCGCCTTATGTGGCCGGCCTGCAACAGGCCCTGGCCGCCCGGGGCTGGGCCAGTGCGGCACTGAACTGGCGCGGCTGCTCCGGCGAGCCCAATCTCCTGCCCCGCAGCTATCACTCCGGCGCCAGCGAAGACCTGGCCGCGGCCGTGGCCCACCTGCGTGCCCAGCGCCCCCAGGCGCCGCTGTATGCGGTGGGCTATTCCCTGGGCGGCAATGTGCTGCTCAAGTACCTGGGGGAAAGCGGCAGTGCCAGCCCGCTGCAGGGCGCCGTGGCGGTGTCGGTGCCGTTTCGCCTGGACCAGTGCGCCGATCGCATCGGCCAGGGTTTTTCCAAGGTCTACCAGGCGCACTTCATGCGCGAAATGCTGGCCTATATCAGGGACAAGCAGCGCCAGTTCCAGCACGACGGCCGCCATGAGGGCCTGGCCACCCTGGCGCAACTGGGCCCGCTGAGCAAAATGCGCACCTTCTGGGATTTCGACGGCCGGGTCACCGCGCCGCTGCACGGTTTCGCCGATGCCGAGGACTACTACCGACGTGCCTCCAGCCGCTATTTCCTCGGTGAAATCCGCACCCCGAGCCTGATTATCCAGGCCGCCGACGACCCCTTCGTGTTCCGCCACAGCCTGCCCGAAGCCAACGAGCTGTCGGCCTCTACCCAGTTCGAACTGCAGGCCAAGGGCGGCCATGTGGGTTTTGTCGACGGCAGCCTGAAGCGCCCCGGCTACTACCTGGAACGGCGCATTCCGCAATGGCTGACGGACCTTGGTCGACATGGCTAAGCCCGATCGCGAATCGATCCGTTTCTGGCAGGCCGCGCCCCTGGCCGGGGTCGAGTTGCTGGCGGCGCGCTATATCGAACAGCGCTTCGTGCCCCATGTGCATGAGGGCTATGTGATCGGCATGATCATGGCCGGCGCCCAGCGCTACCGCTATCGCGGCGCCGAGCACCTGGCGGGCAGCGGCACCCTGGTGCTGATCAATCCGGACGAGCTGCACACCGGGGCCAAGGGCGTCGAGGACGGCTGGCTGTACCGCGCCTTCTACCCGGACAACCGGCAGATTCTTGGCCTGCTGGAAGAGCTGGAACTGCCCAACGGCAGCCTGCCGATGTTTGCCGCCACCCTGTACCGCGACCCGGACCTGGTGAAGGGCTTTGCCCGCCTGCACCACCTGCTGGAGAGCCCGGCCACGGCCCTGCAGCAACAGACCCAATGGCGGGAAATGCTTTTGCTGCTGTTGCAGCGTCATGCCCAGGTCAAATCCCCCAGGGAACCTGGCCAGGAACACCGGGCAATCATCCAGGCCAAGGAACTGCTGCGCTCGCAACTGGCAGCGCCACCCTCGCTGGAGGATCTGGCGACGGCGGTGAACCTGTCGCCCTTCCACTTCGCCCGGGTATTTCGCAAGGCCACGGGCATTCCCCCCCACACCTGGCTGATGCAGCAGCGCATCGCCCGGGCCCGAGCCCTGCTGCGCGATGGTTGCCTGCCCCTGGAAGTGGCGACACAGCTGGGTTTTGCCGACCAAAGCCATCTCAGTCGGCAGTTCAAGCAGGTGTATGGCGTGGCGCCAGCGGCTTATCGCAGCGCCGTGGTGTAGGCGGCGCGGCTTTCGCGAGCAAGCTCGCGCCTACAGAGCCTTGGGTGTACCTACAGGTCAGTCACCGGTGGCGACAGGTCGCTGGGCATCGGTGATCCACTCGCTCCACGAGCCGGCATACAGCCGTGCCAGGGGATAGCCGGCCAGGCACAGGGCGAACAGGTTGTGGCAGGCGGTAACCCCGGAGCCGCAGTAGGCCACCAGATGCTCCGGGGAACGCCCGGCGAGTTTCTGCGCGAAACGCTGCTTGAGCTGCTCGGCCGGCAGAAAACGCCCGTCCGCCCCCAGGTTGTCGGTGAAGGCCGCGCATTGCGCCCCGGGGATATGCCCGGCCACCGGGTCGATGGGTTCCACTTCGCCACGAAAACGCGGCAGGCCGCGGGCGTCCAGCAGGGTCAGCTCGGCCTGGCCCAGGCGTTTTTGCAGGTGCTCGGCGTCCAGCAGCAGGCGCTGGTCCGGTTCGCCGTCGAAGTTTCCGGGGGCATTGTCCGGGGCATCCAGGCTCAGGGGCAGGCCCTCGGCGTGCCAGGCTTTCAGGCCGCCATCGAGGATAAACACGCCATCGCGCTTGCCGAGCCAGGCCAGCAGCCACCAGGCGCGGGCGGCAAAGGCGCCGGGGCCATCGTCATAGAGCACGATATCGCTGCAGTTATCGATGCCCCAGTCCCGCAGCCGTTGCAGCAGTTGCGCCGGCTCCGGCAACGGATGGCGACCGGTCACGCCCTTGATCACCGGTGCGCTCAAGTCCCGGTTCAGATCGGCGAAATGCGCCCCGGCAATATGCCCCTCGGCGTAGCTGCGCTGGCCGTAGTCCGGGTCTTCGAGGGCAAAGCGACAATCCAGAATCACCAGCCCTGGCTGCTGTTTCTTCTGTTCCAGGGCAAGCGGGCTGATCAATTGCGCGAGAGGCATGGCGGGCTCCTGTGAATAAGTCGGAGGTTGATCCTACTGCACTTCTTCCAGGGCCTGGGCCAGGGGCACGTAAAACTCTTCGAACAACTCGTTGACCGCGTCCCGGGCCTGGTCGGTGACGAAACCCGCCTCCAGCACCAGCACCTGGTACACCCCGCGCTTGATGGCTTCTTCGCTCAGGTGCGTGGAGTTTTCCCGGGTGGTGCAGAGGAAACGCACCCAGGAAGTGAGGATGATCCAGGCGTTAAGGGTCAGGGATTCGATCTGCACCTTGTCCATGGCGATGATCCCCGCCTCGACGAAACGCCCATAGATGGCAATGCCCTGGATCAGGCAGCGCTGGGAGAAGCGCCGGTAGCGCGCGGCCAGCTCGGGGTCGCTGTCGAGCAGGTGTTCCAGGTCGCGGTGCAAGAAGCGGTAGCGCCACATGGCCGCCAGCAGGGCCTGCAAGTAGTAGCGCTTGTCCTGCACCGTGACGGCACGCCCGGGCGGTGGCCGCAGGAAGCTGTCCACCAGGTTTTCGTACTCGGCGAACAGCACGGCGATAATCGCCTGCTTGTTGGGGAAGTGGTAGTACAGGTTGCCCGGGGAAATCTCCATGTGCGCCGCAATATGATTGGTGCTGACGTTGCGTTCGCCCTGCTGGTTGAAGAGCTCGAGGCTGAACTGGACGATGCGTTCGCGGGTTTTTATGCGTGGGGCCATGGCTGTGGGCTTTAATTCAGGAGGCTGGGGTGCATCTTACGATCTATCCCACCTGGGATAAATCGCGAGTGGCACAGGAGGGTAATTGACAATTTAGAGCATAAGCTCTAAAAAACTAGCCAGCCAACAAAACCGGAGCCCGTCCATGTCTGCCGAAATCGCCTACCTGCAGGATTCCCTTCAGCAACAGGACGAGCTACTGGAGCTGTTCGAAGCCCAGCGCCGGGCCTTTGCCGCCAACCCCATGCCGCCCGCCGGGCAACGCCTGCAATGGCTCAAGGCCCTGCAAGAAATGCTCGACACAGAGCGCCAGGCGCTGATCGACGCCATCAGCCAGGACTTCAGCAACCGCAGCGCCGACGAAACCCTGCTGGCCGAGCTGATGCCCAGCCTGCATGGCATTCATTACGCCAGCAAACACCTCAAGCGCTGGATGAAGCCCTCGCGCCGCGCCGTGGGCCTGGCCTTCCAGCCGGCTTCGGCCAAGGTGGTGTACCAGCCGCTGGGGGTGGTGGGGGTGATAGTGCCCTGGAACTACCCGCTGTACCTGTGCATGGGGCCGCTGGTGGGCGCCCTGGCCGCCGGCAACCGGGTGATGCTGAAACTCAGTGAATCGACCCCGGCCACCGGCCAGTTGCTCAAGCAACTGCTGGCGCGGGTCTTCCCCGAGGACCTGGTGTGCGTGGTGCTGGGCGAGGCGGATGTGGGCATCGCCTTCTCCCGTTTGCGCTTCGACCACCTGCTGTTCACCGGCGCCACCAGCATCGGCAAGCATGTGATGCGCGCCGCCGCGGAGAACCTCACCCCGGTGACCCTGGAGCTGGGCGGCAAGTCCCCGGCCATCGTCTCCCACAGCGTTCCGCTCAAGGACGCTGCCGAGCGCATCGCCTTCGGCAAGACCATCAACGCCGGGCAGACCTGCGTCGCCCCGGACTACGTGCTGGTACCGGAGGAACGGGTCGGGGCCTTTGTCGAAGCCTATCGCCAGGTGGTGCGCGGTTTCTTCCCAACCCTGGCGGACAACCCCGACTACACCGCGATCATCAACCAGCGCCAACTGAGCCGGCTCAATGGCTACCTGAGCGACGCCACCAGCAAGGGCGCATCGCTGGTGCCGCTGTTCGAGCAGAACCAGGAACGCCGCCTGGGCCACAGCCTGCTGCTCAACGTCACTGACGAGATGACGGTGATGCAGGACGAGATCTTCGGCCCGATCCTGCCCATAGTTCCCTACAAGACCCTGGACCAGGCCTTCGCCTATATCACCCAGCGTCCACGCCCCCTGGCCCTCTACTACTTCGGTTACGACAAGGCCGAACAGCAGCGGGTGCTCGATGAAACCCATTCCGGTGGCGTGTGCCTGAACGACACCCTGCTGCATGTGGCCCAGGACGACCTGCCGTTTGGCGGCGTCGGCCCCTCCGGCATGGGCCACTACCACGGCCATGAGGGCTTCCTGACCTTCAGCAAGGCCAAGGGGGTATTCGCCAAGCAGCGTTTCAATGCCGCCCGGCTGATCTATCCGCCCTATGGCAAGCCCATCCAGAAACTCATCCAGAAGCTGTTCATTCGTTAATCAGTAGATGCCGGGTAACAACAATAATGATGACCCCTAGCCTGTCTGAAACACCCGCGCTGTCACGGCGCGGCCTGCTGAAAATCAGCCTCTGCGCCAGCGCCTTCCTGGCCACCGCCGGGTTGGGCGCAAGCCTCAGCGGCTGCTCCGCCAGCACCCCCGCCAGCGGCTTTGCCATGCTGCGCAGCAACGACCTGCCGTTCCTGCGGGCGCTGATCCCGGTGATGCTCGAAGGCGCCGTGGCCGCGGAGCAGATGCCCGCCGCCATCGACGGCACCCTGGCCAACCTGGACAACGCCCTCAATCACCTGTCGCCGGAGATGTTCAAGCTCACCCAGCAACTGTTCGATGTGCTGGGCATGGCGGTTACCCGGGGCCCGCTGACGGGGATCTGGGGCAGTTGGGAAAACGCCAGCGCCGAGGCCATCCGCACCTTCCTCGGGCGCTGGGAAAACAGCTACCTGTCGCTGCTGCGCATGGGGCACGCCTCGTTGCTGCAATTGGTGATGATGGCTTGGTACACCCGGGCCGAATCCTGGGCCCAGTGCGGCTACCCGGGGCCACCCAAGGTTTGAGTCGTAGCCGCATCCCGTTCTGCCTCCCTCTGCAAAGCCCTGTCAGCGACAGCGGCTAGAGTGGATTGCGCCACGCCCTGAATAATAAGAGAGCACCGAATATGCCCGTACCCGATCTGTTCCGTGAAGGCCTGAACCGTGGCTGGAAAACCTACAACGGCTCGCAGCTGGAGCAGGACCTGACCCTGGAAGCCGATGTCGCCATCATCGGCAGCGGCGCCGGTGGTGGCACCACTGCCGAAATCCTCAGCGCCGCCGGCTACAAGGTGCTGCTGATCGAGGAAGGCCCGCTGAAGACCAGCGACGACTTCAAGATGCTGGAAGACCAGGCCTACACCAGCCTCTATCAGGAAGGCATCGGGCGCATGAGCAAGGACGGCGCCATCACCATCCTCCAGGGCCGCGCCGTGGGCGGCACCACCCTGATCAACTGGACCTCGAGCTTTCGCACCCCCGACCCGACCCTGGAGCACTGGGCCCGGGAGCACGGGGTGGTGGGCCACAGCTCGGCCGAGATGGCGCCCTGGTTCGAGAAGATGGAACAGCGCCTCGGGGTCGCGCCCTGGGTCATGCCGCCCAACGCCAACAACGACGTGATCCGCAAGGGCTGCGAAGCCCTGGGCTACAGCTGGCACGTGATTCCGCGCAACGTGCGCGGCTGCTGGAACCTGGGTTATTGCGGCCTGGGCTGCCCGACCAACGCCAAGCAGTCGATGCTGGTGACCACCATTCCGGCGACACTGGAGAAAGGCGGCGAACTGCTGTACCTGGCCCGGGCCGAGCGCCTGGAACTCAAGGGCGACCAGGTGACGGGCCTGGAATGCCAGGCCATGGACACGCGCTGCGTAGCGCCCACCGGGCGCAAGATCAGGGTCAAGGCCCGGCACTACGTGCTGGCCGGCGGCGGTATCAACAGCCCGGCCCTGCTGCTGCGCTCCGACGCCCCGGACCCGCACTCGCGCCTGGGCAAGCGCACCTTCCTGCACCTGGTTAACTTCTCCGCCGGGCAGTTCGACGAAGTCATCAACCCCTTCTACGGCGCACCGCAATCGATCTACTCCGACCACTTCCAATGGCAGGACGGCACCACCGGCAAGATGGCCTACAAGCTCGAAGTGCCGCCCCTGCAGCCGGCCCTGGCCAGCACCTTGCTGGGCGGCTTCGGGCCCCAGAGCGGGCTGACCATGGAGCAGTTGCCCCACACCCACGCCATGCTCGCCCTGCTGCGCGATGGCTTTCACCCGGACAGCAGCGGCGGCACGGTCGAACTGCGTGGCGATGGCACCCCGGTGCTCGACTATCAGGTTTCGCCCTACGCCTGGGATGGCCTGCGCCGGGCCTTCCACAGCATGGCCGAGATCCAGTTCGCTGGCGGCGCCAAGGCGGTCAAGCCGCTGCACGCCGACGCGCGCTTCGCCAAGACCCTGAATGAAGTCCGTGCGCAGATCGACGGCCTCGACCTGGCGCTGTACCGCACCCGCCTGGGCAGCGCCCACGTGATGGGCGGCTGTGCCATGGGCGAAGAGCCGAAAACGGCCGTGACCGACAGCCTCGGGCGCCATCATCAACTGCGCAACCTGTCGATCCACGACGGCTCGCTGTTCCCCACCAGCATCGGCGCCAACCCGCAGCTATCGGTGTACGGCCTGACCGCGCAACTGGCCACGGCCCTGGCGCAACGCCTGAAAAGCGCCTGAGAAGGCTCGGTATTCGTCGCGTCTATAGTGCTTTCTTCCCTAAAAGGCGACTTGGCCGACCGGAACGGCTGCGCTACCATCCGACTCCCCAACGGATTCCCGCCAGGACGACGCGATGAACCGAGTGTTGTACCCAGGTACCTTCGACCCTATTACCAAGGGCCACGGCGATCTGGTCGAGCGCGCCTCGCGGCTGTTCGACCACGTGATCATTGCCGTTGCCGCCAGCCCCAAGAAAAACCCGTTGTTCCCCCTGGAACAGCGCGTGGAACTGGCGCGCGAGGTGACCAAGCATCTGCCCAACGTTGAAGTGGTCGGCTTCTCCACGCTGCTGGCGCATTTCGCCAAGGAACAGAACGCCAATGTGTTCTTGCGCGGCCTGCGAGCGGTTTCGGACTTCGAATACGAGTTCCAGCTGGCCAACATGAACCGTCAGCTGGCCCCGGACGTGGAAAGCCTGTTTCTCACGCCGTCCGAGCGCTACTCGTTCATTTCCTCGACCCTGGTGCGTGAAATCGCGGCCCTGGGCGGCGATATCAGCAAGTTCGTGCACCCGGCGGTCGCCGAGGCCCTGACCCTGCGCTTCAACAAGTAAGCCCTCTTTGGCCCCGCTCGGGGCCATCGCCCGGCGTCAGCCATCGCGCCCGCGTGCACTGCGGGCGGCAATACGGCACAATTGCGCGCATTCGTTTTTACATGCCCGGGCCTGCTGCCCAGGCCGGAGTACCCCATGTCCCTGATCATCACCGACGATTGCATCAACTGCGACGTCTGCGAACCCGAGTGCCCCAACGCGGCGATTTCCCAAGGCGAAGAGATCTACGTCATCGACCCGAACCTGTGCACCCAATGCGTCGGCCACTACGACGAGCCGCAGTGCCAGCAAGTGTGCCCGGTGGATTGCATTCCGCTGGACGAGAGCCGTCCGGAAACCGAAGAAGAGTTGATGGCCAAGTACCGCAAGATCACCGGCAAGGCTTGAGAAATTGCGCGGCAAACCGGCTCTTACAGCTGTAGTCCCGTAGGAGCCGGCTTGCCGGCCAAGCGTCTCAGCTCTGGCAACGCGGGCAGAAGACGCTGGCACGCTGGCCCAGCTTGACCTCCCGCAGCTCCGTGCCGCAGACCTTGCAGTGTTCCCCGCCACGCCCGTAGACGAACAGCTCTTGCTGGAAGTAGCCGGGCTGGCCGTCGCCGCCGATAAAGTCCCGCAGGGTGGTGCCGCCACGTTCGATGGCCGCCACCAGGATGCGCTTGATCTCGATCGCCAGCCGCAGGTAGCGGGCCCGGGAAATGCCCTTGGCCTCGCGGCGCGGGTCGATGCCCGCGGCGAACAGCGCCTCGGTCGCATAGATATTGCCCACCCCCACCACCACCGCGTTGTCCATGATGAATGGCTTGACCGCCATGGAGCGCCCGCGAGACAGCTGGAACAGGCGTTCGCCATCGAACAGGTCGGTCAAGGGCTCCGGCCCCAGGCGCGCCAGCAACTCGTGGTGCAGCGGGTCCAGGCTCCAGAGCATGGCGCCGAAGCGGCGCGGATCGGTGTAGCGCAGGGCCAGGCCGGATTCCAGTTCGATATCCACATGCTCGTGCCGTGCGGCCGGCAGCCCCACTTCCACCAGGCGCAGGTTGCCCGACATCCCCAAATGGCTGATAAGCGTGCCGACCTCGGCATTGATCAGCAGGTACTTGGCACGGCGCTCCACCTGCACGATGCGCTGACCGGACAGGCGCACGTCCAGATCCTCGGGAATCGGCCAGCGCAGGCGCCGTTCACGGACAATGACCCGGCTGACCTTCTGCCCTTCCAGGTGCGGCGCGATCCCGCGGCGGGTGGTTTCGACTTCCGGTAATTCAGGCATAGCGGTCCCGGGCACTCATCGCGCCATCAACTGTCAGTGGGCGCCCAGCTCGCGCACGGTGGCCTTGAGGCTCTCGAAGTCGTAGTCCGAGAGGCCGACGTAATCCAGAACCAGATGACTGATGCTGTTCCACTCATGGTCTTCCACCTGGTTGCCCAGCACCCGGTAGGAGGAGCAGATGTGCTCGGCCATCTTGAGGATCGCCAGCAGGTTCTTCAGCTGGCTGTTGCGCGAAGACTCGTCGCTGAAGATCGCCAGGGCGTTGTGGTGATTGGCGATGGCGTTGGTCACATGTTCCGGCAGGCGCCACGACTTGGCGGTGTAGTAGCCCACTACCGCATGGTTGGTGTTGAACACGCGGTTTTCCGTGTCCACCACTCGTTGCTCGGGCCCAGCGTTGCCATAGGCCTGCTCCAGCACCGTCATGTAGTCGGGGAAACGCTTGAGCATCAGCGGCACACCGCAATCGTGGAACAGGCCCAGGGCATAGGCCTCATCCACCGCCTGGATGCCGGTACGCTTGGCCAGGGTCAGGCAGGTCATGGCCACATCCTGGGCGGTGTCCCAGAAACGGTTGAGGGTGACGATGGTTTCATCGCTCATCTCGCCCTTGATCGACTGCGCATTGATCAGGTTGACGATCGAGCGGCTGCCCAAGAGGTTCACCGCGCGCTGGATCGAGGCAACCTTGTTGCTCAGGCCGTAATAGGGCGAATTGACGATCTTCAGCAGTGCGCCGGACAGGCCCGGGTCCTGGGATATCAGCTTGGCAATCACTTCCAGGTCGGGATCGGGCATGTACTGCTCCATCTGCAAATCCACCATGATCTGCGGTTGGGGCGGCACGCTGATGCCTTGCAAGGCCTGTTGAATCTGTTCGGCTGATAGCTCTTGGGACATAAGTACACACTCTGGCTGAGGCCGCGATTCTAACCCCTAAGTCGGCAAAGTTGGGCAAACGGACAGGAACTTTACCTTGTACATTTGGCCGCAGGTCCAATGGCCACCGCGCTGCCTGCGTGAAGAGGTATAATCGCGCCCTTTTTTCCGGAGCGACGTCATGTCCCTGCCAAGCCTGCGCCTCAAAGCCAATGCCGACCGCCGCCTGCGCGCCGGCCACCTGTGGGTCTACAGCAACGAAATCGATGTGGCCGCCACCCCGCTGCACGGTTTCAAGGCAGGCGACCAGGCACTGCTGGAAGCCGCCGGCGGCAAGCCCCTGGGCATCGTGGCCATGAGCCCGAACAACCTGATCTGCGCTCGCCTGCTGTCCCGGGACGCCAAGCTGGCCCTGGACAAGTCGCTGCTGGTGCACCGCCTCAATGTGGCCCTGTCGCTGCGCGAGCGGCTGTTCGACAAACCTTTCTACCGCCTGGTGTATGGCGATTCCGACCTGCTGCCGGGCCTGGTGGTGGATCGTTTCGGCGACATCCTGGTGGTGCAACTGGCCTCGGCCACCATGGAACGGCACAAGGACGAGGTGATCGCCGCCCTGGTGCAGGTGCTCAAGCCCAGCGGCATCCTGTTCAAGAACGACTCCGCGGCGCGTGACGCCGAAGGCCTGGAGCGCTACGTGGAAACCGTGTTCGGCCTGGTGCCGGAGTGGGTGGCCCTGGAAGAGAACGGGGTGAAGTTCGAAGCCCCGGTGATGGAAGGCCAGAAGACCGGCTGGTTCTACGACCACCGCATGAACCGCGCGCGCCTGGCGCCCTACGTCCAGGGCAAGCGCGTACTGGACCTGTTCAGCTACATCGGTGGCTGGGGCGTGCAGGCCGGCGCATTCGGCGCCAGCGAAGTGTTCTGCGTCGACGCCTCGGGCTTTGCCCTCGACGGCGTGGAGCGCAATGCCGCCCTCAACGGCATCGCCGACAAGCTCACCTGCGTCGAAGGCGATGTGTTCGAAGCCCTGAAGGAACTCAAGGCCGCCGAAGAGCGTTTCGACGTGATCGTTGCCGACCCGCCCGCCTTCATCAAGCGCAAGAAAGACCTGAAGAACGGTGAAGGCGCCTACCGCCGCCTCAACGAGCAGGCCATGCGCCTGTTGAGCAAGGACGGCATCCTGGTCAGCGCGTCCTGCTCGATGCACCTGCCCGAGGACGATCTGCAGAACATCCTGCTCACCAGCGCCCGCCACCTGGACCGCAATATCCAGCTGCTGGAACGCGGCGGCCAGGGCCCGGATCACCCGGTACACCCGGCGATCCCGGAAACCCGCTACATCAAGAGCATCACCTGCCGCCTGCTGCCCAACAGCTGAGCCACGGCCTGACACAGGCCAACGGTGAAAAAACCCCGCGCCGGCCCGATCGCCGGCGCCACGGGGCCAGGGATGACACACTGATTGCTTTGCGCCCGGCAGCGACCGCCGCCGGCTAATTCGCACAGGACTGATCGATGCCTGCAGTCAAGGATGACTCTGCCACCACGCCCCGCAAGACCGGCGCCATCGTGCTGCTGATGAGCATGGTGATGCTCGGGGTGTTTCCCATCGACGTGCTCTTGCCGTCCTTTACCGCACTGTCGCAACACTTTGCCAGCAGCACCGCGGACATCGCCCTGTCCGTCAGCCTGTTTGCCATTGGCATCTCGATTTCCCAGCTGTTGATCGGCCCGCTGTCGGATGCCCTGGGCCGCAAGACCCTGCTGCTGATCGGCATGGCCGTGGCCATCGGCGGTGCCCTGGGGTGTGTCTGGGCCCCGGACTACAACTGGTTCCTGGCATTTCGCCTGCTCCAGGCCCTGGGCTGTGGCTGCTTCGTGCTGTCCCAGGCCCTGATCCAGGACCTGTTCGTCGGCAAGCAACGCGACCGCCTGCGCATCCTCATGGTCACCCTCAGCGGCCTGTGCATTTCCCTCTCGCCGCTGGCCGGAACCCTGCTGCAGGCCTGGATGAACTGGCCGGGCAGCTTCTATGTATTCAGCGCGATTGCCATCCTGGTGTTGTTCAAGGCCCTGGCGACCCTGGAGAATCCGCCGCGCAACAACAACCGACACACCGGCATCGTGCAGGCCTATCGGCGGGTTTGCGGCGACTTCAGCTTCATCGCCTACTGGCTGATCTCGGCCATCGTGTTCGCCTGCCACTTCTCGTTTATCGTGGTCTCGCCGCTGATCTTCATGGAGCAGTTGCACCTGAGCAGCTACCAGTTCTCCCTGACCCTGCTGCTGTACGGCGCGGCCTATGTGATAGGTGGGGTGGTCGCCGGAATACTCAACAAACGCCTGGAGCCCGGCACCCAGATCATCAGCGGCTTGGGCCTGATCTTTTTCGCCGGGCTGGTGATGCTGCTACTGGCCAGTCAGTTCGGCCTGTCCACCGCTACGGTGCTGGTGCCGATGATCATCTGCACTGCCGGCACCACCATCACCCGCCCTGCCGCCACCTCCCGAGCCATGGAACTGTTCCCGGAACATGCCGGCACCTCGGCCTCGGCCGGCAACACGCTGATTTTCGTCAGCGGCGGGCTGATCAGCGCCTTGATCAACCTCAGCGCCAGTGACCTGCAAACCACCCTGGCCCTGAGTTTCCTGGTGCTAAGCAGCCTTGGCCTGCTGCTCAACCGGCTCATCAGTCGCCGCGCCCGGGATCTGCGCCTGGCATAGGCGGCGCACCCTGAGCATTTCAAGCAGCGGCCGCGCGACGCCCGGCCACGCTACTCAGCACCCGGCCGGCCAGGTACAGGCCGAGGGCGAACGCCAGGGTCGGGCCGGCAAAGAACAGCAGCGACAGCAGGCCGTGCTTGAATGGGTCGAGGTGCTGGCTGGAGGTCCAGTGCTTGAACGCCGCCTGGGCGATCCAGGGCATGGGCAGCGCCAGCAGCGCCCGCAATGCATAAGCGCCAAGCCGCCGCCCGAAGCCTGCACGTCCGTGCAACGCCGCGGCGCTAAGTAGAGTCAGCAAGATCAGGCCGAAGGCCACGCAAGCCAGCACCGGGTAGGTCAAGGGCAGCCCGCGGCACAGCATGACCAGCCCCGCCGCTGCCAGGGCCAGGAGCAGCGCCGCCCACCAGGTGCGCGACTGGTACCGATGCTCGGACACCAGTTGCAGCAAGCCACCGCTCAGCAACAGCCCCGCGCAGGCCGCGCCGATGACCAGGTGTTCCAGCCCGCCGGACAGCACCGCCGCCTGCAGCAACAGCCCTTGTAGCAGTCCCACGCCCAGGTAAAACCTCAGAGTACGAAGTGTCGCGGTCATTCCAGTTCCATTGGCGAGCAGTCGAAGGGCGCGCAGTCTACCGCAGCGCCCCGGCACCGGGCAGCCGGCAGCGGGCCTGAACACTCTTCGCGCCGCAGAGCGGCCACGGCATTCCTTCCTGACGCCAGCGGTGTAGAATCGGCAGATTCATCGCCAGTCATCCCCCGGCGGGTTTATGAGCTCCGGCTGAGTCTCGCGGCGATCCCGCGGGGTCATCGGCAGCTTCGGACACACGGCCATTTCTGAGTGTTCCCGAGGTCAATAGAAGCTCACTCCCCATTTGTCATCTGATTAGCCGCCCGGAGTGCTTCATGCCTGATTACCGTTCGAAAACATCCACCCATGGCCGCAACATGGCCGGTGCTCGCGCCCTGTGGCGCGCCACGGGGATGAAAGATGCCGACTTCAAGAAGCCGATCATCGCCATTGCCAACTCTTTCACCCAGTTCGTCCCGGGGCACGTGCACCTGAAGGACCTGGGCCAGCTGGTGGCCCGCGAGATCGAGCGCGCCGGTGGCGTGGCCAAGGAATTCAACACCATCGCCGTGGACGACGGCATCGCCATGGGCCATGACGGCATGCTGTATTCCCTGCCGAGCCGCGAGATCATCGCC
The DNA here is from genome assembly GCF_049887815.1 of Pseudomonas sp. NFXW11. Classification (NCBI taxonomy): domain Bacteria; kingdom Pseudomonadati; phylum Pseudomonadota; class Gammaproteobacteria; order Pseudomonadales; family Pseudomonadaceae; genus Pseudomonas; species Pseudomonas sp. NFXW11. The sequence continues at coordinate 265,218 of NZ_JAGEKI010000002.1, read as the reverse complement.
GACTCCGTGGAGTACATGGTCAACGCCCATTGCGCCGACGCCATCGTGTGCATTTCCAACTGCGACAAGATCACCCCCGGCATGCTGATGGCCGCCCTGCGCCTGAACATCCCGGTGATCTTCGTTTCCGGCGGCCCGATGGAAGCCGGCAAGACCAAGCTCGCCTCCCACGGCCTGGACCTGGTGGACGCCATGGTCATCGCCGCCGACTCCAGCGCTTCTGACGAGAAGGTTGCCGAGTACGAGCGCAGCGCCTGCCCTACCTGCGGTTCGTGCTCCGGCATGTTCACCGCCAACTCGATGAACTGCCTGACCGAAGCCCTGGGGCTGGCCCTGCCGGGCAACGGTTCGACCCTGGCCACCCACAGCGACCGCGAACAGCTGTTCCTGCAGGCCGGGCGCACCATCGTCGAGCTGTGCCAGCGCTACTACGGCGACAACGACGAGTCGGTGCTGCCGCGCAATATCGCCAACTTCAAGGCGTTCGAGAACGCCATGATGCTGGACATCGCCATGGGCGGTTCGACCAACACCATCCTGCACTTGCTGGCCGCTGCCCAGGAAGCCGAGATCGACTTCGACCTGCGCGACATCGATCGCCTGTCCCGCAGCGTGCCGCAGCTGTGCAAGGTGGCGCCGAACATCCAGAAGTACCACATGGAAGACGTGCACCGCGCCGGCGGCATCTTCAGCATCCTCGGTTCCCTGGCCCGTGGTGGCCTGCTGCACACAGACCTGCCCACCGTGCACAGCCGTTCCATGGAGGAAGCCATCGCCAAGTGGGACATCACCCAGACCACGGACGAAGCCGTGCACCACTTCTTCAAGGCCGGCCCGGCGGGCATTCCGACCCAAACGGCGTTCAGCCAGTCGACCCGTTGGGACACCCTGGACGACGACCGTGAAAACGGCTGCATCCGCAGCTTCGAACATGCCTACTCGAAAGAAGGCGGCCTGGCCGTGCTCTACGGCAACATCGCCCTGGACGGCTGCGTGGTGAAGACCGCCGGGGTCGACGAGTCGATCCATGTCTTCGAAGGCAACGCCAAGATCTTCGAAAGCCAGGACAGCGCGGTGCGCGGCATCCTCGCCGACGAGGTCAAGGAAGGCGATATCGTGATCATTCGCTACGAAGGCCCGAAAGGCGGCCCGGGCATGCAGGAAATGCTGTACCCCACCTCCTACCTGAAGTCCAAGGGCCTGGGCAAAGCCTGCGCCCTGCTCACCGACGGCCGCTTCTCCGGCGGTACTTCGGGCCTGTCCATCGGCCACGCTTCGCCGGAAGCGGCGGCTGGTGGTGCCATCGGCCTGGTGCAGGACGGCGACAAGGTGCTGATCGACATCCCCAACCGCTCGATCAACCTGCTGGTCAGCGACGAGGAACTGGCGGCGCGCCGGGTCGAACAGGACAAGAAAGGCTGGAAGCCGGTGGAAGTGCGTCCACGCAAAGTGACCACCGCACTCAAGGCCTACGCCCTGCTGGCCACCAGCGCCGACAAGGGCGCGGTGCGCAACAAGGCCATGCTCGACGGGCTGTGATTGGCATGGCGCTGAAATGAAAAGGCCCCGCTGATGCGGGGCCTTTTTTTGACCTTGCGTTGCTCCTGAGGGCGCCTTCGCTGGCAAGCCAGCTCCTACAACAGCATTCGGGGTGGCGGTATCCAGGGGCTCAGGGCATGCGCTCGCCCAACTGCCCGCGCAGGAAGCGATACAACCCATCGGCACTCTTGCGATAGCCATCGGCGGTCAGGTGAATCAGGTCGTTGCGCGCCAAGTCGCTGCCCTGCCATTTGCTGATGGAGCAATCCCCACCCATAAACGCCTGCCAGTCCCAGAACAGGGTACGGCTGTTTTTCGCCACATCCTTCTGGATCTGGATGATCTGGCGCAACGGCAGCGGCTGCGAGGCCGCGCAACTACCGGCATTACGGCGCTTGATGGAATCCGGTGGGCCTACCAGCAGGATCACCGTCTTGGGCAGGTTCTTGCGCAACAGCGCCACCTTCTGCTGCAACTGGCTGCGGTACAGCTGCAGGTCCAGGTCATCGTCGAAGGCTTCGTTGGTGCCGTAGGCCAGCACCACCATGTCCGGGCGCAGGGCCTTGAGGGTTTCCAGCCAGCCGGGCTGCCACTTGTCCAGCACATCCAGGCGCGCGCCGTTGATCCCCAGGGAGGAATAGATCACCCCGGCGCTCTTCTGCCCGAGAATGTTCCAGCCCCCCAGCAGCAGGCCCTGGCTAGCCCCGATATTCAGGTCCAGGGGCATCCTCAGGTTGTTGAATGGCGGGCTGAAGCGCCATTGCCCACCGGTGGCGGCCAGCATGCGAGTGCTTTTGTTGAGGTTGTCGCGGGCGGTCACGCTGCTGTTGCTCGAGGCCTGGTACAAGGCGGAAATGCGGTACTGCTGGTTGCTCGGCTGGCGCTCGGCAATATGCACCCGCGCCCCCGGCGTCAGCGGCTGCGCCAGGTAGCCACCCAGGGGGAACTGCGTGCTCTGCTGGTTGCGCGCCGACACCAGCGACCACTGGCGCTTGGCAACGCCGAGGATCACCCGCTCATAGCGAGTGCCGGGCACCGGGGTGGCTGCCACGAAACCAATGCCGCCGTCGCCGTACTGGGCCTGCAGCAAGCGCCGCATCTCGCCGCTGAACAGGTCGGCGGCGGTGTGGGAGTCGCCCAATTGCACGATGTTGATCGGGGTCCGATCGGCGGTGCTGAACTTGCGCGCCAGCAGCGCCAGGTTCGGATCACTGCCCGCCGCCACAGCCTTTTTCGCTCCGACTCCCGACCGTCCCAGGGCCGAAGCCGGTGTGGCTTGGACCTCGGTGGTCGGACTGCAACTGCTCAGCAAGGTGATGCCCAGCAACAGCGCAATACCTTGCAGCCGCCCCATATCAGTGCTCCGTCAATTGTTGGCTGGGAAAGCTGATCAGCGAGATCACCCGTTCAGCGATCAGCTTTTGCCCAGTGGTAGTGAAATGCACACCGTCGTCGACCCGGGTCTTGACCTTCTTGCCATCGCCGGTGGTGCGGTAATAGGAAAATTCGTCGCTCTGGTAACCGAGAATCTCGTTGGCCGAGACGAAGTGCTGGTGGTACAGCTCGATCTGGCTCTTGTACAGGTCGCTCAGGTAGGCCATGGCCGTAGACAGCTTGGCCTTCTCCATGTTCGGCGGACCGACCCAGATCACTTGCACATTATGCGCCTGGGCGGTATCGAGGATCGAATCGATGCGCTGGCGGTAGGTGACTTCCCAGTCCGGGGTCTTGAAGCGCAGGAACGGCTTGCCCTTGGCCACGGGCATGTCCCAGGGGTCGTTGGGACCAAGGAAGATCACCATCAGGCGAATGTTCGGGTTGCTGGCCAGGGTGCTTTCAACGGTCTTGGGCCAGTTGAAGAAGCTTGGGTAGGCAAGCCCAGTGCTCTGCTTGCTGAGGTTCAGGCTCTTGACGTTGTAACGCTTGCGCAGGGTATTGGCCATGTGCGGCGCCACGCCCTGCATCAGCGAATCGCCAACGAAGAACACCTCGTCGCCAGTGGCCAGGCTGGCCATCAACGGCGCCGCGCCAGGCGCGACCTTGGGCGGATGACTGACGGTAGGGGCCGTCGCCACTGCTTGCGGCTGGACCTGTGCCACGGCCGGGGCCTGGGCCGGTGCATGCGCAGGCACTGCCGGCTGATGCACGGGCTCTGGCGCGGCGGCCACCTTGGGCGCGGAAACGATCTCCGGCTCCTCATCCACCGCCGCTTCGGCCTGGGCCACCAGGCTCAGGTCGGCCTCACCGCCAAAGCTGCCGACAAAGGCCAGCCGGGCATTTTCCAGGGCCTGGTTGAGCTGCCCGCCAAAGCGCCATTGCGGGTTCTGCGACAACCCGGGGATCTCGCAGCTCTCGTGGTACTTCTGCTGGCAGTAGAGGCGGATCGACTGCTGGTTGAACCACACCAGCAACAGGCTGGTGACCACCAGGGCATAGAACACCTTGGCGGCGCTGCCCAGGCTGATCGACAAGGGCGAAGGCTTAGAAACTGGCATAGATGAACCCCGGCACGCCCGACGGAGAGGCGAAGATGACCACGCAGATAAACAGCCCCAGCGGCACTGGATAGAACAGCCACGGCAAACCGGTGGCGGCGTCGAACAGGCGGCGCAACAACGCCACTATCCGTGGGTAGAAGGCGACGAACAGCAAGCAGCCCAGCAGGCTCGCGGCGCTGGCGGCCAGGCCGGCGAACGACAGGCCGCCCAGGCCGGCGAGCATGTCCATGGCATCGGACAGGGTCGCGCAGCGGAAAAAGATCCAGGCAAAAGCCACGTAATGGAACGTCAGCAGGCGTGCGGCGAGGTCGGAACCTATCCAGCTCGGGCCGCGGGCCAGCATCGGGCTGCAGACCTTGTACAGCGCCAGGCCGATGCCGTGCAGCGCGCCCCAGATGATGAAGTTGGCGCTGGCGCCGTGCCACAGGCCGGAAATCAGCATCGCCAGCAGCATGTTCAGGTTGCCGCGCCAGACCGGGCCCCGATTGCCGCCCAGGGGGATGTACACGTAGTCGCGAATAAAGGTCGACAGGCTGATATGCCAGCGGCCCCAGAATTCCTTGAGGTTGCGTGCGGCATAGGGGTAGTTGAAGTTTTCCGGCAGGCGGAACCCCAGCAGCAGGGCGATGCCGGTCACCAGGTCGGTGTAGCCGCTGAAGTTGAAATAGATCAGGAACGAATAGCCGTACACCGCCCGCAGGATCTGCTCGGCAGAAAACGCCACCGGGCTCTCGAACACCGGGTCGACCCATTCATTGGCCAGCCAGGAGCTGAGGAAGAACAGCTTGACCACCGCCACTGCGATCAGCCCCAGGGCCCGTTGCGGCTCCAGCACCTGGCGCAGCTGAGGCGGGTTGATCTGCCCCAGCATGGGCACCGCGCGGTTCACCGGGCCGGCGATCAGGCTGGGGAAGAAGGCCAGGTACAGCGCCAGGTCGAATGGTGAACCGGGGGTCAGTTCTCGGCGATGGATCGACACCAGGTAGCTGACCGAGTGGAAGGCATAGAACGACAGCCCCACCGGCAACAGCACCTCCAGCAGCGGCAGCGACACCTCGACGCCGAACTGGGCGAAGGCGTTCTGCACCGTGCTGGTAAAGAAGTCCTGGTACTTGAACAGGTAGAAAGCCCCCAGCACCAGCAACAGCATCAGCCCGTTGACCCAGCCGCGCCCGGGGTAACGCTGGCTCAACAGGCCGAGCAGGTACACCAGGGCCGTGTAGCCCAGCAGGATATACAGGAAGTTCAGGCTGAAACTGGCGAGGATTGCGTAGCTGGCAGCCAGCAGCAGGCCATTCTGCAGGCGCAGGCTGAAGCCCAGCCCCCAGTACAGAATGAAGAACAGGATGAAGCACAGGCCGAATTCGATCGAGAGATAGCTCACAACGTAGTCCATTACGTGCAGTCGGGGGCGAACCCGGCACAAGGGAGAGCAGGCGGGGGGAAGTCAAAACGGTGGCAATTATGGCAGAGGGGGTTTGGCGGTCACAAGTTGAAACATTCTCCGCCTATTGCGAACAAGGCTCTTGTAGGAGCTGGCTTGCCAGCGAAGACGTCCGTAAGAACAACGCCAAGCTCACGGGCCTCTTCGCCGGCAAGCCGGCTCCTACAAAAGCCAGCGAAGGCGTGCGCAAACGCAACGTCCATTCGCCGGCAAGGTAGAGGCTTACTGGATATCTTCCGGCTTGACGATCACCCAGTTCTTGTCGGCGGTCACCGGCAGCCCTTCCTTGGCCTGGGCCGCGGCGTGCTTGGCGATCATGCCGTTGAGCTGGGTCATGTACTTGTCCTTGCGGTTGACCCACAGGTGGACGCCGCCCTTGGCCACATCGACGCTGTGGAACAGCATGTAGCCGTCGCTGGTCGGCGTGTCGCCGCCCACCAGCACCGGCTTCTTCCATTCGTCGATGTAGGTCAGGATCGCCGCATGCTTGCCCGCCATCCAGGTGGCCGGGGTCCATAGGTAAGGCGTGAGTTCCAGGCCGAGGTTGGCCTTCTCGTCATACTTGCCATCGGTGATCTGCTTGCGTGCGGTGGTCAGGGCGCCAGTCTTGCGGTCCTTGAGCAGGGTGGTCACGCCGATCACGTTCTGCGGCTTGACGTTGTAGCCGTACTTGGGATCGGAAGCGACCATGCGCACCAGCTCTTCGGAGGCGGCGGTCATCACATAGACCTCGATGCCGTTCTCCATCAGCTTGTTGTACAGCTCGGCCTGGCCGGTGAAGACCTTGGGCGGGTTGACCTCAATGGTCTTCACCACGTCACCGTCGTAGTAGGTGCTGGGCACCGGCTTGCCGGAGGCCATCAACTCGTCGACATAACCCTTGAGCTCCTTGAGGGTGAAGCCCGAGAACACCTGGGCCACCCAGGGGTAGCAGACCATGTCGTCGATTTCACAAAGACGGTAGTAGTAGCTGAACAGGCTTTCCTTGTGCTCGGCGGTGTCCTTGAACGGAATCAGCTTGAGCGAGGGGTCGAGCTTGTCACGCGTGATCAGGCCCTTGTTCTCCATAAAGGGCAGCAGGGATTCTTCCAGGTCATAGCGGTAACTGGTGTTGTCCATGTCGAACACCGCGTAGTTACCCTTGTTGGCATTGGCCGCAATCATCGCGTCCAGCTGCTTGGCCTGCTCGGCGGGCCAGTGCTTCAACTCGGTGGCTAAGGCCTGGCCGGCAAGGCCCAGGCAGAGTGCAACGGCTAGGAATTTCGGCGCGAACTTCATCTGCGGTTTCTCCCTGAGTTAAAGCATTCGACGCTAACAAATCCCTGTGACAGTTCTCGTCTCTACACGACCGCCTGTGTCCCGTAAGCGCCAGCCACATGCGTCTTTGCGCCAGGCGCTTATTCCAAAAACGACAGTTGCCATGCGATATCGTTATTAATTCATTAGATTTCAAGCTGTTAGGCTTCCCGGTTCGCAATCGCCCCGAGCTGCGATTGGCACATGTTTACCGGAGCCCCAATGAATCTGCCGCTGATCCTCAACCTGCTGGTGTTCCTGGCCCTGCTGCTGGGCCTGGCACAAACCCGCCACACCACCTGGAGCCTGGCCAAGAAGGTGCTGCTGGCCCTGGGCCTGGGCGTGGTGTTCGGCACCGCCCTGCACAGCCTCTATGGCGCCGGCCACCCGGTGCTCAAGGCCTCCATCGGTTGGTTCGACCTGGTGGGCAACGGCTACGTGCAATTGCTGCAGATGATCGTCATTCCCCTGGTGTTCGCCTCGATCCTCAGCGCCGTGGCCCGCCTGCACAATGCCTCGTCCCTGGGCAAGATCAGCTTCCTGACCATCGGCACCCTGCTGTTCACCACCGCCATTGCGGCGCTGGTGGGTATAGGTCTGACCAACCTGTTCGGCCTGACTGCCGAAGGTTTGGTGGCCGGCACCCAGGAAATGGCTCGCCTGCAAGTGATCCAGAGCGATTACGCGGGCAAGGTTGCCGACCTCAACGTGCCGCAGCTGCTGCTGTCGTTCATTCCGCAGAACCCCTTCGCCGACCTGGCCCGGGCCAAGCCGACCTCGATCATCAGCGTGGTGATCTTCGCCGCCTTCCTGGGTGTGGCGTCGCTGCAACTGCTCAAGGATGACGCCGACAAGGGCCAGAAAGTGCTCAACGCCATCGACACCCTGCAAGCCTGGGTGATGCGCCTGGTGCGCCTGGTGATGAAGCTCACACCGTACGGCGTGCTGGCGCTGATGACCAAGGTGGTGGCCGGCTCCAACCTGCAGGACATCATCAAGCTCGGCAGTTTCGTGGTGGTTTCCTACATTGGCCTGGGCCTGATGTTCGTGGTCCACGGTGTGCTGGTGTCCCTGGCCGGGATCAACCCGCTGCGCTTCTTCCGCAAGGTCTGGCCAGTGCTGACCTTCGCCTTCACCAGCCGCTCCAGCGCCGCCAGCATTCCCCTGAGCATCGAAGCCCAGACCCGGCGCCTGGGCATTCCCCAGTCCATCGCCAGCTTCGCCGCCTCGTTCGGCGCCACCATCGGCCAGAACGGCTGCGCCGGCCTGTACCCGGCCATGCTGGCGGTGATGGTTGCGCCTACCGTGGGTATCAACCCGCTGGACCCGCTGTGGATCGCCACCCTGGTGGCCATCGTCACCCTGAGCTCGGCCGGTGTGGCCGGCGTGGGTGGTGGCGCGACCTTCGCCGCGCTGATCGTGCTACCGGCCATGGGCTTGCCGGTATCGTTGGTGGCGCTGCTGATTTCCGTGGAGCCGCTGATCGACATGGGTCGTACCGCGCTCAACGTCAGTGGTTCGATGACCGCCGGGGCGATCACCAGCCAGATCATGCAGCAGACCGATAAAGAGCTGCTCGATGCCAACGAGCATTCAGAGCTGGAACACGCCTAAGGCAGAAGACAGCGGCAAGTTGCTAGCTGCAAGCTGCAAGAAAGAGCACTCGGCTTTCACTTGCAGCTTGCCGCTTGAAGCTTTCAGCTTCTCTCCCACACCTCAAAGCTGTAGGCCGGCTTGTCGCCTTCCGCCGGATGCAGCTCCTCCGACACCAGCTGCCACTGGGCCAGGTCGAACGCCGGGAACCAAGCATCGCCTTCCGGGCTCAGTGCCACCCGCGTCAGGTACAGGCGCTCGGCCTGCTCCAGGCCTTGGGCATACAGCTGCGCGCCGCCGATCAGCATCAGCTCATCGACCCCCTGCTCCTGCGCCCATTCCTCGGCCCGCGCCACTGCGGCCGCCAGCGACGGGTAGACCTCGGCACCTTCGAGCGCCAGATCGGTCTGACGACTGACCACGATATTCAATCGCCCCGGCAAAGGCCGGCCGATGGAATCCCAGGTCTTGCGCCCCATGATGATCGGCTTGCCCAGGGTGGTGGCCTTGAAATACTTGAAATCCGCCGGCAAATGCCAGGGCATGCTGTTGTCGACGCCGATCACGCGGTTTTGTGCAAGGGCCGCGATCAGGCTGAGAGGGAGAGATTTTTTCATGCCGGCGAGGATACCAGAGGGCCCAAGGCTGGCAACTTAACCCGACCGCCGCTGCAGCAGTTATGCTCAGCGCACTTTCGAACGACGGACTGACGCGTGACTGCACTGACTCCCCTGCAACGCCTGTGGCTGACCGAAACCCTGCGCCTGCGCGAGGAACACGCCGGCCCCCTGGAAGATCAGGAAGCCAATCGCCTGGCCCGCAACCAGGGCGGCGACCTGGCCACCCGGATTCAGCATCGCGCCCTGTGGCTGGCCCAGCGCGATGGCCTGTACAGCGCCCTGCAGCATTGGCTGCAAGGCGCGCGCCTGGCGCTGCTGGCCCTGGCGCTGCTGGCGATTCTCAGCGGCACCGGCCTGGCCTTCAGCGCCCTGGGCGACACCCGCGAGCCAGTGAATGTGTTCTGGGCCCTGGGCAGCCTGCTGGGCCTCAACCTGCTGCTGTTGCTGGGCTGGCTGAGCGGCCTGCTGCTTGGTGGCGAATACAGCGCCAGCCTGGGCCGCCTGTGGTTATGGCTCAGCGAGAAATTCGCCCGCGACGCCAAGGCCGCGCAATTGCCACCGGCCCTGCTGCTGTTGCTGCAACGGCACAAACTCAACCGCTGGGCCCTGGGCAGCCTGATCAACGGCCTGTGGTGCCTGGCCCTGTTCAGCGCCACGGTGATGCTGCTGGTGCTGTTGATTACCCAGCGCTACAGCTTTATCTGGGAAAGCACCCTGCTGGGCGCCGAAGCCTTCGCCGCCATCACTGATGCCCTCAGCGCCCTGCCCCGTGGGCTGGGCCTTGGCGCGCCGAGCCTGGCGAGCATCCAGGCCAGCACCCGGGATGTCTACAACACCGAACTGGTGCGCCAGGGCTGGGCCATCTGGCTGGTGGTCCTGGTGCTGGTCTACGGCGTGGTGCCCCGCCTGGTGCTGGCGCTGTTCTGCCACTGGCGCTGGTTGCGCGGCCAGGCGCGCCTGCAACTGGACCTCAACCTGCCGGGCTACAGCCAACTGCGCGAACGCCTGATGCCCAGCAGCGAACGCCTGGGCATCAACGACGCAGCGCCCGAGCAACTGCACCGGGTCGACGCTGGGGTCAGCTCTCAACAGAGCAGCGGCGCACTGCTGGTGGCCATCGAGCTGGACCCGCAGCGTCCCTGGCCGCCGCAGTTGCCAGACAGCATCAAGGACGCCGGCATCCTCGACAGCCGCGAATCGCGCAACCGCTTGCTGGAGCAGATGAGCCACTTCCCCCCGGCACGCCTGGTGATTGCCTGCGACCCGCGGCGTTCGCCGGATCGCGGCAGCCTGGGGTTGATTGCCGAACTGGCGCGCAATGCCGGTGCCACCCGGATCTGGCTGTTGCAGGCACCGCCCGGCCAGGCCCTGGACGCCGACCGCCTGGGCGACTGGCACACCGCCCTGCAGCAGTTGCAACTGCCGTTCGCCGATTGCGCGCCCCTCGACTGGCTGGAGCAGGGTCATGACTGATACTCGCCACAAACCGCTGAAGCTGGCGGTGGTCGGCCACACCAACGTCGGCAAGACCTCGCTGCTGCGCACCCTGACCCGGGACGTGGGCTTTGGCGAAGTCTCCCATCGCCCCAGCACCACCCGGCATGTGGAAGGCGCGCGCCTGTCGGTGGACGGCCAGCCCTTGCTGGAGCTCTACGACACCCCGGGCCTGGAAGACGCCATCGCCCTGCTGGATTACCTGGAGCGCCTGGAGCGCCCCGGCGAACGCCTCGACGGCCCGGCCCGGCTGGCGCGCTTTCTCGATGGCAGCGAGGCCCGGCAACGCTTCGAACAGGAAGCCAAGGTACTGCGCCAGCTGCTGGCCTCGGACGCCGGGTTGTATGTGATCGATGCCCGGGAGCCGGTGCTGGCCAAGTACCGCGACGAACTGCAGGTGCTGGCCAGCTGCGGCAAGCCGCTGCTGCCGGTGCTGAATTTTGTCAGCAGCGCCGAGCAGCGCGAAGGCGACTGGCGCGACGCCCTGGCCCGCCTGGGGCTGCATGCCCTGGTGCGGTTCGACAGCGTGGCACCACCGGAAGACGGCGAGCGGCGGCTCTATGAAAGCCTGTCGCTGCTGCTGGAATATGCCCGCCCGGCCCTGCAACGGCTGGTGGACGACCAGCAGGCCCAGCGCCTGGCCCGCCGGCACAGCGCGGCGCTATTGATCGCCGAACTGCTGGTGGATTGCGCCGCCTGCCGCCGCAGCGTGGCCAGCGACGCCCAGCAAGAACAGCAGGCCATCGGCGACCTGCGCCAGGCCATCCGCCAGCGCGAGCAGCGCTGTGTCGAGGCCTTGCTCAAGCTCTATGCCTTTCGCCTCCAGGACGCCTCGGCCAGCGACCTGCCCCTGCTCGACGGGCGCTGGGGCGACGACCTGTTCAACCCGGAAACCCTCAAGCAACTGGGGGTGCGCCTGGGTGGCGGAATGGCCGCCGGCGCGGCGGCCGGGGCCGGGGTGGACTTGCTGGTGGGCGGCCTGACCTTGGGCGCGGCGGCCCTGGCCGGGGCCATTGCCGGTGGCGCCCTGCAAACCGCGCGCAGCTACGGCAGCCGCTTGCTGGGCAAGCTCAAGGGCCAGCGCGAACTGACGGTGGATGACAGTGTGCTGCGGCTCCTGGCCCTGCGTCAGCGGCAATTGGTACAGGCCCTGGAGCGCCGCGGGCACGCGGCCATGGACAGCATCCAGCTGGCCACCCCAGAGGACAAGAACTGGCGCCAAGGCAAGTTGCCGGACGCCTTGAACAAGGCCCGGGCCCATCCGCAATGGTCGGCGCTCAATCCGCAGCCGCGCCTGAACCAGGCCGAGCGCCAGGAACAGATCGAGGCGCTGGCCGAGGCATTGGTGGTGGCGTAGACCTATTCGCCGGCAAGCCGGCTCCTTATCTGTAGGAGCGGGCTTGCCCGCGAAAGAGCCCTCAAGCCAGCAACGCCAGGGCCTTGTCCTTGAGCACCTGCAAATCCATCACTGGCACCTGCATCTCCTTGGCCTGCTCGTCCCAGTGCCGCAGGCGCACGCTCACCGCGCACAAAGGATCAGCCTCGAAGGCCGCCGCTTCCTCGGCGCTCATCACCCCGCCCTGATACTCCAGGGTGCGGCGGCTGGCTTGGCTCAGGCGCTGGAAATACCCGGGCTGCTTGAAGGTCAGGTAGCGCTTGGCCTGCACGTGATACTCCACCAGCCGCGCCAGGCGCTCGCTGAACCCGGCCCGACGCAGGTAATCGGCCCCCAGGCGCTCATGGCTGACCACGCCGAAACCGCCCATGCTCTGCGCATCCTGCTGGCAGATATGCCCGATATCGTGGAAGAACGCCGCCAGCACCACCTCATCGTCATAACCTTCCGCCAACGCCAGCTGCGCCGCCTGGGACATATGCTCGATCTGCGACACCGGCTCGCCGATGTAGTCGCTGCGGCCAAATCGTTCATACAAGCCGAAGACCTCGGCAACCACCTGCTGTTGTCGTTGCATCACGCCTCCTCCAGCACCCGGGCGATGTTGGCCTCGGCCATGGCCGGGCCAACGCTCATGCCCACCCCGGTGTGCATCAGGGCCACATGGACCCCCGGCGCCGCTTCGAGCAAGGAGAACGGCCCGGGCCCGCGAGCACCATAGACGCCCTGCCAGCGCTCCACCACCTGCACCTTGCAGCCCAGGGTCTGTTCGGCCAGCTGCAGCAGCCAGTTGTCCACCTGTTCGGCATTGAAGGGCGAAGGATCGCTGCCGTAGTCATGGGAATCGCCGATGATCAGCTCGCCATAAGGGGTCGGGCTGATCAGCAGGTGAATGCCGTGCTCGTGCAGGTGCGGCGTCTCGCGCAGGATCTGCGCCTGCACCGCGGCGGCTTCCGGCAGGTCGGCGAAGGCCCCGTAGTGCACGCAGCTCAGGCCGGTGAGCAAGGCGTGTTGCAGGTTCAGCTGGATCTGCGGCCGGGCGCGGAGCATTTGCAGGCGGCACACCTGGGGTTGCAGGGCCGCGATCGGCTCGGCCAGCAGGGTCTGATAATCGTGCCCGGAGCACAGCACTATGTGCGGCGCACGGAAGCTGCCGGCGGTACTGTGCAACTGCCCCGGCTGGATATCCCGCACCAGGGTCGAGAAGTGGAACTGCACCCCCAGGTCGCGGCGCAGGTAATCGATCAGCATCGGCAGCGCTTCCCGGGAATACAGCTGCTGGTCGTCGAGGCCGTGCAGGGCTGCCCGGTGGTGGCAGAACTGGCCGCCATACAGATCATTCAGGGCCGCGCCGCGCAGCAGTTCCACGCGGTAGCCGTGCTCCCGCGCGCGACCGACGCAGAAGGCCTGGAGCAGGTGCTCTTCGGCCTCGCTGCGGGCGAACAGGTAGGAGCCGTTGCGCTTGAGTTGCAGGCCGGCCAGTTGCTGCCAGTCGGCCCAGATATCGCGGCTGGCTCGGGCCAGCTCCAGCATCACCCCCGGTGGCTGGCCGGTGACCAGGGCCTGGCCGAAGTTGCGCACCGAAGCGCCCAGGGGCGTGGCGCTGCGCTCGAACACCTGTACCCGCAGGCCGCGCTTGGCAGCGGCATAGGCATGGGACAGGCCGAGGATGCCGGCGCCGACGATCAGCAGATCGCTGTTGTGGGTCATGTTCATGCCTCATTGATTGTGGCGAGGGAGCTTGCTCCCGCCGGAGTGCGCAGCACGCCCCGGCAGATCCCTCGCCGACAGGGTTGAGGGCCGCTTCGCGGCCCGGCGGGAGCAAGCTCCCTCGCCACAGAAAGCTCCTTCACCACAGCAAGCTCCCTTGCCACAGCAAACTCCCTTGCCAGAGTTGGCCCGGGCGTTACTGCGCGGCGACCTTTTCCGACTTGCCGTCATAGCGCTTGCGCCATTCAGTGAGGATTTCGTCGCGGTTCTTCGAGGCCCAGGCGAAGTCGTTCTTGATAAGGCGCTGTTCGTAGTCGGCCGGCAGTTCGGTCTGCGGCTTGGCGATGCCCGGCTGGGCCAGCACGGCGAAGTTTTCCTTGTACAGCTCCATGGCCGCCGGGCTGGCGGAGAAGTCGGCGAGCTTCTTCGCCGCCTCTTCATGGGGGGTGCCTTTGATCACGGCGGTGGCTTCGATTTCCCAACCCAGGCCTTCCTTGGGCAGCACGATATCCAGCGGTGCGCCCTTGCGCTTGAGCTGTACAGCCGGGTACTCGAAGGAGATGCCGATGGGGAACTCGCCGGCGGCGGCCAGCTTGCACGGCTTGGAACCGGAGTGAACGTACTGGCCGATGTTCTGGTGCAACTCATCCATGTACTGCCAGCCCTGCTTCTCGCCGAAGGTCTGCAACCAGGCGCTGACATCGAGGAAGCCAGTGCCCGAGGACGCCGGGTTAGGCATCACGATCTTGCCCTTGTACTCGGGCTTGGTCAGGTCCTGCCAGCTCACCGGCTTGCTCAGGCCCTGCTTCTCGGCTTCCACGGTGTTGAAGCAGATAGTGGCGGCCCACACGTCCATGCCGACCCAGGCCGGCGGGTTGGCGGCATCGCGGTAGTTCGGGCCGATCTTGCCCAGATCCTTGGGCGCGTAGCTTTGCAGCATGCCCTGCTGGTCGAGGATCGCCAGGCTGGAAGCCGCCAGGCCCCAGATCGCATCGGCCTGTGGCCGGGCTTTTTCCGCCAGCAGCTTGGCGGTGATGATCCCGGTGGAATCACGCACCCACTTGATCTCCACGTCCGGGTTGGCCGCTTCGAAGGCTTGCTTGTAGGACTTCAGTTGCTCGGCTTCGAGGGCGGTGTACACCGTCAGCTCGGTTTTCGCAGCAAAGGCGTTCAGGCTGACAGCAGAGAGGACAGCAGCGGCAAGAGCCAGGGGCTTGAACATGGTGCGGTTCCTTGGTGAGTGCGGATCGGAGGGTGGGTGAGCAAGGGTCAATGGCCGGGGCTGGTCTGACGCCAGGCCTGGGAACGACGCAGCAGCCCGCGCGAAGCCCAGGCCAGCAGCAGTGAAACGCCGGCCGAGGTGAACAGGATCAGGGTCGACATGGCCGCGGCGCCGCCGACATTGCCGGCATCGTCCATATTCAGCACGGCCACGGCAGCCAGGATGGTGTCGGGGCTGTAGAGGAAGATTGCCGCCGACACCGTGGTCATGGCCGAGACAAACAGGTAGCGCAGGATATCCAGCAGGGCCGGCAGGCAGATCGGCAGCGTGACCCGCAGGTAGTGGCGGTACAGCGGTGCCTTGAGCGACAACGCGGCGGCCTCGAACTCGGCGTCCAGCTGGCGCAGGGCGGTGGTGGCGGTCATCTGTGCGGTGGTCAGGTAGTGGGCGATGGTGCACACCACCAGCAGGGTCATGGTTCCGTAGAACACATGCAGCGGGTTGCCGTTGAGGTTGAAGAAGAACACGTAGCCCAGGCCCAGCACCAACCCGGGCACCGCCATGGGCACGAAGCTGAGCATCCGCAGCGCCAGGTTCAGGCCGCGCTGGCCGCTGGTCTTCTCCATCAGGTAGGCGCCGGTGAAGATCAGCAGGCTGCCGATCAGCGCCGTGCACAGGGCCATGGTCAGGCTGTTGCGATAGGCCAGCCAGCCGCCGCCGGCAGTTTCATCGAACTGGTAGTGGTTCAGCGACAGCGACAGGTTGTAGGGCCAGAACTTCACCAGGGAGGAATACACCGCCATGCCGAACACCAGCAGCAGCGCCGCGCAGATCAACAGCACTATGGCCAGGTAGCAGGCATCCCGCAGCCGCGACGGCGCCGGCTGGAACACCTGGGCGCGGCCGCTCATAGAGTCGCCATGACGGCGGCGCAGCCAGGCATCGACACAAAAACTCAGCAGCGCCGGCAGCAGCAGGATCATGCCGATCAGTGCGCCACGGCCGAACTGCTGCTGGCCCACCACCGCCTTGTAGGCCTCCAGGGCCAGCACCTGATAGTCGCCGCCCACTACCACCGGCACGCCGAAGTCGGTGATGGTCAGGGTGAACACCAGGCAGAAGGCGGCGAATACCGCTTGCCGGGTGGCCGGCCAGGTGATGCTGCGAAAGGCCCTGGCGGGGCTGGCGCCCATGCTGGAGGCGGCATCGAACAGCCGCGCGTCCGCCAGGGACAGGGCCGACAGCAGAATCATCAAGGCATGGGGAAAGGTGTAGATCACCTCCCCCAGGACAATGCCCCAGAAGCCGTAGATATTCTCGGCGAACAGGCCGCGCAACAGGCCCTGGTTGCCGAACAGATAGACCAGGGCAATGCCCGGCAGCATCGATGGCGCCATCAGCGGCAACAGCGACAGCCCGCGCCAGATGCCCTTGCCGGGAATCAGCGTGCGTTGCAGCGCATAGGCAAACAGGTAGGCCAGGGGCACCACGATGGCGGCCACACTGAGGGAAACCTTCAGGCTATTGCCCAGCAACCAGTGGAAGTTGGCGCTGCCCACCAGTTCCCGGGCCGCCAGCCAGCCACCGCCCTGCCCAGCCTCAGCACTGAAGCCACGCCAGAAGATCGCCAGCAGCGGCAGCAGCACCGCGATGCCCAGCAGGAGCAGCAGCAGGAGCTTGCCGCCGACGACAAAGAAGCGATCGAAGGTTTCGGCACGGGAAGCCTGGCGCGCCCGCTTGGCAGGTAGCGGCAGGGACATGGGCAGGCTCATCTCAGGCAAACACCTGCAGGCTGCGGGGCGGCAAGGCCACCCAGATATCCTGGGCGCCCAGGCGCGGCATGGCTTCGGGGGCCAGTTCCGCCAGCAGTGCATGCCCCGGCAGGTGGTTGAGCTCGAAGCTCATGCGGCAGCGGTTGCCGAGAAAGGTGATCTCGCGGACCTTGGCCGCAAACAGGTTTTCCTCGTGCACCGGCGGGTTCACGCTGATGGCTTCAGGACGGCAGAACAGCCGGCCCGAAGCGGCCTTGGCCGAGTCGTCGGCCAGGCGCACATTCAACCCGCCAACCTGGGCCTGGCTGTCGCCGGTACGGCTGAAAGGCAGCCAGTTGCCCTGGCCGACAAATTCGGCAACGAAGGGCGTGGCCGGCTTGTCGTAGATTTCCTGGGGAGTGGCGTACTGCTCGACCTTGCCGTTGTTCATCACCGCAATGCGGTCGGCCATCAGCATGGCCTCGTCCTGGTTGTGGGTGACCATCAGGGTGGTGATGCCCAGGCGGCGTTGCAGTTGGCGCAACTCGGTGCACAGGTGCTCGCGGACCCGGGCATCCAGGGCTGACATCGGCTCGTCCAGCAGCAACAGCGAAGGCGCCGGCGCCAGGGCGCGGGCCAGGGCGACGCGCTGCTGCTGGCCGCCAGACAGTTGCCCGGGGTATTTCTTCTCGCTGCCGGACAGGCCCACCAGTTCCAGCATCTGCGCCACGCGCTGGCGCACTTCCTCGCGACCGCTGCCGGCCAGGCCGTAGGCGATATTGGCTTGCACCGTGAGGTTGGGAAACAAGGCATAGGACTGGAACAGAATGCCGTAGTCCCGAGCCTGGGGCGCCAGTTGCGACACATCCCGAGTGCCCAGGTACAACTCGCCCTGGTCCTGGCGCTCCAGCCCGGCAATGCAGCGCAGCAGCGTGGTCTTGCCGCAGCCGGAGGGCCCCAGCAGGCACACCAGCTCACCGGCGGCGACATCCAGGGACACATTGTCCAGGGCGGTGAAGGCGCCGAAACGCTTCTGGATGCCGCGCACCTTCATCGGCGCGCCGGGGTTGCTCAGGGCTGTTGCAGTCGGGTGGTTCATGGGCGGACCTCATCAAGCAGATGCAGGCCATCCTAGAGAGCGAATGCGTAGCTCATATGGCAATCGGGCAAAAGCTACCGATAGTGGTATTGGCGGATTTGGGTTGCGGCAAAAGCGGCCAGCCGCGCCGCTACTGGAATGACATGGTCATCGATTGCTTGAGGCGCATGCTCAAGGAGTGCTTGGTCGACTCCACCAGGGCCCGTAGCGCTTGCACATTGCGCTTGCCGTGGGCACCGGGCGCCTGCTCGGCCAGCGCTTGCCAGCCGTCACTCAGGCACGCTTCCAGCTGCGGCAGGTCCAGCCCCAGGTGGCGGATGAAAAAATGCATCACCGGGTAGAGATGCCCACGCAACAGCGCATGGACCAGCCGCCGCTGGCCAATGGCAAACGCCGGCATATGGGCCCAGGTATCCGGCGCCAGCGCCAGGCCCTGCTCCCGGCACATGCCGCGGACGCTCTGCGGGTCCAGGATCGAGTTGTCCAGGTCGCGCACTATCACCCGCACCGGCAAGCCATCGCGGACCACCACATAGCTGTTCTGCAGATGCGGTTCCAGGGCGATGCCCCACTGCGTGCAAAACGGCACCACAGCGCCCATCAGCAGCCGGCAGTAGCGATCGAAAGTATCGAGCGCCTGCTGGCGATTGCCGAGCTTCAACCAACCACTTGCCTGTTCCCGCGAGGCCCACAGGTTCAGCGCCGGCACCACCGTCTCATTGCTGGCGGCCACACAAGGCGCCCTGACAATCGCGCTCAAGTGCGGGCCGATCAGGGGATCGTCCCAGTACAGGGACGCAACATCGTATTGAAAATCCAGGGTGCTGATTTCGCTGCAGCGCAGCACCTGGCGAATCAGGCTGGAAACCAAGGGCGCGTTGTAACTGTTGAGCCGGTAGAGCAAGCGACGCTCCCCAGTCAGGGTGGCATCCAGGGACAGTTTGAGGTCATGACCGGTGGCCAGTACCCGGCAGGTGCGCTGGGATGCCAGGGGCATCATTGGCACGTGCAGGGGCGCCAGGCTGATCTGCTTGCTGTGCAGCATCTGCCTGATCACCGGCGACAACCTGAACTGCCAGGGATGAACCGGCAGCAGGCATTGCTCAGCCACCGCAGCGGCGGCACTCCAGTGGGCGGCACAGAGCTTGGGGTCGGCATAGTCCGTGGAGTTGAAGCTGTAGCCGGGAACCCGCACGAACAACAGCGGCACCGGTTGCGGCGAGAGGTTCGAGACTGCCACCACCTCCTCGATGGACGGCCCTATGCGCAAGGCCGGGAACGGGTAATACCCATGCCCGCGGCACACCGGCTCGATGGCGCAACTGTGGGCCGCTCTGGTGCGGCCCAGGGCCAGATTGAGGATCAGGTTGCACAAGCTGTTGCGGTAATCCAGTGCCAGGGCCGGCAGATCCTCCCCATAGTCGGTAGCGGCCAGGACCTTGCCCAATGCCCGCAGGAAACTGCCGCAGGAAGCCAGTTCCCGACGCTGCCCCTCCTCATGCCAGCTGGGGTTGGCCAGCAGCTCGAAATAGATCCGTGGGGCATGGCCTGCCAGCGGCACTTCCAGCCGTGGGCCATGGCCCAGGTAGAGCCGCTGATCGGCTCCCCAGGGCTCGATGGACAAGCATGCGTCGCAGCGCTGCTCAAGCAGCACATAGTGCAACAGGCGCGCCATGCAGATCAGCTGGGCCTCGCCGTGCAGCGCCCTGAATGCAGCGCGGTCCAGGCCATGCTGCAGGCACCAGCGGCGCACTTTGCCCAGCGACACCAGCTCGCGCAGGTCCGGCGCCTGAGCCTTGCACGCAGTCATCGCCGACACTCCAGGCGCCGGGTTCATTCGAACACGCGCAGCTCGAGTTCCTGCCGGGTGATGGCATCGAAATCATCCATGCGCTCCAGCAGCAGCTTGCGCGCCTCGGCCGCTTCGCCACTGCCGCAGAAGCCCTCGATCAGCCGAGCGGTGTAGGCAATATGCCTGGTTTCGTCGTACAGCAGCCGGTCGAGGATGCGCGCCAACTGAGGCCTGCTGTAGGCAGGGCAGAACTGCAGGAGAATCGGCCGCTGCAGCAGGTGATGAACCCGGGTGCGGATCTCGGCGATGTTCATCTGGATCAGGTCATCCAGGGTGATGGCATGGGCGAAGGCCGAACCGGGGGTCGCCTGGGGTGCCTGTTGCCGGGAATAACCAGGGGACAGGCTGAGGAGTTCGGCGTGCAGCTTTTCATCCACCGCCCCGGGAAAGGCCATGTCGAGCAGTTGAATGTAGGCCCGGGAATGATGGGATTCGTCGATGGCGTGCTGGCGAATCTGCCCGGCCTGGTCCGCATCGGGCGTGCAGGCCGCCAGGCTCCACAGCCGCGTTGCGCCATCGCCTTCGCGCTCGGCATTGGTAATCAGCGAAATGGCCAGCCACTGCGGGTCGGCAGCCGCCTCATGGTAGATATCGGCATAAACCCTCTGGCCAAAAAGCGGCGAGCACTGGCGGCAGGCATGCTGCAGCAGCTCGTCGTAATAAGGCAGAACGGGAACCCCTTGTTCGCGCAGTGCATAAAGTGTTGAACCGGCGATATCGCTCATAACGCAACCCATCCACTGTGGTAACGCAAGAGGGAAGATCGATCTGGCCGCTGCAGCAAGCATTCGCCGCGCAAAGAACCAGGCCGCGAAAGAATTGGGGTATTGAATACTTCCTGCATACCCCAATTGCTCCAGGCATCAGTGTTTCAGGCAGCCATGATCAATAGTTATTGCACAACGGTTACTTGCCTAGAGACTCTTGAACGGTGCATTCACCGCAACAAAGGACAAGTTGGCTTGCGGGTGGGCTCTATTCAGCTCCGCCAGAGATTCAGGGTCGATCTCCAGCTTGCCGTTCTTTATTGAACCGACAATCTTTACCGTATGCCCATCGTCGCTCAACTTCTTCAGCGACTCGGTCAGGCGCCCGGGTCTTTTTGCAGCATCCTCAGTCTTTTTCATGATTCCTTCCTCGTTGTTTCGCTAACCCCCTCGCGCAACGTTAGTGCAGAACTTTATATAAAATTGAAAAGCCGACAAACGGAATAAGTTCAATACAATTGGCACTTTGACTTATGCAGAATCACTATTAACCCAACTCACTGGCACACGGGAATAGTTGGAAGTGTATATATCCATGGTCGTGTTCTATCGATGGCTAGTTATTCAGTACTGATGGAAATTATCGCGAACTGCGCCCGTAATCTTTCGCCCTATGACGGGTGACGCAGGCTTGAGCAATACCGGCACTCAGGGCAAGGCGGGGGCCATTTCCTGGGCCAGGCCGAGAAAAGCCGCGGGCAGGCGGGCGTTCCTGCGTTCCTTGAGGCAGTACAGGTACTCGGCGATCTGCGGGGCATTCTCGATGGTCAGCACCCGCAGTTGCGGGTCGTGGGGCACTTCTTGGCGAGCAATGATGCTGATGCCGATATTGCGCAGCACCGCCTCGCGGATCGACTCGCGGCTGCCGATCTCCAGCAGCGGGCCAAAACCGACATTAGCGTTCTTCAGCAATGCCTCGGTGAGGCTGCGGGTGGTGGAGCCGGGCTCGCGCATCAGCAGGGTGTGGCCCGCCAGGGCTTGCAGCGGCACATGCTGCAGCGCCGCCAGGGGATGGTTGCGGTGCACCGCCAGTACCAGCGGATCAGTGCCCAGCAAGCGGCGGACCAACCGCGAGTCTTCCAGCAGTTGCGAGGAGGCGGCCACATCCACCCGATATTCCTCCAGGGCTTCGAGCACCTGCTGGGAGTTGCCGATCTCCACCGCCACTTCCACCTGTGGCAGGCGCTGGCGGAAGGTCTTCACCAGATCGAGGATGTAGTACGGCGCGGTAGCGGCAATGCGCAGCGTGCCCTGGACCTGCCCGCTGTTGCGCAGGAAGAACTCGATATCGGCTTCCTTCTGCAGCAACTCCTTGACCATCGGCAGCAGGCGCGCGCCTTCTTCGCTGAGGCTCAGGCGACGCCCGCCACGGTAGAACAGCTCCACCGAATACTGGTTTTCCAGGTTGCGGATCTGGGTGGTCACGGTCGGCTGGCTGAGGCCGAGTTTCTTCGCCGCCAGGGTAATGCTGCCCAGGCGCGCCACCATGTAGAACGCCTTCAGCTCGGCACTCAGCATGGCCGGCGCACGCAGCTGCAAGTTTTCAGCGGCAAGCCGCAAGCTGAAGCGGGTGCATTCATCACTCTGGTTCTCCCCTCAGTCGCTTGCCGCTTGTAGCTTGAGCTTGCCGCTGCCGCGGCTACTTGCGCAGCAGGCGCAAACCGTTGAAGACCACCAACAGGCTGACGCCCATGTCGGCGAACACGGCCATCCACATGGTGGCCAATCCGGCAAAGGTTACCCCAAGAAAGATCGCCTTGATGACCAGTGCCAGGGCGATATTTTGCTTGAGCACCACCGAGGTCTGGCGTGACAGGCGGATGAATGCCGGGATCTTGCGCAGATCGTCGTCCATCAGCGCGACATCCGCGGTCTCGATGGCGGTATCGGTGCCGGCCGCGGCCATGGCGAAACCTATCTCGGCTCGGGCCAGGGCCGGGGCATCGTTGATGCCGTCGCCCACCATGCCCACCCGATGACCCTGGGCATACAGGCCTTCGATGGCTTGCAGCTTGTCGGTGGGCAGCAGGTCGCCACGGGCCTGGTCGATCCCCACCTGGGCGGCGATGGCCTGGGCGGTATGGGGGTTGTCGCCGGTGAGCATCAGGGTCTTGATTCCCAGCTCATGCAGTTGCTGGATGGCTTCGCGGCTCGACTCCTTCACCGTATCGGCCACCGCGAACAGCGCCAGCGGGCCATGGCTGTCCAGCAGCAGGACCACAGTCTTGCCTTGTTTTTCCAGGGCGAAGAGTTGCTCTTCCAGGGCCGGCGAGCACAGGCCCAGCTCTTCCACCAGGCGATGGTTGCCCAGGTGATACAACTGGCCATTGATTTCGCCGCGCACCCCGCGCCCGGTCAGGGCCTCGAAGTTATCCACAGGGAGCATGGCCAGCTGTTTATCCACAGCCGCCTGGGCGATCGCCAGGGACACGGGGTGATCGGAACGTCCGGCCAGGCTGGCGGCCAGGGCTGGGGCACGGTCTTGGGCGAGCGGGTCCAAGGGCAGGAAATCGGTCTGCACCGGCTTGCCGTGGGTGATGGTGCCGGTCTTGTCCAGGGCCAGGTAGTCGAGCTTGTAGCCGCCCTCCAGGTAGACCCCGCCCTTGACCAGGATGCCCTTGCGCGCCGCCGCGGCCAGGCCGCTGACGATGCTCACCGGGGTGGAAATCACCAGGGCGCACGGGCAGGCCACCACCAGCAGCACCAGGGCGCGGTAGATCCAGTCGAACCAGACACCGGCCATGAACAGCGGTGGAATCAGCGCCACCGCCAGGGCAAAGGCGAACACTGCCGGGGTGTAGATTTTCGAGAAGCTGTCGACGAAGCGCTGGGTCGGCGCCCGTGCGCCCTGGGCCTGTTCCACGGCGTGGATGATTCGCGCCAGGGTCGAGTTGTTGGCCGCAGCGGTGACCCGATACTCCAGGGAGCCGGCCTGGTTGATGGTGCCGGCGAACACCTTGTCCCCCAGGGTCTTCTCCACCGGCAGGCTTTCACCGGTGATCGGCGCCTGGTCGATGGTGGAATTGCCGGCAACCACCTCGCCATCCAGGCCGATGCGCTCACCGGGCCGTACCCGTACCCGGGCGCCCAGCTCGACGCTGCTCGCCTCTTGTTCGAGCCAGCTGCCATCGGACTGTTGCACCGTCACCTGTTCCGGGGTCATCTGCATCAGGCCGCTGATGGCGTTGCGCGCCCGGTCCAGGGAGCGGGCCTCGATCAGCTCGGCCACGGTGAACAGGAACATCACCATCGCCGCTTCCGGCCATTGGCCGATCAGCACCGCACCGGTCACGGCGATGCTCATCAGGGCATTGATATTCAGGTTGCGGTTCTTCAGGGCGATCCAGCCCTTCTTGTAGGTGCCCAGGCCGCCACTGAGGATCGACACCAGGGCCACCAGGGCGATTACCCAGTCGGGCGCGGCATTGGTGAAATGGATGACTTCAGCGGCCAGCGCGCCGATACCCGACAGGGCCAGCGGCCACCAGGGTTTCTTCACCGCCTCGGCGGCGGGTGCGGCGGCGGCGCCATCCTGCTCCAGGGGCTCGGCGTGCATGCCCAGGGACTTGACCGCCTCGATGATCGGCGCGGTGCTCGGCAGGTCGTGGGTCACCCCCAGCACACGGTTCATCAGGTTGAACTCCAGGGCCTGGACCCCGGCCAGCTTGCCCAGCTTGTTCTGGATCAGGGTCTGCTCGGTGGGACAGTCCATGGCCTCGATGCGGAAGCTGCTCAGGCGTGCGCCTGCACTGGGCTTCTCGCTCAGGGTGACCTTCGCCGGCGCCAGGCTGGCGGAACCGCAGCAGGAACCGCCGTGGGCAGCGTGGTCATGGGCCTTGAGCGGCTGCAACTTGCCCGCCGGGGCATGGGAATGGCCATGCTCGTGATCGTGATCGTGATCGTGATCGTGATCGTGATCGTGATCGTGATCGTGATCGTGATCAGCATGGGGAGGCTGGGTGCCGGGTGTACGCGGGCTGTGCAGGGAGTCGCTCATAAGGGTCGCGTCCGAATAAAGGTGCTTGTTGCCAAGTGAACACCCTGTAGCCACTATAGGGTCAAGCACCCATTCGGAGACTGCGGACATGAAAATTGGCGAACTGGCGAAACTCACCGACTGTCAGGTCGAGACCATCCGTTACTACGAACGCGAAGGGCTGCTGCCGGAACCGGCTCGCAGCGAAGGCAACTACCGCCTCTACACCCAGGCCCACAGCGAGCGCCTGACCTTTATCCGCAACTGCCGCAGCCTGGACATGACCCTGGAGGAAATCCGCAGCCTGCTCGACCTGCGCGACAGCCCCGAAAGCCAGTGCGCCAGCGTCAACGCCTTGATCGACGAGCATATCCATCACGTCAAGGCGCGCATCGACGGCCTGCTGGTGTTGCAGGAACAGTTGCTGGACCTGCGCCAGCGCTGCAGCGAAAGACCGGGCCTGGAGCACTGCGGCATTCTCCAGCGCCTGGAGGTCAGCGGCTCGGTGGCCCCCAGTGAAACCGAACCCTCCCATGTCGGCCGCAGCCACGGCCATTGAGGCCAGGGCGCGCCCTCAGGAGCCGCGCCGCACGCTGGCCAGCAGCCGCAGATAGGCACCTTCCACGATCGCCAGCAGGCGCTGGTCGAACTCACGCCAAGCCAGCGTCAGGTGCACCATGCAGGCGCTGAACAGGCCCACCAGGCAGCCACCGAGAATATCCAGGGGGAAATGCACCCCCAGGTAGACCCGCGCCCAACTCACCAGCAACGCCAGCGCCAGCAGTACCAGGCCGGTCTTGCGCAGGTTCACCAGCAGCAGGGCAAAGGCCATGGCGAACATGCCGCTGGCGTGGTCGCTGGGGAAGGAGGCACCGGGGGCATGGGCGAGGAAGTTCTGCCCCAGGCCCAGCATGAAGGGACGCGGGTGGAACCACAGTTCACGGATCAGCAGGTTGCAGGCCAGGGCCAGGACGATGCTCAGGGTGGCGTAGAGCACGATCATCCGTTGCCGGCGCTCGCCCAGTACCCAGAACACCAGGAGCATCAGCGGCACGCAAAGGACCACCCATTGCGCCAGGAACACCGCCAGCTCGCGCATGGCCAGTGATGCATCGGCGCTGGCATTGATGGCCAGGAAAAGGCTGCGGTTGAATTCTTCCATTCAAGGGCTCGCGTTGAAAATCACATGAACAACGCCCCGCACTGCACGGGGCCCCTGCTGAGAGCTTAGTCGCCCATCAGACACGGCAATGCCCGGAAAAATCCCGGGCATCGGTCGGTAAAGGTCAGAGAATCGACAGGGGCCACGCGGCCCCTGGGTAACGCCGGGGTAAGAGCTAGACCGCCATTGGCGCGGTCATCGGCGCGTGGTGTTGGTAGCCTTCCAGGGAGAAGTCGCCGGGCTCGATCAGCTCCAGCCACTCGGGCTGGTAGACGCCGGTCTTGGCGAACTCCGGCACGCGCTCGGAAATCACCAGCTTGGGCATGGGGAACGGCTCGCGCTTGAGCTGCTCGTTGAGCATGTCCAGGTGGTTCTCGTAGACGTGGGCATCACCGATGAAATAGGTGAACCAGCGCGGCGTGTAGCCGGTCAGGCGGCCGATCAGGCTCAGCAGCGCCGCACCCTCGGTGAGGTTGAACGGCGTGCCCAGGCCCAGGTCGTTGGAGCGGATGTAGAGGGTCAGGGAGATTTCCCGGGTCTCGACATTGGGGTGGAACTGATACAGCAGGTGGCACGGCGGCAGGGCCATTTCGTCCAGCTGGGCGCAGTTCCAGCCGTGGAACAGGATCCGCCGGCTGCCCGGGTCGTTGATGATGGTGTCGACGCACTGGCGCACCTGGTCGATGGCCTTGTACAGCACCACATAACCCTGGCCTTCTTCCTCGCCGGCGGCGATCTGCCGGTAGCCCTGGCTCAACGCCAGGTCGATGGCCGCCTGGTTGCTGACCTTGATCTGCTTGTAGGCCGGCCACTTGCGCCATTGCACGCCGTAGATCTCGCCCAGGTCGTCAGCGCCCTGGCGGAACGGGTTGGCCAGCCATTGCGCGTTCTCGTTGGCGTTCTGGTCCCAGACCTTGCAGCCCAGGGCGCGGAACTCGGCGGCGTTGTTCACCCCACGGAGGAAGCCGACCATTTCGCCGATGGCCGACTTGAAGGCCATCTTGCGGGTGGTGATGGCCGGAAAACCTTCCTTGAGGTCGTAGCGCAGCATGGCCCCGGGGAAGCTGATGGTGTTCACCCCAGTGCGGTTGGCCTGCTTGGTGCCGTTGTTGATGACATGAGCCACCAGGTCAAGATATTGCTTCATGAGTTACCTGCATCCTTGAACCCGGGGCGCGCCCCGGGGTTCGAATTTATTGCGCCGCGCTCTGGGCCGGAGCGCGATGATAGGCCAGCCAGATCAACCCCAGGCCACCGAGGATCATCGGCACGCAGAGAATCTGACCCATGGTCAGCCAGTTCCAGGCCAGATAGCCGAGCTGGGCGTCCGGCACCCGGACGAACTCGACGATAAAGCGGAAGATCCCGTAGAACAGGGCGAACATGCCGGACACCGCCATGGTCGGCCGCGGCTTGCGCGAGAACAGCCAGAGGATCAGGAACAGCGCCACCCCCTCCAGGGCGAACTGATACAGCTGCGATGGGTGGCGAGGCAGCTGCGCCGGGTCGCTGAAGGGCGGGAAGATCATGGCCCAGGGCACATCGGTGGCCTTGCCCCACAGCTCGGCGTTGATGAAGTTGCCGATGCGCCCGGCGCCCAGGCCGATCGGCACCATGGGCGCGACGAAGTCCATCAGCTCGAAGAAGCTCTTGTTGTTGCGCTTGCCGAACCACCAGGCAGCCAGCATCACCCCGATAAAGCCGCCGTGGAACGACATGCCACCCTTCCACACTTCGAAGATCAGGGTCGGGTTGGCCAGGTAGGCGCTCAGGTCGTAGAACAGCACATAGCCCAGACGCCCGCCGACTATCACGCCCATGGACATCCAGAACACCATGTCCGAGAGCTTCTCCTTGCTCCAGGTCGGATCGAAGCGGTTCAGCCGGCGCGACGCCAGCAGCCAGGCGCCGCCGATGCCGATCAGGTACATCAGGCCGTACCAGTGGATTTTCAGCGGGCCGATGGCCAGGGCCACCGGATCGATCTGCGGGTAAGGCAGCATTGCGACTCCTCGTAGGGGTTAGAGCGGTCAATTCCGGGAGAAACTGTCACGCCAGGATTAAGCCAGGATTGCGTCAGACCTCAGAACAGAAAGCTGATTCCCACGCTGAACAGTAGCGCGGCGAACAGGCGTTTCAACAGGCGTGGCGACAGTTTATGGGCCAGGCGCGCGCCGATCCGGGCGAACACCATGCTGGTCAGGGCAATGCCCAGCAGCGCCGGCAAATACACGAACCCCAGACTATGGGCCGGAAGCTGCGGATCATGCCAGCCCAGAATCATGAAACTTAAGGCACTGGCCAGGGCGATGGGCAGGCCGCAAGCCGAAGAGGTGGCCACCGCCTGCTGCATCGGCACGCTGCGCCAGGTCAGGAAGGGCACCGTCAGCGAGCCGCCGCCGATGCCGAAAATCGCCGAGGCCCAGCCGATCACCGAGCCGGCCACCGTCAGGCCAAGCTTGCCGGGCACCTGGCGACTGGCCTTGGGCTTGAGCTCCAGGGTCATTTGCAGGGCCACTACCAAGGCGAAGACGCCGATGATTTTCTGCAGGTTCGGACCGGAAATGGCTTCGGCGGTCAGCGCGCCAAAACCGGCGCCCAGCAGAATGCCCACCGCCATCCAGGTAAAGATCGGCCAGCGTACCGCGCCACGCCGGTGGTGTTCGCGCACCGCATTGACCGAGGTGAAGATGATGCTGGCCAGGGACGTGCCGACCGCCAGGTGAGTCAGCACTGCCGCATCGAAACCTTGCACAGTGAAGCTGAACACCAGCACCGGGACTATGATGATCCCGCCGCCCACGCCGAACAGCCCGGCCAGCACGCCCGCGCAGGCGCCCAGCAGCAGATAGAGCAGAAATTCCATGGAAGCATCCGAAAATAAGAGCGGCATGTTAACGGATGCGCCGCCCCGGACTCCACAGGCGGACGTGGATAGCCGCTGGCTGGATGGGTAGAGTGGGCAAAAACACACAGGGGGCCACCTTAATGTGCTTGATCGTTTTCGCCTGGCGACCGGGTCATGCCCAACCGCTGATCGTCGCGGCCAACCGTGACGAATTCTATGCCCGGCCCAGCCTGCCCCTGGGGCAATGGCCGGAATCGCCGCAGATCCACGCCGGTCGCGACCTGGAAGCCGGTGGCACCTGGCTGGGAATCGGCGCCGACGGACGCTTTGCCGCCCTGACCAATATTCGCAACCCCCATCAACCGCCCGCCCGACGTTCCCGCGGCGAGCTGGTGGCGCGCTTTCTCGCCGGCACTGTGCCGCTGGAAGACTACTTGCAGGATGTGGTGGGCCGTTCGGTGGAGTACGCCGGTTTCAACCTGCTGCTGGGTACCGCCGAGCAGCTGTGGCACTACAACGCCCAGGACCTGGAGCCACAACGGCTCAAGCCCGGGGTCTATGGCCTGTCCAATGCCGGGCTCGATACGCCCTGGCCCAAGCTGCTCAAGGCCAAGGCCGCCTTGCAGGAAGTGCTGGCCGACCCGCAGCCCCAGGCACTCCTGGCACTGCTCAGCGACCCGCAGACGGCGCCCTTCGCCGAGCTGCCGGACACCGGCGTGGGCCTGGCCACGGAAAGCCTGCTATCGAGCGTGTTTATCGCCAGCCCCAGCTACGGCACCCGCGCCAGCACCGCGCTGATCGTCAGCGCCGACGGTTCACGGCATCTGCTGGAGCGCAGCTTCGGGCCTTATGGCGGGCATTTGGGAGAGGTGGAGCTGAAGGTCTGAAGCCTTCGCCGGCTAGCCGGCGAAGAAAACACCTTGATTACAGGGTCTTGGTCGAAGCCGGATTGATCATCCGCGCCAGCCCGAGCTTCTTCAGTGCCAGCTGCAGCGAACTGTGGATCACCTGCGGGTTGTCGATGGTCATCATCTCGTCCAGCAGTTCCTTGGCCTTGCTCATGCTGATCTGGCGCAGCATCCACTTGACCTTCGGCAGGTTGGTGGCGTTCATCGACAGGCTGTCGAAACCCATGGCCATCAGCAGCACCGCCGCCGCCGGATCACCGGCCATCTCGCCGCAGATGCTCACCGGCTTGCCTTCGGCGTGGGCGTCGCGCACCACGTTTTGCAGGGCTTGCAGCACCGCAGGGTGCAGGTAGTCGTAGAGGTCGGCGACCCGCGGGTTGTTGCGATCCACGGCCAGCAGGTACTGGGTCAGGTCGTTGGAGCCCACCGAGAGGAAGTCCGCCTGGCGCGCCAGTTCCCGGGTCTGGTAGACCGCCGCGGGAATCTCGATCATTACCCCCACCGGCGGCATCGGCACATCGGTGCCTTCGTCGCGCACTTCGCCCCAGGCGCGGTGGATCAGGTGCAAAGCCTCTTCCAGCTCGTGGATACCGCTGATCATCGGCAGCAGAATGCGCAGGTTGTTCAGGCCCTCGCTGGCCTTGAGCATGGCCCGGGCCTGCACCAGGAAGATTTCCGGGTGGTCGAGGGTCACGCGGATACCGCGCCAGCCCAGGAAAGGGTTGTCTTCCTTGATCGGGAAGTAGGACAGCGCCTTGTCGCCGCCGATGTCCAGGCTGCGCATGGTCACCGGCTGCGGATGGAAGGCCGACAGTTGTTCGCGGTAGATCGCCAGCTGTTCTTTCTCGCTGGGAAAGCGCTGGTTGATCATGAACGGTACTTCGGTGCGGTACAGGCCCACACCCTCGGCGCCGCGCTTCTGCGCCCGGGCCACATCCGCCAGCAGGCCGGTGTTGACCCACAGCGGCATGCGGTGGCCATCGGGGGTCACGCACGGCAGGTCGCGCAGGGCATCCAGGCCCTGGGCCAGTTGCCGCTCCTCTTCCACCACATCGGCGAACTGCTTGCGCAGCACTTCGCTGGGGTTGGTGTAGACCTCGCCGTGGTAGCCGTCGACGATCATCTGGATGCCGTCGACCTTGGAGTACGGCAGGTCCACCAGGCCCATCACCGTCGGGATGCCCATGGCCCGGGCCAGGATCGCCACGTGGGAGTTGCCCGAGCCCAGCACCGAGACCAGGCCCACCAGCTTGCCTTCCGGCACTTCGCCGAGCATGGCCGGGGTCAGCTCTTCACTGACCAGGATGGTGTTGTCGGGGTAGACCAGGGTCTGCTGGCGCTCTTCCTGCAGGTAGGCCAGGAGCCGGCGGCCCAGGTCCTTGACGTCCGAGGCGCGCTCACGCAGGTAGGCGTCGTCCATCAATTCGAAACGGTTGACGTGATCGGTGACCACCTGGCGCAACGCGCCCTGGGCCCATTGCCCGGTCTTGATCACGGTTTTCACTTCGCTGCCCAGGGAAGCGTCGTCGAGCATCATCAGGTAGACGTCGAACAGCGCGCGTTCTTCCGGGCGCAGCTGGGTGGCGAGTTTTTCCGACAGCGCGCGCATGTCGGCGCGCACCCCTTCCAGGGCACTCTTGAACAGCGCCAGTTCGGCGTCGATATCGCTGATGTACTTGTCCGGCACCACATCCAGATCGGCGGGCGGCAGCATCACCACCGCGCTGCCCACCGCCGCACCGGGCGCGCCCGGTACACCGACGAACTTGGCTTCCTGGATGCCCTTGCCCTGGCGCCCCAGGCCGCGGATCGAACCAGTGGCCTCGGCATGGGCGATAACCCCGGCGAGCTGGGCGCTCATGGTCACCAGGAAGGCCTCTTCGCCCTCGTCGAACTGGCGGCGCTCCTTCTGCTGGATCACCAGTACGCCCACCACTCGGCGGTGATGGATGATCGGCGCCCCCAGGAACGAGGCATAGCGTTCCTCGCCGGTTTCGGCGAAGTAGCGGTAGCGTGGGTGATCGGCGGCGTTTTCCAGGTTCAGCGGTTCTTCCCGAGTGCCCACCAGGCCCACCAGGCCTTCGTTGGGGGCCATGCTGACCTTGCCGATGGAACGCTTGTTCAGACCCTCGGTGGCCATCAGCACAAAACGATTGGTTTCCGGGTCCAGCAGATAGACCGAGCAGACCTGGCTGCCCATGGCCTCTTTGACGCGCAAGACAATGATCCCCAACGCCGTCTTGAGATCCTTGGCGGAGTTAACTTCCTGGACGATCTTGCGCAGCGTATTGAGCATGGCTCGGGGTCGAACTCCGTCGTCAGTCGCGCACTAAGAGGCGCGGGGCAAGCTCTTTGAGAGCGCGGCGATACACCTCGCGCTTGAATGTCACCACCTGGCCCAACGGATACCAATAACTGACCCAGCGCCAGCCATCGAACTCCGGTTTACCGGTCAAATCCATCCGCACCCGCTGCTCGTTGGAGATCAGGCGCAGGAGAAACCATTTCTGTTTCTGGCCGATGCACAGCGGCTGGCTGTGGGTCCTGACCAGGCGCTGCGGCAAACGATAGCGCAACCAGCCCCGGGTGCAGGCGAGAATTTGCACATCTTCGCGCTCCAGCCCGACTTCTTCGTTCAACTCGCGATACAAGGCGTCTTCCGGCGTTTCGTCGGGGTTGATGCCCCCCTGGGGAAACTGCCAGGCATCTTGATTGATACGGCGAGCCCATAGCACCTGGCCGGCATCATTGGTCAGAATAATCCCGACATTGGGGCGGAAACCATCGGGGTCGATCACGGCTACAACCTCGCAAACGCATGTCGCCGCATTGTTCCACAAAGCTTGGGAATGCAGCAACGAGGCTGCTTAGCTTATGTGCACTCTTGTGAAAAGACCGTATTCTGGGCACCTTTTTCCGCGACTTTTCAGTGAGTAACTGCAATGCGCCTGGCTTTATTCGACTTGGACAACACGCTTCTGGGCGGCGACAGCGACCACGCCTGGGGCGACTACCTGTGCGAACGTGGCTTCCTCGACCCGATCGCCTACAAGGCCCGCAACGACGAGTTCTACCAGGACTACCTGGCGGGCAAGCTCGACAACGCCGCCTACCTGAACTTCTGCCTGGAAATCCTCGGCCGCACCGAGATGGCGGTGCTCGAGGAATGGCATCGCGACTACATGCGCGACTGCATCGAGCCGATCCTCCTGCCCAAGGCCCAGGCCCTGTTGGACAGTCATCGCGAGGCCGGCGACAAGCTGGTGATCATCACCGCCACCAACCGTTTCGTCACCGCGCCGATTGCCGAGCGCCTGGGGGTGGAAACCCTGATCGCCACCGAATGCGAAATGCACGACGGCCGCTACACCGGGCGCAGCACCGACGTGCCGTGTTTCCGCGAAGGCAAGGTGACCCGCCTGCAGCGCTGGCTGGAGGAAACCGGCCACAGCCTGGACGACAGCTACTTCTATAGCGACTCGATGAACGACCTGCCGCTGCTGGAACAGGTGACCACCGCCGTGGCCGTGGACCCCGATCCGAACCTGCGAGCCGAAGCGCAGAAACGCGGTTGGCAGGTGATCAGCCTGCGCGACTAGAGCGTTCGCCGGAGAGCCGGCTGTAGGCGCTGGCTTGCCAGCGAAAAAACCTACGCCGGCTTGGCCACCATCAGGTAGAAAATCACCATGAAGGCCAGGAACGCCGGCCAGCCCAGGGCGAACCACCAGCGCATATAAAGGGTGGCTCGCAAGGGCATCGGCGTGCCGTCGCGCAGTGCCTGTTCGGCCATCTTGTGCACCCGGATCTGCAACCAGACCACCGGCAGCCAGCACAACCCCGCCACGCCATACAGCCCCAGGCTCCACAGCAGCCAGGACTGCTGCAATGGCCAGCCCGCCAGGTGCACCAAACCCAGCCCGCTCAGCGGCTGGAATACCGCCGTGGTGGCGGTGAAGGCCCAGTCGGCGAACACCAGGTGCTTGAAGGTCACGGCAATCACTTCCAGCTTGCCGCTGCGCCAGGCCCGCAGCGCGTAGTAGGCCGAGCCCGCGCCCAGGCCGAAAAGCACGGTGGAAGACAGGATATGCAGGGTTTTCAACAGCAGATAAGCACTCATCGGCAAGGTTCGGTCCACAACAGCCAAAGGGTCGCCACCATCAGCACCAGGTTCTTGGCCACGGCGGCATAAGGGTCAAACCAGAAGTGCGGCAGAATCAGGCTGATGATCAGGGTGTAGCCGAGCATCAAGGCCAACTGCGCCTGCAAGGCCCGTCGACGCCAGCGCCGCAGCAACAGGCCGACACCCAGCAGCGCGTCGCAGAGCGAGCCGCCGATCACCGCCAGGCTCGCCCACACCCCCTGCACCGAGGCTTCGGCCATGATCCGCAGGCCCCAGTCGTAGCCGGGGCCGATGCACACCGCCGCCGTGCCCAGCCAGATCAGCACCAGCACCGCCAGCAGCAGTGGGCGCAGGGCCAGCTGGGTGCTTTGCGCGGCCTGCGGCCAATCCTGCAGGCGCGCCGCCAGGGGTGCCGCATGGTAGCCGCAGACCGAGGCCAGCACTTCGGGGTCGGCCAGGTTATCGCTGCGGGCCATGGCCAGGCTTTGCCGATTCAGGGCACGCCAACCCAGACGATCACCCAGGGCCGCGGCCCCGCTGAGGAGCAGCGCGGGCACTTGGCAGTAACGGCCCGGCGCCCAGCCCTGGGCCTGGCGCAGATAATCGAGCAACTGCGCCATGCTCATCCGCTGCGGCCCCACCAGGGGCAGCACCATGGATTCATGCGGCCAGTGCCGGAGCAGCGCCAGCACTGCGGCGCCCAGGTCCTCCACATGCAGCGGCTGCATTTGCGCCCGGGACGACAGCAGCGGAATCAGCGGCCAGGGCGACAGCCGCGCCAGCCAGCCACTGCTGGCGCCACCGGCCCCCAGCACCAGCGACGGACGCAGCACCACCGCCGGCACGCCCAGGCGCAGCAGGTAGTCATCGGCCGCGGCCTTGCTCGCCAGAAAGGGCACATGGGGCTGGGTGCCGGCGCCCAGTGCGGAAATCTGCAACACCCGCACGCCCCGGGCCGCAGCCAGGTCGAATAGCGCCCGGGTGCCCAGGTCCTGGGTCAGGGTCAGCGCCCGGGCATCGCTGCTCAACAGCCCGGCGGCATTGATCAGCAGGTCGGTATCGGCAGGCAGGACAAAGGGCGTGGGCTCATGGCCCAGGCGATCGAGATCCAGTTGCCGCCACTCCACTCCCGGCAGGCCGGGCGCTTGTGGATGGCGGCTGGTGGCGATCAGTTGATGACCGGCGGCGTGCAGCACTGACAGCAGATGGCGACCGACAAACCCTGTGGCCCCCACCAGAACGACCTTCATGGCAATCCTTAACGGCTCAGACCGGCTTGGCGCCCATCAGCCCGGCAATGGTGACGAAACACAGGGCGCTGAAGATCGCCAGCACCAGGGTGAAGGCCAGGCCGCTGGCAGCCTTGGCCTGCCGCAGGCGGTTGAGCCGCACCATTAGCCACAGCCAGGCCAGGGCGCCCAGGGTGTAGAGCACACTGGAACCCAGCAGCCAAGTCTGCCCCAGGGGCCAGCCCACCAGGTGCACCAGCCACCAGCCGCTGAACGGCAGGGTGATCAGGCCCAGCGCCAACAGCAGCCAGCCGAACAGCCCCGGGCGTTGCAGCACTCGGCTGTAGACAGTCGCATCACCCTGGCGACGCAGGCGCCAGACCCAGATCGCCAGGCCCAGCGCACTGCCCAGCACCAGCACAGTGGCCAGTACATGCAAGGTCTTCAGCGTGGTCAGTGTTTCCATGTGCGTGCTTCCTTAAAGGCCCCGTTTCTCAGCGTAGCCGCTCAGCCGAGGAACAGCTGATAGGCCGGGTTGTCGCTTTCATCCCAGTACGGGTAGCCGATCTGCTCCAGGGCCGCCGGCACCAGATGGCGCTCCTCGGCCGGCACTTGCAGGCCCGCCACCACCCGGCCGTCCGCGGCGCCGTGGTTGCGGTAATGGAACATCGAGATGTTCCAGCGCCCGCCGAGCTTGTTGAGGAAGTTGAACAGCGCTCCCGGACGCTCCGGGAACTCGAAGCGCAGCACCACTTCGTCGCTGACCTTCTCGGCCCGGCCGCCGACCATGTAGCGGATGTGCAGCTTGGCCAGTTCGTTGTCGGTCAGGTCGATCACCGGGAAGCCCTGTTCGCCGAGGCTGGCGATCAGCGCGCTGCGCGGATCGTTTTCCGGGTGGGTCTGCACGCCAACGAAGATATGCGCCTCGCTGCCGGTGTTGTAGCGGTAGTTGAATTCGGTGATCTGGCGCTTGCCCACGGCCTCGCAGAAAGCCTTGAAGCTGCCCGGCTTCTCGGGAATGGTCACGGCGATGATGGCTTCGCGGCCCTCGCCCAGTTCGGCGCGCTCGGCCACATGGCGCAGGCGGTCGAAGTTGACGTTGGCCCCGGAATCGATGGCCACCAGGGTCTGCCCGGTTATACCGCGCTGCTCGACGTACTTCTTGATCCCGGCCACGCCCAGGGCGCCGGCAGGTTCGGTGATCGAGCGGGTATCGTCGTAGATATCCTTGATGGCGGCGCAGATCTCGTCGGTGCTGACGGTGATCACTTCGTCCACATAGTCTTTGCAGATGTCGAAGGTGTGCTGGCCGATCTGCGCCACCGCCACGCCGTCGGCGAATATGCCCACAGTCGGCAGCACCACCCGCTCACCGGCGGCCATGGCGGCCTGCAGGCAGTTGGAGTCGTCCGGTTCGACGCCGATGATCTTGGTGTCCGGACGCAGGTATTTCACATAGGCGGCGATGCCGGCGATCAGCCCGCCGCCGCCCACCGGAACGAAAATCGCGTCCAGCGGCCCCGGGTGCTGGCGCAGAATCTCCATGGCCACCGTGCCCTGCCCGGCAATGGTGTGGGGATCGTCGTAGGGATGGATGTAGACGTAGCCTTTTTCGTCCACCAGCTTCAGCGAATAGGCCAGCGCCTCGGGGAAGCTGTCGCCATGCAGCACCACCTTGCCGCCCCGGGAACGCACGCCTTCGACCTTGATCTCCGGGGTGGTCTTGGGCATCACGATGGTGGCCTTGACCCCCAGCACCTTGGCCGCCAGCGCCAGGCCCTGGGCATGGTTGCCCGCCGAGGCGGTGACCACGCCACGGGCGCGCTCGGCGTCGCTGAGCTGGGTCAACTTGTTGTAGGCGCCGCGAATCTTGAACGAGTACACCGGCTGCAAGTCTTCGCGCTTGAGCCAGATCTGATTGCCCAGCCGCTCGGAGAGCTGGCGGGCAGTCTGCAATGGGGTTTCTACGGCAACGTCGTAAACGCGCGAGGTGAGGATCTTCTTAACGTACTGTTCGAGCATCGGAAAGCATCACTGAGCGGGTTGGGCAGGGCCAAGGAGTCTAACCCAGCGTTTGCCCGGGCGACCACACGAATACCGAGGTTTAGCCTGCCCCCATTGCCTTTGCCGCTCCGCCGGCAATCGGCCGGGAAGCCAAACGGGCAATGACCTGATCGGCTCCGGCGCCTATAATGCCGGCCTTTGTGCCCCCCCTGCCCGCTTCGGAGCCCGCATGACCCAGGATCAACTCAAACAGGCTGTTGCCCAGGCCGCCGTCGACCTTATCCTCCCGAAACTCGACGACAAGAGCATCGTCGGGGTCGGCACCGGCTCCACCGCCAACTGCTTTATCGATGCCCTGGCCCAGCACAAGGCCGCCTTCGACGGCGCCGTGGCCAGCTCCGAAGCCACCGCCGCACGCCTCAAGGGCCATGGCATTCCGGTGTATGAACTCAATACCGTCAGCGACCTGGAGTTCTACATCGACGGCGCCGACGAAAGCGACGAGCACCTGAACCTGATCAAGGGCGGTGGTGCAGCCCTGACCCGGGAAAAGATCGTCGCCGCCGTGGCCAAGACCTTTATCTGCATCGCCGACGCCAGCAAGCTGGTGCCGGTACTGGGCAACTTCCCGCTGCCAGTGGAAGTGATTCCCATGGCCCGCAGCCATGTCGCCCGCGAACTGGTGAAGCTGGGTGGCGATCCGGTGTACCGCGAAGGGGTGATCACCGACAACGGCAACATCATCCTCGATGTGCACAACATGCAGATCACCGACCCGGTGGCGCTGGAAAGTCGGATCAATGCCATTGTCGGCGTGGTCACCAACGGCCTGTTCGCCGCGCGCCCGGCCGATGTGCTGCTGCTGGGCACCGCTGACGGGGTGAAGACCCTCAAGGCCTGAAGCGACAGACAAGAGCCGGCCCCTAGGGCGCCGGTTTCTTGAAGACGTAGAACAGGTTCGGTTCGCTCACCAGGTACAGGGTACCGGCGTCATCCATGGCGATACCCTCGGCCTGGGGCACCGACTGTTTCAAGCCCTGGCGGCCCTTACCCAGGGCCAGGGTGCTCAACGGGCGCCCCTGTACATCCAGCTCCACCACCAGTCGCGACTCATCCGACAGGGCCAGCAAGTGCCCGCTGCGCTCGTCGTATTGCAGGCTCGACAAGTCCCGCACGAACAGCCCCGCGTCGCGTTGGGGATCGTTCAACACCTGCAGCCCGGCCGCCTTGCCCGGGATTTCGCCGGGAAAACCCTGCACTTCATAGATCAGCATCGGGTCGCGCTCCTTGGCGACGAACAGGCGCTTGCCCCGGGAATCGTAGGCCAGCCCTTCGAAGCCCTTGTTGCCGGGCAGATGCAGGCCCAGGGTGATCTGCTCGGCCTCGCGCGCATCCACCGCGGTGGTCTCGTCGTCGAGATGGATCTTCACCAAGCGCTGCTGGCGCTCATCGCTGATCACATAGGTATTGGCGGCGATAAACTCCACCGCCTCCGGATCGCCGAAGCCCATCAGGGCGATGCGTCGCAGCACCTGACCTTCCAGGGACAGCTCCACCAGCTCGGCATTCTGGTTGGTCACAGTGAACAGGCTATTGCGCAGCGGGTCGTAGGTCAGCGCCGAAACTTCATCCAGGCCCTCGATGGGCTGCGCCTGCAGCACCGCCCGATAGTCGCCCAGGCCCAGGGACTGGGGGGCGGCCACCTGCCAATGGGCTTGCCAATCGAACCAGGCGCGCTGCCACAGCCGATGGTTATGGGCGAACGCCGCCAGCAGCACGGCCAACAGGCCAAGAATCAGATAGAGGGGTTGCAGACGGGTCAAGCGATACATGGCGGGCCGGCTCGAAATCAGGACAGGCGAATGAAATATCACGGCCGCCTGAATTCAAGCTTAACCAGCGGTCCGGCCAGGGCGCCGGACCACCGGTTCATTGTTTCTCGAAGCGATAGAACAGGTTGGGCTCACTGACCATGTAGAGGTTGCCCGCTTCATCCATGGCTACCCCTTCGGCCCGGGGAATGGTGTTCTTCAGGCCATTGAAACCGCCAAGCAGGGCCATGAAGCTGACCTGCTCGCCCTGCTCGTCCAATTCCAGCAACAGATGGGAGTCGGCGGACAGCACTAGGGTATGCCCGGTGCGCGGATCGATGCCCAAGGCAGAAAGATTGCGCAGGTCGAGTTCATCGCTGGCCAGCTTCTGCTTGTCGCCCTTGAGCACCGCACTGCCGTCGCTGCTCCAGGTGAACAATGCCGGCGGCCGCTCTTCCCCCAGCAGCAGCTGTTGCTTGCGCGGGTTCCAGGCGATGGCTTCGAAGGCCTTGTTCTGGTCTGCCGAGGGGCCCAGGTCGTAAGTCGGGAAATCCTTGATGTTCAACGCCTGGGTATTGGCCTCGAGCTTGACCATCACCAGCGAATGCTGACGCTCGTCGACAATCGCCAACAAGCCGTTTTCCAGGACCGCCACCCCTTCAGGGTTGGCCCAGCCCACCAGGGGAATCTTGCGCAGGACGTCACCTTGCAGGGTCAACTCCACCAGGAACGGGTTCTTGCCCATCACCGAGAACAGGGTCTTGGTTTGCGGGTTATAGGCAAGGTCGGAGGCCTCGTCGCGCTCCATGCCCGGCAGTGCCTTGGCATCGATCACCACGCGGTAATCGGGCAGCCAGACGCTGGCGCTGCGCTCGGCTGGGCTGACAAAACCTTCCTGGACCCAGAGCACGCCACGGTCGTCCCAATGCAGGACACTGGCAACGCCATAACAGATGACGCCGGCCAGCAGCAGCCAGGAATACCAGCGCATGCGCAGTTTCAGCCGACGGGCAACTTGAGGTTTAGGCAGGGGGTGGGCGTCCATCACACAGATTCCAGAAGCTCGGCCATGGGTAATAGCACACGAATTTCACATCCGCGAACCCTAAGCTCTGGAATTATCCGCAGAGGATGTGAAAAAACGGTTAACACACCCTCCTTGGCCTGAGGTGTCCGGTATTTCCGGGCCCTCAGGCAAGGATCAGGTTCAGCGCACGCTGCTGCTGAAACGGCTGGCACCCGGCAATTCCAGCACCAGTTCGTCACCGACATTCAGCGGACCGACCCCGACCGGGGTACCGGTGAGGATCACATCGCCGGCCTGCAGGGAGAAGCAACCAGCCATGTACTGGATCATCGGCACTATGGGGTTGAGCATGATGCTGCTGTTGCCGTCCTGGCGCACTTCGCCGTTGATGGTCAGGCGGATGCCGATATCGCTCAGGTCGGGGAAGGTGCTGCCCACCACGAAAGGCGCGATCACCGCCGCGCCATCGAAGCACTTGGCGACTTCCCAGGGCAGGCCCTTGGCCTTGAGCTCGGCCTGCTTGTCGCGCAGGGTCAGGTCCAGGGCCGGCGCGAAGCCGGAAATGGCGTCCAGTACCTCTTCACGGCTGGGCTTGGTGGACAGCGGCTTGCCGATCAGCACCGCGATCTCGGCCTCGTAGTGCACCGAACCGCGCTCGGTGGGAATGGCAAAGCCGCCTTCCAGCGGCACCACGCAACTGCCCGGCTTGATAAACAGCAGGGGCTCGGTGGGAACCGGGTTATCCAGTTCCTTGGCGTGCTCGGCGTAGTTGCGGCCGATGCACACCACCTTGCCCACCGGAAAATGAATCCGGGTACCGTCGACATACTGGTGCTGATAGCTCATTTACCGACTCCTGCTCGTGTACTTCATCAGGACGCTGCCTGCTCTCAAACAGCGAAGATCTTGCCCGGGTTCATGATGCCGTTCGGGTCGAACGCCGCCTTGACCGCCTTCATATAGTCGATTTCCACCGGCGAGCGGCTGTAGGTCAGGTAATCGCGCTTGGTCATGCCCACGCCGTGTTCGGCGGAGATCGAGCCGTTGTACTTCTCGACCGTCTCGAACACCCACTTGTTGACCGTGGCGCACTTGGCGAAGAACTCGTCCTTGCTCAGGTTGTCCGGCTTGAGGATGTTCAGGTGCAGGTTGCCGTCGCCGATATGGCCGAACCAGACAATTTCGAAATCCGGGTAATGCTTGCCGACGATGGCGTCGATTTCCTGGAGGAAGGCCGGCACTTTCGACACGGTGACCGAAATGTCGTTCTTGTACGGGGTCCAGTGGGAGATGGTCTCGGAGATGTACTCGCGCAGCTTCCACAGGTTGTGCAGCTGGGTTTCGCTCTGGCTCATCACCCCGTCCAGCACCCAGCCCTGCTCCACGCAGTGCTCGAAGGTCTCCAGGGCGTGGTTGGCCACTTCCTCGGTGGTGGCTTCGAATTCCAGCAGGGCGTAGAACGGGCAGTCGGTCTCGAACGGCGCCGGCACATCGCCACGGGCGAGGATCTTGGTCAGGGCCTTGTCGGAGAAGAATTCGAAGGCGGTGAGGTCGAGCTTGCCCTGGAAGGCGTGCAGCACCGGCATGATCGAGTCGAAATCCGGGGTGCCCAGGACCATCGCGGTGAGGTTCTTCGGTGCCCGGTCCAGGCGCATGGTGGCCTCGACCACGAAGCCCAGGGTGCCCTCGGCGCCGATAAACAGCTGGCGCAGGTCATAGCCGGTGGCGTTCTTGATCAGGTCCTTGTTCAGTTCCAACAGGTCGCCCTTGCCGGTGACCACCTTCATGCCGGCCACCCAGTTGCGGGTCATGCCGTAGCGAATCACCTTGATCCCGCCGGCATTGGTGCCGATATTGCCGCCAATCTGGCTGGAACCTGCGGAAGCGAAATCCACCGGGTAGTACAGGCCGTTGTCTTGCGCGAGGTTCTGCAACTGCTCGGTGACCACCCCGGGCTGGCACACGGCGGTGCGGTCGGTGAGGTTCAGGTCGAGAATCTGGTTCATGTAGTCGAAGGACACCACCACTTCGCCATTGGCCGCCACAGCCGCCGCCGACAACCCGGTACGCCCGCCCGAAGGCACCAGGGCAACCTTGTGCTGATTGGCCCAGCGCACAATGGCCTGGACCTGCTCGGTGGTCTTGGGAAACACGATGGCCGCCGGGGCCGGAGCGAAATGCTTGGTCCAATCCTTGCCGTAAGCATTCAGGGAGTCAGCGTCGGTCAGCACCTTGCCAGGCTCAACCAGGGTCTTCAGCTCATCAATCAGGGCAGGATTGGTCATCGACAGAACTCTCGAACAATTCATGGTCATCCTGAGAACGCTTCACGTCGCAGGAATGAGTGTTTAGCGGGGCGCGTATGCTAGCATACCGCCCCCGCAGCAGAGTGCCCAAGGGCCTTTCTGTGGTGGCGGTCACGTGCCGTCCAGGTCAGCTCAAGCTGTCCATTTCCCTGCCAATTTTCTCCGGGACACAGGTTTACGCAGATGAGCAAGACTTCTCTCGATAAGAGCAAGATCAAGTTCCTTCTCCTCGAAGGCGTCCACCAATCCGCTGTCGACGTCCTCAAGGCCGCCGGCTACACCAGCATCGAGTACCTCACCGGTTCTCTGCCGGAAGCCCAGCTCAAGGAAAAGATCGCCGATGCACACTTCATCGGTATTCGCTCCCGCACTCAACTGACCGAAGAGATCTTCGACCACGCGAAGAAACTGGTCGCAGTGGGCTGTTT
This sequence comes from Pseudomonas sp. NFXW11, assembly GCF_049887815.1. Classification (NCBI taxonomy): domain Bacteria; kingdom Pseudomonadati; phylum Pseudomonadota; class Gammaproteobacteria; order Pseudomonadales; family Pseudomonadaceae; genus Pseudomonas; species Pseudomonas sp. NFXW11. The sequence goes on along the minus strand of NZ_JAGEKI010000002.1, from coordinate 223,118 downwards.
CTGCATCGGCACCAACCAGGTTGACCTGGAAGCGGCACGCGAACGCGGCATCGCGGTGTTCAACGCGCCTTACTCCAACACCCGTTCGGTGGCCGAGCTGGTGCTGGCCGAGGCCATCCTGCTGCTGCGCGGCATCCCGGAGAAAAACGCATCCTGCCACCGTGGCGGCTGGATCAAGAGCGCGGCCAACTCCTTCGAAATCCGCGGCAAGAAGCTGGGTATCGTCGGTTATGGTTCCATCGGCACTCAGCTGTCGGTTCTGGCCGAAGGCTTAGGCATGCAGGTGTACTTCTACGACACCGTGACCAAGCTGCCGCTGGGCAACGCCACCCAGGTGGGCAACCTGCACGAACTGCTGGGCATGTCCGATATCGTCACCCTGCACGTGCCGGAAACCGCGGCCACCCAGTGGATGATCGGCGAGAAGGAAATCCGCGCGATCAAGAAGGGCGGCATCCTGATCAACGCCGCCCGCGGCACCGTGGTCGAACTGGACGCCCTGGCGGACGCGATCAAGGACAAGCACCTGATCGGCGCAGCCATCGACGTGTTCCCGGTGGAGCCACGCTCCAACGACGAAGAGTTCGAAAGCCCGCTGCGCGGCCTGGACAACGTGATCCTGACCCCGCACATCGGCGGCTCCACCGCCGAGGCCCAGGCCAACATCGGCCTGGAAGTGGCAGAGAAACTGGTCAAGTACAGCGACAACGGTACCTCGGTGTCCTCGGTCAACTTCCCTGAAGTGGCACTGCCGGCTCACCCGGGCAAGCACCGCCTGCTGCACATCCACGAGAACATCCCGGGCGTGATGAGCGAGATCAACAAGGTCTTCGCCGAAAACGGCATCAACATCTCCGGCCAGTTCCTGCAGACCAACGAAAAGGTCGGCTACGTGGTGATCGACGTCGACGCCGAGTACTCGGACCTGGCGCAAGAGAAGCTGCAACACGTCAACGGCACCATCCGTTGCCGCGTGCTGTTCTAAGAGCAGCTGCGAGCGGCAAGCTGTGAGCCGCAAGCGGTACAAAAAAGGGAGCCTTGATAGGCTCCCTTTTTTTGTACCGTGTTTACGATTATTTCACTGTGACTGTGATTTTCTTGGAGACGATCACCGGGTCGAACGGCACGTGGTTCTTGTCGCCCAGCTCCAGTTGCAGGGTGTGCTTGCCCGGCGCCAGGGTCACTTCGGTTTCGGTCTGGGCCTTGCCGAAGTGGATGTGCTTGGCATCGGCTGGAATCGGCAGGTTTTCCGCCGGCAGCTGGTCGACATCGATCAGCAGGTGGTGATGGCCGGTGTTGGCGGTCTGGTCGCCGGCCGGTGCCAGGGCGATGCCTTCAACCCCGAACTGGACCTTGAAGGTCTTGTCCACGGTAGCCCCGTCAGCCGGGGAAACGATGAATACCTTGGCCTGTGCAGGGGCCGCAGTACGAGGAATATCCGCAGCAACAGCCAGTGTCGAGGCTCCCAGCAACAGACCGGCCAAGGCCGCACGAGACATAAAATTTTTCATTATCTTCTCCAGTTTTTCCGCAAATCTTTTACGGTGATGACAACTTCATGGCAATTCGTTGTCGAAGGCACTCAACACCTTAGCAAAGCGAGCCTGAACGGCGCATCGCTCATATAAATTCAAGGAGTGACCATGCGTTTCCTGCCTGGCCTGATACTTTTGCTGCCCCTTGTGAGCACTGGCGCTCAAGCCGAACTGATGGACGACATCAATGACCGCGGGGAACTGCGCATCGCCCTGGAAGCCGATACGCCGCCCTTCAACTTCAAGGATGAGGGCAAGCTCAGCGGCTTCGAGGTGGAGCTGGGGCAACTGCTGGCCCGCGAGCTGGACGTACGCGCCGACTTCGTCGTAACGCCAGCGGCCGAGTTGCTGCCCGGGGTCGAGAGCGGCAGGTTCGACGTGGCCATCAACCACATAGCAGTGACCGCGGAACTCAAGGATCGTTTCGACTTCAGCGAACCCTACAGCTACACCAGCGCACAATTGATAGTGCGCAAGGAAGAACAGCGCCCGCTGCTTTCACTCCAGGCCCTGGGCGTGGCGCAAGGCAGCCGGTTCGTCGACCAGGCGCGGACCGTGGAAGGCACCAACCTGCGCAGCTACGCCGATGCCCAGCAACCGATCAAGGATGTGGCGGACAAACAGATCGACGCCGCCATCAGCGACCGCCTGCTGATTCCCTATGCCATTCGCGACAGCCACCTGCCGGTGAAGGAAGGGGCCAAGGTAGGGCCGACCCTGAGCCTGGCGATCCCCTTCCAGAAGGGCAACCCGGCGTTTCGCGCCAGCCTGGACAGCGCCCTGCAGCGGATCAAGGCCGATGGGCGGCTGATGGCGCTGTCGGAGAAGTGGTTCGGCATGGATGCGAGCAAACCGCCCAAGGCGCAAGCCGAGGAGTAACTCGCCCCACCGCTGGCGACCGACTGCAAAAGCCGGCGCCGCGCTGGTGCACGGCGACTACAGAGCCGCCAGGGCGGCAGCGGCCTCGGGCAGTTGCAGCTCGCTGAAGACCTGCACGCCGTGGCGCTTGAGCAGGGCCGCGGTAACCCCCTCCCCCGGCACTCGGACGCCGCTGAAGCTGCCGTCATAAGTCAGGAGATTGCCGCAGGACGGGCTGTTGGCCTTGAGTACGGCGATCCGGATGCCGTGTTTTTCCACCAGTTCCAGGGCCAGCCGAGCGCCCCTAAGGAATTGGGCGCTGACATCCTCGCCTGCCGTGGTCAGCACCCGGGCCGTGCCCTCGAGCACCTGTACGCCCTGCCCGCCGGGAATTTCCGCCGCCGCCCGCGGAGTTGGCAAGCCACCGGCCACTTCCGGGCACAGCGCCACCACCCGCCCTTCCTGCAACCACGCCGCCAACTGATCGAAGGGCCCACTGGCCCCACCGTCGTAGCGCACGCGGTGGCCCAACAGGCAGCGGCTGACCAGGACTTTATGCATCATCAGAACGGCTCGTTGCCGCGGCGCCGGAACCAGCCGGTCAAGGACAGCCGCTCGCGGGTCGCCGGCAGCACTTCATGGGGTAGCTCGCCGGAAAGAAACACCACCAGCCGGCCGCCCACCGGGTCCACGTCATGCTCCTGGCCCGCCAGGTACATGCGCAACTGGCCGCCATGTTCCGGCAACCACTGCGAGTTGAGGTAGATCACCGCCGAGACCATGCGCCGGTCGTCATCGCGAAAACGATCGACATGGCGCTTGTAGAAGGCCCCCGGCGGATACAGGGCAAAGTGGCACTCGAAATCTTCCAGGCCCAGGAACAGGCCGCGATTGAGCGCCTCGCGCAGGCTGTCCATCAGCCCCAGGTAGGTATCGCTAGCCTCGGCCTGGCCGGGTTCGAGCCACTGGATATGGTCGCCACGAATACCCTCGCGAATCTCCTGGGCCGGGCCGCGCCCCACTCCGGCCGGCGCCAGCTCGCCTTCGGCGGCACGTTTACGGCACTCAGCCGCCAGTTCGAGGGTCAGAGCCTCGGACAGGAATAGATTCTGTTGCGACCAGCCACAGGCGGCCAGGTCGTCGACGATGCGCAACAACAGCGGATGATCAGAGGGTATGTGCATGGCGCGCATAGTATCCAGCCTCAGATAAATCTGACAGAGCCACAGAGCAGGGGATCGAGCATTTTTTTCAATGGGCTTACACATCATCGGTTTGCCGAGCGATGCTGATACGAATTCTCGACAACCAGCCCCTTGCCCCGGAGAATAGTCGCCTGCTGACAGGAGTCCCTATGCGTCGTTTGCTTTTCTCACTGTTGATGTTCTGCACCTTGCCTGCCTGGGCAGACAGCCACGACCAGTTGTACAAGGTCGCCGGTTGGGCGGAGCAGCGCGCGCATTTCAACGATGCCTTGAGCGCCGCCCAGCAGCGCTACCAGAACAGCCTGCCACCAGCGGTGTACCAGGCCCTCGTGGACAACAGCAACCAGCGCTTCGCGCCCCAGGCGGTGGACCGGCGCGCCGAAGCGCAGCTGCGTCAGCACCTGGCCGACCCGGCCCCGGCCCTGGCCTTCTTCCAGTCGCCCCTGGGGCGCAAGATTGTCGCCGCCGAACTGCTGGCCACCCGCCGCGACCAGTTGGCCAAGAACGCCCAGGGCTTGCCGAAGATGCAGGCCAGCGACAACCGTCAGTTGATCATCGGCCACCTGGCCCAGGCCTTGCCGGCCAAGGAGGCGGGTGCGGAAGTCAGCCTGGCGATCGCCGGGGTCGCTGCCGACAGCCTGAGCCAGATGATTCCCGGCCTGCTGGGCAATGGCCAGGCACAGGGCATGCTCAACGGCCAGCGCCAGCGGCTGATGCAGCAAATCGGCAACGACCTGAACAACACCCTGCTGTATGTCTACCGGGACCTTTCCGACACCGAACTGGAAGAATTCGCCACCTTTGCCGAGTCCAGCGAGGGCAAGGCCTATTACCAGGCCGCCCTGGCGGCAATTCGTGCTGGCCTGGCGGTTGGCCAGAGCAGCTCCAGCCTCGCGCCCTGAAGCCAGAACCGCTGCCTGAACAGATCAGAGATGCCGAGTGAGAAAGGCGAAGTACTGATCGCGGTACAGGGGAATCTCGTTGGCCAGGTGATGCCGCGCCTGGGGCAGCAGCAGAATCTCGGGGGTAGCGAACTTGCTGCGAATCACCTGCAGGTTGTGCTCCCAGTCCACAGTCATGTCTGCCTGCCCCTGGACGATCAGTGGCTGCCTTGAACTCTGCGGCGCCGCCTCCAGACGCTTGATCCAGCGCGCCAATGCGCCCACCCAGGCGGTGGGCAGGCGCTGCGGTTGCAAGGGGTCGGCCTGGAGAAAGGCCAGGAAGTCCGCATCGTTGGAGTTCTCGCTGAAGCGCCGGGCAATGCCTTTGACAAAGGGCCGCAGCAGGTAATAGCTGAGCAACGACCAGCCCCAGGCCCGCGGGCGCACCAGCGGCGACAGCAGCAGGACCTGGCCCTGGGCCGGGCTGTCGGCGCCCTGGTTGAGCAGGTGGTCGATGATGATCGCGCCACCGGTGCTTTGCCCGAACAGGTGCCAGGGCTGGGGCAGATCCAGGGACCGGGCCTGTTCGAACAAGCCCTGCAGCACCCGTTGGTACACCGCGAAATCATCGATGCTGGCGCGCTCGCCACTGGACAGGCCGTGCCCGGGCAGGTCGCAGGAAATCACCACGAAATGGCGCTGCAGCGCCCATTCGATCACATGCCGGTACAGGCCCATGTGGTCATAGAAACCGTGGAACAGAAACAGCGTTGCCCGGGGCTGCGGCGGCCACCAGACCTGAGCGACCACCTCGAAGCCATCCACCTGGAAACGTCCCAGGCGGCTCTGCGGCACCAGCGCCCGAGCGGCAAAATCCAGCCCGTAGAAGCGCTGGTAGGCCTGCCCCTCTGCCGACAGGGGTTGCCCGGCGGCCAGGAGTTGCAGGCTGGCGCGCAGGTGGTCGGGGTCGAACGTCGGGGGCATGGGCAGTTCCAAGACAGCGGTATCGGGGGATAAAACAGGCTTTGTGAGGCTGCGATATTCATCTGTCGCGACAAGCATGGCAAGCTACGCGACCTTCGAGGACCGATCGCCCATGCCCAAGCCCTACCGCACGCCCCTGCTTGCCAGCCTGCTGGTGCTGATCTGCGCCGTCGTGCTGTGGAGTGCCTACGACTGGTTCCAGGGCCGCTACCTGCGGGCCTTCAGCGAACACACCGCAGTGTTCTCCGGCGACCCGCTGCAACTGCCGGCCGACCTGGCCGGCCCTGGGGCGATCCGCCTGGTGCACTTCTGGGACCCGGCCTGCCCCTGCAACGTCGGCAACCAGCAACACCTGGCCGAGCTGATCGAAATCTACGGCGCGCGGGGCGTGGAGTTCTACTCGGTACAGAAGCCAGGCAGCCACGGCCAGCTACCCGCCAACCTGGCGCGCCTGAAGACGCTCGACAGCCTGCCCGGCGCGGAGCAGATTCCCGCCAGCCCGGCGGTGGCAATCTGGGATCGCAGCGGCAAGCTGGCCTATTTCGGCCCCTACAGCGAGGGCCTGACCTGCAACTCCAGCAACAGCTTTATCGAGCCCATCCTCCAGGCCCTGGAACAGGATCGCCAAGTCAGCGCCACCCACACCCTGGCGGTAGGCTGCTACTGCCCCTGGAATAGCGGCGCCCACTAAGGCATACGCGACTATTCGAGGACTGCCACCTGCGCCAGCCCCGCCACTTGTGCTAAATCTTTGCAGTTCTCCCAAGGCGGCATTGAACACAACAACAGCAAGGAGCCCGCATGAAACGTAGCCTGACTGTCATTGCCGTCCTGATCCTGGCCCTGTTGGCCGCTGTCGCCGGTTATCTGTACAGCAAGCAGCCGACGCGCCAGGGCCAGGTGGCAATCAACAGCCTGCAAGGCTCGGTCAGCGTGCGCTACGACGAGCGCGGCGTGCCGCATATCCGCGCGGAAAACGAAGCCGACCTGTACCGTGCCCTGGGCTACGTGCATGCCCAGGACCGCTTGTTCCAGATGGAAGTACTGCGGCGCCTGTCTCGGGGCGAGCTGGCAGAAGTCCTGGGCCCCAAGCTGCTGGACACCGACAAGCTGTTTCGCAGCCTGCGCATTCGCGAACGGGCCGACAGCTATGTGGCCGGGCTCGACCGCCAGTCCCCGGCCTGGAAGGCCCTGGAAGCCTATCTCGATGGTATCAACCAGTATCAGGACAGCCACGCCAGCCCCATCGAGTTCGACGTCCTGGGCATCCACAAACGCCCCTTCACCGCCGAAGACAGCGTCAGTGTCGCCGGTTTCATGGCCTACAGCTTCGCCGCGGCCTTCCGCACCGAGCCGCTGCTGACCTATGTCCGCGACCAGTTGGGCAACGACTACCTGAAGGTCTTCGACCTCGACTGGCAGCCCAAGGGCGTGCTGGCCAAGGGCAAGACGCAAGCTGGCCTGCCCCTGGCCGGCATCGACTGGCAGGACCTGGGACGCATCGCCCGCCTGAGCCAGGAGGCCCTGAGCGAGGCCGGGCTGCCGCAATATGAGGGCAGCAACGCCTGGGCAGTGTCTGGCAGCCGGACCAAGAGCGGCCGCCCGCTGCTGGCCGGTGACCCGCATATCCGCTACTCCCTGCCGTCGGTGTGGTATGAGGCGCAGCTGTCGGCGCCGGGCTTCGAGCTCTATGGCCATCACCAGGCCCTGGTGCCCTTCGCGTTCCTGGGCCACAACCTGGACTTCGGCTGGAGCCTGACCATGTTCCAGAACGACGACCTGGACCTGATCGCCGAGAAGCTCAACCCGGATAACCCCAACCAGGTCTGGTTCCACGATAAATGGGTCGACATGACCAGCAGCGAGCAACAGATCGCGGTCAAGGGCCAGGCCCCGGTGACCCTGACCCTGCGCCGGTCGCCCCATGGCCCGATCATCAACGACATGCTCGGCAGCACCGTGGGCAAGGCGCCGGTGGCCATGTGGTGGGGTTTCCTGGAAACCCCGAACCCGATCCTCGACGGTTTCTACCAGCTCAACCGCGCCGATACCCTGGCCAAGGCCCGTGCAGCGTCGGCCAAGGTTCATGCGCCGGGGCTGAACATCGTCTGGGCCAATGCCAAGGGCGATATCGGCTGGTGGGCCGCGGCGCTATTGCCCAAGCGCCCGGCCGGGGCCAAGCCGGCGTTTATCCTCGATGGCAGCACCGGCATGGCGGACAAGGAAGGCTTCTACCCCTTCAGCGCCAACCCCCAGGAAGAGAACCCGGCCCGGGGCTATATCGTCTCCGCCAACTTCCAGCCGGTATCCCCCACCGGCATGGAGATTCCCGGTTACTACAACCTGGCCGACCGTGGCCAGCAACTGGACCGGCAGCTCAGCGACAAAAGCCAGAAGTGGGACCTGGAGAACACCCAGAAACTGCAACTGGGCACCACCACCGCCTACGGCCCACGCCTGCTGGCGCCACTGTTGCCCGTGCTACGGGAAGTGGTCAGCGACCCCGAGGAACAAAAACTGGTGGAGCAGTTGGCCAAATGGCAGGGCGACTATCCGCTGGAGTCCACCAGCGCCACCCTGTTCAACCAGTTCCTGTTCCAGTTGGCCGATGCCGCCTTCCACGAAAAACTCGGCGATGCCTATTTCGACGCGCTGATCCAGGCCCGGGTGGTGGATGCCGCCCTGCCCCGGCTGGCCGCGGACCCGGACTCGCCCTGGTGGGACAACCGCACCACGCCCCAGCGTGAAACCCGGGCCGACACCGTCAAGGCGGCCTGGCGCGCCAGCATCGACCACCTGCGCCTGATCCTCGGCGCCAACCCGGCTCAATGGCGCTGGGGCAAGGCTCACACCCTGACCCACGGCCATCCGCTGGGCATGCAGAAGCCCCTGGACCGGATTTTCAATGTCGGCCCCCTGGATGCACCCGGTAGCCATGAGGTGCCGAACAACCTCACGGCGAAGATCGGCCCGGCGCCCTGGTCGGTGATCTATGGCCCCTCGACCCGGCGCATCATCGACTTCACCGACCCGGCCCACAGCCTGACCATCAACCCGGTGGGCCAGAGCGGGGTGCTGTTCGACAAGCACTACGACGACCAGGCCGAGGCCTATATCGAAGGGGTCTACCAGCAGGCACATTTCAGCGAAGAGGAAGTCACGGCCAATACCCGCAGCACCCTCAAGCTGCTGCCGGCGCGCACGCCCCGGTAAGTGGCGACAGGGTTGCCTACCGCGTCCAAGGCACCGCCCCAGGGCGTGCTCGCAAGCCTCAGCCCCGAAGGTCAGGGGGAACAAGACCGAGGATGGCGCAGCAGGCAAGAGCTGCGCCCAACCGGCCAGGGCGGTGAGCCTGTCATTTGGCTTCATTTGGACGAATCAGGCGGCCCGAAACGCCAGGATGGTCAAGACTGAAGGTGTTACGACAGCACACCCTCAACCCATCCCGGAGTGAATGCGATGTTCCATAACTGGTCCGAACTGCTGCCTACCGTGAAAAAAGCCTTTGGCTCCCTGGGCAAGAGCAACCCGAAAATGGTCCAGGCCTATATGGCCCTGGGTGAAGCCGCTGAAGAAAACAACGTGCTCGATGCCAAGACCCGCGAGCTGATTTCCATAGCCGTGGCCATCACCACCCGCTGTGACGGCTGTATTGGCGTACACGCCGACGCCGCGATCAAGGCCGGCGCCACCCGCGAAGAAGTGGCTGCGGCCCTGGCCACGGCGATCTCGTTGAATGCCGGTGCCGCCTACATCTACTCGCTGCGCACACTGGAGGCCTATGACAGCCTGAAGTCTTGAGCGCCCCGGGCGGGACAGTTCAGGGCATAAAAAAACCTCGCTCCCGGTAACGGGGCGAGGTTTTTTATTGCCTGGTGCAGGTCAGGCGGCTTCCGCTGCCTGGGAGCGACGTACTTCCGGCTGCTTCCAGGAATCGGCGGCGCTCTCTTCGATGGCCTGCTGGATCGCCCGCTTGCGCGCCTCTTCGGCACGACGGCTGAAGAACCACACCAGGAAGGTCACCAGGGACACCGCCAGCAGGATCAGGCTGGCCACGGCGTTGATCTCCGGCTTGACCCCCAGGCGTACCGCCGAGAAGACTTCCATCGGCAAGGTGGTGGAACCCGGGCCCGAGACGAAGCTGGCCAGCACCAGGTCGTCCAGGGACAGGGCGAAGGACATCATGCCGCCCGCCGCCAGCGACGGCGCGATCATCGGGATGGTGATCAGGAAGAACACCTTCCACGGCCGCGCACCCAGGTCCATGGCCGCCTCTTCAATGGACAGGTCCAGCTCGCGCAGGCGCGCCGAGACCACCACCGCCACATAGGCCGCGCAGAAGGTGGTGTGGGCGATCCAGATGGTGACGATGCCGCGCTCCTGGGGCCAGCCGATGGCCTGGGCCATGGCCACGAACAGCAGCAGCAAGGACAAGCCGGTGATCACTTCGGGCATCACCAGCGGCGCGGTGACCAGGCCGCCGAACAGGGTACGGCCCTTGAAGCGGGTAATCCGTGTCAGCACGAAGGCCGCCAGGGTGCCCAGGGCCACCGCGGCCACTGCGGTGTAGCAGGCGATCTCCAGGGAGCGCAGCACCGAACCCATGAGCTGGGTGTTGTCCAGCAAGCCCACGTACCAGTTGATCGACCAGCCGCCCCACACCGTCACCAGTCGCGAGGCGTTGAACGAGTAGATCACCAGGATCAGCATCGGCAGGTAGATGAACAGCAAGCCCAGCACCAGCATCAGGCTGGAAAAACTGAAGCGCTTCATTCCTTGCCCTCCATTTCCTTGGCCTGACTGCGGTTGAACAGGATGATCGGCACAATCAGGATCGCCAGCATCACCACCGCCAGGGCGGAAGCCACCGGCCAGTCACGGTTGTTGAAGAACTCTTGCCACAGCACCTTGCCGATCATCAGGGTTTCCGGGCCACCCAGCAGTTCCGGAATCACGAACTCGCCCACCACCGGGATGAACACCAGCATGCAGCCGGCGATGATGCCGTTCTTGGACAGCGGCACGGTGATCTGCCAGAAGCTGTTGAAGGTGCTCGAACCCAGGTCGGCGGCCGCCTCCAGCAGGCTCTGGTCGTGCTTCACCAGGTTGGCGTAGAGCGGCAGGATCATGAACGGCAGGTAGGAATAGACCACGCCGATATACACCGCGATGTTGGTGTTGAGGATCTGCAGCGGCTCGTTGATCCAGCCCATGGACATCAGGAAGCCGTTGAGCAGGCCGTTATTGCTGAGGATGCCCATCCAGGCGTAGACGCGAATCAGGATCGCGGTCCAGGTCGGCATCATGATCAGCAGCACCAGCACCGTCTGCAGCTCCTTGCGGGCACTGGCGATGGCATAGGCCATCGGGTAGCCGATCAGCAGGCAGAGGATGGTGCTGAAGAACGCGGTTTTCAGCGAGCCGAGGTAGGCGGCGATATACAGCTGGTCGTCGCCCAGCATCGCGTAGTTGCCGAGGTTGAGCAGCAGCTGCAGCTTCTGGTCGACGTAGCTGTAGATCTCGGTGTACGGCGGAATGGCCACGTCCGCTTCGGCGAAGCTGATCTTCAGGACGATGAAGAACGGCAGCATGAAGAACAGGAACAGCCAGATGAACGGAACCCCGATGACCAGCTGGCGGCCACCGGGAATTATTCGATTGAGTCGGCGCTTGAGCTTTCGCATGTTCATGAGCGCAGTACCACGCCGCTGTCGTCTTCCCACCAAACGTAGACCTGGTCGCCCCAGGTCGGCCGGGTGCCACGGCGTTCGGCGTTGGCGACGAAGGATTGCACCAGCTTGCCGCTCGGCAGCTCGACGTAGAACACCGAGTGGCCGCCCAGGTAGGCAATGTCATGCACCTTGCCGCTGGACCAGTTGTGCTCGCAGGTGGGCATCTCGGCGGTGACCAGCAGCTTTTCCGGGCGGATCGCGTAGGTAACCGATTTGTCCTGCACCGAGGTGCTGATGCCGTGGCCGACGTAGATATTGCGGTCCAGGTCCTTGCAGGTGATCAGCGCATGCCCCTCGGCGTCGTCCACCACTTCGCCCTCGAAGATGTTGACGTTGCCGATGAATTCGCAGACCAGGCGGCTGACCGGGGTTTCATAGATGTCGATCGGGCTGCCGATCTGGGCGATCCAGCCCAGGTGCATGATGGCGATGCGCTCGGCCATGGTCATGGCCTCTTCCTGGTCGTGGGTCACCATCACGCAGGTCACGCCCACGCGCTCGATGATCTCCACCAGCTCCAGCTGCATCTGCGAGCGCAGCTTCTTGTCCAGGGCGCCCATGGGTTCGTCCAGCAACAGCAGCTTGGGCCGCTTGGCCAGGGAGCGGGCCAGGGCCACGCGCTGGCGCTGGCCACCGGACAGCTGGTGCGGCTTGCGCTTGGCGTACTGGCTCATCTGCACCAGCTTGAGCATCTCCGCCACCCGGGCGTCGATCTCGGCGGACGGGATCTTGTCCTGCTTGAGGCCGAAGGCGATGTTCTGCGCCACGGTCATGTGCGGGAACAGGGCGTAGGACTGGAACATCATGTTGATCGGCCGCTCATAGGGCGGCATGTCGGTGATGTCCACGCCATCGAGGAAGATCCGCCCCTCCGTGGGCCGTTCGAAACCGGCGAGCATGCGCAGCAGGGTGGACTTGCCCGAACCCGAGCCACCCAGCAGGGCGAAGATCTCGCCTTTCTTGATTTCCAGGGACACATCGTCCACGGCCACCGTCTCGTCGAACTTCTTCGTGACCCGGTCGATCTTGACCAGCACCTGCTTGGGTGTCTGGTCGCCCTCGAGGGCTTTCTTATAGGCGCCGGAGGCAACTGCCATTTGCGGAACTCCCAACAGAATTTGCAGCCCGCCGCACGCCGGCGGGCCTTGGATAGTTTGTGCCTGTGAAACTATTTACCCGTCTTGACCTTGGTCCAGCTGCGGGTCATCAAGCGTTGGATATTGGCTGGCAGCTCGATGGACACATAGGTCTTGTCGAGCACGGCCTGCGGTGGATAAACCGCTTCATCGGTGCGGATGGACTGCTCCATCAGCTTGTCCGACCCGGGGTTGGGGTTGGCATAACCGACGTAGTCACTGACCTGGGCGATCACCTCAGGCTGCAACACGTAGTTGATGAAGGCATGGGCCTCTTTGACATTGGTCGAATCCTTGGGGATCGCCAGCATGTCGAACCACAGGGCACCGCCCTCCTTGGGGATCGCGTAGGCGATGTTCACGCCCTTGCCGGCATCGGCGGCCCGGGACTTGGCCTGGAAGATGTCGCCGGAAAAGCCGATGGCCACGCAGATATTGCCGTTGGCCAGGTCAGAGATGTACTTGGACGAGTGGAAGTAGGTCACGTAGGGACGCACCGCCAGCAGCTTGGCCTCGGCCTTCTTGTAGTCCTGGGGGTTGGTGCTGTTGGCGTCCAGGCCCAGGTAGTTGAGTACCGTGGGCATCATCTCATCGGCGGAATCGAGGAAGGCCACGCCGCAGCTGTTGAGCTTCTTGATGTTCTCCGGCTCGAACAGCACGCTCCAGGAGTCGATCTTGTCCACGCCCAGCACGGCCTTGACCTTGTCGACGTTGTAGCCGATGCCGTTGGTGCCCCACAGGTACGGCACCGCGTACTGGTTGCCCGGGTCGTTCATTTCCAGGCGCTTGAGCAGCACCGGATCGAGATTCGAATAGTGGGTCAACTGGCTCTTATCGAGCTTCTGGAAGGCCCCGGCCTTGATCTGCTTGCCCAGGAAGTGGTTGGACGGCACCACCACGTCATAGCCGGTACGCCCGGCCAGCAACTTGCCTTCCAGGGTTTCGTTGGAATCGAAAACGTCGTACACCGGCTTGATCCCCGTGGCTTTTTCAAACTCCGCCAGGGTGTTCTGCCCGATGTAATCGGACCAGTTATAAATATGCACGGTCGATGCAGCCTGGGCGCCGACCATCAGCGTCAGGCCGGCAGCGGCCAGCACGGCTTTGCGAAATAAAGAAATAGGCAAGTGGAGGTCCTCTTAAATAGTTGGGCCCAAGTTGCCCCGCGCTACCTGACAGCCCCCAAGCTGCCCAGCAACAAAACCGGCGCGCAACTTACCCTCGATAAACCAATCCAGCAAAACTTTCTGTCATTTAATTGTTTCCTGTTGCCGCCCTCGCCAAGACGACGGCAACAGGAGATGCCACAAATCGGCTTATTTACCGGATTTGATCTTGGTCCAGCTGCGGGTCAGGATGCGCTGGGTTGCGGCCGGCAGGTCGGCAATCGCATACAGCTTGGCCTGCACATCCGCCGGTGGGTAAACGCCCGGGTCGCTGGTGATGTCTTTATCGACCAGCGCGGTTGCAGCGGCGTTACCGTTGGGGAAGCGCACGGCGTTGGTGATCTCGGCCATGATTTCCGGCTTCTGCAGGAAGGTCATGAACTTGTAGGCGCCCTCGACGTTTTCCGCGTCTTTAGGGATAGCGACCATGTCGTAGAAGCTGCCGGCACCTTCCTTGGGAATGTTGTAGCTGACCTTGACCTTGTCACCGGCTTCGGCAGCGCGGGCCTTGGCCTGGTAGATGTCACCCGAGTAGCCGACGGCTACGCAGATGTTGCCGTTGGCCAGGTCAGAGATGTACTTGGAGGAGTGGAAGTAGCCGATCGATGGACGAATCTTGAGGAACAGCTTCTCGGCTTCATCCAGTTGCTTCTTGTCCTGGCTGTCGGTTGGGTAGCCCAGGTAATGCAGCGCCACCGGGATCATCTCGGTTGGCGAATCGAGGAAACTGATGCCGCAAGACTTCAACTTCTCGGCGTTTTCCGGCTTGAACAGCAGGTCCCAGGAGTTGGTTGGCGCGTCGGCACCCAATGCAGCCTTGACCTTCTCGGCGTTGAAGCCGATGCCGATCGAACCCCACATGTAAGGGAAGGCATGCTTGTTGCCCGGGTCGCTCACCGATACCGCCTTGAGCAGCGATTCGTTGAGGTTCTTCCAGTTCGGCAACTTGGACTTGTCCAGTTCCTGATAGACGCCAGCCTTGATCTGCTTGGCCAGGAAGTTGTTGGAAGGCACTACCACGTCGTAGCCGGACTTGCCGGCGAGCAACTTGGCTTCCAGGGTTTCGTTGCTGTCGAACACGTCATAGACAACTTTGATGCCGGACTCGGCTTCAAACTTCTTGATGGTGTCCGGGGCGATGTAATCGGACCAGTTGTAAACGTGCAGCACTTTATCATCCGCCTGAACCGCCGCCGCCATCACGCCCATCAGGGACATGGCGAGGAGGGTCTTGCCAGCTAACTTCATACCTAATGCCTTCATGCGTAATGCTCCAATTATTCTTTTTTAACCACATTCCTGATAACCAGGAGCCAGCGACCGGTACTGGCCATCAAGAACGGCGGCTAGTCTGGCAAGATCCACGGCCGGCTTTCAACAAGCACCCGACCTTTATATCCACTTCGAACGCAGTGCCCGCAAGCACCGCGCTCAAAGCCTAGCACTCAGTTCTGCAGCGCACTCAAGGTCAGGTCCAGGCACTTGCGGGCCTTGGTCACCAACTCGTCGATTTCCGCCTCGCTGATCACCAGCGGCGGCGCAATGATCATGGTGTCGCCCACGGCGCGCATGATCAGGCCGTTATCGAAGCAGAACTGCCGGCAGATCATGCCCACACCGCGCCCGGTGTAGCGCTCTCGGGTGGCCTTGTCCTTGACCAGCTCGATGGCCCCCAGCAGACCGACGCCCCGAACCTCGCCCACCAACGGGTGGTCGCTGAGCTCGCGCAGACGTTTCTGCAAATACGGTGCCGCTTTTTCCTGGACGCGCTGGACGATTTTCTCTTCGCGCAGGATACGGATATTTTCCAGAGCCACGGCGGCGGCCACCGGATGCCCGGAATAGGTGAAGCCGTGGTTGAAGTCACCGCCCTCGTTGAGCACCGCCACCACTTCGTCGCGCACCACCAGGCCACCCATGGGGATGTAGCCCGAGGTCAGGCCCTTGGCGATGGTCATCATGTCTGGCTTGAGGTCGTAGAAATCGCTACCGAACCACTCACCGGTGCGGCCAAAGCCACAGATCACTTCGTCGGCGACAAAGAGGATGTCGTACTTGGCGAGGATTTCCTTGATCCGCGGCCAGTAGCTGTCCGGCGGAATGATCACGCCGCCCGCGCCCTGGATCGGCTCGGCAATAAAGGCACCGACGTTGTCCACGCCCAGCTCGAGAATCTTTTCTTCCAGCTGGTTGGCGGCCCAGATGCCGAATTCCTCGGGGCTCATGTCGCCGCCTTCGCCAAACCAGTAGGGCTGCGCAATATGCACAATGCCCGGAATCGGCAAGTCACCCTGCTCGTGCATGTAGGTCATGCCGCCGAGGCTGGCGCCGGCCACGGTGGAGCCGTGGTAGCCGTTGACCCGGCTGATGATGGTCTTCTTGTTCGGCTGGCCCTTGATCGCCCAATAGTGGCGGACCATGCGCAGCATGGTGTCGTTGCCCTCGGAACCGGAGCCGGTGAAGAACACGTGGTTCATGCCTGGCGGGGCCACCTCGGCAATTGCCTTTGACAGCTCCAGCGCCGGCGGGTGGGCGGTCTGGAAGAACAGGTTGTAGTACGGCAGTTCGCGCATCTGCTTGCTGGCGGCCTCGGCCAGCTCATCGCGACCATAGCCCACGGCCACGCACCAGAGGCCGGCCATGCCATCGAGAATCTGATTGCCTTCACTGTCCCAGAGGTACACACCCTTGGCATGGGTGATGATCCGCGGCCCCTTCTCCTTCAATTGCTTGAAGTCACTGAAAGGCGCCAGGTGGTGATCACTGCTGAGGGTTTGCCACTCGCGGGTTTGCGGGTTTTTATGAGTCATCAATGTCTCCTAAGTGTCAGTGAAGGCGCCGCCGGCGGGAAGCGGCGCCCGGCGCATCAGACGGCGAACAGCAGGAATTCCCGCTCCCACGAACTGATCACGCGCTTGAAGTTTTCGTGCTCGGCCCGCTTCACCGCGACGTAGCCGGTGATGAACTTCTGGCCCAGGTACTTCTCGATGGTCTTGCTGTTTTCCATGCGCTCCAGGGCATCCTCGATGGTCAGCGGCAGGCGCAGATTGCGTCGCTCGTAGCCACGACCGACCACCGGCGCGCTCGGGTTGTGGCCCTCGACCATGCCGATGAAGCCGCACAGCAGGCTGGCGGCGATCGCCAGGTAGGGGTTGGCGTCGGCACCTGGCAGGCGGTTTTCCACCCGGCGGTTCTGCGGCCCGGCATCCGGTACCCGCAGGCCCACGGTGCGGTTTTCCTCGCCCCACTCGACATTCACCGGCGCCGAGGTATCGGGCAGGAAGCGGCGGAACGAGTTGACGTTGGGGGCGAACAGCGGCAGCAGCTCGGGGATGAACTTCTGCAAGCCGCCGATGTGGTTGAGGAACAGCTGGCTCATGGTCCCGTCTTCATTGGAGAAGACGTTCTTGCCGGTGTTGATGTCGATGATGCTCTGGTGTAGGTGCATGGCGCTGCCAGGCTCGCCGGTCATGGGCTTGGCCATGAAGGTGGCGGCCACATCATGCTTGAGCGCGGCTTCGCGCATGGTGCGCTTGAACACCAGGATCTGGTCGGCCAGGGACAGGGCATCGCCGTGACGGAAGTTGATCTCCATCTGCGCCGTACCGTCTTCGTGGATCAGGGTGTCGAGGTCCAGCTCCTGCAGCTCGCACCAGTCGTAGACGTCTTCGAACAGTGGATCGAATTCGTTGGCCGCCTCGATAGAGAACGACTGGCGACCGGTTTCCGGGCGCCCGGAGCGGCCGACGGGAGGCTGCAGCGGGTAGTCCGGGTCGTCACTGCGCTTGGTCAGGTAGAACTCCATCTCCGGCGCGACAATCGGCTGCCAGCCGTGATCGGCATAGAGCTTGAGGACCTTCTTCAGCACGTTGCGCGGCGACAGCTCAATGGGGTTGCCCTGCTTGTCGTAGGTGTCGTGGATCACCTGGGCGGTAGGCTCGATGGCCCAGGGCACCAGGTATACCGCGTTGTGGTCGGGACGGCAGACCATGTCGATGTCTGCCGGGTCCAGCAACTCGTAATAGATGTCGTCTTCGACATAGTCGCCGGTCACGGTTTGCAGCAGCACGCTCTCGGGCAGGCGCATGCCCTTTTCGGCGATGAACTTGTTGGTCGGCGAGATCTTGCCCCGGGTGATGCCGGTCAAGTCGCCGATCATGCATTCGACTTCTGTGATCTTGTGGTCTTTCAACCAATCGGTGAGCTGGTCGAGGTTGTTACTCATAAATGCCTCTAGGCTGAGTTTCCTGACTCTCTATTAAGTCAGGCCTTGTGTGACGCTTCGGCGTCGCGTTGTCTTGCCCGCTTGCGGCAGGCCTCCCCAAATGCCTGGAAGATGGCCAGGTAGTGAGGGTTGCAGCTTACCTGCCATTCGGGGTGCCATTGCACCCCCAAAGCAAAAGCCTTGCTGGCTTCGACAGAAACCGCTTCCACCAGGCCGTCGGGAGCCCGCGCCTCGACCCGCAGGCCCGGCGCCAGACACTCAATGCCCTGGGCATGAATCGAATTGACCTGGATTGTCTCCGGCAGGCCCATAGACGCCAGCAGGCCGCCAGCCTGGATGTGCAGATCGTGGGCCGGCGCGTACCAGGCATCCAGGGGCTGGTCGGGCACTTCATCGTGCCGGTGATCGAAGAAGGGCCCCACCTCATGCACCTGCTGATGCAGGCTGCCGCCCAGGGCCACGTTCATTTCCTGGAAGCCACGGCAGATGCCCAGCAGCGGAACCCCGGCGGCCACGGCGGCGGCCAGCAGCGGCAAGGTCGCCGCGTCCCGTGCAGAATCATGAGCAGTGCCCGGCGCGCTGGCCGGCCCCTGGTAATGGGAAGGTTCGATATTGGAAGGTGAACCGGTAAAGAGAAGGCCGTCCAGACCGTCCAGAATATCGGACGGGGAAATCAGCTCGGCCATGGATGCAAGGATTACCGGCAGGCCCTGGGCCGCACTGGCCACCGCCTGGACATACTCGTCGCCACTGATGTGATAGGCATGCAGACCGATCTGCCTGGAGCAGGCGGTGATGCCGATTAACGGCAGGCGAGACATGAAACACCCCGGTATTATTGCTGTTATGGGTTTGAATCGAGCTTAGCCTTGTTCATTTTTTTACACAACACCCCCGTAAAAAATACAACACGGCCCGCTCAAGCCTGCGGTACCCAAGGTGCTCGCAAGGTAAAAAACGCCCTGTTTTGCCGCAAAAGAGCCATGCCAGCCCTTTATTAGGGCGTAAAAGGCCTCGCTTGACTTCGGCATGCCGTTCGGGTTGACTGAAACCAGAAAAGATCAATGATTGATATTTTTAACAAAAAAGGTGTTGCATCATGTCGGTACCCCCGCGTGCCGTTCAGCTCAACGAAGCGAACGCGTTCCTTAAGGAACATCCTGAGGTTCTGTACGTTGACCTTCTGATTGCGGATATGAATGGTGTGGTGCGCGGCAAGCGCATCGAACGCACCAGCCTCCACAAGGTTTACGAGAAAGGCATCAACCTGCCGGCCTCCCTCTTTGCCCTGGATATCAATGGCTCTACGGTGGAAAGCACCGGCCTGGGCCTGGACATCGGCGACGCCGACCGGATCTGCTATCCAATCCCCGATACCCTGTGCAACGAGCCCTGGCAGAAGCGCCCGACCGCGCAACTGCTGATGACCATGCACGAACTCGAAGGCGATCCCTTCTTCGCCGACCCGCGAGAAGTACTGCGCCAGGTCGTGGCCAAATTCGACGAACTGGGGCTGACCATCTGCGCCGCGTTCGAGCTGGAGTTCTACCTGATCGACCAGGAGAATGTGAACGGCCGTCCACAGCCACCACGCTCGCCGATCTCCGGTAAACGTCCGCATTCCACCCAGGTTTACCTGATCGACGACCTCGACGAATACGTCGATTGTCTGCAGGACATTCTCGAAGGCGCCAAGGAACAAGGCATCCCGGCCGACGCCATCGTCAAGGAAAGTGCCCCGGCGCAGTTCGAAGTCAACCTTCACCACGTGGCCGACCCAATCAAGGCCTGCGACTACGCGGTACTGCTCAAGCGCCTGATCAAGAACATCGCCTACGACCATGAGATGGACACCACCTTCATGGCCAAGCCTTACCCAGGCCAGGCGGGCAACGGTCTGCATGTCCACATTTCGGTTCTGGATAAAGATGGCAAGAACATCTTTACCAGCGAGGATCCCGAGCAGAACGCCGCACTGCGTCACGCGATCGGCGGTGTGCTCGAGACCCTACCGGCGCAGATGGCTTTCCTCTGCCCGAACGTTAACTCCTACCGTCGTTTCGGCGCACAGTTCTACGTGCCGAACTCGCCGAGCTGGGGCCTGGACAACCGTACCGTAGCCATTCGCGTACCGACTGGTTCCGCTGATGCGGTACGCATTGAGCACCGGGTCGCCGGCGCCGACGCCAACCCGTACCTGCTGATGGCTTCGGTCCTGGCGGGCGTGCACCACGGTCTGACCAACAAGATCGAGCCTGGCGCGCCTACCGAAGGCAACTCCTACGAGCAGAATGAACAAAGCCTGCCGAACAACCTGCGTGATGCCCTGCGCGAGTTGGATGACAGCGAAGTCATGGCCAAGTACATCGATCCGAAGTACATCGATATCTTTGTCGCCTGCAAGGAAAGCGAGCTGGAGGAGTTCGAACACTCCATCTCCGACCTCGAGTACAACTGGTACCTGCACACCGTGTAAAAGCGGTCGCTGCAAACAACAACGCCGCGGAGCTCAACGCCCCGCGGTTTTTTTTTTTGCGTCAGTGATCACCGGCGCCTCGCGTACAATGCCCGCGGTCCATAAGGAGATACAGATGACGCGCACCGCTCCCCTTCGCAAACCCCGCGCCCGCAGCCAGGCCCGCATCGACTCGATCCTCGACGCCGCCCGCACCCTGCTGGCCAGCGAGGGCGTGGCCAGCCTGTCGATCTACAGCGTGGCCGACAGGGCGCAGATTCCGCCCTCCTCGGTCTATCACTTCTTCGCCAGTGTGCCGGCCCTGCTGGAAGCCCTGACCGCCGATGTCCACGCCGCGTTCCGTGCCTGCCTGCAAGCCCCTATCGAGCATGACCGGCTGGGCAACTGGCGCGACCTGTCACGCCTGGTGGAACAGCGCATGCTGGACATCTACGGCGAGGATGCCGCGGCCCGCCAACTGATCCTCGCCCAGCACGGCCTGACCGAAGTGACCCAGGCCGACCGCCAGCACGATATCGAGCTGGGGGACCTGATGCACAAGCTGTTCAATCAACACTTCGAGCTGCCGACCCTGCCCCAGGACGTGGACGTATTCGCCCTGGCTATGGAGCTGGGGGACCGGGTGTACGCGCGCTCGGTGCAGTTGCATGGGCAGATCACCCCACGCATGGCCGAGGAAGGCATGCGGGTGTTCGACGCCTACCTGGGGCTCTACCTGCCGCCCTACCTGGCCAAGCGCCCGGCCCCGCTCTAGACCTGCCGCAACAACAGGCGGTCGATGCTGTGGTCGGCCGACTTGTGGAGAATCAGGTTGGCCCGCTCCCGGGTCGGCAGGATATTTTCCACCAGGTTCTTCAGATTGACCCGATCCCAGGTATCGGACGCCACCGACAGCGCCTCGCTGTCGGAAAGCTCCTTGTACTTGTTGAAGTAAGAGTCTGCCGACTGGAAGGCAGTGTTCTTCAGGTAGACGAAACGCTCCAGGTACCAGGTCTTGATGGTGGCCTCGGCAGCATCGACGTAGATCGAGAAGTCGATGAAATCCAGCGGATTCGGGCCCGCCCCCTGCTCGCCCTGCAGCACATTCAAGCCTTCCAGGACGATGATGTCCGGCGCCTCCACCGACTGCATCTCATCGGCCAGGATGTCGTAGCGCACATGGGAATAGATGGGAATCCGCGTCGCTTGCCCGTCGCGGCACACCGCCTGGAGAAACTCCACGAACAACGGCTCATCGTAGGACTCGGGAAAACCCTTGCGATGCAGGATATTTTTCTCCTGCAGGGCCGCCAGCGGGAAAAGAAAGGAGTCGGTGGTCACCAGATGCACATTGGGCTTGCCCGGCCAATAGGCCAGCAACGCCGCCAGCACTCGGGCAAAACTGCTCTTGCCCACCGCCACGCTGCCGGAAATGCCGATCACATAAGGCGCCTTGAAACCTGTCGGCGAGCCTTTGCAGGCTTGCACCTGCGCCGCGTGCAAATGCAGCAGGCGCGACAGCGGCAGGAGGATCTGCCACACCTCGTCGGCCGCCATAGGCTGGGTCGGGCTGGTCAGCGAATCCATCTCGGATGCTGACAGACTCATAGGTTCAGCGGCCCGGAGAGCGGCCCAGTGGTCGCGATCAAACTCCAGAAACCCCACGTTTGGACCCTGCTCTGTTGTCATGTCTGTACTGTTCAGGCCTTGCCGAAAGCAGGGAAAGTATCAAATCTGACCGTTATTTACAGCGCCCATGAAAAAGCCCCGCAGGGCTGGCACCCTCCGGGGCTGTGCTATTGCCCTGTTCACAGCTTGGCGATCGACACCTCGGTGGACTTCACAAAGGCGATCACTTCGCTGCCGATGGACAGTTCCAGCTCCTTGACCGAACGGGTAGTGATCACCGAAGTGACAATCCCGGAAGCGGTCTGCACGTCGATTTCCGACAGCACATCGCCCTCGACTATCTCCTTGATGGTGCCCTTGAACTGGTTGCGTACGTTGATGGCTTTAATGGTCATGGTATTTCTCCTGGGGTCGAAAAACGGAGCTGCAAGCCTCAAGCGGTCAGCTGCAAGCAGAAGCACGACGCTCTTGCTTGCCGCTTGCAGCTGGAAACTCGCCGCTGCTCTAAAGCGCCCAACGCAATTGCGTGGGCAAGGGTGAAACGGGTTCCGGTTGCGGCGGTGCGCCGGGCAGTGACAACACACGATTGAGCACTTCGGCTTCCAGCGCCGCCAGGCGATGGGAACCCCGCACCCGCGGCCGCGGCAGCTCCACATGCAGGTCGAGGCCAACCTCGCCGTCCTCAATCAGGATCACCCGATCGGCAATCGCCACCGCCTCGCTCACATCGTGGGTCACCAGCAGCACGGTGAAGCCATGCTGTTGCCACAGGCCTTCGATCAATTGCTGCATCTCGATCCGGGTCAGGGCGTCCAGGGCCCCCAGCGGCTCATCCAGTAACAGCAGGCGCGGCTGATGGATCAGCGCTCGAGCCAGGGCCACCCGCTGCTTCTGGCCACCGGACAGCGCCGCCGGCCATTCATTGGCACGATCCGCCAGGCCCACGGCTTCGAGAGCCTCCAGGGCCTGAGGCCGCCAGTGGCCCTTGAGGCCCAGGCCAACGTTGTCGATGACCTTCTTCCAGGGCAGCAGGCGTGCCTCCTGGAACATCAGCCGGGTGTCGTCACGGGCTGCGCTCAAGGACCCAGAGCCCGCCAGCAACTCGCCGCCTGTGGGCTGGTCGAGACCGGCCAGCAGGCGCAGCAAGGTGCTTTTGCCGCAACCGCTGCGCCCCACCACCGCAACGAACTGACCGGCAGGAATATGCAGGTCGATTTCCCGCAGCACCTGGCGCGAGCCAAAGGTTTTCTGCAATTTGCGCACGGCCAGGGGAATGCCCCGCAACAGCCGTGGAGGTTGTTGAGCCGTCATTGGGCACCACCCCTGGCCACTTGGTAGGCCGGATGCCAGCGCAGCCAGGCCCGCTCCAGGCCCCGTGCGGTCAGGTCCGCCAGCTTGCCGAGCAGCGCATACATGACGATCGCCAGTACCACCACATCGGTTTGCAGGAACTCCCGGGCATTCATCGCCAGGTAGCCGATGCCGGAACTGGCGGAAATGGTTTCGGCGACGATCAGCGTCAGCCACATCAGCCCCAGGGCAAACCGCACCCCCACCAGGATCGAGGGCAAGGCCCCCGGCAGGATCACCTGGCGAAACAGCGCGAAGCCGGACAGGCCATAGCTGCGGGCCATCTCCACCAGCGCCGGGTCGACATTGCGAATGCCGTGGTAGGTATTGAGGTAGATCGGGAACAGGGTGCCCAGGGCCACCAGGAAGATCTTCGCCGACTCATCGATGCCGAACCACAGGATCACCAGCGGGATCAGCGCCAGGTGCGGCACATTGCGGATCATCTGCACCGAGCTGTCCAGCAGGCGCTCGCCCCATGTCGACAGGCCGGTGATAAAACCCAGGGCCAGGCCAATGCCGCCACCGATGACGAACCCCAGCCCCGCACGCCAGCCGCTGATGGCCAGGTGGCTCCAGATATCGCCACTGCGCACCAGGCTGATCCCGGCTTCGATCACCGCGCTCGGCGCCGGCAGGATACGGGTCGATAGCCAACCCGCCGACACTGACAACTGCCACACCGCGAGCAGCAGCAACGGCAACCCCCAGGGCGCCAGCCGTTGCACTATGCGTTGTCCACTCATGGCCACACCTCAGCTCTGGGACGCGGCTTTGGGGATGATGTCGTTGGCCACCATCTCGCCAAACGGGCTGACATAACCGGCGGCTTCAGGCAGCTTGGGGCGCTCGATATCCAGGTGCGGGAACAGCAGCTCGGCCACCCGGTAGGACTCTTCCAGGTGTGGATAACCGGAGAAGATAAAGGTATCGATGCCCAGGTCCGCATACTCTTGCATCCGCGCCGCCACCGTGGGGCCGTCGCCCACCAGGGCGGTGCCGGCCCCACCGCGCACCAGGCCGACGCCGGCCCAGAGGTTGGGGCTGACTTCCAGCCGGTCGCGACGCCCGCCATGCAGCGCGGCCATGCGTTGCTGGCCCACCGAGTCGAAGCGCGCCAGAGAGGCTTGGGCCCGAGCGATGGTGTCGTCGTCCAGATGGGAGATCAGGCGCTCGGCGGCCTGCCAGGCCTCGGCGTTGGTTTCCCGCACAATCACATGCAGACGGATGCCAAAGCGCACCGTGCGCCCGAGCTTGGCGGCCTTTTCCCGTACCTGCTGGATCTTCTGGGCCACCGCAGCCGGCGGCTCGCCCCAGGTCAGGACCATTTCCACCTGCTCGGCGGCCAGGTCCTGGGCAGCTTCCGAAGAGCCGCCAAAGTACAGCGGCGGGCGGGGTTGTTGCAGTGGCGGATAGAGCAGCTTGGCGCCCTTCACGCTGATGTGCTGGCCGTCGTAGTCCACGGTTTCGCCTTCCAGCACCCGGCGCCAGATACGGGTGAACTCCACCGAGGCCTGATAGCGCTCTTCGTGATCGAGGAACAGGCCGTCACCGGCCAGCTCATCCGGATCACCGCCGGTCACCAGGTTGAACAGCGCGCGGCCGCCGGACAGCCGGTCCAGGGTCGCCGCCTGGCGCGCTGCTACGGTCGGGGAGATGATCCCCGGGCGCAGCGCCACCAGGAACTTCAGGCGTTGGGTCACCGGAATCAGCGAGGCCGCCACCAGCCAGGAGTCCTCGCAGGAGCGTCCGGTGGGGATCAGCACGCCGCCAAAGCCCAGGCGGTCGGCGGCCTGGGCGATCTGCGTCAGGTAGGCATGATCGACAGCGCGTGCGCCTTCGGCGGTGCCAAGGTAATGGCCGTCGCCGTGGGTGGGCAGAAACCAGAAAATATTCAGGCTCATGGAGTGGTCTCCTAAGGGGTCGGGTTACGGCGCTTTGGCCACAGCGGCGGTGGGCGTCCAGATCACGTCTTTGATGCTCAGTGGCTTGGGAATCAGCTTGAGCTGGTAGAAGCTGTCGGCGATCTTCTGCTGCGCAGCGATCACTTCCGCGGTCAGGAAGCCGGCACCGTAGCCCTGGCGCTTCACCGAGGTCAGGGTGATGTCGGCTGGCAGGCCCAGGAGCGGCGCCACCTGCTGGGTGACCTCCTGCGGGTTGGACTTGGACCACTCACCCACCGCCCGCACTTCTTCCACCAGGGCGGTGATCACCTCGGGGTGTTGCTGGGCATAGGGCTTGGTGGCCAGGTAGAACTGATGGTTGTCGACGATGCCGCGGCCATCACGCAGGGTGCGCGCCTGCAACTGCTGCTCGGCGGCGGCCTGGTAGGGGTCCCAGATCACCCAGGCATCGACGCTGCCACGCTCGAAAGCGGCGCGGGCATCGGCCGGGGGCAGGAACACGGTCTGGATATCGCTGTATTTCAGACCTGCGTCTTCCAGGGCGCGGACCAGCAGGTAATGGACGTTGGAGCCCTTGTTGAGCACCACCTTCTTGCCCTTGAGGTCCTGCACCGACTGGATCGGCGAGCCTTTGGGCACCAGGATCGCCTCGCTGCCTGGGGCTGGCGGTTCATAGGCGACATAGAGCAAGTCGGCACCGGCCGCCTGGGCGAATACCGGCGGGGTTTCGCCGGTCACGCCGAAGTCGATGGAGCCGACATTCAGCCCTTCCAGCAACTGCGGGCCGCCGGGAAACTCGGTCCACTGCACGTCGACACCCTGCTGCGCCAGGCGCTTCTCCAGGGTGCCCTTGGCCTTGAGCAGCACCAGGGTGCCGTACTTCTGATAGCCGATCCGCAGGGTTTCGGCTTGAGCTTGAACGATGGCGCCGAAGGACACAGCCGCAGCAAACAGAGCGACCAGACCTCGACGCAAAATGACCGGGCGCATGGCGCTCTCCTTTTTGCAATGGGGTTGTGGCTGCACCTGCTTGCCCGTTGGCGGGCGAGTAAGGCCAGTACTTCAAATCAGGGGCGTGGCTCAGATGCTCCAGCGAGCACTCAACAGACGTTCATTCAACAGATGCGGGTCCAGCGGCTTGGGACGCCGCGCCATGGCGCTGTGGAACTGCTCCAGGGCTTCCCGCAAGCGTTGCTCCAGGGCCTCGGCCAGTTGCGGCTGGGCACTGCCCTCGCCATAGGCGATCTGGCTGTCCTCGGCAAAGATGCCCTGGAGCATTTCCTGGGCCTTGAGCGCCGAGAGCACCGGCTTGAGGGCGTAATCCACCGCCAGCATATGGGCGATGCTGCCGCCGGTGGCCATGGGCAGCACCACCTTGTGGCTCAAGGCGCGTTCGGGCAGCAGGTCGAGCAGGGTTTTCAGCGCCCCGGAGAACGAGGCCTTGTACACCGGAGTGGCGATCAGCAGGCCGTCGGCCTGTTCGATCTGTTGCAGCAGGTCGATGACCTTGGGGCTGTCGAAGCGCGCGTGGAGCAAGTCCTCGGCCGGGAAATCCCGTACCTGGTAACTCACCACTTCCACGCCTTGCTGCTGTAACCAGCGTTTGGCCAACTCCAGCAGCACCCCGGAACGGGAGCGTTGGCTGGGACTGCCACCGAGAGAGACCACCAGCATGCAGGGGATTCCTTGAACTAAAGAAAGCGATTCGCGGGATGCG
Organism: Pseudomonas sp. NFXW11; assembly: GCF_049887815.1. Classification (NCBI taxonomy): domain Bacteria; kingdom Pseudomonadati; phylum Pseudomonadota; class Gammaproteobacteria; order Pseudomonadales; family Pseudomonadaceae; genus Pseudomonas; species Pseudomonas sp. NFXW11. The sequence goes on along the minus strand of NZ_JAGEKI010000002.1, from coordinate 196,341 downwards.
ATCTCGCCGGACTGAAGAGACCTTAACAGTCTATTTTTATATCCATAAATCTTATTTTTTTATTTGTTTATTCCTTATATGAATATAAGAAACAACAACTCACAGGCAAAAAAACAGGCCGTCGAAACGGCCCGAAACCCCCTGCTTTATGGATCTGTTACCCCCGCGCTTTGCGTAGGAGCCGGCTTGCCCGCGAAAAGGCCGTCAAACCTTGCATCAGCCTCGCAAGCGCCTTCGCCGGCAAGCCGGCTCCTACGCCAGGTGATTAATAGTCAACGATTGGGTTGCGGCGTCAGACGCAGGTAGGGCTTCACTGCGCGATAGCCCTTGGGAAAGCGGCGCTTGATCTCTTCCTCGTCCTTGAGCGACGGAACAATCACCACCTCGTCACCGTCCTCCCAGTTGGCCGGGGTGGCCACCTTGTAGTTATCGGTGAGTTGCAGCGAATCGATCACCCGCAGGATCTCGTTGAAATTGCGCCCGGTGCTGGCCGGGTAGGTGATGGTCAGGCGGATCTTCTTGTTCGGGTCGATAACGAACAGCGAGCGCACGGTCAGGGTGTCGCTGGCATTGGGGTGGATCAGGTCGTAGAGATCAGAGACCTTGCGATCGGCATCCGCCAGGATCGGAAAGTTGACGAGGGTGTGCTGGGTTTCGTTGATGTCCTCGATCCAGCGGTGATGGGAGTCCACCGGGTCCACCGAGAGGGCGATGGCCTTGACCCCGCGCTGGGCGAACTGCTCCTTGAGCTTGGCGGTAAAGCCCAGCTCGGTGGTGCACACCGGGGTGAAGTCCGCCGGATGGGAAAACAGCACGCCCCAGCTGTCGCCCAGCCACTCGTGGAAACGAATCTTGCCGGCGCTGGAATCCTGTTCGAAGTCGGGGGCGATATCGCCGAGTCTGAGGCTCATGGGTGCTGCTCCTGTGAGTGCGTTATGGGCCTACTCTGCCTGCACAGGGATTTATTTAAAAAGAATAAATATCGATTTATTAATAGCCATTTTGCATATTAAAAATCTCTTCACTGGACGCACAGGCAGCCGCAGACCACCCTGCCAGGCAAGGTTCGAGAAGGCCTTGAGTCGCTGTAGACGCTGTAGAAAGAGGGGAACTCAGGAAGGGCTCACGGGGGTGGGCCTGACTTGACGCAACACCTCGCCCGGCATTGCGCCGGGCGAGGTTTTATCACGCTATTACAGCAGCGGGATCGAGTAGCTGACGATCAGGCGGTTTTCGTCCTGGTCGCGCTGGCCCGGGATGTCGTTACGCCACATGGCGTTTTTCCAGGTCAGGCCAAGGTTCTTCAGTGGGCCTTGCGGAACCACGTAAGACAGGGTCAGGTCGCGCTCCCACTCGGTGCCGCCAGTACCCAAGGTAGTCACTTGAGCAGAACCAACTTTACCAGCGGTGTTGATGTTGTTGCCGCGCAGGTAAATGATGCCAGCGGTCAGGCCAGGCACACCGACCTTGGCGAAGTCATAGGCGTAGCGAGCCTGCCAGGTACGCTCGCCGGCACGGGCGAATTTCTGGATCTGCATGTCGGTGATGGTGCTGTTGGACGAGCCGTCACCCTGGTTCAGCCAAGGGAAATCGCTGTCACCATTGCTGTACTGATAGCCACCGCCGAAGGTGTGACCTTCAACCGAGTACAGCGCCAGATAGCTGTACAGGTTGTTGTCGACTTTACCCTTGGTGATTGCCGACAGGCCTTTGTCCGGGTAGTAGCCGGTGGTGTAGTAGGCTGCGGTGTCGCCGTTGGAGCCGTTGTCGCGGCTGCGGTAGTAGCGCAGGTCGCTTTTCAGCACGCCAGGACCGATCGACCAGTTATGCACCAGGCCCAGGAAATTCTGCGAGTAGAAGTCTTTCAGCTCGCCGTAGTAGTACGAAGCGGTCAGATCTTTGGTGATCTTGTAGTCGGCACCACCATAGTAGAACTTGTTGCTGAACTTGCCGGCGTCGTAGTTGGAGCTGGCGTTGGCACCAGCGATCGACAGGCCTTCATTGTTAGTCGAGTTACGCCCTTTGGCGTGTTCAATCTGACCGGCAGTCAGGGTCAGGTCCTTGATCTCGTTCGAAGTGATCTGGCCACCCTGGAAGGTTTGTGGCAGCAGACGACCGTCGTTGTACTTGATCACCGGGTTGTTCGGTTGCAGGGTGCCAATCTTCAGCTCGGTCTGGGAAACCTTGACCTTGCCGGTCAGGCCCAGGCTGGAGAAGTCGTTCACGGCTTCAGCATTGTTGCCACTGCTGGAATGGGTCGGGAATACCGTACCGCCGGAAGAGGTCTTGGTCGCGCCGTTGGTGCCACCACCGGAATCCAGGCGCACGCCCAGCAAGCCGATTGCATCCAGACCGAAACCTACGGTGCCCTGGGTGTAGCCGGAGGTGAAGTTGAAGATGAAGCCTTGGCCCCACTCTTCCTGTTTGTTCTGCGCTTTGGCGGCTTTGGTGTCACCATCGCGGTTATCGGTATTGATATAGAAGTTACGCAGCCCCAAGGTGGCCTTGCTGTCTTCAACAAAACCGGCGGCGCCTGCCTGCTGCGCCAAAACCCCTACGGCCACAGCCAGGGCCAAGGTGGACTTGTTCATGTATCGCTCCTCTCGTTTCTAATTCTTGTGGTTCCTGGCCCCAGATCGAACGTCCGGGTGCCACAGATGCGCGATTAGCGCCAGACCGTGACTGATAAGTCAATCGTAACGATCTGTGTCTACGACCATGGTCTAATCGCCGTTATTTGGTCCATGCAGGGTAATGAATTACTCATAAACCCAAAAAGAATTGTTTAATTCTTTTTCATACCTTTCAGGAATAAAGCTCGCTACTGTCAAACGCAAAGTCCCAGCCTAGACACTTGCAAGCTTATTTCTGAAAACTATTTTCCTGCTTCAGCCCCCAAGATCCCCCGCGCCTACGGGCGCAAAACGTCATCCAGGATCAAAAAAGCGACGCAATCATGGCGAAGAGCCTATCCTCCCGTCAATTTGTTACAGTTTTTGTGTCGAAATGAAATTTTTCTGACATGTGCATAAAACACCAACGCCTCGATCCCAGGATCGAGGCGTTGGTGTTTGCAGAACCGAAGAAGGATTCAGAGGGCCTTTTCGAAGATCTTCGAATTGCGCTGATAGTTGTACAGCGAAGCCCGCGCCGAAGGCAGGCGCTCGACGCTGCTGGGCACAAAACCCCGCTCGCGGAACCAATGGGCAGTGCGGGTGGTGAGCACGAACAGGGTCTTCAAGCCCTGGGCCCGGGCCCGGGCTTCGATGCGCTCGAGCAATTCATCACCGCGCCTGCCGTGGCGATACTCAGGGTTCACCGCCAGGCACGCCAGCTCACCGGCATCGGAATCGGCAATCTGATACAGCGCCGCGCAGGCGATGATCATGCCTTCGCGCTCGACCACGCTGAACTGCTCGATCTCGCGCTCCAGCACCTCGCGGGAGCGCCGCACCAGAATACCCTGCTCTTCCAGCGGGCTGATCAAGTCCAGCAGGCCGCCAACGTCTTCGATCGCCGCCTCGCGTACCCGCTCGAACTGCTCCTGAGCCACCAGGGTGCCGCCGCCATCACGGGTGAAGAGTTCGGTGAGCAAGGCACCGTCTTCGGCATAGCTGACGATATGACTGCGCCCCACTCCGCCCCGGCAGGCTTCGGCGGCGGCATCCAGCAGCTCGGCCTGATAGTTGGCGCCCAGGCGTTGCAGGTGCGCCGGTACCTGCTGCGGACGCAGCTCGCGTACCAGCTTGCCGTTTTCATCCAGCAGCCCCGGATCGGCACCGAACAGCAGCAGCTTGTCAGCCCCCAAGTCGATGGCGGCGCGGGTGGCCACGTCTTCGCAGGCCAGGTTGAAGGTTTCCCCGGTAGGCGAGTAGCCCAGGGGCGACAGCAGCACGATGGAGCGCTCGTCCAGCAGGCGGTTGATGCCCTTGCGATCGACCCGGCGAACTTCGCCGGTGTGGTGATAGTCGACCCCCTCCAGCACGCCGATCGGCCGTGCGGTTACCAGGTTGCCGCTGGCCACCCGCAGCCGCGAGCCCTGCATCGGCGACGAGGCCATGTCCATGGACAGCCGCGCCTCGATGGCAATGCGCAACTGGCCCACGGCGTCGATCACGCATTCCAGGGTCGCGGCGTCGGTGATCCGCAGGCCGTGATGGTAATGCGGGGTCAGGCCGCGGGACGCCAGGCGCGCTTCGATCTGCGGGCGCGAACCGTGTACCAGCACCAGGCGCACCCCCAGGCTGTGGAGCAGCACCAGGTCGTGGACGATATTGCCGAAATTGGGGTGTTCAACGCCGTCGCCGGGCAGCATCACCACGAAGGTGCAGTCACGGTGGGCGTTGATATAGGGAGACGCGTGGCGAAGCCAATTGACGTATTCGGGCATGAACCTGAGCCTGTAATAAGAAGCAGCCTATAAAAGGACGAAACGGAAAAACGCACAGCGGGCTGATGGTTATCGTCGAAACAGGCTTGGCAACACGCTTACTCTCCTCATGGGTACGGACAGGGGCGCCGGCAATTTACTGAAATTGGGCCGGCGTCAGGCAGTAATGTTCAATCAATTCCCGTAGTAGATGCACGGTAGGCTGCAAGCGTGACATTTCCAGGTATTCCCCCGGCTGGTGGGCACAGGCGATATCCCCGGGGCCGAGCACCAGGGTCTCGCAGCCAAGGCGCTGAAGATAAGGTGCTTCGGTGCCAAAGGCTACTGCTTCGGCGCGATGTCCGGTCAGGCGCTCCGCCACCCGGACCAACTCGGCATCCTCGGGCTGCTCGAACGGCGGCACGGCAGGAAACAGCGGCGCATAGTCGATCTGCACCTCGTGGCGCTCGGCAATCGGCCGCAGCTTCTGGGCAATGGCATCGCGCAGGGCCTGCGGGTCCATGCCCGGCAGGGGCCGCAGGTCGAACTCCAGGGAACACTGGCCACAAATACGGTTGGGATTGTCGCCACCATGGATGCAGCCGAAGTTCAGGGTTGGCTGCGGCACGCTGAACTGCGGATTGCGAAACTCCCGCTGCCACGCCAGGCGCAGCCCGCGCAGCTCGCCTATGGCGTCGTGCATCGCCTCCAGAGCACTGCGGCCCAGGCTCGGGTCCGAGGAGTGGCCGCTGCGGCCGAGAATATCGATGCGCTCCATCATCACCCCCTTGTGCAGGCGAATCGGCTTGAGGCCCGTGGGCTCGCCGATCACCGCCGCGCGCCCCAGGGGTCGCCCGGCCTCGGCCAGGGCTCGCGCCCCGGCCATGGAGCTTTCCTCATCGCAGGTGGCAAGCACCAGCAGCGGCTGCTTGAAGGGCTGGTCCAGCAAGGGCCGCACCGCCTCGATGATCAGGGCGAAAAAGCCCTTCATATCGCAACTGCCCAGGCCCACCCAGCGGCCGTCGACCTCGGTCAGTTGCAACGGATCGGTCTGCCACAGCGCGCTGTCGTAGGGCACGGTATCGCTGTGTCCAGCCAGCACCAGGCCGCCGGGCCCACTGCCGAAACTGGCCAGCAGGTTGAATTTGCCGAGGCTGACCTGCTGGATATCGCAAGCGAACCCGAGATCGCCCAGCCAGCCGGCCAACAGGTCGATGACTGCACGGTTGGACTGGTCCAGCGCCGCTTGGGTGCAGCTCACCGAAGGCGTGGCGATCAGTGCGGCGAACTGCTGCTTCATGGACGGCAATGGCATGAGCGGGCTCCGGGAGTTCCAAGGTGGAGCTCATCATAGAGGCATCTCGCCAGAGGAAGGAACCGCCGTGGCGCCTCCGGGCGCCGGGTCCTGTACACTGCACGGCCTTGGCAGCCAACATCTCCTGCGGCTGCACTCCCGATCCTGGATTTTCCGGCCATGCAGAAAGAAACCGAAATCAAACTCCGCGTCAGCCGCGAAACCCTCGCCGCCCTGCGCGAGCACCCGCTGCTGAAAAAACGCAACAAAAGTGGCTGGGAACGCCGTGAACTGATGAACCAGTACTTCGACACCCCGGAGCGCGACCTGGCCCGGGCCAAGGTCGCCCTGCGCCTGCGCCGCGACGGCGACGTGGTGATCCAGACCCTGAAGACCAGCGGTCAGAGCGTCGCCGGCCTGTCCGAACGCAACGAATACGACTGGCAACTGGCCAAGGCCAAGCTCGACCTGAAGAAGCTCGAAGGCGACTGCTGGCCCGAAGCCCTGGCCGAGCTGGACAAGAAGAGCCTCAAGCCGCTGTTCACCACCGACTTTGTCCGCGAGCGTGCGGAAATCGCCTGGGGTCGTGGCAAGGCCAAGGTGGTGATCGAGGCCGCCCTGGACCTGGGCCAGGTGATTGCCGGCAAGCACAAGGAAGAAATCTGCGAACTGGAACTAGAACTGCGTGAAGGCGAGCCGGCCGCCCTGCTGGAACTGGCGGCGGAACTGGCCCTGACCCTGCCGCTGATGCCCTGCGATATCAGCAAGGCCGAACGCGGCTATCGCCTGTTTGATGCCGGCAGCTACTCGCTGAGCCTGCCCGCGCCACAACTGAGCGCCGAAACGCCCCTGGATGACGCCTTCGCCGCCCTGGCCTGGCATCTGCTGGGCAGCAGCCAGCGCCTGGCCGAGCAGTATCGCTTCAATGGCCACTGGCGCCTGCTGCAGGACTGGGTGGACAACCTCGCCGAACTGCGAGCCCTGACCAGCAGCCTGGGCCAGGCCGCGCCGCGCCAGTCCAGCGCCGAGCTGCGCAGCGCCCTGGATGCCCTGCTGGAAGACTGGCGGCCACTGGTGCAAGCCGGCCTCGACGATGAAGACGTGCGCAAGGCCGCACCGGAGCAATTCCTCGAAGAGCTGCAGGACGTACGCTGGGGCCTGTTCTCCCTGAACACTTCGCGCTGGCTGCTGGCCCGCGCCTGGAGCGCCGAGCGCAACACCCGCGGTAACCGTCAGGGCGCCGCACAACTGGCCAGCTGGCTACCGCGCCTGCTGGCCGAGGAAGCCTCTTCCCTGCAATTGCCGCGCTACCAGCAGCAACCCGAAGACCTGGCCGAGCAGCTGCCGCGTATCGAGCGCATCCAGGCCTGGCTGCACCATGCCCGTAACGTGCTGGAAATCCCGGAGCTGGACCGTCTTTACGGCGAACTGAACAAACTGGTGCAACTGGCCAACGAGCCGATCAGCGACGAAGTGCTGGACGCGCGCAAGCAGCAAGCCATCGCGGTGTTCCAGAACCGCGCCTGGAAAACCCTGCTGCGCCTGTAATTCCTCTCAGCGCGCCAGCGGCAGACTGGTGGTGGACTTGATCTCCGAAAGGGCGACGATCGAGTTCACCTCCTGGATGCCCGGCACATTGGACAGCTTCTCGAAGAAGAAGCGTTCATAGGCCTCGATATCGGCGGTGACGATGCGCAACAGAAAGTCCACCGCCCCCATCAGCACATAACACTCCAGCACCTCCGGAAACTCGCGGATCGCCTCGGTGAATTCGGTGAAGTTGGAGCGCCCGTGGGCGTTGAGCTTGACCTCAGCGAAGATCTGCGTGTTGAGGCCAATCTTCTTGCGGTCAAGCAGGGTCACCTGACCACGAATCACCCCCTCATCCTTCAAGCGCTGAATCCGCCGCCAGCACGGCGACTGGGAGAGCCCTACCCGCTCGGCGATCTGTGCGCTGGAAAGCGCCGCATCCTCCTGCAGCAGGGCAAGAATCCGCCGATCGTAGACATCCAGCTCGCTTTGCATAATCAATCCCCCAAAAAACACAATTCAGAATCGTTCAATTCGTATTTATTGCAATACGCTGCATCTTAGATAAGAAATGCCCGCAATCTAATGCAAAAATTTCTCCACTGACCTGGAGACCGCCATGCCCCCTCTCGACCACAGCCCTGCCCCCCGCGCCGATGTCTGGCATGTCGACAACAGCCACTGCCCCGTGCATTACCAGGTCACGGCCGAAGCCGAGGCCGATGTCCTGTGCCGAGTGCTCAACCATTTCGCCCTGCAGTTCCTGGTGCCGCAGCGCGTCACGGTGGTCCAGGAAGACGCCATGTTGCATATCGACATGCAACTCGACGGTCTGAGCTGGCACCGGGCCCGGGTGATCGGCGACAAGCTGCGCAACCTGATCAGCGTCGCTTCGGTGCAGTTGCAACGGGCACAGCCGTCGCACCTGCAAGCCGCTAGCTGAGCTCGGTAAAACCTCGCAATCCTTGGCCGCCAGCCCTCAGGCCCGGCGCGACTATCCTTGGCGATGGGTGATCAGGACCCTGGATCCCGACCAAGGAAGCCCCATGAGCGCAGTGCAGAATTTCCCGGACCGTTGGCTGCAACTGGGCGAATTGCTGGATCAGTTGCTGGCCCAGGGCTGTATCAGCCAGGAAGCCGCCGATCAGGCAATCACCGCCCGCCAATACGGGACCGACAACAGCCAGCATCCGCTGGAACTGATCGCCAGCCTGAACCTGCCCGACCTGCAGCAGCCAGGAAAACAGCTGGACCTGGAACAGCTCAGCGCCTGGCTGGCCCGGCAAGCCGGCCAGCCCTATATGCGCATCGACCCACTGCGGATCGACGTCGTCCGGGTCACCCCGCTGATGTCCCATGCCTTTGCCCGCAGGCACCGCATCCTCGCCTTGGCGCTGGATGCCCAAGGCCTGACCGTGGCCAGCGCCCAGCCTTATGTGCGCAGCTGGGAGACGGACCTGGCCCGAGTGCTCAAACGCCCGATCCGCCGGGTGGTGGCCAACCCGCAGGAAATCGCCCGCCTGACCCAGGAGTTCTATCGCCTGGCCCGCTCGGTCAGCGGCGCCAGCCAGCAGCAGGCCAGCAGCCCGGACACTGTCGAGGCGACGCCGAAGTTCGGGGCCGACGCCACGGACGACGCCCATGTGGTGAATATCGTCGACTGGCTGTTGCAGTACGCCTTCCAGCAACGGGCCAGCGATATTCATCTCGAGCCGCGCCATGAACACGGCAGCCTGCGCTTGCGCATCGACGGCGTGCTGCACCACGCCTATCAGTTCCCGCCCCAGGTGACCCTGGCCATCGTCAGCCGCCTCAAGGGCCTGGGACGGATGAACATCGCGGAAAAACGCAAACCCCAGGACGGCCGGGTCAGAACCCGTACCCCCGCGGGCGACGAGGTGGAACTGCGGCTCTCGACCCTGCCCACGGCCTTCGGCGAGAAACTGGTGATGCGCCTCTTCGACCCCCAGGTTCTGGGCAAGAGCTTCGACCAGCTGGGGTTCTGCGCCGAAGACCTGGACCGCTGGCAGGCCATGAGCGCCCAGGCCCACGGCATGATCCTGGTGACCGGCCCCACCGGTTCAGGCAAGACCAGCACCCTCTACGCCACTCTCAAGCAACTGGCTTCTTCCGAGGTCAACCTGTGCACCATCGAAGACCCGATCGAGATGATCGAACCGGCGTTCAACCAGATGCAGGTCCAGCACAATATCGACCTGGATTTCTCCAGTGGCGTGCGGGCGCTGCTGCGCCAAGACCCGGACATCATCATGATCGGCGAGATCCGCGACCTGGAAACCGCCAGCATCGCCATCCAGGCAGCGCTGACCGGGCACCTGGTGCTGTCCACCCTGCACACCAGCGACGCCCCCGGAGCCATCAGCCGGCTGCTGGAACTGGGCGTGCCGCACTACTTGATCAGGGCCACGCTGATCGGGGTCATGGCCCAGCGCCTGGTGCGGGTCTTGTGCCCGCACTGCAAGGCGCCCGCCGAACTGGCCGCGGACGCCTGGCACAGCCTGGTCCAACCCCAGCCATGGCCACCGCCGACGCTCAGCCAGCGCGCCGTGGGCTGCACGGAGTGCCGGGGCAGCGGTTATCACGGGCGCACCGGAGTCTACGAAATCATGCCGCTGAATGCCCGGCTCAAGGCCCTGATCCAGGCCGACCTCGACCTCGCCAGCCTGCGCCGCCAGGCCTGCGAGGACGGCATGCGCAACCTGCGCCAGGCCGCGGCGCACAAGGTCGCGCAGGGCCTGACCAGCCTCGAGGAAGTGCTGCGGGTAATCCCCCATAACGAACATCAATAGCTCGCCAAAGGCGAACCACGCGCGCTGAACTACGCTCTAACCACCGCCGCAACGAGCAGGGAGCCGGGCATGAATATTCGTCACAATCTGATCACCAGCGGGGTTATCAGCCTGCTGGCCATTGCCCTGGTGGCCGGCCTTGGCCTGTGGGGCCAGTCGCGTCTGGCCAAGGCGCTGGGGGACAACGAACTGAATGCCAGCGCCCTGCGCAATCACCTGGAAGCCGACATGATGCACGACGCCCTGCGGGCCGATGTGCTCGAAGCCCTGAGCAGCGAGGGTAACGCCAGCACCGCAGAAGAGGTGCGCAACAGCCTGCGCGAGCACGGCGACTGGTTCCGCAAGGCCCTGGCGGAAAACGCCCGGCTGCCCCTGGCGCCGGAAATCCGCGCCGCCATCGGCGAATTGCAGCCGGTGCTGGAAAAGTACATCCAGGCCGCGCAAAGCATTGCCGAGCAGGCCCTCAAGGACCCTCAGGCCGCGCGCCTGCAGATGCCCGAGTTCTCCCAGCGTTTCAGCGAGGTGGAAACTCGCAATACTGCCCTCAGCAGCCTGATCGAAAGCAGCACCGCGCAAACCCGCGAACGCGGAGAGCATGCGGTCAAGCAGGCCACCTGGTGGCTGCTCGGCGGCAGCCTGATCGCCGCCCTGGCCCTGGGCCTGCTGACCCGCCAGTTGCTCAACCGGGTGCTCAAGCCGCTGGAGAAATCCGTGTCCACCGCGCGGGCCATCGCCCAGGGCAACCTGACCACCCCCATCAGTGTCGACAGCCGGGACGAAGCCGGGCAGTTGCAGCAGGCCCTGGGCGAGATGCAGGAAAACCTGCGGCAGATGATCACCACCATTCGCCATGAGAGCGAGGAGTTGCGCGGTCGCTCCCACAGCCTCAGCGATACCTCGCTGAGCATTGCCGATGGCGCCACCGAACAGGCCGACGGCGCCACCAACATGGCCGCCGCCATGGAGCAGATGATCAGCAATATCGCCCAGGTCGCCGAGCATGCACGCAATGCCCAGGGTATTGCCGCCCAGTCCGAGTCCCTGGCCGGCAGCGGCGGCCAGGTGATTCTCGGAGTCGTGGACGGCATGAGCCATATTGCCGAAGCGGTGAACCAGTCGTCCCAGAGCATCACCGCCCTGGGCCAGTCCTCGGAGGAGATCCATTCGATCATCCAGGTAATCAACGGCATCGCCGAGCAGACCAACCTGCTGGCCCTGAATGCCGCCATCGAAGCGGCCCGGGCCGGCGAGGCCGGGCGTGGGTTCGCCGTGGTCGCCGATGAGGTGCGTAACCTGGCGGCACGCACGGCGCACTCCACCCGAGAGATCACCGGCATGATCGAACGCATTCGGGAAACCACCGAACAGGCGGTGAGCAGCATGCAAACCGGGGTCAGCCGGGTCAATGACGGGGTGCACATGGCCCAGCAAGCAGGCACGTCGATCAACGAGATTCGCCAGGGCGCCCAGCGTTCGGCGCTGATGGTGGGGGAGATCTCCCACACCATCGGCGAGCAGTCCAAGGCCAGTGGCGAAGTGGCGCAGCGGGTGGAAATGATCAGCCAGGTGGCGCGGCGCAATAGCCAGGCCATGCGCGAGCTGACCCAGACCGTGGAACAGATGGAAAGCTCCGTGGCCACCCTGCAGACCTCGGTCACGCGCTTCCAGTTATGAAGGCTCCATACCCCAAGACGATTGATCAATATTCGAGCAGGTGAACGTAATGCAGACTGGCAGCGTGCTGTTTCTTTTCGTCGGCCTGGCGGTGGCCCTGGTGTTCATGGGTTTCAAGGTCGTGCCCCAGGGGTTCCAGTGGACCGTGGAGCGTTTCGGCCGCTACACCAACACCCTCAAGCCGGGGCTCAATATCATCATTCCGGTGATGGACCGCATCGGGCGCAAGATCAACGTCATGGAAAGCGTGCTGGACATTCCGCCCCAGGAGGTCATCACCGCCGACAACGCCACGGTGCAGATCGACGCCGTGTGCTTCTTCCAGGTGGTCAACGCCGCCCAGGCCGCCTATGAGGTGAACAATCTCGAGCACGCCATCCGTAACCTGTTGCAGACCAATATCCGCACCGTGCTCGGTTCCATGGAGCTGGACGCGATGCTCAGCCAGCGTGATGCAATCAACGAGAAACTGCTGAAAACCGTCGACGAGGCCACCGCACCCTGGGGCATCAAGATCACCCGGATCGAAATCAAGGACATCAGCCCGCCCACCGACCTGATGGCCGCCATGTCCGGGCAGATGAAGGCCGAGCGGGTCAAGCGCGCGCAGATCCTCGAGGCCGAGGGCCTGCGGGCGGCGGCCATTCTCACCGCCGAGGGCAAGAAACAGGCACAGATCCTCGAAGCCGAGGGCGAGCGCCAGGCGGCCTTCCTCGAAGCCGAGGCCCGGGAACGCCAGGCCGAGGCCGAAGCCCGCGCCACCCAGGTGGTGTCCGAGGCGATCGCCAGCGGCAACGTCCAGGCGATCAACTACTTCGTGGCGCAGAAATACGTCGACGCCCTGGCCAAGCTGGCGTCGGCCAACAACAGCAAGGTGATCCTGATGCCTCTGGAGGCCAGCCAGGTCATAGGCGCCGTAGGCGGCATCGGCGAGATAGTCAAAGCCACGTTCGACGGCAAGAAGGCCTGAGGCGCTCTCCATGTTGGCTTTTGTGCAAGGCATATCGTTCTGGGACTGGCTGGCGCTGGGCACCGTGCTGCTGATTCTCGAAGTGTTCGGCGCCGGCGGCTACCTGCTGTGGATCGGCCTGGCCGCTGCGGCCGTGGGCGTCCTGAGCTTCCTGATACCCGGCCTGGGGTGGGAAGTGCAGTTCTTCCTGTTCGGCCTGCTGTCGGTACTCACCGCGCTCTACTGGTGGCGCCGCCAGCGCACTGTGGTGCGCTCCAGCGAGCAGCCGAACCTCAACCTGCGGGGCCAGGAACTGATCGGCAAGACCTTCGTGGTGCAGCAGGCGATCGTCAACGGCCGCGGGCGGATCAAGGTTGCCGATGGGGTGTGGATCGCCAAGGGCGCCGACGCACCGGTGGGCGCCCGGGTAAGGGTGGTGGGCCAGGAGGGCGCGGTTCTGCTGGTCGAAAACCTCGACTGAGCGGTCACGGAACTACCAGGGGTTATCTAGAATCAAAAGGTGCAGTTCCCCCTCGTTGGAGTCACCCATCATGCGTCTGAAAATAGCTGTCGCCACCCTTGCCCTGCTGTCTCTTCCCGTTGGTTCGGCAATGGCCGACACCTTCTGGCGTAACGTCATTTCCTCCGGTGCCACCACCGGCTCCACCTACCTGACCTTCAAGGACCACAAGCTGATCGTCGCTGCCCAGGACGACGCCGGCAGCTTCGTGGCCAGCGAAGGCAGCATCCGTGGCCCTTACCTGGAAGCCGCGATGCAGAAGGTTCGCGCCGACAATCCTGGCCTCAAGGCCACCGATATGGAGCTGGCCAACGCCATCCTGGCGAAAAACGCCGTGGCTGAAGAATAAGCGCCGTACCAGGGAAGGGACGACAGCCAACGCCGACCTCAGGGTCGGCGTTTTTTTGCCCGCAAGGCACTCTAGAGCGCCTTGGCGGCCCCGGAAACCGCCTGCAGGCCGGCCCGGGCGTAATTCATCATGTGCTCGATCAGCGCCGGCGGGTCGAGTTCCAGGCCCGGCAGCACGTTGCGCGCCAGCGGCTCATGGGCGATCAGCAGAAACAGGCAAGGCGCAAACACGCTGACCGCGCTGCGCAAGGTGGCCGGATCGTCCGGCGGCAACTGCATGATCTGGCCGAGGATCTCGCGCACTATCTTCGCCTTGGGAAAGGCCTGCTCCTCGAGCACCTCCGGCAGCACCGAGGATGGCGACAGCAGCTCGCGGGTCAGCACTTTCAGCGCCCAGCCCTCGCGCTGATTGCCCAGCCCTCCGATCAGTACAGTGATGATCGCCCGCAGCTTGTCCTCGGGGCTGGCGGGGCTTTCGCTCAGGCTGATCATGGTCTCGATCCTCACCAGGCGATCGTGGGCCTCGTGCAGCACCGCCCGGTACAGGCCGTCCTTGTTCTCGAAGTGGTAGTTGACCGAGGCGTTGTTGGCCCTGGAGCTCTCGCAGATCTGCTTGCTGGTGGTGTTGGCATACCCCAGCTCGGCGAAAAGCTGGCCGGCCGTTTCCAGAATCTGCTGGCGAGTCGCCTGACCATCCTGACGTGGCGCGCGGGCCACGACTGTCTGCGGGGAAACGGGAACGACCATAGGTTCTCTCATTAATTTAAATTCAAATTTGACTTTTAGTTATGGACTGCTTAGATACAAAGCGCCAGTTTCTCCCTCAACCCGGAGCCGGGCCCCCAGAGAAATGGCCAATACCGTCGATCAAGCCAGAGGATATCAGCATGGAAGCGCGCGTCATGACCCCCTTCACCTACTTCTCGTTACCCATGCAGAAGCTCTTCCTGCGCAACCAGGCCGCAGTCAAGAACAAGCCCTACGCCAAGTATTTCCGTTCGGAGATGAAAGTGCCGCTGGCCGCCGTCCGCAAGATCCAGCAAGGCCCCATGGACCTCAAGGACACCCTGACACCCAGCGTCGAGGACATCAATCGCCTGCTCGACCCGGACTTCGTCAGCGAAGAGTCCGGCTACGCCCTGCTGCCGGGCCCCATGGCCTACGTGCAAAGCCGCAAGTTCTTCCCCGGCTGCACCGCGCAGATGTTCAAGTGGTGGTTCATGTGGCACCCGGCGGAAGCCGAGCGCTACACCCTGTGGTTTCCCTATGCCCATGTCAGCAACCCCTGCGTGAACCATCAGCGCCTGTGTGATGAATCCCTGAGTTTCGAAGAGCGGTTGTACGGCAACACTTTCTGCGCATCGGAGTATGTCGGCGACCGCCTGATGCACTTGCATATCGACTTCCAGGAACCGGCCAGCCTCGGCCTGAACCCCGATCTGTACCGTGAAGCGAAAATCGACGGCAGCGTCAGCGCCCTGATGAGCCTGGCCGATCATCCGCAGGTACCCGTGTCACTGATGGTGCATCTGTTCAAGGAAGTGCCTGGCGGCATGTACCTGACCAGCCGTTACTGGGTCGGCTCGCACCCTTCAATGGCCCGCTTTCCGGGGGCAGAAAAAGCCGCGGCGCTGCTCAAGGAAACGGGCCTGGGTGAAACCGAGCTGGAAACCCTGGCCTATGAATTCGCCGTGCACGACATGTGCGAGTTCAATCACCTGGCCAGCTTTCTGCCAGACCTGTATCGGGAGTTCGGCAGCGCCGCAATCTGAAGCAAAAACCCCGAAGCCCGCGAAATTCGCGGGCTTCGCAAGCTGAATCAATCAACGTTGGGCTGCAGGGCAAACACCGTTGATCAGCAAAGCAGTGAACTCCTCGATGTCCTGTTCCGCATTCAACTGTTCAGTCAGCAACCGATACCAGCAAAAGCCGAAGATCATATCGAGCAGCAGTTCACGGTTGGTGTCCTTGGGCAGTTCGCCATTGCTGATGGCGTTTTCCACCAGTTTTCTCGGCAACTCCCTTCGGCGTTCCATGAACTGATCCTTGAGCTGGGTCAATGTTGCTGGATCCAATTGCGCTTCAGCTATGACGCAGCGAAAGGCTTCACCACAAATGGTTTCGCGCCAGACTTTCCAGAGATTGTGCAGCAAAAAGTCGAGATCGGCCTTGAAAGAGCCAAGATCAGGCGACTTTCTGACCTGTTCGCTCTCGTTTTCGTAAACTTCCGCGATCAATGCCGCCTTGTTCGACCACCAACGGTAGATAGTCGGTTTGCTGGCTCCCGCACGACGGGCGACAGATTCGATACTGAGCCCGGAATAACCACATTCCTTAAGGATTTCGATGGTGGAACTGAGGATGGCTTTATGAGTATGAGGACTTCGCAAAGAGCCGATGGAGCTGCGAGATGGGGTTCGAGCCACAATAAAAATCTCCAGACAGGGCGCTTGACAAACGTAACGCAGGGTATAGGATTCCCACAAATCGGAATGAAACGGTCCGTTTCGTTTCATTTCTGATAGAAGCACGATCTTCTTAATATCGTTCCATCTAGTTTTTTTGTATCTCGTTAAGGCCTAGCTGATAAGGCTTTAGAACATAGGGTTCCTCGGATTTGAGGTCGATGCCCTTTGCCCTGACGAAGATCAAAGTGCCTTGAATTATTATTAAACGAAACGTTCCGTATCATAGCATGGTGAGGTGAAGAAAAACAGCTTTCAAGCAGGTTTCCTCCTATTGGGAGCGTCCCGCTGTACCCCTCTGGCCCGCGGGTTTGCGCTGTGCCGAAGCGGTAAGGGCTGCAAAAGAGTTTCCGTATGTTTCAAGGGTGCTTCAGAGCAGGCACGACCCAGTTTTCTGAAAAGAATGGAATCAAGAGGAAAATGAACGTGAAAAAAGTAGGCATAGTCAGCTATGGCGCGGGTATTCCGGTATGCCGCCTCAAAGTGCAGGAAACCATCAATGTCTGGAAAAACACCGATCTGAAGCTGGTCGAGGAAAACCTCGGCGTGACTGAAAGAGCGGTGCTGCAGCCGGATGAAGATGTCATCACTCTCGGCGTACTGGCCGCGCAACGGGCCCTGGATAAAGCGCCGGCTCATGAACTCGAGGCCCTGTACCTGGGCACCTGCACCAACCCCTACGACTCGCGGGCCTCGGCCTCGATCATCCTGGAAATGCTCGGCAGCGGTTACGACGCCTACTGCGCCGACGTGCAGTTCTCCGGCAAGTCCGGCACTTCCGCCCTGCAGATCTGCCAGGCCCTGGTGGCTTCCGGCATGACCGGCAGCGCCCTGGCCATCGGCGCCGACACCATTAACCGCAACACCGCACCGGGTGACCTGACCGAGTCCTACGCCGGAGCCGGGGCCGCTGCGCTGTTGATCGGCACGGAAAATGTCATCGCCGAATTCGACGGCAGCTTCTCCTGTGCCGCCGATATCGCCGACAACATCCGCCCCCAGGGCGACCGCTATATCCGTTCCGGCATGGGCCTGGGCTCGGACAAGAACAGCATCGGCCTGGAAGACCAGACCCGCCGCGCCGCCGAAGGCCTGATGGCCAAGCTGCATACCAGCGCCGCCGACTACGACTATGTAGTGTTCCAGCAAAACCTGGTTTCCACGCCCTACTCCCTGGGCAAGCACCTGGGCTTCAACGCCAAGCAGATCGAACCGAGCATCTACGCCGGCAGTGTCGGTGACGCCGGTGCGGCCAGTCCGTTGCTGGGGCTGATCAGTGTGCTGGACCAGGCTCGCCCGGGTCAGAAGATTCTTCTGGTGTCCTACGGTTTCGGCGCCGGCAGCGACGCCATCGCCCTGACCGTCACCGATGCCATCGTGCAGTATCAGAAGCACAACAAGCCGTTGCGCGAACTGCTCGAAGCCAAGACTTATGTCGATTACGGCACGTCCATCAAGTACGAGTTCAAGTACCTGCGGGCTGACTACGCCCTGACCGCCTATCTCTGATTACGCCTGTCTACGCAAGGAGCATGTACATGTGCGCACGTCGTGTTGCAATAGTTTCGGCCGCCTATACGCCGAAGCCCGGTAGTTCACGAGTTCGGCAGACGTTCAAGGAAATGATCGTCGAGTCGGCCTACAAGGCCATCAAGGATGCCAAGATGCACCCCCGGGAAATCCAGGGCGTGGCCTACGGTTATCACGGTGAAGGCATCTCCGAATATGGCGGCCTGGGCCCGACCATTTCCGACGCCCTGGGCATCAGCCCGGCGCCAACCTTCATGAGCACCGCCAACTGCACCAGCAGCTCGGTATCTTTCCAGATGGGCCATCAGATGGTGGCTTCCGGAGAGTACGACATCGTCCTGTGCGGTGGTTTCGAGAAGATGACCGACCACTTCAACTACGCCGAATACATCGGCTCCAGTACTGAATGTGAGTACGACTACTTCCTCGGCATCTCCCACACCGATGCCTTCGCCCTGGCCACCGCCGAATACTTCCAGAAGTTCGGCTACGCCGGTCGCGAGGCCGATGTGCTGGCCACTTTCGGCCGGCAAATGCGCATCTATGCGCAGAACACGCCGAACGCCACCCGCTACGGCCAGCCGATTCCCTCCCTGGAAGCGCTGAAGAACAGTGAAGCCTGCGGTTCCATGCTGGCCTGGGGTGAAGCCAGTGGCTGCGCGATCCTGGTGGCCGAGCACTTGGCCCACAAGTACACCGACAAGCCGGTGTTTATCCGCGGCGCTGCCTACACCGGGGTTTCCCACTACTTCGGCACACGCTTCCACAACCCCACCCTGCATCATCCGGGCCTGCCCAAGGATGTGGGCATGGCTGTCTCGGCCAACTCCATCGCCTGTGCGGAAATTGCCTACAAGAAAGCCGGGATCACCGCCAAGGACATCGACGTGGCACAGGTCTACGACCTGCTCGGCGCCGGGCTGATCCAGATGGAATCCATGGGCATTTGCGGCAAGGGCCAGGCCGGTGACTTCGTGCTCGAAGGCGGTATCGCCCTGGATGGCCAACTGCCGTTGAACACCGACGGCGGCAACATCGGCCGTGGCCACGCTTCCGGCTGCGACGGCATCCTGCATATCACCGAACTGTTCCGGCAACTGAGGGGTGAAGCCGACAACCAGGTCAAGGGCGCACGCATCGGCGTGTCGCAGAACCTTGGCGGTTACGCGGCGCACAACTCGGTAATTGTCCTCTCGAACGACTAAGGAGCCCGGACCATGTCCATGTACCCAGAACAGATCCACAGAATGACCACCGCCAGCATGCTCCGTGAATGGCGCGAGCATGGCGGCAAATACCGCCTCGAAGGCAGCCAGTGCGAAGAATGCAACGAGATCTTCTTCCCCCGGCGTACCGTCTGCGGCGCTTGCAACTCCCTGAGCGTGAAGCCTTACCGCTGCAAGCGCAGCGGCAAGATTGAAGTCATGGCCCATGCCGAGAACCCGATCCTGGCGGCCATGGGTTATGGCGAGACCGTGCCGCGCATCATGGCTATGGTGCGCCTGGATGACGGCCTGGTGATCGCTTCGGAAATTGTCGATGTCTGCGATCCGCAGCACCTGAAAGTGGGCGCGCCGGTGCGCATGGTAGTGCGCAAGCATGTCCGTGAAAGCAACTTGGCCTGGCAATACGCCTACAAGTTCGTACTGGATTTATAAGTTGTTGTTCAAGGTGCCTTGCTTAAAGGCACCTTGAAGTTAGCCATTAAAATAAAATCCAACTTAAAAGTTGCATCAACGGCAGCCTTACGTCCGTAAGTTGCCTTAAGGCCCTGATTTCCTTTAGGACCTAGAGATTCCTTTGCCTATTTAACGGGGACTAACCCCACCACTTAATTATTGGCCTACTTATAGCCAAGGACCCATCATGTCTACTCTTTGCCTTCCACACGTAATGTTTCCGCAACACAAGATCACCCAACAGCAAATGGTTGATCACCTGGAAAACCTGCACGCCGATCATCCGCGCATGGCCCTGGCCAAGCGCATGATCGCCAACACCGAGGTCAACGAGCGGCACCTGGTACTGCCGATCGACGAACTGGCGGTGCACACCGGCTTCACCCACCGCAGCATCGTCTACGAGCGTGAAGCCCGGCAGATGTCGTCGGCCGCAGCGCGCCAGGCGATCGAGAATGCCGGCCTGCAGATCAGCGATATCCGCATGGTGATCGTCACTTCCTGCACCGGTTTCATGATGCCGTCGCTGACCGCGCACCTGATCAACGACTTGGCCCTGCCGACCTCCACCGTGCAGCTGCCGATTGCCCAGCTGGGCTGCGTGGCCGGTGCCGCGGCAATCAACCGGGCCAACGATTTTGCCCAGCTCGATGCACGCAACCATGTGCTGATCGTGTCCCTGGAGTTCTCCTCGCTGTGCTACCAGCCGGACGACACCAAGCTGCACGCCTTCATTTCCGCGGCGCTGTTCGGTGATGCGGTTTCGGCTTGCGTGCTGCGCGCCGACGATCAGGCCGGCGGCTTCAAGATCAAGAAGACCGAGTCGTTCTTCCTGCCCAAGAGCGAGCACTACATCAAGTACGACGTAAAGGACACCGGCTTCCACTTCACCCTCGACAAGGCGGTGATGAACTCCATCAAGGACGTGGCGCCGGTCATGGAGAAGCTCAACTACGACAGTTTCGAACAGAACTGCGCGCACAACGACTTCTTCATCTTCCACACCGGCGGGCGCAAGATCCTCGACGAGCTGGTCAAGCACCTGGACCTGGCGACCAACCGCGTCTCGCAATCGCGCAGCAGCCTGTCGGAAGCCGGCAACATCGCCAGCGTGGTGGTGTTCGACGTGCTCAAGCGTCAGTTCGACTCCAACCTCAACCGTGGCGATGTCGGCCTGCTGGCAGCCTTCGGCCCGGGCTTCACCGCAGAAATGGCGGTGGGCGAGTGGACCGCTTGATGTGATCCCCGCGTCTGTCCACTCCGAGGTTGCCAGGCGACAAGGCCACCTCGGGGCGGACCCTTTCGGCGCAGTGCGCCGGGTTCATGGTTTGCCAAGGAAGCTGAGCGATGAACACTGCAATGCCAAGCACGGCGGCCAACAGCCGCTACGAAAGAACCATGGTGCTGTTGCTGTCACTGAGTTTCGGGCTGGTGGGGCTGGATCGCTTCATCATCCTGCCGTTGTTCCCGGTGATCATGCACGACCTGCAACTGGATTATCAGGACCTGGGCAACCTGTCCGCCGCGCTGGCCTTCACCTGGGGGCTGTCGGCCTTGGGCATGGGCAGCGTGATCGACCGCCTGGGCACCCGCCGCGTACTGGTGGCCTCGATCGCCATCCTGTCGCTGCTTTCCGGCTTCTCCGCGCTGGCCACCGGCGTGCTGGGGCTGATTATCTTGCGCGGGCTGATGGGCATCTGCGAAGGCGCCTTCACCCCCACCAGCATTATCGTCACCGACGAAGTCTCGCGCCCCGACCGACGCGGGCTGAACCTGGGCATCCAGCAGGCCCTGTTCCCGATTCTCGGCTTGTGCCTGGGGCCGTTGATTGCTGCCTACCTGCTGGAGCTGTCCGGCTCCTGGCGGGCGGTCTTCGCGATCATTTCCCTGCCCGGCCTGCTGCTGGCCGGTTACTTGTGGAAAGTCTACCGACCGCTGCCGGCCAACCCCGCCGAGCGTCCTGTCGGCACGGCCAGGGAGCGCTGGCTGGCGGCGTTCAAGAGCGGCAACGTGAGCCTGAACATTCTCATCATGTTCTGCATCCTCACCTGCCAGTTCGTGCTCTGCGCCATGCTGCCCAGCTACCTGACCGACTATATGCACCTGGACACCCTGTCCATGGCCTTCGTCATCTCGGCCATTGGCCTGGGCGGTTTCATCGGCCAGCTGATCATTCCCGGCATGTCCGACCGCCTCGGGCGCAAGCCGGTGGTGTCGGTGTGTTTCATGACCAGCAGCACCCTGGTGGGCTTGCTGATCGTCAGCCCGGCCATTCCCTGGCTGCTGTTCCTGTTGCTGTTCCTGCTGTCGTTCTTCAACTTCAGCCTGATCTGCATGACGGTCGGCCCGCTGACCAGCGAGTCGGTAACCCCGGCCCTGCTGCCGACCGCCACCGGCATAGTCGTGGGTTTCGGCGAGATCCTCGGTGGCGGGCTGTCGCCGGCCGTGGCCGGGTTCGCCGCCAGCCACTTCGGCCTGCCGTCGATTCTCTACGTGGCACTGAGCGGCAGCCTGCTGGGCCTGCTGCTGTCATTCGTACTCAAGGAAAATGCCCTCGAGACTCGCCGGACGCGAGACCTCGAAGCACTTCCCATACTCCCCGCCTCCCTGCCTCTGAAGGATTAGAGAACCATGGACGATTACCTGCTGTTGCTGGATGTCTGCCACAAGGAGCAGCGCGCCATCGGGCTGTTCGACTTGCACAACGGCCAGAGCCTGCGCGCCCTCTCCGAACACGGCGGGCTGTACGAGACCCTGCAGTTCTGCGCCCGCCGCCACCTGGGCTTCGGCGAACACCTGCGTGGCCTGCCGGCCCATCCGCAACTGCCACCCGCCGGGCGCCAGGAAGGGCCACTGCGCCCACCGCTCAAGCCCAGCGACAACCTGCTGACCCAGGTCAGCGAGGTCAGCCTGAACACCCCGCATACCCGCCAGGGCTGGTTCTACAAGGGTAACGGCAGCCTGCTGAAGACCGATGGCGAGGCGCTGATGATTCCGTATCACGCCCTGAGCATCGCCAGCCAGCCCGGTGTGGTCTGCGTGTACCTGGTGGATCACTTCAGCCAGCTGCGCTTTGTCGGTTTCAGCCTGGGCCAGGGTATCCACGACCCACTGCTGAGCCGCCAGGACGCCAGCTCCAGCGCGCAATCGCGCCTGCGCCAGTGCGCCATCACCCCGGCACTGATCCTCGGCGAACTGCAGAACAGCCTGACGCTGAATGTCCGGGTCGAGCGCCAGGGCGCCCAGCTGTCCTACCTCGGCTATCACCTGGACCTGCAGAACTGGTGGGCGATCCGCAAGTATTCCCAGGCCTTCCTCGAACAGCATGAGCAGTTCTTGCAACCGGGCATGGTCCACTATGTGTTCCACAGCGCCAGCCGCCGCGAAAGCGATGTGCAATTGCAGCACGGCGACTGGCTCGACCTGGATTGCCCGGAACTGGAGCTGGGCCTGAGCAACCAGGTGATCGAGGAGGAGCTGCTGCACCTCTACCCGCTCAACGCCCAGCAACGCCCGCACAGTGCCGTGGGTAGCCGCGTCAACGGCAAGCGCCACCAGTACTGAGGCCGCTCAGCGGTAATCCTCCAGCGGTACGCAGGCACAGAAGAGGTTGCGATCGCCGTAGACGTTGTCCACCCGGTTCACCGCAGGCCAGTACTTGTGGGCCCGGGTGTGGGCACTGGGCTGCACCGCCTGGGCGATGCTGTAGGAACGCTCCCAGACCCCGCTGATATCCGCCAGGGTATGGGGCGCGCCCTTGAGCGGATTGTCCTCGGCCGGCCAGTTGCCCTCCTGCACCTGGGCGATCTCCGCGCGAATGCTCAGCATGGCCTCGACAAAACGATCGAGCTCGGCCTTGGACTCGCTCTCGGTGGGCTCCACCATCAAGGTCCCCGGCACCGGAAAAGACATGGTCGGCGCGTGGAAACCGTAGTCCATCAGGCGCTTGGCCACGTCCTCCTCGGTGATGCCGGTCAGGGCCTTGAGCGGCCGCAGATCGAGGATGCATTCGTGGGCCACCCGGCCATTGCGCCCGCTGTAGAGCACCGGGAAGGCACCGCCCAATTGCTCGGCCAGGTAGTTGGCGGCAAGGATCGCCACCTCGCTGGCATCGGCCAGTTGCGGGCCCATCATGGCGATGTACATCCAGCTGATGGGCAAGATGCTGGCGCTGCCCCAGGGCGCCGCACTCACCGCGTCGTTCTGCGCCAAGGGCCCGTCCAGCGGCACCACCGGGTGGTTGGCGACAAAGGGCGCCAGGTGCGCCCGCACGCCGATGGGCCCCATGCCCGGCCCGCCGCCGCCGTGGGGAATGCAGAAGGTCTTGTGCAGGTTCATGTGGGACACGTCGGCGCCGATATCCGCCGGCCGGGCCAACCCTACCTGGGCATTGAGGTTGGCGCCGTCCATATACACCTGGCCGCCGTGGCTGTGGATAACCTCGCAGATCTGGCTGATGCCCTCTTCATACACGCCATGGGTCGAAGGATAGGTGGCCATCAGGCAGGACAGCTGCTCGCCGGCGGCCTCGGCCTTGTCCTTGAGGTCTTGCAGGTCGACGTTGCCGGCCTCGTCGCAGTCGACTATCACCACCTGCATCCCAGCCATCTGTGCCGAGGCCGGGTTGGTGCCATGGGCCGACGCCGGGATCAGGCAGATATGCCGTTGCCCCTGGCTTCGACTCTCGTGGTAACGGCGGATCGCCAGCAGCCCGGCGTACTCGCCCTGGGCCCCGGAGTTGGGCTGCATGCAGATGGCATCGAAACCGGTGATGGCGCACAGCCAATGCTCCAGCTCGGTGATCATCAAGCTGTAGCCGGCCGCTTGCTCCCGCGGTGCGAAGGGGTGCAGGTTGGCGAATTCCGGCCAGGTGATGGGAATCATCTCGCTGCTGGCATTGAGCTTCATGGTGCAGGAGCCCAAGGGGATCATCGACTGGTTGAGCGCCAGGTCCTTGTTTTCCAGCTGCTTGAGGTAGCGCAGCATCCGGGTTTCGCTGTGGTGGGCGCTGAACACCGGGTGGGTCAGGTAGCGGCTGCGGCGCAACAGGGCTTCGGGCAGGCCCGACTCCAGCTCCTCGGCATCCAGTTCGGCAACGTCCAGGCCATGGTCGGCGCCGAGGAACACATCCAGCAGCCGGGCCACGGTGGTTTCATCGCAGGTCTCGTCCAGGCTCAGGCCCAGCTGGCCGCGACCGAGAATCCGCAGGTTGATCTGCAAGGCCCTGGCGCTGTCGATGATCGCGGTCTGGCTGCCGCCCACTTCCAGGGTCAGGGTGTCGAAGAAGTGCCGGTTGATCCGGGTGATGCCATGGCGCTCAAGCCCGGCGGCGAGGATGCAGGTCAGCCGGTGTACCCGCTGGGCGATGCGCTTGAGCCCCGCGGGGCCATGGTAGACCGCATAAAAACTGGCGATATTGGCCAGCAGCACCTGGGCGGTGCAGATGTTGGAGTTGGCCTTCTCCCGGCGAATATGCTGCTCGCGGGTTTGCAGGGCCATGCGCAGGGCGACCTGCCCGCGGGCATCCCGGGATACACCGATGATGCGCCCGGGCATGGCCCGCTTGTACTCTTCGCGGCAGGCGAAGAACGCCGCATGCGGCCCGCCGTAACCCATGGGCACGCCAAAACGCTGGGACGAGCCCAGCACCACATCGGCCCCCAGCTCACCGGGTGGGGTCAGCAACAGCAGGCTGAGCAGGTCGCTGGCCACGCAAGCCAGGGCCTGCTGGGCATGCAACTGGTCGATCAACGGCCGCAGGTCGCGGATCTCGCCGTGGGTATCCGGGTACTGCAACAGCGCGCCGAACACCTGATGCGCGGGCAGGTTCTCCACCGCATCGACTATCAGCTCGAAACCGAAACCTTCGGCTCGGGTGCGCACCACGGAAATGGTCTGCGGATGGCAGTGCTCGTCGACGAAGAACAGGTTGCTTCTGGACTTGGCCACGCGCTTGGCCAGGGCCATGGCCTCGGCCGCGGCGGTGGCTTCGTCCAGCAACGAGGCGTTGGCCAGGTCGAGGCCGGTGAGGTCGATGGTCATCTGCTGGAAATTCAGCAGGGCTTCGAGCCGGCCCTGGGCGATTTCCGGTTGATAGGGGGTGTAGGCGGTGTACCAGCCGGGGTTCTCCAGCACATTGCGCAGGATCACCGGCGGCGTCAGGGTGCCGTGGTAGCCCATGCCGATCAGGCTGGTATAGATCTGGTTCTGCGCGGCATAACCCTTGAGCTTGGCCAAGGCCGCCTGCTCATCCAGGGCTGCGGGCAGCTCCAGGGCCCGGTTGAGGCGAATGCCCGGCGGCACCGTCTGCTCGATCAGCTCGACCCGGCTGCCCAGGCCGAGGCTGGCGAGCATCGCCTGCTGCTCCTCGGCGTCGGGCCCCAGGTGCCGGTTGAGAAAGGCGTTGGGCTCACGTAGCTGGCTCAAAGATGGCGACCGGGACATGACAGGCTCTCTCCGATAAACGGCGCTCAGCGTCGATGCAACAGGGTGCCAAGCAGCATAGCAGTCGATTCTTCAGGTCGACGCCCTGGCGTCGCGCAGCAATCGGGACCATCATGCTCGGCGTCGGCGCACCTGCCCGGTGTGCTTCAACCTTGCTCTTATCGTCCGCTTCTATCGGGTGTCCCATCGTCATGAGCCAACTGCCTTTCCTGCCGTTCTCCAAACCCACCATCGATGAATCCACCATCGCCGCCGTCGGCGAGGTGCTGCGTTCGGGCTGGATCACCAGCGGCCCCAAGGTCCAGGCCTTCGAAGCCCAGCTCTCGGAGTACTTCGGCGGGCGCCCGGTGCGTACCTTCAACTCCGGCACCTGCACCATGGAGATCGCCCTGCGTATCGCCGGCATCGGCCCCGGGGATGAAGTGATCACCACGCCGATTTCCTGGGTCGCCACCGCCAACGTGATTCTCGAAGTAGGCGCAACGCCGGTATTCGCCGACATCGACCCGATCACCCGCAATATCGACCTGGCTCAGGTCGAGGCCGCCATTACCCCGCGCACCAAGGCCATCATCCCGGTGTTCCTGGCCGGCCTGCCGGTGGACATGAGCCGCCTCTACGCCCTGGCCAAGAAGCACAACCTGCGGGTGGTGGAGGACGCCGCCCAGGCCCTGGGCTCCAGCTGGGATGGCCAGCGCATCGGGGCTGGCGGCGATTTCGTGTCATTCAGCTTCCAGGCCAACAAGAACGTCACCTCATCCGAGGGTGGCTGCCTGGTGCTCAACACCCCGGAGGAAGTGCGCCTGGCCGAGAAGTACCGCCTGCAGGGCGTGACCCGCAACGGCTTCGACGGCCTGGATGTGGATGTGCTGGGTGGCAAGTTCAATATGACCGACGTGGCGGCCGCCATCGGCCTGGGGCAATTTGCCCATATCGAGGCGATCACCGCCCACCGTCGTGAACTGGCCAAGCACTACTTCGAATGCTTCGGCAGCGATTTCGAAGCCCGCTACGGCGCCCAGCTGCCGCCGGCAGACTTCAACAACAGCAACTGGCACCTGTTCCAGCTGGTGCTGCCGGAACGCGCCGATGGCAAGCCGGCCCGCGCCACCTTTATGGAGCAGATGCAGGAACGAGGGATCGGCATCGGCTATCACTACCCGCCGATTCATTTGCTCAGCCTGTACCGCGAGCGCGGCTTCAAGGAGGGGATGTTCAAGGTGGCGGAGCGAGTCGGTCGGCTGATCGTCTCGTTGCCGATGTTCACCGCGATGAACAAGGCCGATGTGGAGCGCGCAGTGGCTGCGGTGAAAGAGGTGTTACAGGCTTGACGGCCTTCGCCAGCAAGCTTGCTCCCGCAACAGGAGCGGCTTGCTGGCGAGAACGGCTTATTCGCCGATGGCGGCCTTGTAGCCGGCGGCGTCCAGCAGCTTGTCCAGGTCGGCCGGGTTGCTTGGCTTGAGCTTGAAGATCCAGGCGTCGTAGGGCTCGCTGTTGAGCAGCTCGGGGTTGGCGCTCAGTTCCTCGTTGACCGCGATCACTTCGCCGGCCACCGGGGCATAGATGTCGGAAGCGGCTTTTACCGACTCCACCACACCGGCCTGGTCCCCTGCGCCAAACACATTGCCGACTTCGGTCAGCTCGACGAATACCACATCGCCCAGGGCTTGCTGGGCGTGGTCGCTAATACCCACGGTGACACTGCCGTCGGCTTCCAGACGGGCCCATTCGTGGCTTTCGGCAAAACGCAGGTCGGCAGGGATATCGCTCATGTTCTGTGTCCTCAGGAAGTAATGTCAGCGGCGCAGTGCCGGCTGCAGAAAGTTAGATCAAGGTTTTGCCATGGCGCACGAAGGTCGGCTTGACCACTCGCACCGGATACCACTTGCCACGGATTTCCACTTCGGCTCGGTCGGCGGTGGCCATCGGCACCCGCGCCAGCGCGATCGATTTACTCAGCGTAGGGGAGAAACTACCACTGGTGATCTCACCTTCGCCAACATCGGCGATACGCACCACCTGATGGGCGCGCAAAACCCCGCGCTCTTCCAGCACCAGGCCCACCAGTTTCTGCTTCACCCCTGCTGCCCGCTCGGCCTCCAGGGCGGTGCGGCCAATGAATCGGCGCGAAGCCGGTTCCCAGGCGATGCTCCAGGCCATGTTCGCCGCCAGTGGCGAAACGTCCTGGTGAATGTCCTGGCCGTAGAGGTTCATCCCGGCCTCCAGGCGCAAGGTGTCCCGGGCGCCCAGGCCGATGGGCGAGATCCCCGCCCCGACCAGGTCGTTGAAAAAGGCCGGGGCCTGAGCGGCGGGCAGGAAGATCTCCAGGCCATCCTCGCCGGTGTAGCCGGTACGGGCGATAAACCAGTCGCCATCGCTGCCGGCTTCGAACGGCTTGAGTTGCTGGATCAGGGTGCCGCGAGACTGGCTCACCAGCTCGGCGATCTTGTGCCGGGCCTGGGGCCCCTGGATCGCCAGCATGGCCATCTCCGGACGCTCGTGCAGTTGCACCTGGAAATCCCCCAGTTGCGCCTGCATCCAGGCCAGGTCCTGCTCCCGGGTGGCGGCGTTGACCACCAGGCGATAGGCGTCTTCGAGGCGGTAGACCAGCATATCGTCGACGATGCCGCCACGTTCATTGAGCATGGTGCTGTACAGCACCTGACCGGGGCGCTGCAAACGCTCCACATCGTTGGCCAGCAACTGCTGCAGCCAAGCCTTGGCCTGGACGCCGCTGACATCGATCACGGTCATGTGGGATACATCGAACACTCCGCAATCACGTCGCACCTGATGGTGTTCCTCGACCTGCGAACCGTAATGCAAGGGCATGTCCCAACCGCCAAAATCGACCATTTTCGCGCCGAGGGCGAGATGCAGGTCATACAGAGGCGTACGCTGTCCCATGGGTTTCTCCTTCCGGGCGTGGCGAGGGTGCGAACTGGCGCTGCCAGGGTGAAAGCCTTGAAATAGATGGCTTGCAGCCGCTTTCAGCGTCCCGGCCAGAGAACCGGCCGCACCGAATGCCGCGCATTGTAGCTGCAAGGTGGCAGGCTGGCACCTAACCGATTCGTTGCGCCGAACGACGGATCAGGCCGATCACCGGCAGCAGGCCCACCAGCACCAGCGTCAGTGCCGGCAACGAGGCCCGCGCCCACTCCCCTTCGCTGGTCATCTCGAAGATCCGCACCGCCAGCGTGTCCCAGCCGAACGGGCGCATCAGCAGGGTGGCGGGCATTTCCTTGAGCACATCGACAAATACCAGCAGGGCTGCGCTCAGGGTCCCGGGCAGCAACAACGGCAGATACACTTTGAAAAACAGTCGCGGGCCACCCACCCCCAGGCTGCGGGCCGCTTCGGGCAGGGACGGGCGAATCCGCTCCAGGCTGTTTTCCAGAGGCCCGTAGGCCACGGCAATAAAGCGCACCAGGTAGGCCAGCAGCAAGGCCGACAGGCTACCCAGCAACAGCGGCTTGCCGGCCCCGCCCAACCAGCCGGACAACGGGATCACCAGTTCCCGGTCCAGGTAGCTGAACGCCAGCATGATCGACACCGCCAGCACCGAGCCGGGCAAGGCATAGCCCAGGTTGGCCAGGCTGACCCCGGCGCGAATGCCCCGGGTCGGCGCCAGGCGCCGGGCGAACGCCAGCAGCAGGGCCACGCTGACGGTGATCAGCGCCGCCATGCCACCCAGGTACAGGGTATGCAGAATCAGCCCGGCGTAGCGCTCGTCCAGATCCAAACGCCCGCGCTGCCAGAACCAGGCCAGCAGCTGCAGCAGCGGAATCACGAAGGCGCAGGCGAATACCAGCAGGCACCAAGCCGTGGCGGCTGCGGCCTTGATTCCGTGCAGGTGATACAGGGCCTTGCCCCGGGGCCGCTCGTTAGCGCTGCGGCTGGCGCCCCGGGCACGGCGCTCGCCGTACAGCACCAGCATCACCGCCAGCAGCAACAGGCTGGCCAGTTGCGCGGCGCTGGACAGGCTGAAGAAGCCGTACCAGGTCTTGTAGATGGCGGTGGTGAAGGTATCGAAGTTGAACACCGAGACGGCGCCGAAATCCGCCAGGGTTTCCATCAGTGCCAAGGCCACTCCAGCGCCGATGGCGGGCCGCGCCATGGGCAGCGCCACACGCCAGAAAGCCTGCCAGGGCGATTGCCCGAGCACCCGGGCGGCCTCCATCAGGCCCTTGCCCTGGGCCAGGAAGGCGTTGCGCGCCAGCAGGTAGACATAGGGGTAGAACACCAGCACCAGCACCAGGATCACCCCACCAGTGGAGCGCACCCGGGGAAAGCGCAGGCCGGTGCCGAACCACTCCCGCAGCAGGCTCTGTACCGGCCCGGAAAAATCCAGCAGGCCGACAAAGACAAAGGCCAGCACATAGGCCGGGATCGCGAAGGGCAGCATCAGCGCCCAGTCCAGCCAGCGTCGCCCGGGAAACTCGCAGAGGCTGGTGAGCCAGGCCAGGCTGACGCCCAGCAGCGTGACGCCAACGCCGACGCCCAGCACCAGGGTCAGGGTGTTGCTCAACAACCGCGGCATCTGCGTGTCCCACAGGTGGGACCAGATCTGCTGATCGACCACCTGCCAGGACAGCAGCAGCACGCTCAGCGGCAGCAGCACCAGGGCGGCGACGGCGAAGACCAGGGGATACCAGCGGCGTTGGGCAGGATGGGCCACAAAAGACTCTCGGGCAGGTGGAACAGACAAAGGCGCTTGCAGATTGCACGGGTGGCGAGGGAGCTGGCTCCCGCTGGGCAGTGTGGCCGCCCCAACGGCTGCAAGCCCGCTGTGCCGGTTGCATCACGTTTTCAGGGTTTGCCACCGCTGCGCAGTGGAACGGGAGCAAGCTCCCTCGCCACAAAAACCCAGTGGCTAAACAAAACGCCCCGCAGAGGCGGGGCGCAGTATACCGGCGGGCTCAGTTCCAGCCAGCGCGGTCCATCAGGCGAATGGCCTCGGCCTGGCGCTTGCCGGCGATTTCCACCGGCAGGGTGTCGGCGACGAACTTGCCCCAGCTGGCCACTTCAGCAGAAGGCGCCACTGCCGGGTTGGCCGGGAACTCCTGGTTGACGTCGGCGAAGATCTTCTGCGCTTCCGGGGTGGTCATCCATTCCACCAGGGCCTTGGCCGCTTCCGGGTGCGGCGCGTGCTTGGTCAGGCCGATGCCCGACAGGTTGACGTGCACCCCGCGATCCCCCTGGTTAGGCCAGAACAGCTTCACCGCCAGGTTCGGCTTCTGCTTGTGCAGGCGGCCGTAGTAATAGGTGTTGACGATACCCACGTCGCATTGCCCGGCGTTGATTGCATCCAGCACCGCGATGTCATCGGAGAACACATCGGTGGACAGGTTGTTGACCCAGCCCTTGACGATCTCTTCGGTCTTCTCGGCGCCGTGGGTCTCGATCAGGGTGGCGGTCAGCGACTGGTTGTAGACCTTCTTCGCGGTACGCAGGCACAGGCGGCCTTCCCACTGTTTGTCGGCCAGGGCTTCGTAGGTGGTCAGATCGGCTGGCTTGACCCGTTCGGTGGAGTAGGCCAGGGTCCGCGCCCGCAGGCTGAGGCCGGTCCAGGCGTGGCTGGAGGCGCGATATTGCAGGGGGATGTTGCTGTCGATGACCTTGGAGGTGAAGGGCTGCAGGATGCCCATCTGCTCGGCCTGCCAGAGGTTGCCGGCATCCACGGTGAGCAGCAGGTCGGCGGTGGCGTTCTCGCCCTCGGCCTTGATCCGCTGCATCAGCGGCGCTTCCTTGTCGGTGATGAACTTGATCTTCACCCCGGTCTTCTGGGTGTAGGCATCGAATACCGGCTTGATCAGCTCATCGATACGCGAGGAGTAGACCACGACTTCATCGGCGGCGTAGGCGGTGCCGCCGATGAGTGTGAGTGCCAGGGCAGTCAGTAGACGCTTCGGTGCCAACATGGGAGCGGTCTCTCGATTTCAAAGTGAGGCGAAATGATAAGGACTCACATTTACCATCTCAACCGAACCTGGCACTGAGCCGTTACCAGATGTTGCGCCGCTCAAGCTGGCGCCAAGGGCCCGTGGCCGGGCCCGCTCGGAATCAGTATTCGGCCCTGGCCAATTGCGGCAGGTCACCGCTGAGACCCAGGGCCTGGCGCACGAACAGCGCCTTGGCCTCGGGCATCTGGTCGATCACTTTCAGCCCGGTATTACGCAGCCAGCGCAGTGGCAGCGGGTCGGCCTGGAACAGCCGTTCGAAACCTTCCATGGCGCCCATCAGCGCCAGGTTGTGGGGCATGCGCCGGCGTTCGAAGCGGCTCAGCACCTTGACCTCGGCCAGGCGCTCGCCGCGGCTGGCGGCCTGCAGCAGCACTTCGGCCAGCACCGCGGCATCGAGAAAGCCCAGGTTGACCCCCTGCCCCGCCAGCGGGTGAATGGTATGGGCCGCGTCGCCGATCAGCGCCAGGCCTTCGGCCACATAGCGCTTGGCATGACGCTGGCGCAGCGGCACGCAGAGCCGCGGGTCGGCCCCCAGCACGGTGCCCAGGCGGCCTTCGAAGGCGCGCTCCAGTTCGGCGCAGAAACCGCTGTCGTCCAGGGCCATCAGGCGCTCGGCCTCACTCGGTGTGGTGGACCAGACAATCGAGCACCAATCATGCTGCCCGTCACGCACCAGAGGCAGGAAGGCCAGCGGGCCGGTGTCGGTGAAACGCTGCCAGGCGGTCAGTTGATGGGGCTGGCTGGTGCGCACGCTGGTGACAATGGCGTGGTGCAGGTAATCCCATTCGCGGGTGGCGCAACCGGCCAGCCGACGCACCGCCGAGTTGGCGCCATCCGCAGCGACCACCAGCGGCGCCCGCAGGCGACGGCCGTCTGCCAGAGTCAGCAGCCAGTCATCGCCGGAACGGCGCATCTGTTCCAGGCGAGCATTGGCCAAGAGGCCGATATCACAATCGTGCAGGCGCTCCAGCAGGGCATCCTGCACCACTCGGTTCTCGACAATGTGGCCCAGCACCTCGGCATGCACGCTGGCCGCCGAGAAATGGATCTGCCCGGTTCCGCTGCCGTCCCACACCTGCATGTCGCAGTAAGGGCTGCTGCGGCGCCGAGCAATGCCGTCCCAGGCCCCCAGGCGGTCGAGGATCCGTTGGCTGGCGGCCGACAGGGCACTGACCCGGGGCTCGAACGGCGCCTGGGGGTCGAACGGCTTGACGCTCAAGGGGCCGCCATCGAGCAGCAGCACTTCCAGGCCGTTGCCCTGCAACGCCAACGCCAAGGCACTGCCGACCATGCCGGCTCCGACAATCAGCACATCTGCGCGCATTTCCATGCTTTAGGCCTGTCTCGCTTGCGGCTTGAGCCGCACATAAAGGGTTTTATCGACCCGCGCCACCAGGGTGCCGGAGCCGTCGTGAATCTCCACCTGCAACTGCGGCAGGTACTTGTCGCCCTGGGCGGTCTGCCGGCGGATCTCGTCGAGCAAGGCCTGGTCGATGATGAACCTGGCGAACACCGGGCCCTTGCCCGGGGCGATGAAATCGATGGCCGCAGCCTTGTCCCAGACGATGTAGTCGCGCCCCAGGTTTTCCATCAGCAACAGCATGAAAAACGGGTCGACCATCGAATACAGGCTGCCGCCGAACTGGGTCCCGACGTAGTTGCGGTTGTACCAGCCCAGGCCCATGGACACTCGGGCCTCGCGGAAATCTTCGCTGATATGCCGGACCCGTATCCCGGCCCCCAGATAGGGCGGATACAGGCTCAGCATCCAGCGCAATAGACGCGCCTTGCCGACGCGTCGAGTCAACCAGTCACGCATCCGGGCGAGTACCCAGGCCCATGGCCTGGCGCGCGAACCAGCTCTTGGCCGGCGGCAGCAGGTCGAGGCCCAGCAAGCCCAGGTTGCGCCCCACGGACAACAGCGGCAGCTTGCTGCCGAACAGCCGGGTGACCTGGTCGGAGAAGCCAACGGTGAGGTTCTGGTCCTGGCGCTGGCGCTCACGATAGGCCTGCAGCACGGCAAAATTCCCGGGGGTGTCCTCGCTGGCCAGCAAGGCATCCGCCAGGGCCTGGGCATCGCGCAGCGACAGGTTGAAACCCTGCCCGGCAATCGGGTGCAGGCTGTGGGCGGCGTTGCCCAGCACCACCAGGTGCGGACGCACCTGCTCCTCGGCCTCCACCAGGGACAGCGGGTACAGATGCCGCGCGCCCACTTGCTTGAGGGTGCCCAGGCGGTAGCCGAACACACCCTGCAGCTCACTCAGGAAACTGCGCTCGTCCAGCTCGGCCAGACGCTGCGCGTCCATGCCCTGGCGAGTCCAGACCAGCGCGCAGCGACCTTCCGGCAGCGGCAGCAGGGCCATCGGACCGTCATCGGTGAAGCGCTCGAAGGCCATGCCATTGTGGGCTTCGCTGGGGGTGATATTGGCAATCAGCGCGCTCTGGTTATAAGGGCGCTGCTTGACCCCGATGCCCAACTGCTCGCGCAGGCCGGAGCGACCGCCGTCGGCCAATACCGCCAGGTCGCACTCCAGGGTGGTTTCATCATTCAGGGTCAGGCGGTAGCCGCCTTCCAGCGGCTCCAGGCGGGTGACTTCGGCCGGGCAGCGCCAGCTGATCACGTCCCGGTCCAGGCCTTGCCACAGGCACTGGCCGAGCCAGGCGTTCTCCACCACATAACCCAGGGCCGGAACGCCCTCTTCCATGGCCGACAGGCGCGCGGTGGAAAACCGCCCGCGGTCGGACACGTGAATCTGCTTGATGGGCTCGGCACGCCGGGAAATCGCCTGCCACAGGTCCAGGCGCTGGTAGATCTGCCGGGCACCAAAGGACAGCGCCGAAGAACGAGCGTCGTAGCTGGGCTGGAAGCTGTCGCCGGGGGCGAAGGGCTCGATCAGCACGATCTTCCAGCCCCGAGCCTTGGCTCCGGCCTGCAGGGCCAGGGCCAGGCTGGCGCCAACCAGGCCGCCACCGATGATCGCCAGATTGACCCGGCTCATAAGGCCTGGACCCGCGCGGCGGCCATCAGCGCCTCGATCTCGGCGACGCGCTTGGGCACGCCATCCGTCAGAATTTCACAGCCCTGCTTGGTCACTACCACGTCGTCCTCGATGCGCACGCCAATGCCGCGCCACTTCTTCGCTACCTGCTGGTTGTCCGGGGCGATATAGATGCCCGGCTCCACGGTCAGCGCCATGCCGACCTCCAACACCCGCCACTCGCCGCCGACCCGGTATTCGCCGACATCATGTACATCCATGCCCAGCCAGTGCCCGGCACGGTGCATGTAGAACGCCTTGTAGGCCTCGCTGGCGATCAGTTCGTCGACCTCGCCTTGCAGCAGGCCCAACTCCACCAGGCCGGCGGTGATCACCCGGACCGTCGCCTCATGCGCCTGGTTCCAGTGCTTGTTCGGGGCAATCTCGGCAAAGGCGGCTTCCTGGGAAGCCAGCACCAGCTCGTAGATCGCCTTCTGCTCGGGCGAGAAGCGGCCATTGACCGGCCAGGTGCGGGTGATATCGCTGGCATAGCAGTCGATTTCGCAACCAGCGTCGATCAATACCAGATCGCCGTCCTTGAGCAGGGCGTCATTCTGTTGGTAGTGCAGGATGCAGCTGTTGCGCCCCGCCGCGACGATGGAACCGTAGGCCGGCATCTTCGCCCCGCCCTTGCGGAACTCGTAGTCGAGCTCGGCTTCCAGGCTGAACTCGTGCAACCCGGGCCGACTGGCCTGCATTGCACGGATATGGGCCTGGGCGGAAATCCGCGCGGCTTCACGCATCACCTTCACTTCCGCCGCCGATTTATACAGGCGCATGTCGTGCAGCAGATGATCCAGGGCAACGAATTCGTTCGGTGGCTGGGCGCCAAGGTGCGCTTTAGAGCGGATCACGTTGATCCACTCCATCAACCGACGATCGAATTCCGGGTTGCTGCCCATGGCCGAGTAGACCCGGTCACGGCCTTCGATCAACCCCGGCAGAATGTCGTCGATATCGGTGATGGGAAAGGCATCGTCGGCGCCGTACTCGCGAATCGCGCCTTCCTGGCCGGCCCGCAGGCCATCCCAGAGTTCGCGCTCGGCGTTGCGTTCACGGCAGAACAGCACATATTCGCCGTGCTCGCGGCCCGGCATCAGCACCAGCACCGCCTGGGGCTCGGGGAAGCCGCTGAGGTACTGGAAGTCGCTGTCCTGACGGTAGATGTGCTCCACATCGCGATTGCGAATGGTCACGGCGGCCGCCGGCAGGATCGCGATGCTGTTGGGCTCCATCTGCGCCATGAGCGCCTTGCGGCGCCGGCCGTATTCCGCTTTGGGGATATGAATCATGGGCGGATGCAGCTCCCTGTCGATCAGTGCAGAGAAGGCTTGGCAGCCGGCGCGGCGCTCTTGTTGGTCTCGGTGAACAACAGCAACGGCGCGACCCGCAGGTACTCCATGACTTCCATATAGTCGCTTTCGCCGTCGTCGGACTCTTCCAGCGCGTCCTGCACCTGGGCGATGGCGGCAAGGTCCTGCAACACTTCCGTGGCCTCGGCGCTCAGGCTGCTGCTGTCACGGGAGTTGAGGCCGAAACCGCTGAGGAAGCCCTGGCACCACTGGCCCAGGGCCGCAGCGCGCTCGGCCAGCGGCGCATCGTCGCTGGGCAGCAGCAGGACTACGGTCATGTCATCGCTGGTGAGCTCGCCCTTGACCATTTCCTGCAGGCCGATCAGGGCGCTGCGCACGTTGTCCTGGGGCTCGCCTTCGAGCAGCTCGGCGGCGTCCACCAGCCAGCCGTCGACCTCGAAGCCGGCGCCGGCGCAGCTGCGCCCCAGCAACAGGCCGTGCAATTCGGCAGGAGAAACAGGATGACCGCTGCTGCTGAGCAGGGTGGCGAAGGCGTTGTACGGGGAATTCTGAATGGGCATGGGCAGCTAGGCGCCAAGCGGCGCAATGTCTAGAATGAAGGCCTTGTATCGTAGGGCGTGTCATCATTCATTGCCAGCGCCGCGTTGTGCCTTGCGCCCCGTCACAACGCCGCACAGGGCCTTGGGCGACGGACAGATTAACCACCGGACAGCCGCAGATGCGCCGCCACCGTTCAGGCCATCCGGGCATTGCCCAGCCAGTTGCCACTCATCAGACCAAATTCAGTGGGACACAATGGAAGACACCGACCTGCACGCACTGATGGCCAGACTCGAACTGCTGATTAACCGGGTCGAGCAACTAAAAAGTCAAAACGCACTCTTAGTAGCTCAGGAAAAGACCTGGCGCGAGGAACGCGCGCACCTCATTGAAAAAAACGAAATCGCCCGGCGTAAGGTCGAATCGATGATTTCGCGCCTCAAGGCCCTGGAGCAAGACTCATGAGTTCAAGCAATAGCGTTACCGTGCAGATCCTCGACAAAGAATATTCGATCATCTGCCCCCAGGAAGAACGCAGCAATCTGGTGAGCGCCGCCCGCTACCTGGACGGCAAGATGCGCGAGATCCGCAGTAGCGGCAAGGTCATAGGCGCCGACCGCATTGCGGTGATGGCGGCCCTGAACATCACCCACGACCTGCTGCATCGCCAGGAACGCCCAGACGTACAAGCCAGCAGCACCACCCGGGAACAGGTACGGGACCTGCTGGAGCGTGTCGACCTGGTGCTGGCCAGCGATTCGGACACAAGCAAGGCTGATTCCTGACAGAGGTTGCGGTATAATCCCGCCACTCCCTGGGGTGCTTGCCAGTTGACGATGTCCCTGAGCCGATTCGCACTACCCTGGAAGTTGCACGTTGGGCTGGTGTGCATGTCCGCTAGACGGAAAGCCTTAAAGCCTGCTGCATCTTCCGCCTTGAACTTTCGGGTTCAAGGGCCAAGTCGACAGCGGTTCACCTGGGGAGCCTGAATTATTGATCAATGCCAGCTATCCATGCTGGCATTGGTTTTTCCGGGTAGGCTGTTCTGCCATTCCCGACCTTCCAAAGCCTTTTTCATGACCGAACCTGCGCCGCTTTCCCGCCCGCAACTTCGACGCATACTGCGCAAGGCCCGTCGCGCCCTGACGCCGGCCCAGCAGCGCCAGGCAGCCAACGGCCTGTACCGCCAGCTGACGCACAACCCGGTATTCCGCCGAGCCCGGCATCTTTCACTGTATTTGCCCACCGATGGCGAGATCGACCCGTGCCTGCTGCTGCGCGCGGCCCAGCGCCGGGGCAAGGTCACCTACCTGCCCGTGCTCAGCGCCTGGCCACGGACCAAGATGGTGTTCCAGCGCATCCGCCCAGGCGAGAAACTGCGCCCCAACCGCTTTCGCATTCTCGAACCAAGGATCAACCCGGCACGCCAGCGCCAGGTCTGGGCACTGGACCTGGTACTGCTGCCCCTGGTGGGCTTCGATGAGCAAGGCGGGCGCCTGGGAATGGGGGGAGGCTTCTACGACCGCAGCCTGGCGTACCTGGCGCGGCGCAAGAGCTGGCGCAAGCCGAAGCTACTGGGGCTGGCCCATGAATGCCAGAAGGTCGGGAAACTGGATCAGGCCAGCTGGGACGTACCGCTGCACGGCACTGTAACTGACCAGGGCTGGTACTTCGCCCGATAGGCGGCGCAGGCGTTCAACGACGCCAGGGCAGGCTCAACGCTTGAAGGGCTGGGGCTGCTGTTGGGCGATCTCGATCGGGGCATCGCTCTTGCTGGCCCACAAGCTCTGCGCATAACCGGTGGTCACCACGCCCAAACCGAACAAAATAACCAAAATCCATAGCAAATCCGGTTGGCGTTTCATCGATTGCCCCTCCTCGGGCAAGTTATCCACGATGACAGTGACGCGTTCGACAACAGGCAATGCTGCTGCGTCAAGCTTAAAATCCCGGCATTCTGCGATAACGTGAACCGACACGCAAATGCTGGCGTCAACCGACCGTCGGTTTGTCATAAAATTGCCGGACAACCTGCCCAATCACCCTTTGGAGGGTAAGCAAGATGGCCTACTGGCTGATGAAATCCGAGCCGGACGAACTCTCGATCGCGGCTCTGCAACAGCTTGGCCAGGCCCGCTGGGATGGCGTACGCAACTACCAGGCGCGCAACTTCCTGCGGGCCATGGCGGTTGGCGACGAGTTCTTCTTCTACCACTCCAGCTGCCCGGAGCCGGGCATCGCCGGCATCGGCCGGATCATCCAGGCAGCCTACCCCGACCCCAGCGCCCTGGACCCGGAAAGCCCCTACTTCGACCCCAAGTCCAGCGCCGAGAAGAACGCCTGGAGCGCCATCGACGTCGAGCACGTGCAAACCTTCGGCAAAGTCCTGCGCCTGGACTACCTCAAGCAGCAAACCGCCCTCGACGAGATGCCCCTGGTGCACAAAGGCAGCCGCCTGTCGGTGATGCCGGTGACCCCGGAACAGTGGGCAGCGGTACTCGCCTTGCGCTAAGGCAAAGCGCGCCGTGGCCGGCCGACTGCTACGGCGCACACGCGAGCTTTTTGCCCTGCTCCGTATGCAGCCTGCAAACAATAGGTTTAGGCTTGGCCCTTTGCTTTGACGGGTATCAAGTCGACCAACGGCTGGTTCCGTCAGACTAGGACGCTATAGCTGCAGGACGCCGAACACATGTCGACGAACCACCGTTCTTCCCGCCTTTTCGCTGTTTCCCTACTGATTTTGTTGCTCGCCGCCGGTGGCTTCGGTTACTGGAAATCCCTCCAGGACCGCCTGCCCGAAGGCTTGAGTGTGGGTAACGGCCGGCTCGAAGCCACTGAGGTGCAGATCGCCAGCAAGATCCCCGGGCGCCTGGCCGAGGTGCGGGTCAATGAAGGTGACAAGGTACTCCAGGGACAACTGCTGGCACGCATGGACACCCGCACCCTGGAAGCCCAACGCAGCCAGGCCGAGGCCGAGGTGGTGCGGGCCCGGGAGAACCTCTCCGCCGCCGAAGCCAACGTGCAACTGCGCCAGAGCGAGCTGCTGCTGGCCAACCAGGAACTCACGCGCTCCCGGGAGCTGTTCAAGCGCGGCTTCGCCAGCCAGCAGATCATCGACCAGCAGCAGGCCCGCCTGAATACCGGTAACGCTGCGGTACTCGCGGCCCAGGCCCAGGTCGCGGCGGTCAAGGCGGCCATCGGCGCCGCCCAGGCCCAGGTGGCCCAGCTCACCAGTGAAATCGACGACAGCAGCCTGCGCGCCCCCATCGACGGCATCATCCAGCTGCGCCTGGCCGAACCCGGCGAAGTGCTGGGCGCCGGCGGCCGGGTGTTGCTGCTGATCGACCCCAACGACCAGTACATGAACCTCTATCTGCCGGCCTCAGTTACCGGCCGCCTGACCGTGGGCGACGAGTCGCGCATCCTCCTCGATGCCCTGCCCAACCAGCCACTGCCGGCGAAGATCAGCTTTGTCGCGGCCAAGTCCCAGTTCACCCCCAAGGAAGTGGAAACCCGGGACGAGCGCCAGAAGCTGGTGTTCCGGGTCAAGGTGCGCCTGACCCAACCCGCCGCCGTGCCTCAGGCCAAGCCGGGCATGCCCGGTGCCGGTTATGTGCGCACCGCCCCCGTGGACTGGCCGGCTAACCTGCGATGAGCGCCCTGGCGCTGCACGCCACCGGCATCAGCCATGGCTACGGCTCGCAACAGGCCCTGCGCGACATCAGTTTCAGCCTGCCGGCCGGCACCCGCTGCGGCCTGATCGGGCCGGACGGGGCTGGCAAGTCGAGCCTTCTCGGGCTGATCGCCGGGGTCAAGAAACTCCAGCAGGGCGAGCTCGAAGTGCTTGGCGGCGACATCACCCAGAGACGCCACCGCAGCAGCCTCTATCCGCGCATCGCCTTCATGCCCCAGGGCCTGGGGGGCAACCTGTACCCCGAGCTGTCCATCAGCGAGAACATCCGCTTCTTCGCCACCCTGTTCGGCCTGCCCAAAGACGAATGCGAGCAGCGCATGCACAGCCTGCTGCTGGCCACCGATCTGTTGCGCTTTGCCGAGCGCCCGGCAGGCAAGCTTTCCGGCGGGATGAAGCAGAAACTCGGCCTGTGCTGCGCGTTGATCCATGAACCGGACCTACTGATCCTCGACGAACCCACCACCGGGGTCGACCCACTGTCGCGCCGGCGCTTCTGGGAGCTGGTGGACGACGTGCGCCGGCAACGGCCGCAGCTGACTTTGCTGGTGGCCACCGCCTATATGGAAGAGGCCGAGCAGTTCGAACACTGCCTGATGCTCGACCAGGGCCGGTTGATCGCCCAGGGCCTGAGCCGGGAATTGGCCCAGGCGACCCCCAGCGGCAAGCTGGATGAAGCCTTCACCCATTTCCAGGGCGACAGCGGCCACGACAACCAGCCGCTGCTCATCCCGCCTCGCGCCGAAGACAGCCAGGGCATTGCCATCGAGGCTCACGAACTGACCCTGCGTTTCGGCGATTTCACCGCGGTGAACAAGGTCAGCTTCGCCATTGGCCGCGGCGAGATCTTCGGTTTCCTCGGCTCCAACGGTTGCGGCAAGACCACCACCATGAAAGTGCTCACCGGCCTGATGCCCGCCACCGAAGGCAGCGCCAAACTGCTGGGCAACCCGGTGAACGCCAAGGACCTGGCCACCCGCAAGCGGGTCGGTTTCATGTCCCAGAGCTTCTCCCTGTATGGCGAGCTCAGCGTGCGCCAGAACCTGGAGCTGCACGCCCGTTTGTTCGACTTGCCCAAAGCCGAGAGCGGCCCGCGCATCGAGGAGTTGATCCAGCGTTTCGACCTCGGCGCCATTGCCGAACAACAGTCCGGCGCCCTGCCCCTGGGCCTGCGCCAGCGCCTGTCGCTGGCGGTGGCGGTGCTGCACCGCCCGGAAGTGCTGATCCTCGACGAACCCACCTCCGGGGTCGACCCGGCCGCCCGCGACGACTTCTGGCGCCTGCTGATCGAGCTGTCCCGGGAACAGGGCGTGACCATCTTCCTTTCCACCCACTTTATGAACGAGGCCCAGCGCTGCGACCGCATCTCGCTGATGCACGCCGGCCGGGTGCTGGCCTGCGACACTCCGGCGGCGCTGCAACGGCAATTTGCCGGCGACACCCTGGAAGCGGCTTTCGTGCGTTGCCTGGAAGACGCCCAGGGCACCCCGGATACCCCCGCGCCACCGGCACAAGCCACAACACCGGCCAGCCCCGGCAACCTGGCGCCACCGCGCCGAGGCCTGAGCCTGGCCCGGTTGCTGGCGGTGGCCAGCCGCGAAGGCAAGGAGCTGCTGCGGGACAAGGTACGCCTGGGCTTTGCCCTGCTGGGGGCGATTTTCATGATGGTGATCTTTGGCTTCGGCATTTCCCTGGATGTGGAAAAGCTCGCCTTCGCCGTCTACGACCAGGACCAGACGCCACAAAGCCGCGCCTACCTGGAAGCCTTCCGCAGCTCGCGCTACTTCGAAGAGAAACCGACGATCCGCAACGCCGCCGAACTGCATCGGCGCCTGCAACGCTCGGAGATCAAGCTGGCCCTGGAGATCCCCCCGGGCTTCGGGCGCGACCTGTATGCCGGGCGCCAGCCCAGCGTCGCCGCCTGGCTCGACGGCGGCATGCCGTTTCGCGCGGAAACCAGCCGCAACTATGTGGAGGCGGTGCACCAGGCCAACCTCGAACTGCTGGCACAGGGCAGCAGCCTGCCGCGCAGCGCGCAGCCCGCGGCCAAGCTGGAAACCCGCTTTCGCTACAACCAGGACGTGGTCAGCGTCAACGCCATAGGCCCCGGGGTGATGGCCCTGATCCTGGCGTTTATCCCGGCCATGCTCACCGCCCTGGGCATCGTCCGGGAAAAGGAGCTGGGCTCGATCACCAACTTCTACGCCACGCCCCTGACCCGCCTGGAGTTCCTCCTCGGCAAGCAGGCCCCCTACCTCGCAGTCAGCCTGATCAACCTGAGCCTGCTGGTGGCCATGAACCGCTGGCTGTTCGGCGTGCCCTTCAAGGGCAGCGGCCTGACCCTGGCCCTGGGCGGTGTGCTCTACGTGCTCGCCACCACCAGCATGGGGCTGCTGATCTCGGCCTTCACCCGCACCCAGATCGCGGCGATCCTCGGCACCATGATCATCACCAGCCTGCCCACCATCCAGTTCTCCGGGCTGATCGTGCCGCGCTCGTCCCTGGATGGCTCGGCGGCGGTCATGGGGCAGTTGTTTCCCGCCGGGCACTTCCTCGATATCGCCGTCGGCACCTTCACCAAGGCCCTGGACCTGCGCGACCTCTGGCCCCAGTGCCTGGCCCTGATCGGCTTCTTCCTCGGCTTCACCGGGTTGAGCCTGATCATGTTGAAAAAGCAGGAGGCCTGATGAATCGACTTGCCCATATCCTGCGCCTGGGGCTCAAGGAGCTCACCAGCCTGCGCCACGACAGCGTGCTGCTGCTGTTCCTGATGTACGCCTTCACCGTGGCCATCTACCTGCCGGCCGCCGGCTCGGTGATCGGCGTGCACAATGCCAGCGTGGCCCTGGTGGATGAAGACCACAGCGCGCTGTCCCGGCAATTGGCCGAGGCCCTGCAACCGCCGGAGTTCCAACCGCCGGCGGCGCTGCCCTATGACCAACTGGATGCCGCACTGGACAGTGGCCGCTACACCTTCGTGATCAATGTCCCGGCCAATTTCCAGGGCGACTTGCTGGCCGGCCGCCAGCCGGCGCTGCAGGTCAATGTCGATGCCACCGCCATGAGCCAGGCCTTCATGGGGGCCGGCTATATCGGGCGGATCTTCCAGCGTGAATTGCTTGGCTACGCCAATCAGGCGGATGCCGCCAGCAAGGCCCCGGCCCTGCTGACCACCCGCGCGCTGTTCAATACCAACCTGGAAGGCGGCTGGTTCCTGGCGGTGATCCAGATCGTCAACAACATCACCATCCTGGCCATCATCCTCACCGGCACCGCCCTGCTGCGCGAGCGCGAGCACGGCACCCTCGACCACCTGCTGGTGCTGCCGCTGACGGCGCTGGAGATCATGCTGGCCAAGGTCTGGAGCAATATGCTGGTGGTGGTGCTGTGCACCTGGATTTCCCTGGAGGTGATAGTCAAGGGCGCGCTGGGGGTGCCGCTGGCGGGCTCCATGGGGCTGTTCCTGATGGTCACCGCGCTGTATCTGTTCGCCAGTACCGCCCTGGGGATCTTCCTCGCCACCCTGGCCCGCTCGACCCCACAGTTCGGCTTGCTGGCGATCCCGGTGATCATCCCGATGCTATTGCTGTCTGGCGGCAGTACGCCGCTGGACAGCATGCCGCAATGGTTGCAGTGGGTGATGCAGGGCTCGCCCTCGACGCACTTCGTCAGCCTCAGCGCGGCAATCCTGTTCCGCGATGCCGGCATCAATGTGGTGTGGCCCGACCTGCTGGCGCTGGCCGCCATCGGCCTGCTGTTCTTCGCCATCGCCCTGGGGCGCTTTCGCAAGAGCCTGGCCTCATGACCCACATTCCGTAGGAGCCGGCTTGCCGGCGAAGAGGCCCGCAAGCCTTGCACCGTCCTCACGGACGCCTTCGCTGGCAAGCCAGCTTCTACAGTTGCTCGCCATCCCGTAGCGGGGGCAGGCTTACTGGATGATCAGGTTGTTGAACAGCAGGTCTTCCACCACCGGCTTGCCGGTTTCGTCGTTCATCACCTGCTGCACCTGCTTCAGGGCTTCCTGGCGCAGCTTTTCCTTGGCCTCGACGTTGCTCATGGTGTCGGTGGTCTGCTGGGCGAACAGCGCCACCAGCTGGTTGCGGATCAGCGGCTCGTTGGCCTTGACCGCCTGGGCCGAGGCATCGCCGGTTACCCGCAGGGCCACATCGGCCTTGTAGACCTTGAGCTTGGGCCCGCCATCCAGGCCGTAGTTGCCCACAAAGGGTGGGCTCAGGCTGATGTAGCTGACTTTCGGTGCTTCACCTTCTTTGGCTTCTTCGGCCATCGCTGCCACAGGCAGGGACAGGGCCAGCAGCAACATGATCCACGCTTTCACAATTCGCTCCTTAATCCGGTTTGCGGCCTAGCATAAAGGCCCGCCCGCCTGAGCCCAAGCACAAGCTTATGGCTGGACATCAGGACCGGGCATGCTCGTTGACCGCCTGATTCACACTCCTACACTTATCGGCCACCACTCCCAAAGGAATAGCCCTGATGAAAGCCGTGCTGTGCAAAGCCTTCGGCCCCGCCGAAACGCTGGTGCTGGAAGAGGTCGCAAGTCCTGTGCCGAAGAAGAACGAGGTCCTGCTGGAAGTCCATGCCGCCGGGGTCAACTTCCCCGACACCCTGATCATCGAGGGCAAGTACCAGTTCAAGCCGCCATTCCCCTTTTCTCCGGGTGGCGAGGCGGCCGGCGTGGTCCGCGCGGTGGGCGAAAAGGTCAGCCACCTCAAGGTCGGTGACCGGGTCATGGGCCTGACCGGCTGGGGCAGCTTTGCCGAGCAGGTGGCGGTGCCGGGCTACAACGTACTGCCAATTCCCGCGGCCATG
The DNA here is from genome assembly GCF_049887815.1 of Pseudomonas sp. NFXW11. Lineage (NCBI taxonomy): Bacteria > Pseudomonadati > Pseudomonadota > Gammaproteobacteria > Pseudomonadales > Pseudomonadaceae > Pseudomonas > Pseudomonas sp. NFXW11. Next base: position 151,354 of record NZ_JAGEKI010000002.1, on the reverse strand, counting down.
GACTTCAACACTGCCGCCGCCTTCAGCATGACCTATGGCACCTCGATGCACGCCCTCAAGCAACGGGGCAACCTGCAACCGGGCGAGACCCTGCTGGTGCTCGGTGCCTCGGGCGGGGTCGGCCTGGCCGCGGTGGAAATCGGCAAGGCCATGGGCGCCCGGGTAATCGCTGCCGCCAGCAGCGCGGAAAAACTCGCCGTGGCCCAGGCCGCCGGTGCCGACGAGTTGATCAACTACAGCCAAAGCAGCCTCAAGGACGAGATCAAGCGCCTGACCGACGGCAATGGCGTGGACGTGATCTACGACCCGGTCGGCGGCGACCTGTTCGACCAGGCCATCCGCGGCATCGCCTGGAACGGCCGCTTGCTGGTGGTCGGCTTCGCCAGCGGGCGCATCCCCGAACTGCCGGTCAACCTGGCGCTGCTCAAGGGCGCGGCGGTGGTGGGGGTGTTCTGGGGTTCCTTCGCCCAGCGCCAGCCCCAGGACAATGCGGCGAACTTCCAGCAACTGTTCGCCTGGTTCGCCGAGGGCAAGCTCAAGCCGCTGGTGTCCCAGGTCTACCCGCTGCACGAGGCGGCCCGGGCCATCGACGAGTTGGGCCAGCGCAAGGCGGTGGGCAAGGTGGTGGTGCAGGTACGCTGAACCTGCAGCGGCCCAGGCCCCCCAGGAAAATGCTGCGGGGGCCTGTTGCCCGGGCCATTTTCGTCTTCACTCATGCACAGGTTCGCCGCGCCCCGGCGGCGCAACCCTGACCCAATCGAGGACGAACCATGAGCACGATGCTACGCACACTGTTACTTGGGCTGCTGGCCCTGCCCGCCCTGATCATCAGCGCCCAGGCACCGGCGCAGGACGATACCAAAGGCCTGCGCAACGCCACGGTACTGATCATCCGCCACGCGGAAAAACCCGCTCAGGGCAGCGGCCTGAGCCCCAGGGGCGAAGAACGCGCCCAGGCCTACGCCAAGTACTTCGACCCCCTGCAGTTGAACGACCAGAGCCTGCTGCCCCAGCGCCTGATCGCCACCAGCGATACCGCGGACAGCGCCCGCCCACGGCTGACCCTGGAACCCCTGGCGCAACGCTTGAAACTCAGCATCGAACAGCCTTATGCCGACAAGCAGGTCGACAAGCTGGTGAAGTCCCTGAGCAAGGACAATCAGGCCCAGGTGCTGCTGATTGCCTGGCACCACGGCAAGATCTTCCAGCTGATCGAGGCCTTTGGCGGCGACGCCCAGGCCCTGATCGGCGCCAAGTCCTGGCCGGAATCGGTGTATGACTGGCTGATCGTGCTGCGCTTCGACGACCAGGGAAAACTGCGCCAGGCCCATAGCCAGAAGATTCAGGAGCACCTGCTACCGGGAGATGGCAGCTGAATCCACTCAGGCCGAGGTCACGACCCCTGAAGACTTGCAGCGCTTAAGCCGCGCTTCCAAGTTGCGGTCCGGCATGGCATGGCTGCGCAGGGCTCGAGCGGTCTGCTCGACGTAGTCGCGGGTGGTGCCATAACGCCCGCAAGCGCTTTCGAACACCTGGCTCAGCACATGATCCGGCAGGTTGCCGGCGTAGCTGGGCAGGTGCCGCTCCAGGACAAAACCCAGGGCCTGGACCTGGCTGCCGTCCTCAAGACGACAATTGAGCCAGTGCGGACGGTAGGAGGGATAAGGCATTTCCCGCTGCCACAGGGCATACAGCGAGGCGTCCAGTTGCTCTTCCGGCAAGCGATAGGCGAACCCGCTGCAGGAGCCACCGCGGTCCAGGCCGAACACCAGCCCCGGCAGCTCAGGTGTACCGCGATGCTCGTGGGACCACAGGTACAGCCCGCGATGATAGCCATGCACCCGCCCGCGCATGCGCTCGACCGCCGTACACTCCGGGCGCCAGATCAGCGAACCATAGGCAAACAGCCAGACCGGGCCACCCCTGTGCCGGGCCATGGTCGACTGCATGGAGCTGCGAAGTTGTTCGTGGGTCAACTCCGGCCCGAGGTCGAGCTGCGGAGGGTAAGCCTGATTCAGATAACTGGATTCAAGGGCTGTCATGGCGAATAGCGTTCGGCTCCCCGCGTAAATGAAGTTACTTAATAGAACGTCAGGAAGTAACCACAAGACACATAAGTTTCAAACAAGTTAAGTGCGGCAAAACAAGCACTCAAGTTGCAGGCTTATATATAACCTACCGGCATTTATTCAACTAACTAAATACCGATGGGCTATATGCGCAGTTATAACGGGGAGCAGCCTGATCGCATCAAGGCCGTGGGGCGTAGGCGAATACGTCGGCGCGCATCTGGTGGGCGTCCATCCCGGCGTTCACCAGGGCATCCAGGGTGGCGTAGATCATCGCCGGCGAGCCGCTGGCGTAGACATGCACCCCCGACAGATCGGCGATGTCCTCGCGCACCGCTTCATGCAGCATGCCGCAGCGCCCTTCCCAGCCGCACAGGTCGCTGACCACCTTGTGCAGGAACAGGTTGGGCAGGTTCTGCCATTGTTCCCAGTGCTCCAGCTGGTAGAAGTCTTCCGGACGCCGCACGCCCCAGTACAGGTGCACCGGGTGTTTGAAGCCCTGGGCCCGGCAATGCTCGATCAGGCTGTGCATCTGCGCCATGCCGGTGCCCGCGGCGATCAGCACCAGCGGCCCATCGGGCAACTCGCAGAGGTGGGTATCGCCAAAAGGCAGTTCAACCCGGGCCATGCGCTGGCGTTGCAGTTGCTCCAGCAGGTTTTGCGCACTGTTCTCGCGCACCAGCACATGCAGCTCCATGTCGCGCCCGCAGTGCGGCGCCGAAGCCAGGGAGAAGGCCGATTTCTCGCCATTCTCCCGCTCCAGCATCAGGTACTGGCCGGCGTGGTAGCGCGGCGGCTTGCCGGCCGGCGCACGCAGCCGCACCCGCCAGACATCGCCGCCGACCTCGACACATTCAACGACCTGACACGACAGGCTGCGCACCGGCAATTCTCCCAGCGCAAGGACGCCATCCCACAACACGATGCAGTCTTCCAGCGGCTCTGCAATGCAAGTGTAGAACTCGCCGTGATCACGCACAGCGCCGGCTTGCTGCACCCGGCCCTCCACCAGCAGGGCCGCACACACATGGCAGTTGCCGTTGCGGCAGCTCTGCGGGCATTCGTAGCCCAGGCGCCGCGCCGCATCGAGTATCCGCTCTCCGGGCAACGTCTCAAGCACTGCTCCGGAGGGCTGCAAGGTTACACGCATCAATCTATTCCTAACTGATTCCAGATGGCATCGATCCGGCGGGTGACCGCCTCATCCTTGACGATGACCCGGCCCCACTCTCGGGTGGTTTCTCCGGGCCACTTGTGGGTGGCATCGAGCCCCATCTTCGAACCCAGGCCGGACACCGGCGAGGCGAAGTCGAGGTAGTCGATCGGGGTGTTGTCGATCATCACCGTGTCGCGCTTGGGGTCCATGCGGGTGGTGATGGCCCAGATCACGTCGTTCCAGTCCCGGGCGTTGATATCGTCGTCGGTGACGATAACGAACTTGGTGTACATGAACTGTCGCAAAAACGACCAGACCCCCAGCATCACGCGCTTGGCGTGGCCCGGGTACTGCTTCTTCATAGTCACCACCGCCATGCGGTAGGAGCAGCCTTCGGGCGGCAGGTAGAAGTCGGTGATCTCCGGGAACTGCTTCTGCAGGATCGGCACGAAGACTTCGTTCAACGCCACGCCGAGGATCGCCGGCTCATCCGGCGGCCGGCCGGTGTAGGTGCTGTGGTAGATCGGCTTGATGCGATGGGTGATGCGTTCCACGGTGAACACCGGGAAGCTGTCGACTTCGTTGTAGTAGCCGGTGTGGTCGCCGTAAGGGCCTTCATCGGCCATTTCGCCGGGATGAATCACCCCTTCGAGAATGATCTCGGCCGTGGCCGGCACCTGCAGGTCGTTGCCGCGGCACTTCACCAGCTCGGTGCGGTTGCCCCGCAAGAGGCCGGCGAAGGCGTATTCGGAAAGGCTGTCGGGCACCGGGGTCACGGCGCCGAGAATGGTCGCAGGGTCTGCGCCCAGGGCCACGGATACCGGGAACGGCTGGCCCGGGTGCTTCTCGCACCACTCGCGGTAATCCAGCGCGCCGCCACGGTGGCTCAGCCAGCGCATGATCACCTTGTTGCGGCCAATCACCTGCTGGCGATAGATGCCCAGGTTTTGCCGGTCCTTGTTCGGTCCCTTGGTCACCGTCAGGCCCCAGGTGATCAGCGGGCCGACGTCGCCCGGCCAGCAGGTCTGCACCGGCAGCATGCCGAGGTCGACGTCGTCGCCTTCGATCACCACTTCCTGGCACACCGCGTCCTTGACCACCTTGGGCGCCATGGAAATGATCTTGCGGAAGATCGGCAGCTTGGACCAGGCGTCCTTCAAGCCCTTGGGCGGCTCCGGCTCCTTGAGGAAGGCCAGCAGCTTGCCGATCTCGCGCAGCTCGCTGACCGCATCGGCGCCCATGCCCAGGGCCACGCGCTCGGGCGTGCCGAACAGGTTGCCGAGCACCGGGATATCGTAGCCGGTGGGGTTTTCAAACAGCAGGGCCGGGCCTTTGGCACGCAAGGTGCGATCGCAGACCTCGGTCATTTCCAGCACAGGGGACACCGGAACCTGGATGCGCTTGAGTTCAGAGCGCTGCTCCAGGCCGCTGATAAAGTCGCGCAAGTCACGATACTGCATGCAAGGGCCTCGTTTTTCGCCGTGGCGTTCGGGGCAGGCAGTTTAGCGCCGAACCCACAGGTGCAGAATAAAGAATGTCAGATAGCAAAAAGCCGGGTTTCCCCGGCTCTTGCTGGCCTGTTCGACTTACTTGCGTTTCATCGACAGGAAGAACTCATCGTTGGTCTTGGTCTGTTTCAGCTTGTCGACCAGGAACTCGATGGCGGCGACTTCATCCATAGGATGCAGCAGCTTGCGCAGGATCCACATGCGCTGCAGCTCGTCGTCGGCGGTCAGCAACTCTTCGCGGCGGGTGCCGGACTTGTTGATGTTGATGGCCGGGAACACACGCTTCTCGGCGATGCGGCGGTCCAGGGGCAGCTCCATGTTGCCGGTACCCTTGAACTCTTCGTAGATCACTTCGTCCATCTTCGAGCCGGTTTCAACCAGCGCGGTGGCGATGATGGTCAGCGAGCCGCCTTCCTCGATGTTGCGCGCGGCGCCGAAGAAACGCTTGGGTTTCTCCAGGGCGTGGGCATCGACACCACCAGTCAGGACCTTGCCGGAGCTCGGGATCACGGTGTTGTAGGCACGGGCCAGGCGGGTGATGGAGTCCAGCAGGATTACCACGTCCTTCTTGTGCTCCACCAGGCGCTTGGCCTTCTCGATCACCATCTCGGCCACTTGCACGTGGCGGGTTGGCGGCTCGTCGAAGGTGGAGGCGACCACTTCGCCGCGCACGGTGCGCTGCATCTCGGTCACTTCTTCCGGACGCTCATCGATCAGCAGCACGATCAGGTGAACTTCCGGGTTGTTGCGGGTGATGTTCGACGCGATGTTCTGCAGCATGATGGTCTTGCCCGCCTTCGGCGGAGCAACGATCAGGCCACGCTGGCCCTTGCCGATTGGCGCACACAGGTCGATCACGCGACCGGTCAGGTCTTCGGTGGAACCGTTGCCGGCTTCCATCTTCATGCGCACGGTAGGGAACAACGGCGTCAGGTTTTCGAACAGGATCTTGTTCTTGGCGTTCTCTGGGCGGTCGTAGTTGATGGTATCGACCTTGAGCAGCGCGAAGTAACGCTCGCCTTCCTTGGGAGGGCGGATCTTGCCAACGATGGTGTCACCGGTGCGCAAGTTGAAGCGGCGGATCTGGCTTGGCGAGACGTAGATATCGTCCGGACCGGCCAGGTAGGAGGCATCGGAGGAGCGAAGGAAGCCGAAGCCGTCCTGGAGGATCTCCAGCACGCCATCACCGGAGATTTCCTCACCGCTTTTCGCGTGCTTTTTCAGCAGGGAGAAAATCACGTCCTGCTTGCGCGAACGGGCCATATTTTCTATGCCCATCTGTTCGGCCAATTCGAGCAGTTCGGTAATCGGCTTTTGCTTGAGTTCAGTCAGATTCATATAGGAATGACGTAATCATTTATAGAGGGGGAAATTAAGCTTTTGGCTTAATGAGGCCGCGCCGCGGAGAAGGCGACAGGATCGCGTACTTATTCGAAAAGGAGAGCGTCGGCGACGGCTTGCAGGGGGCACTGGAGAAACCAGTGCGGGGCCGAATGTAACACCTGAATTTCGGAGCGTCTAGCCCTCTATCACGAAAAAGCCCCGCATTTTGCGGGGCTTTTCCAGGGCGCTAAATCGACACTTAGATGTTGGCGTCGAGGAAGGCAGCCAGCTGCGACTTCGACAGCGCACCTACCTTGGTGGCCTCTACGTTGCCGTTCTTGAACAGCATCAGGGTCGGGATACCACGTACGCCATGCTTGGCCGGGGTTTCCTGGTTTTCGTCGATGTTCAGCTTGGCAACGGTCAGTTTGCCTTTATAGGTTTCAGCAATTTCGTCCAGAACCGGAGCGATCATTTTGCATGGGCCGCACCACTCAGCCCAGTAGTCGACCAGTACAGCGCCTTCGGCTTTGAGTACGTCGGTCTCGAAGCTGGCATCGCTGACGTGTTTGATAAGATCGCTGCTCATGGAATTCTCCAGGTTGTAAGCAAAAAAACGTGGCCCATCATATCTGCCCTTCCCGCGTTCAGGAAGCCGGAGATGATTGACTCTAACTATGGTGCCCCATGGATTTGGGTATAGCTCAAAGCCGCAACAGGCGCGTCTGGCAAAGCCCCCACCAATGCTGCCAGACGTACCCGCACAGGGCTTTCGCCGGTTCACCCAGGGAACATAAACCGCTGGTCGACACGCCCACTCGCCCGCTTTTGCCTGGAAACCCCTCGGGAGATCGATGCCACACCCCTCTGGCGAATGCTTTTATGAGTTGAATCAAGCCTTTGGACACTGTGCGTTGGCGCAGGCCGTTGATCGTGGCAGGATGGCGAGGTTATCGACCGAGACCCCCAACCATGCCCCAATCCCAAGCCAAGAATCTGTCCCTGATCGCCGCGATCGATCTGGGCTCCAACAGCTTTCACATGGTCGTGGCCAAGGCCCGGAACGGTGAAATCCGCATTCTCGAGCGGCTGGGTGAAAAGGTCCAACTGGCCGCCGGTATCAATGAAGAACGCCAGCTCAACGAAGAGTCCATGCAGCGCGGCCTCGACTGCCTCAAGCGCTTCGCCCAACTGATCAACGGCATGCCCCAGGGCACCGTGCGCATCGTCGGCACCAATGCCTTGCGCGAAGCGCGCAACCGCGGCGAGTTCATTCGCCGCGCCGAAGAAATCCTCGGCCATCCGGTGGAAGTCATCTCCGGCCGTGAAGAGGCCCGCCTGATCTACCTTGGCGTCTCCCACACCCTCGCCGACACCCCGGGCAAGCGCCTGGTGGCCGACATCGGCGGCGGCAGTACCGAATTCATCATTGGCCAGCGCTTCGAACCGCTGCTGCGGGAAAGCCTGCAGATGGGCTGCGTCAGCTTCACCCAGCGCTACTTCCGCGACGGCAAGATCACCCCGGCACGCTACGCCCAGGCCTATACCGCCGCGCGCCTGGAAATCATGAGCATCGAGCATGCCCTGCATCGCCTGACCTGGGACGAAGCCATCGGCTCCTCCGGCACCATTCGCGCCATCGGCCTGGCCCTCAAGGCCGGCGGCCAAGGCAGCGGTGAGGTCAACGCCGAAGGCCTGGCCTGGCTCAAGCGCAAGCTGTTCAAGCTCGGCGATGCCGAGAAAATCGATTTCGAAGGCATCAAGCCCGATCGCCGGGCGATCTTCCCCGCCGGCCTGGCGATTCTCGAAGCCATCTTCGACGCCCTGGAACTGCAACGCATGGACCACTGCGAAGGCGCCCTGCGTGAAGGCGTGCTCTACGACCTGCTGGGCCGCCATCACCACGAAGACGTGCGCGAACGCACCCTCGGCTCGCTGATGGAGCGCTATCACGTCGACCTGGAGCAGGCCTCGCGGGTCGAAGGCAAGGCCCTGCGCGCCTTCGACCAGGTGGCCGCCGACTGGGACCTGGAAGACGGCATCTGGCGCGAACTGCTGGGCTGGGCCGCCAAGGTCCACGAAGTGGGGCTCGATATCGCCCACTACCACTACCACAAGCACGGCGCCTACCTGATCGAGCACTCGGACCTGGCCGGTTTCTCCCGGGAAGACCAGCAAATGCTCGCCTTGCTGGTGCGCGGCCATCGCCGCAATATTCCCAAGGAGAAGTTCGCCGAGTTCGGCGACGACGGCATCAAGCTGATCCGCCTCTGCGTGCTGCTGCGCTTCGCCATCCTGTTCCACCATATCCGCGGCACCCAGCAGATGCCCCAGGTGAAACTCAGCGCCGAAGGCGACCAGCTGGACCTGGAATTCCCGGCCAACTGGCTGGATGAAAACCAGCTGACCCAGGCCGACTTCGCCCTGGAAGCGGAATGGCTGACCCGGGTCGGCATCGTGCTCAACGTCAGCTGATCCGGCGCAAACGCTTTTTAGGAGCCGGCTTGCCGGCGAATAGGCCCTCAAGTATTGCAGCGCCCTTGAGGCAGCCTTCGCTGGCAAGCCAGCTCCTACGGGCCAGCGCATAAAAAAGGCCAGCCCGGTGATCGGGCTGGCCTTTTTTGTGGTTGCCCAAAGCGCTTAGCGCACCGGCAATACCGGGCTGCCAAGGCGCTCCAGCAGAGTGGCCTGGGCACTGCGTGGGTTCTGGTTGCCGGTCGGCGTGTTACGGATGTAACGACCGTCGGACTGCAGGCTCCAGCTGTGAGTGTTGTCCGTGAGGTAGCTTTCCAGCTCCTTCTTGACCCGCAGGATCAGCTTCTTACCTTCCACCGGGAAGCAGGTCTCGACCCGCTTGTCGAGGTTGCGCTCCATCCAGTCGGCACTGGAGAGGAACATCTGCTCCTCACCGCCGTTGAGGAAGTAGAACACCCGGGTGTGCTCGAGGAAGCGGCCGATGATCGAGCGCACGTGGATGTTGTGCGAGACCCCGGCAATCCCCGGACGCAGGCAGCACATGCCACGCACCACCAGGTCGATGCGCACCCCGGACTGGCTGGCCTTGTACAGCGCGCGAATGATCTTCGGATCGGTCAGCGAGTTGAACTTGGCGATGATATGCGCCGGCTTGCCGTCCAGGGCGAACTGGGTCTCCCGGGCGATCATGTCGAGCATGCCCTTCTTCAGGGTGAACGGCGCGTGCAGCAGCTTCTTCATGCGCAGGGTCTTGCCCATGCCGATCAGCTGGCTGAACAGCTTGCCGACGTCTTCGCACAAGGCATCGTCGGACGTCAGCAGGCTGTAGTCGGTGTACAGGCGGGCGTTGGCCGCATGGTAGTTGCCGGTGCCCAGGTGCGCGTAACGCACGATCTCGCCGGCTTCGCGACGCAAGATCAGCATCATCTTGGCGTGGGTCTTGAAGCCCACCACGCCGTAGATCACCACCGCGCCGGCTGCTTGCAGGCGGCTGGCCATCTGCAGGTTGGACTCTTCATCGAAGCGCGCGCGCAATTCGATCACCGCGGTGACTTCCTTGCCGTTGCGCGCCGCGTCCACCAGGGCGTCGACGATTTCCGAGTTGGCGCCGGAGCGGTACAGGGTCTGGCGCACCGCCAGTACGTGCGGGTCCTTGGCGGCCTGGCGCAGCAGGTCGACCACCGGAGTGAAGGACTCGAACGGGTGCAGCAGCAGGATGTCCTGCTTGCTGATCACACTGAAAATGTTCTCGCTGTTCTGCAGCAGCTTGGGGATCTGCGGAGTGAACGGCGGGTGCTGCAGCTCCGGATGGCTGTCCAGGCCGGTGATGCTGAACAGCCGGGTCAGGTTCACCGGGCCATTGACCTGATACAGCTCGGTCTCGTGCAGGTTGAACTGCTTGAGCAGGTAGTCCGACAGGTGCTTGGGGCAGGTATCGGCCACTTCCAGGCGCACCGCATCGCCGTAGCGACGGGAGAACAGTTCGCCGCGCAGGGCCCGGGCCAGGTCTTCGACGTCCTCGGTATCCACCGCCAGGTCGGCGTTACGGGTCAGGCGGAACTGGTAGCAGCCCTTCACCTTCATGCCCTGGAACAGGTCATCGGCGTGGGCGTGGATCATCGACGAGAGGAACACATAGTTGTCCCCCGCGCCGCCGACCTCTTCCGGCACCTTGATGATCCGCGGCAACAAGCGCGGCGCCGGGATGATCGCCAGGCCGGAATCGCGACCGAAGGCATCGATACCCTCGAGCTCGACGATGAAGTTCAGGCTCTTGTTCACCAGCAACGGGAAGGGGTGCGTCGGGTCCAGGCCGATGGGGGTGATGATCGGCGCGATCTCGTCGCGGAAGAAGCGCCGCACCCAGGTCTTGAGCTTGGTGGTCCAGTGACGACGACGGATAAAGCGGATCTGGTGCTTCTCCAGCTCCGGCAACAGGATGTCGTTGAGGATCGCGTACTGGCGATCGACATGGCCATGCACCAGGTCGCTGATCCGCGCCAGCGCCTGGTGCGGCTGCAGGCCATCGGCCCCGGCTTGCTCACGGGCGAAGGTGATCTGCTTCTTCAGGCCGGCCACGCGGATCTCGAAGAACTCGTCCAGGTTGCTGGAGAAGATCAGCAGGAACTTCAGGCGCTCCAGCAACGGGTAGGACTCATCCAGTGCCTGTTCCAACACGCGGATATTGAACTGCAGCTGCGACAGCTCGCGGTGGATATACAGGCTGCTGTCGTCCAGGTTGGGGATCACCAGCGCCGGCGTCGGCTGCGCCTCGGCCACCACGGCGGCCGGTGCAGGTTCCAGCTCGGGCGGGGTTTCAACCACCTGCTCGACCACCGGCTGAGCTTCTTTTACGGCAACTTCTGAGAGTCCTTCAGTATTCATCGCGTGTTCCTGGGAGGGCTATTTTTGCTCTCGTAACAATTGAGCAGCACGAACGGCAAAGTAAGTCAGGATGCCATCGGCACCCGCACGTTTGAAAGCGGTCAGGGACTCAAGGATAACCCCTTCGCCCAGCCAGCCATTGTGGATCGCCGCCATGTGCATGGCGTATTCGCCGCTGACCTGATAGACAAAGGTCGGCACCTTGAATTCCTCTTTCACCCGCCAAAGGATGTCCAGGTACGGCATGCCCGGCTTGACCATGACCATATCCGCGCCTTCCGCCAGGTCCGCCGCCACTTCATGCAGGGCTTCGTGACCGTTGGCCGGGTCCATCTGGTACGAGGCCTTGTCGGCCTTGCCCAGGTTCAGCGCCGAGCCCACCGCATCGCGGAACGGGCCGTAGTAGGCGCTGGCGTACTTGGCCGAATAGGCCATGATCCGCACATTGACCTGCCCCGCCAGTTCCAGGGCCTCGCGGATCGCCTGCACCCGTCCATCCATCATGTCCGAAGGCGCCACCACCTGGGCACCGGCTTCGGCATGGGACAGGGCCTGGCGCACCAGGGCATCGACGGTGATGTCGTTCTGCACATAGCCGTGTTCGTCGAGAATGCCGTCCTGGCCATGGGTGGTGAACGGGTCCAGGGCCACGTCGGTGATTACCCCCAGCCCAGGGAAACGTTCGCGCAGGGCACGGGTGGCGCGCTGGGCAATACCCTGCGGGTTCCAGGCTTCGGCTGCATCCAGCGACTTGAGTTCAGCGGGCGTCACCGGAAACAGCGCCAGGGCCGGAATGCCCAACTCGACCCAGTGCGCCGCCTCTTTGAGCAGCAGGTCGATGCTCAGGCGCTCGACGCCGGGCATCGAGGCCACCGCCTCGCGACGGTTCTCACCATCGAGCACGAACACCGGCAGGATCAGGTCATCCACGCTCAACCGATTCTCACGCACCAGGCGGCGGGAAAAATCATCACGGCGATTACGCCGCAGACGAGTGGCAGGAAACAGGCGATTGGCGGGAGTAAAGCTCACGACGGACTCCATGGCCCGCGCTGGCGGGCGAGCGTGACAGTTATAAGCGGGCATTATGACGAACAGATGACAGTTGTGCGCAAGCTGTTGACCGGCAGCAATACTCATTGTTATTGGCCGATTTGTTCACGTCGAGACACATTTCGATACTTTCGCGAACGTCGATGAAGGGGTAGGCTGCGCGTTCATTTCGCCAGCATCCAGACAATGCTCCAACAATTTCTTCAGGATTTCGGCTACTTCGCCCTCTTTCTCGGCACGTTTTTCGAAGGCGAAACCATTCTGGTTCTAGCCGGGTTTCTAGCGTTCCGCGGATACATGGATATCAACCTGGTGATGGTGGTTGCCTTCTTCGGCAGCTATGCCGGTGACCAGCTGTGGTACTTCCTGGGGCGCAAGCATGGCCGCAAGCTGCTGGCGCGCAAGCCGCGCTGGCAAATGATGGGCGACCGGGCGCTGGAGCATATCCGCAAGCACCCGGACATCTGGGTATTGAGCTTCCGTTTCGTCTACGGGCTGCGCACCGTGATGCCGGTGGCCATCGGCCTGTCCGGCTATCCGCCGGGCCGCTACCTGCTGCTCAACGGCATTGGCGCGGCAGTCTGGGCCGTGGCCCTGGCCCAGGCCGCCTACCATTTCGGCGCGATGATGGAAGGCATGCTTGGCAGCATCAAGAAGTACGAACTCTGGGTACTGGGTGCGCTGCTGGTACTGGGCTTCTGCCTGTGGCTGCGGCGGCGGTTCAAGAACGCGCGCCTGGCCAGGCAGATCTACGAGGCGGAACAGACCGCCGGGCAGGCCAAGCCCCCGACCACCCCGGCCGAGTGAGATCCTGGCCGCAGTCATGCGGCCTGCTGCAACTGTGCCACTCTCTGGAACCGCAAGCCTGCAGCTGACCCATGGCCGCTGCCGCCTTGCAGCGTTTCGGCCCAGCATCACCCCACTGCACCGTGACAGCCGCCTTGGCGAGCGGCGACAATCCGCCAGACCTTTAGCGCCATGAATCTGGAGAAAAGCCCTATGAGCAAAAAAGTTGCAGTGATCCTTTCCGGTTGCGGCGTCTTCGACGGTGCCGAGATCCACGAAAGCGTGATCACCCTGCTGCGCCTCGACCAGCGCGGTGCCAAGGTGCAGTGCTTCGCCCCCAACATCCCCCAGATGCATGTGCTCAACCACCTGACCGGCGAAGCCATGGCCGAGAGCCGCAACGTGCTGGTGGAATCGGCGCGCATCGCCCGGGGCGAGGTCAAGGACCTGGCCCAGGCCAATGTCGACGACTTTGACGCGCTGATCGTGCCCGGCGGTTTCGGCGCCGCCAAGAACCTCTCCAGCTTCGCCACCGAGGGCGCCGCCTGCACCGTCCAGGCCGATGTCCTGGCCCTGGCCGAGGCCTTTGCCGAAGCGGGCAAGCCGGTGGGCCTGATGTGCATCGCCCCGGCCCTGGCGGCGAAGATCTATGGCCCCGGCGTAACCTGCACCATCGGCAACGATGCCGACACCGCTGCGGCGCTGGGCAAGATGGGCGCCAGCCACGCCGAGTGCGCAGTGGGCGACATAGTCGAGGACAAGGCACGCAAACTGGTGAGCACCCCGGCCTATATGCTGGCGCAATCCATCAGCGAAGCCGCTTCGGGCATCAACAAGCTGGTGGACCGGGTACTGGAACTGACCCACTAAAACCGGCTGCAACCCCGGCCTGTAGTCTCAGGCCTGGCGTGCCAGGCGGGTGAGGATTCGGTCCAGGGCATTGGCAAACGCCTGTTTCTCCCGGTCGCCATAGGGCGCCTGGCCGCCACTGACCTGCCCCTGCTCGCGCAGGTCGGTGAACAGGTTGCGCACCGCCAGGCGCTCGCCCATGTTCTGCGCATCGAACTCCTTGCCCCGCGGATCGAGGGCCGCCACGCCCTTCTTCACCAGCCGATCGGCCAACGGCACATCGCTGCAGATCACCAGCTCACCGGGCACCGCGTGCTCCACTAAATAGTCATCGGCGGCATCGGGACCACTGGGCACCACGATCAGCCTGACACAGGCAAAGGCCGGCTTGCTCAGGGGCTGCCCGGCCACCAACAGCACGTCGAACTGGCGCTTGAGGGCAAAACGCACCACTTGCTCCTTGGCCGCCTTGGGACAAGCATCGGCATCGATCCACACACGCATTGCAACGCTCCTCACAGAATGCACAACGGGCAAGCCGCCCCCATGGGAACGAACTTGCCCGCGATCAGCCCCGTTGCCGGCTCAGGACGCCCGCACCCGCTGCTTCTCGGCCATGCGGCTGCGGCTGTAGAGCACCACGATCGCCAGGATCGCCAGCGCCTGAGCGCCCAACGAATAGGCGTCGGCGTGAATTCCCAGCCAGTCGAAGTCGAAGAACGGCACAGGCCGGGTACCGAAGATCCCCGCCTCCTGCAACGCCTTGACCCCGTGCCCGGCAAACACCACCGACAAGGCGCAGAGCAGCGCCGCGTTGATGCCGAAGAACAGCGCCAAAGGCAACTTGGCCGAACCCCGCAGAATCACCCATGCCAGGCCCACCAGCAGCACCAGGGCGGTGGCGCCGCCGGCCAGCACGGCGTTGTGCCCGGCGGGACCTGCTTGCAGCCACAGGGTTTCGTAGAACAGGATCACCTCGAACAGCTCGCGATACACCGAGAAGAACGCCAGCACCGCGAAACCGAAGCGCCCGCCGCCGCCCACCAGGCTGCTCTTGATGTAGTCCTGCCAGGCCGCCGCATGCCGACGGTCGTGCATCCACACCCCGAGCCACAGCACCATGACGCTGGCGAACAGCGCGGTGGCGCCTTCCAGCAGTTCGCGCTGGGAACCGCTGACGTCGATCACATAGGCCGCCAGGGCCCAGGTGCCCAGGCCCGCCAGCAGCGCCAGGCCCCAGCCAACGTTGACGCTGCGCACCGCCGATTGCTGGCCGGTGTTACGCAGGAAGGCGAGGATCGCCGCCAGCACCAGAATGGCTTCCAGGCCTTCGCGCAAGAGGATCAGCAAGCCGGAGATAAAACTCAGTGACCAGCTCAGGCTGTCGCCCCCCAGCAGCTCGGCAGAAGCCTTGAGCTTGGCCTTGGCAGCATCCAGGCGC
Organism: Pseudomonas sp. NFXW11; assembly: GCF_049887815.1. Classification (NCBI taxonomy): domain Bacteria; kingdom Pseudomonadati; phylum Pseudomonadota; class Gammaproteobacteria; order Pseudomonadales; family Pseudomonadaceae; genus Pseudomonas; species Pseudomonas sp. NFXW11. Next base: position 136,309 of record NZ_JAGEKI010000002.1, on the reverse strand, counting down.
TGCTCCGCCTGGGCCACCGGCAAACCGTCCTGCAGCGACTGACGGTAGGCCATCAGGGCCTTCTCGGTGTCTTTGCGGACCGTGGCATCGACGTTGTCCAGGGAGCTTTCCACCAGCTCGAAGCCTTCCAGGTAGGCCGCTACCGACAGGTCGTAGGCTTGCTCGTGATCGCCATTGCGATAGGCCGCAAGGCTCTTGTCCAGGGTCGAGGCGGTGTAGTCCAGCAACTGCGCCGGGCCACGCTTGACCTGCGGCGGCTGGGCGCGCTGGGCGCGGAAGGTGGCCGCCGCTTCAGGGCCCTGGGCGGCCAGCACCTCGCCAGGGGTCTGCCGGGCCAGGTCGGCCAGGTTGAAACTCTGGGCACCCTTGGCCGTCGCCGGGTCGGCACTGAAACTGGCGATATAGGTGGCCAGGTCCCAACGCTGACGATCGTCCAGCTGGTCGGCGAAGGACGGCATATCGGTGCCCTCCACTCCCAGCCCCAGGGTGTTGTAGATGGCATACAGGCTCAGGCGGTCCAGGCGCGTGGCGTCCCGCAGATTGGCCGGTGGCGGCGTCATGCCGACCCCCGCCGGACCGTCGCCAGCACCCTGTTCGCCATGGCACACCGAGCAATGCTGGGCATACAGCGGCGCGCCGCGACTAGGGTCCGGGGTGATGATCGGCGCCTGGCTGACCTCATAGGCCACTGCCAGGCGAGCACCCGTCTGCCGCGCCAGACGCGCCACCTGACTGCCCTCTGCACGTTCGGCCACCGCCTTGCGCAGGTTGGCGACGCCCTGCTCCAGCTCGGCCTTCTCCGGCTTGGCCGGCAGATCGGCGATCAACCCCTGCAAGACCCCGAGAAACTCCACCTGCTCGCGATACTCGGACTCGTCGATGACCTTGCCCGCCTCCACCGTGGCCGGGTAATCCGCGCCTATGTAATCCAGCAGATGCAAGGCCTTGGGTGCGCCATCGACAGTATCGGCCCGGAGGTTGAAGCTGCAGAGCACCAGTACCGGCAACACCAGCAGCGCCAGTAAACGGGAAGAGGCAGTCATGAACGATTCTCAAAGGGAAATACGAAGTAACATATTGTTCACTCCCAAAGGCTTTCACTCAAGGCTTATCGACCCGCAGAAACATCTTCGAGCGATACCGGCCTGCCCTGCAGCGCTGCTTCAAGCCTGCCTGCAAGGCGCCTGGCAGCGCTTACAGAAGCTTGTGCCGCCCTGTCCGGCACTCAATGAGCAGCGGCTCATATAGTGGCCAGCCTCAATCAAATTGAGGTTAAAAAGCCATTACAGCACCGGAAACCGCGTCTATAATGCCGCGCCCTCTTTATTGCTAGATGGCATTTGAGCTCCTCTGTTTATGAGGAATTGGCAGGGTAGCCATTGTTCCTGTCAGTGGGTCCGTCCAGCCCGACCCGCACGCCAGGCTGTCTCATTCAGGGAAGAAGAAGTACCCATGGCATCCCGCGCCCTCACCACCCTTGCGCTCAGCGCAGTCACCCTGCTTGCCGGCTGCTCGGCCTTTCGCAGCTACGACAACGAGCTTCAGGAAACCAATCAGCAACTGCGCTCCGGCAATGTCGAGGCGGCCCTGACCCTGCTGGAAAAGAACAACAAGGGTGAAGACAAGGACCTGCTCTACTACTTCGAAAAGGGCGAGCTGCTGCGGGCCAAGGGCGATCTCGATGGCAGCCAGGCCGCCTGGGGCCATGCCGATCAGGTGGTAGGCGTGTGGGAAGATTCGGTCAAGCTCGACACTGAAAAGTACCTGGCCCAGTTCGGCAGCTTCCTGGTCAACGACAAGGTCCGCCGCTACGAAGGCTATGACTACGAAAAAGTCATGCTGACTACCCAGATGGCCATGAACCTGCTGGCCAACAACGACTTCGACGGCGCCCGCACCGCGATCAAGAAGACCCACGAGCGCGAAGCGGTGATCGCCGAACTGCGGGACAAGGAATACCTCAAGCGCGAGGACGAGGCCGAGAAGCAAGGGATCAAGACCGAGTACAAGGACCTCCAGGGCTACCCGGTGGCCGCCCTCGACGCCCCGGATGTGGTCGGCCTGAAAAATAGCTACCAGAGCGCCTTCAGCCACTACCTGGCAGGTTTTGTCTACGAAGCCCTGGGCGAGAAGGACCTGGCAGCCCCCGGCTACCGCAAGGCCGCCGAGCTGCGTCCCAACACCCCGCTGCTGGAGCAGGCCCTGCTGAACCTGGATGCCCCCGTGGAACCGGTGAAGGTAGAGGCCGCAACCAAATCCTCGAAGTCCAAGCGCAAGAACGCCACCAAAGCCTCGGCCAAGGAACCGCTCAAGGCACCGGCTGCGCCAGCCCTGGCGGCGGATGAAAGCGACGTGCTGATCGTGGTGCAAAGCGGCCTGGCCCCGGCCCGTGACTCGGTGCGCATTCCCCTGCCGCTGCCGATCAACGGCAATCTGGTGATCACCCCGCTGTCGTTCCCTGTTATCAAGCCCGACACCTCGACCCAGGCCTTCGCGCAGATCGGCGTCGATGGCCAGCAACAGGAACTGACCCTGCTCAACAGCACCACCGCCATGTCCCGCCGCGCCCTGCGTGACGACATGCCGGGGATCATCCTGCGCACCACCGTACGCGCCGTGACCCGTGGCGTGGCGCAAAAGAACCTGAATGAGGTCAACCCGCTGGCCGGCCTGGCCGTGGGCCTGGCGTCGGCCGTTACCGAAGGCGCGGACACCCGCACTTGGCGCACCCTGCCGGACAACACCCAAGTGGTGCGCCTGCGCCTCAAGCAGGGCGAACACAGCCTGAGCCTGCCCAACGCCCTGGGCGGTAGCCAGGTGCAGGTCAAGGTCGAGCGCCGCTACCAGGTGATCGCCCTGCGGGTCATTGGCAACCAGGTATTCAGCAGCGGCCTGGCCGCTCATGTCATCCCGAACAACGCCGGCCAGAACATGGCCAGCAACCAACGCCCCTAAGCGGAGATTTCCATGCGCTTGAAGCTTCTTGCCGTTGCCGCACTGGCCCTTCTGGCCGGCTGTGCCACCCCTCCACCTCCAGCTCCCGGCAGCGCCGCGAGCAAGGTGGTGGTGATGAACAAGTTCAACAACATCGCCATCGGTGCGATGCGGGTAGCCCGTGAAAACGGCTTCCTGACGGTCAAGGTGGCGCTGAACAACACCAGCCACACCAACATGACCATGTACTACCGCTTCGTCTGGCTGGGCGACGACGGCTTCCCGGTCGCCGACGAGGAAAGCTGGAAAGTCTTCAACCTGTACGCGGCCCAGGCCACTTTCCTGCCGGCCATCGCGCCGGTGCCCAAGGCCACCGACTTCCGCCTGGAAGTCAAAACCCAGTAAGCCGTTCCTGAACCCGATCAAGAGAGCACATCCATGTTTGCACGCTTTTCCTTCCTCGCCGTGGTCGCCCTGCTGACCAGCGGCTGCGCCAACAACTCCCCGGTACTGGGTGGCAAGAACATCGGCTACGGCGACAGCAAGGCCGTGGAACTGGTGACCAACGAGTTCGGTTCCACCGACCTGCAGATGATCGCCGAATCCATGACTCGCTCCCTGGCCCAGTCCGGCATCCTCCAGGGTCGCCCGGTGGTGCAGGTCTACGACGTGAAGAACAAGACCAGCGAGTACATCGATACCCGCGAGATCACCACCTCGATCAAGACCCAGCTGATGAAGTCCGGCACCGCCCGCTTCGCCAGCGACAACACCGCCATGCAGAGCCAGGTCGACCAGCTCAAGCTGCAGAACCAGAGCGGCCTGTACAAGAAAGGCACCGTGGCCAAGACCGGCAACATGATCGCCGCCAAATACCGTCTTGAAGGTTCGATCAGCTCGATCGTCAAGCGCAGCAGCGACTACAAGGACGTCTTCTACAAATTCAGCCTGCAACTGATCGACGTCGAGAGCGGTCTGGCCGAATGGATGGACGAGAAAGAGATCCGCAAGACCACGGAGCGCTAAGCAATGCGTGCATGGATTGGCATCCTGGCCCTGGCCTGTGCGTTCGGCGCGCAGGCGGCCCCGAAAGTCGCAGTCATGGACCTGGCCTACCAGGAACGTGTGCAGGAATACATTCACGTGGTCTCGGCCCAGCAGAACTACCGCGAGGGCTACTACAGCTCCAGCGGTTCGGCCAGCTACAACGAACTGGAAGCCAGCACCAGCTACATCGAGGAAGGTGAACTGCGCAAGTTCACCGGCGACATCAAGGGCGGGATTCTCAAGTCCGGGATGTTCCAGCTGGTGCAGGGTTCGCCCCACACCGATGCGTCCAAGGCCAACGTCTATGACGTGATCAAGCGCATCAAGGCCGGTAACTTCAAGGGTGCCGACTATGTGCTGTTCGGCACCGTGTCGGACATCGACTTCACCCAGGACGTCAACGAACTGGCCAACACCGACAGCTACTCGGCGGTGCTGGGCCTGACCCTGGTGGCGGATTTCAGCCTGATCAACACCCGCACCTTCGAGATCACCTCGGCGTTCACCGCCATGGGCGAAGGCCAGGACACCAAGCTGGTGAACAGCCGCGACATTCGCGTCTCGCTGAACCGGCCACGAGTGGTCCGCGAGGTCTCCAAGGCCTTGGGCGAAGACGTTACCCGGCAGATGGCCGAGCAACTGGGTCGCGGCGGCTACGAGTCGCAGGGCCAGGCGCCACAGCACAACAACCTGCCGCGGGATACCGCGCCGGTGATCCTGCGCTGAATGGCTGAGCCATGAAATAGGCGACCCTCGGGTCGCCTTTTTTTGTGCCTGGAAAACCTACACCGCCGCTCGGCGAATGGTTGCCAAGAGGCCCGCCGCGCCGAGGAACAGGCCGGCGAAAGTGCGGTTCATCCGCCGCTGCTGCACCGGGGTCCGCAGCAAGCGCAGGACCTTGGACGCCAGCCCGGTGTAGCCGGCCATGACGATCAGGTCGACCACTATCATGGTGGCGCCGAGGATCAGGTACTGCTGGAGCAGGGGCGCATGGGGGTCGATGAACTGCGGCAGCACCGCGAGCATGAACACCAGGGCCTTGGGGTTGCTGATGTTCACCAGGAAGCCGCGGAACACCAGGGCCAGGGGCTTGCCGATGGGACGGATGGCGGCGTCATCGCTGAGGTCGCTGGGCAGCGCCCGCCATTGCTTGACCGCCAAGTACACCAGGTAGGCCACGCCGAACCACTTGATCGCATAGAAGGCGGTGGACGAAGCCGCAAGAATGGCGCCGACGCCGGCGGCGACAATGGCGATCTGCATGGCCAGGCCCAGTTGCAGGCCCAGGGCGTTCCAGTAGCCGCGCCAGAAACCGTACTGCAGGCCGCAGGACATCGACGCAATGGCGCCGGCGCCCGGGGAAAGACTGATTACCCAACTGGCGGCAAAGAACGCCAGCCATGTTTCAAGCAACATCGCACACCTCGGATCGAATGGGTCTTGACTGCCTAAGCTATTCCTCTGCCCGGCGGCTGACCATATTTTTTTCACGCAAGATGCAAGATCGGCCCGCCATGGCGAGCAGGGGCGCGCAGTGCGCCCGTACAGGAGGGAATATCCGCGGCTACTGGGTGTCGCCGGGCAGTATGTCGCTGCCGCGCCAACGGCGTACCGAGCGCTGGAAGAACAGGCTGTTGGGCACTTGCACCATGGCGCTGCCGGTGCCGGCTTCCTCGGGCTCGATCAGGGTGGTGTAGAGCAGGTTGATCGCCACCACGCGGCCCTTGATCCCGGGCTTGTCCAAGGTGTCCACCAGTTCCACCACATCCCCCAGGCGGAAGGGGCCGACGGTGAAGATCAGAATTGCGCACAACAGGTTGGAGAGCACGCTCCACATGGCGAAGAACGCCACTGCCGCCACCGCGACAAACCCCGACAGTGCGGTCCACAGCACCGTGGCGGAAACCCCCAGGCGCTCCAGCACGAAGATCACCGCGCTGCCCATGATCAGCCAGCGCAGGCCGCCCCGCAGCGGCATCAGCAATTGCGGGGGGAAGGGATAGCGTTGGCCGAGACGGGTCAGGCCGCGAGCGACAAACCGCTGGGCCAGGTAGCCGGCCAGGAGAATCAGCAGAATCTGTAGCGCAAGCCACAAGGGGGCAACCCATTGCGCCGGCAGGGCCTGTTGCAAGGCCTCCATCAGGACAGCGCCTCGAGTTCCGCCTGCATGCTTTCCAGCAATTCCAGGGCTTCCATCCAGGCCTCTTCCAGCTCGGCTTCCCGAGCCTTGAGCTTGGCTTGCTCAGCCAGCAGGTCGCGCAACTCATCCTTGCGCGCAGCTTCGTACAGGCCGCTGTCGCCCAGGCGGGTCTCGATCTGCGCCAGGCGCCCATGGAGCTTGCCCAGCTCGGCTTCCAGCTTGTCGGCCTCGCGCTTGTGCGGTGCCAGCTGCTGGCGCAGGGCCGCGGCGGCCTGGCGCTGGGCCTTCTTGTCGGTCTTGTCCGGGTTGGCCGGGGTGTTGCTGACCGGCGCATTGCGCAGGCGGTAGTCCACCAGCCAGCGGGCGTAGTCGTCCAGGTCGCCGTCGAACTCCTCGACCTTGCCGTCCGCCACCAGGAAGAAATTGTCGGTGGTGCTCTTGAGCAGATGGCGATCGTGGGACACCACCAGTACCGCACCACTGAACTCCTGCAGGGCCATGGTCAGGGCCAGGCGCATCTCCAGATCCAGGTGGTTGGTGGGTTCGTCGAGCAGCAACAGGTTCGGGCGCTCCCAGGCAATCAGCGCCAGGGCCAGGCGGGCCTTTTCACCACCGGAAAAATTCAGCACCGGCTCGTCGATCCGCGCACCACGGAAGTCGAAACCGCCGAGGAAATCGCGCAGGGTCTGCTCACGCTCAGTGGGCGCCAGGCGCTGCAGATGCAGGAGCGGACTGGCCTTGGAGTCCAGGGAGTCGAGCTGGTGCTGGGCGAAGTAGCCCACCACCGTGTTCTCGCCCCGGGTCAGGCGCCCGGCCAGCGGCGACAGCTCGCCGGAGAGGTTCTTGATCAGGGTCGACTTGCCAGCACCGTTGGGGCCCAGCAGGCCGATCCGCGCACCCGGGGTGAGCTGCAGCTTGACCTTCTCCAGGATCGTGCGCTCGCCATACCCCAGGCGGGCATCGGAGAGGTCGATCAGCGGACTGGAAATCTTTGTCGACTCACGGAAGGTGAAGTCGAACGGCGAGTCGACGTGGGCCGCCGACAGCTCTTCCATGCGCTCCAGGGCCTTGATCCGGCTCTGCGCCTGACGGGCCTTGGTGGCCTGGGCCTTGAATCGCGCAATGTACTTTTCCATGTGCGCACGCTGCGCCTGCTGCTTCTCGTAGGCTTGCTGCTGCTGCGCCAGACGCTCGGCACGGGCCCGCTCGAAGGCACTGTAGCCACCGCGATAGAGGGTGATCTTGCGTTGGTCGACGTGGGCCACGTGATCGACCACGGCATCGAGGAAATCACGGTCGTGGGAAATCAACAGCAAGGTGCCCGGGTAGCCCTTGAGCCACTCTTCCAGCCAGAGGATTGCATCCAGATCCAGGTGGTTGGTGGGCTCGTCGAGCAGCAGCAGGTCCGACGGGCACATCAGCGCCTGGGCCAGGTTCAGGCGCATCCGCCAGCCCCCGGAGAAGTCGCCGACCTGGCGGTCCATCTGTTCGTTGCTGAAGCCCAGGCCGGCCAGCAGCTTGCGCGCCCGGGCATCGGCGGTGTAGCCGTCGGCGCTGTCCAACTCGGCATGCAGCCGGGCCTGGGCGGCGCCGTCATGGGCGGCTTCGGCGGCGGCCAGGTCACGCTGCACCTGACGCAGGCGCAGGTCACCGTCGAGCACATAGTCCACGGCCAGGCGCTCGAGGGTATCGACCTCCTGGCGCATATGGGCGATGCGCCAGTCGGCGGGCAAGAAGCAGTCGCCCGAATCCGGGTGCAGCTCCCCGCGCAACAGGGCGAACAGGCTGGATTTTCCGGCGCCGTTGGCACCGATCAGGCCGGCTTTCTGGCCGGCGTGCAGGGTCAGCTCGGCGTCTTCTAGCAGACGTTGCGGGCCGCGCTGTAAAGTCAGGTTCTGAAGTCGAATCATAATGGCGGCGGAGTCTACCAGCTTCGTTCGCAACTGGCGCGAGTAGCGATATGTCCTCTGACCTGTGGAATTTTTCCCTGAACACCTACGCCCTTTCCGGCGTGCAACAGGCCTGCCTGCAACTACAGGATGCCGGGGCCAATGTCTGCCTGCTGCTCTGTGGCGCCTGGCTGGGCCAGCGTGGAGTGACGTGCAATGAACAACGCTTGCAGCAGTTGCAGGAACTGGCCACGCCCTGGCATCGCGAGGTGATCCAACCCCTGCGCGACCTGCGTATCGGCTGGCGCGCGGCAGCCTGTCAGGACAGCGATTTGCATGCCTTGCGCGAACAACTCAAGGGCCTGGAACTGGAGGCGGAACGGCAGTTGCTGTTGCGCTTGCAGGAACGCTCGCGGGAGTGGCCCGACGCTCAAGCAGGGAGCCTGGATGACTGGCTGGAAGGGGTGGCGGCCGAGGCCGCCGAAGGCAACCGCGACGCGCTGCAAGTGCTGCGCGTCGCGGTGAGCAGCACTTAGGAAGCGCTGGAAGGGGTGCTGGCGGCGGCAGCCGGAGCGGCAACAGATGCAGCGGCAGGTGCTGGCGATGCGGCCGGAGCCGGAGCCGCAGGTTTGGCCACAGCGGCTGCAGGTGCAGCGGGTTTGGCAGCAGCGGGTTTCGCCGCAACAGGCTTGGCGGCTGGCTTGGCGGCCGGTTTTTTCGCGGCCGGCTTGGCAGCAGCCGGTTTGGCAGCCGATGTGGCTGGCTTGGCGGCAGCGGGTTTAGCGGCTGGCTTGGTCGCAGGCTTGGCTGCGGCAACCTTGGCGGCTGGCTTGGCAGCTACCGGCTTGGCGGCTGGTTTCGCGGCAGCGGGTTTGGCCGCTGCAGTTTTGGCCGCAGGCTTGGCTGCTGCTTTGGCAGCGGGTTTTGCTGCCGGTTTAGCAGCTGGCTTGGCGGCTACGGGCTTGGCGGCGGGTTTGCTCGCAGGCTTGGCTGCAGCGACTTTTGCGGCAGGCTTGGCAGCAGCAGGTTTAGCTGCGGCGGCCTTGGCCACTGCCGGTTTGGCCGCTGGTTTGGCGGCGCTGGCAGCAGCCGGTTTTTTCGCGGCGGGCTTGGCCGATGCCTTGGCAGCAGGCTTGGCGGCAGGTGCCTTGGTCGCGGCAACTGCAGCTGGTTTGGCATCACGAGTGCTCAATACCTTGGCCACTGCTTCCTTCACACGACCTACGCCCTGGGCCAGTTTCAGGCTTTCCTGGGCATCGCGCTTGAGCTGCAGAATGTAGCTGCGGGTTTGTGCCTGACGCTCTTTGAGTGCGTCCAGCAGGTCTTCGAGTTCCTTCACTGCGTCCTTGGCCTTGGCTTGTGCCTTGGCTTTGCCGGCTGCTGCGGCGTCCTGCAGTTTGGTGCGCGACTTGTGCAATTTTTCCTGGGCTTTGCCGCGTTGTTTTTCCAGCTTGGCGAGCAGTTTTTCAGCATCAGCCAAGGCTTGGGAACAAGCGTTTTCCAAATGTTCGAGCAAGCTGCCCGACAGCTGTTGGAGCAAGTGCAACGGAGTATTTACAGGCTTCTTATTGGCCGACATGGTGTACCTCCTGGCTGACGTGAGTTGCGGCTCATACTAGACCTCTGCTGCTACCGCCGCTAGGGCATGTTGACAGTAAGCAAAGCCCCGCGTTGCAGCCGCTTGAAAATGTTCTTCGTGGTCTTCGAAGTTGCTCACCAACCCATGCTTTGTCGCTGGCATAATCCACCGCTACTCAGGCCGGAGAGTGCCCATGTCGCGTTACCTGTTCTTGTCCTTGAGCCTGTGCCTGCCACTGGCTCAGGCCGCTGCCGAAGCGCCGTCCAACGACGCTCACGACCTTGCCTACAGCCTGGGCGCGAGCCTCGGCGAACGGCTGCGCGACGAGGTTCCCGAGTTGCAGATCCAGGCCCTGGTGGAAGGTTTGAAGGCGGCCTACCAAGGCCAGCCACTGGCGCTCAAGAACGAGCGCATGGAGCAGATTCTTGCCCAGCATGATGCGCAGGTCAGCGAGCTGGCAGCCAAGTCGCAGACCGAAGCGGCGCTGGAAAATGAACGACGTTTTCTCGATGCGGAAAAGGCCAAGCCCGGGGTTCGCCAGTTGGCCGATGGCATCCTGTTGACCGAGCTGGCCCCCGGCAGCGGCAACAAGGCCAGCGCCAATGGTTCGGTGCAGGTGCGCTACACCGGGAGCCTGCCCGACGGCACGGTGTTCGATCAGAATCAGCAGCCACAATGGTTTCGCCTCGACAGCGTGATCACCGGCTGGCGCAGCGCACTGACCCAGATGCCCACAGGTGCCAGATGGCGCTTGGTGATTCCTTCGAACCAGGCCTATGGCACCGAAGGCGCCGGCGACCTGATCGCGCCTTACACCCCGCTGGTGTTCGAGATCGAATTGCTGGGCGTCGCCGGCTAAGTCGCAGAACGCAAAACGGCACGCCTTGGCGTGCCGTTTCCTTGTAACCCGCGAGCCTGCTCAGGCCTGGGCCACCGCCTCCTGCTTATGGGCGTTGTGCAGCACTTCGATCAGGCAGTCCTCCAGCTCGAAGCGCTCGTGTAACAGACCACCCAGCTCCTTGAACTTCTGCGCCACGCACTGCCCTGCATCACACAGGTCGTTGAACGCCAGGAGCTTCTTGGTGATCACGTCGATACGTGGATAGAGGGTGTCGGCCAGCTCGAGCCCGCGCTTGTCGCCAAAGGCCTTGGCTTCGCCGGTGAGCTGTTCGTAGATTTCGAAATGGCCGGCGGAGACGTAGTCCACCAGGATCCCGCAGAACTCCTGCAAGGGCTGCTTGCTCTCGCTCAGGGCTTCGGGCGCAGCGCCCAATGCGTCATAGGCTCGAACCAACTCGTGCCGATCCTGCAACCAGCGATCGATCAGCAGATGCACTCCACCCCAACGTTCCTGAGCATTCTGACAACTTTCGAGCATGGCGATCTCTCTTCCCTTATGGGTCATGCCGCTGCCCGCCGCCCCCCATTTTTTGGAGACTCTGGATGCGGTCGAGCGAACAGCATGGAGCAACAAAATTGCAGTGACAGGTGCGGGCAGATTATGCCCGCTCGACAACAGCATCAAGGTACGCAGGCGATAATGTTCATACAAGCGTTTAATCCGTTGGCCGCCAGCAAACACTGACTCAGGGCAACGCTGCGGCCTGGCGCGCGCCTCGCAACAGGCGCAATAGACGGTATGCGCTGAAGACCAGCATGACCAGGAAAAACAGCAGGCTCCACTCCGGCAGGCTCATGTCCAGCAGGGTCCAGGTGACTTCGGCGCAGTCGGCGGTGCCCATGAAAGTCAGTTGCAGCGCCTGCCACCAGGACAGCTGTCGCAGCATGAACGGCAGGTCTGGCAGGCAGGCCAGGAGCTGTTCGGAAGGGATGTTCTGCAGCAGCACATGCCGCCCGGCAGTGATCACGCCGAGTACGCCCAGCAGCAGGTTCAGGCTCCAGTAGATACCCCGGCCACGACGCCCGGGGCCCTGCACCACTGCCAGCAGATTGACGCCACCGAACAGCAACAGCAGCAAGCGTTGCACACCCCATAACGGACAGGATTCCAGGCTGCCGCCGGATTGCAGGTTGAACGCCGCCCACGAGGCCAGGGCCCCCAACAGGAACACCAGGGAGAACAGCAAGCGGGAGCCGGCCAGCGACATGAGATATCCGTAACGGAAGAAACAGGCAGCCACGGTAGAGAAAGCGCTCGCGGCTTTCAAGAAGCGTCATGCCGCAGCTGATCGATGAAGGAGAACGGACAAACCCGGAACCACGGACAGAAAAAGGCCGGTTGCCCATCGCCAGGCAACCGGCCCCAGGCCGACGTCAGGCCCGCGCCGGAACCGGCAGCGGCGACGCCAGCAGACGCTCGTCGAGCATGCCCAGGCCTTCCTGGAACAGTTGATTGCTGCGCTCGGTATCACCCAACTGTGCCAGTAGCCGAGCCAGTTCCGCACAGGCTTCGGGGTCGCGCTGCAAGCGCAGGCTGCTTTCCAGATAGTCCCGGGCCTTGCCCCACAGACTGTTTTGCAGGCACAGGCGCCCCAGGGTCAGTAGCAAGCTTGGATCGCCGGCGTGCTCTTTCAGCCAGCGCTCGGCGGTCTGCAACTGACGGGACGGATCGCCGCCCCGCACCAGGCCGTACAGCCGTGCCAGATGGCTTTCATACTTACGCTTGAGGGCGGTGCGCAGCGCCTCTTCGGCTTCGGCTCCAGCCCCCAGCTGACGCAGTTGCTCGGCGTAGGCCGCCACCAGTTGTGGCTCCTGGCGCTGCGCTGCGGTCAATTGCTGCCAGGCGCGGTTGAGGGATTGCAGGCCGGTTGCCTGATCCTCTTCGCGGCGGGCGGCCAGGCCCAGGTTCTCGCCCCAGGCCCGGCGCTCCAGTTCCTGCAGCTCGCTGGCCGGCAGCGCCTTGTCCTTGCGCAGCTCCGGCAGCAGGCGAATCAGCGCCGGCCAATCACCGCGCTGCTGGTGCAAGCGCTGCAGCTGACGCAGCACCTGAACGCTATGGGGATGACGTTCGTGCATGGCCTGCAAGGTGCTCAGGGCCCCTTCGGTATCGCCGCGATCGGTCTGCAGCTGGGCGTGACTCAGGGCTACTGCCAGCTCGGCCTGGGGCTGGCGGGTCAGCGCCCGTTCCAGCAGCGCATCGCACTCGTCATAGTGCCCCAGCTCGTTGGCCGCACGAGCAGCGCCGAGGTAGTACAACAGCGGTTGGCGCTCGGCCTCGGCGGCGCGATGCAGATGCTTCTGCGCGCTGGCCCAACGGCCTTCGGCGAGGTCCATCTGGCCCTGCTCGATGGCGATCTGCACCCGTCGGCTGCGATTGCGCCGCGACCAGGGGTTGACCACGCCACCGGAAACCATCACCAGCTCGACCAGTAGCTTGATGCCCCAGATCAGCAACCACACCAGCGCCACCAGGGCCAGGGTGGCCCATAGACTCGATTCATAGCGGAAGTTGCTATAGGCGATCAGCACGTAACCGGGATGCTCGGCAATGGCCAGGCCCAGCAGGCCGATGGCCGCGATGACCAGCAACACAATCACATAGGCGCGCTTCATGGGCTGGTCTCCTGCGCGCCGTTCGCCCCAGGCTTGGCCGATGGTTTGACCGACTCTTCAACGCTCAGGTTGCGCCGCTCCAGGTAGGCCTGGACGGTACTCAGGGTCTTGGCCAGGTCCGGGGTGACCACGGTCACCGGCTGCTTGCTCAGTTCGGACAGGCGCTCGAGCATCAGTTTGCTTTGCGGGTTGTCCTGGTTGAAGTTGCCCAGCAGCACATCGCGGGCTTCATTCAAGGCCTGGGTGTAGACCGCCGCCTGGCCATTCAAGGCCGCCCATTGCGCCTGTTCCAGCGTCAGGCTCAGGGCCAGCCGCACCTGAGTCAGGCCCTGGCCGGCGAGCAATGGCCGGATGTTCTTGTCGGCATTGAAGTCGATGCGGAAATAGCGCGAGATCTGATCCCACCACTGCGCCCAACGGCTGGCGCCATCGCCATCGGCGGTCAGGCCGAGCAAGGTGTCGCCGCGATCCTTGTACTCCGGCGCCACGGCGCTGAGCTGCAGGATCTGCTCACGCAAGGCGCCCAGTTGCAGGAACAGCCCGGTGCGATCCGGCTGCTCGGTGCTGCGCAGGGCTGCCAGGCTCTTGGCCAGTTGCTCGCGGGCGGCGAAGGCACCCGGATCGTTCTGCTCGCGCAGGATATCGTCGGCACCCTGAACCAGGGCCTGGGCGCTGCTGATGTCCTGCAACGCCGACAGCCTCAGGCTGGCCAGGCGCAACAGGTGCTCGGCCTCGGCCAGGCGCCAGTCCTTGCGGCTGGCGCCAAGCACGGTTTCCAGCCGCTGGCTCAGGCGCTGCTGATCACCTTGCAACTGGGCCACCAGGCGCCGCCGATCTTCCAGTTCATCGGCGGCCGGCAATTGTTCCAGGCGCGCAGTCAAGCGTTGCTCACTGAGCTTGAAACTCTGGGTCTGATCGCCCAGAGCCTGCAATTGACTCAGCTGCTGCTGGTGATTGGCTTGCAGGTTGCGCACCTGCCAGACACCCCAACCGCCAACGGCGACACCGGCCGCCCCCAGCAGCAGGGCCAATATCGCCAACCCGCTGCCACGACGCTCGATGGTTGGGGTCGCGGCTTCAGCCGGCGTCTCGGGCACCGGCTGGACTTCATCTTTAGGCAAGGCTGTTTCGCTCACGTATCCATCCTTTGCGTTAGAGAACGGGTCCGGGTGCTTCCCGTAACGCCGCTAGCAAGGCCGCGGCACTGGCGCCACGACAATCCACAACTTTTTCCGCCCCGGCGGCCCGTGCCATGTCGGCGACCCGGGGGCTTGGAACAAACAACGGCATAGCCGCCAACTGCGGCCAGGCTGGACCGGCCAACTGCCGCAGGTGACAAAAACCCTGCCCACTGCTGACCACCAGGCCGTTCAAGCGTTCCCCCTGAATCCGCCTTAGCAGCTCGTCTTCGGCGTGCTGCGGCAGGCAACGGCGGTAGAGTTCCAGATACTCGACACTAGCACCTAGGCCGCGCAAGCGCTCAGAGAGCAGCTCGCGCCCCCCCTCCCCGCGCACGATCAGCACCCGGGGCTCGGGCCGGCGGATAGCCTCGCGCAATTGGGGAAGTTCAAGCAAGGCTTCACTATCATCGCCAGCTGCCGGGTAGAACACCTGCAGGCCGGCCGCGGCAAGGATTTGCCCGGTGCCGGCACCGACGCTGAACCAGCTCTGGGACGGGGGCTGCGGCCAATACTCACGCAGCAGCTTCAAGCCCAGATGCGCCGCCGGCTTGCTGACCACTATCACTGCCGAGTAACAGTCCAGTTTCTGCAGGATGGCCCGCTGCGAATCGCTGACGGGCAGGGCTTGAATCTCCAGCAATGGCAAGCTGCTGCTGAACACCTGAGACTCGGCCAGGGTCGCTGCCAGTGCAGCGCAATCCTCGGCCGGTCGGGTCAGCAGCAGGCGCCAGCCGGTCACTCTTCGCCCGCCTCGCCATAGACCGCGCGCAGGATCTCAGCCGCGCCTTGGGCCAACAGAGCCTCCGCCACTTGCACCCCGAGCTCGCTGGCGGTTGCCCGCGGACCGCGCGCTTCGGCATTGAGCAGCAGGCCGCCACTCGGCTCACCCACCAGGCCACGCAGCCAGATCTGCTCGCCCTCGAGCACCGCATAGCAGGCGATGGGAACCTGGCAACCGCCATTCAGGTGCTTGTTCAGCGCACGTTCGGCGGCCACTCGGCTAGCGGTATCGGCGTGGTGCAGGGGCGCCAGCAGCGCGTGGATTTCTGTGTCGGCACTGCGGCACTCGATGCCCACCGCGCCCTGGCCACCGGCCGGCAGGCTGTCGTCGACACTGATGGAAGAACGGATGCGCGCCTCGAAACCCAGGCGGATCAGGCCAGCGGCGGCGAGGATGATGGCGTCGTATTCACCAGCGTCCAACTTCGCCAGACGGGTATTGACGTTGCCCCGCAGGAAGCGGATCTGCAGGTCGGGACGACGGGCCAGCAACTGCGCCTGGCGTCGCAGGCTGGAGGTGCCCACCACGCTGCCTGCAGGCAACTGATCGAGGCTGGCATAGGTATTGGAGACGAAGGCGTCACGTGGGTCTTCGCGCTCGCAGATGCAGAACAGCCCCAGGCCCTCGGGGAAGTCCATGGGCACGTCCTTCATCGAGTGCACGGCGATGTCGGCCTGGTTTTCCAGCAGCGCGGTTTCCAGTTCCTTGACGAACAGGCCCTTGCCGCCGATTTTCGACAAGGGCGAGTCCAGCAGCTTATCGCCGCGGCTGACCATGGGCACCAGGGTCACGACGAGGCCCGGATGGGCTTCCTGCAGGCGGGCTTTGACGTATTCGGCCTGCCACAGGGCCAGGGCACTTTTGCGGGTGGCGATGCGGATTTCGCGAGAGGACATGGATCAATCCGTACTGAATAGATACGGCAGATAATAACAGCTCAGCCAAAGCAGCTTTGACTTGTGTCAGAAACGCAGCGCCCTCCCGTGGCCAGGTTTCCTTCAGCCCCCTTGCAAATAGCGGCCTAGAGCTGTTGCATCATCTTGCGCACCCCTGCCACATGGCGCCGGCTGACAATCAGCGCATCACCATTGAGGCCCTTGAGGTACAGCTGAAAGTGGCCAAGAGGCGTGCGCTGCAAACGTTCGATACGTTCGCGGGCCACCAAGGCGTTGCGGTGGATGCGTACAAAACGCTCGCCAAACTCGTCTTCCAGGGCTTTCAGGGGTTCGTCCAGCAGCACCTCGCCGCTCTCATGGCGCAAGGTTACGTACTTGTGGTCGGCGATGAAGTACACCACCTGGGCCAGGGGAATCAGCTCGATGCCCTTGCGGGTACGGGCGCTGATATGACTGCGAGGGCCGTTGCCGCTTTCCGCCGCCGGCCGGGTCAGGGCCGCCAACTGGACGCGGTTGGGCTTCTCGGCCTGCTTCAAGGCATCCGGCAGCAACTCGGAACGCACCGGCTTGACCAGGTGACCAACGCCGCTGGCATCGAAGGCTTCAAGGGCGAATTCCTCGGGGGCCGCACAAAACACCAGTGCTGGCGGCGTTTCGCGCTCGCACAGTTTGCCGGCGACCTGCAGGCCGTCCAGGCCTGGCATACGGACATCCAGCAAGACGATATCCGGCTTCAGGCTGTCGATCAGGCTCAATGCCTCTTCGCCATTGGTGGCGCTGGGCTCCAGGACACTGTATCCCTCGAGCTCGCTGACCATCCGGCTCAGGCGCTCGCGGGCTAGGGGTTCGTCATCAACGATCAGGACATTCATATTGCGCTGGATTCCTGCGTGAGTCTCGCACAAGGATAGCGTAGACAGGTGGAGTGACGTCCGTCACGGCGATCCACGCTAAGACTAGTGCGAAGGCCAAAAAGTGCCGCAAGCCGGGCACCAATATTTACCCGTACCTGCCCGATACCGTACAGGGTCGATGGATACGCGACGGCGTCGCAGGGAATGCGGGTACTCAACACAAAGCCCCCCTTGATTGCGGTGGTCGACGATCCACCCCGCCTGCGCCCGCCTCGTGACATGGGAGGGTTGCAGGGACCTGCACGGAGTGAACTCGAGGGTCGGATTCGTTGCGAACACCAGAAGGGGTGCCGCGCAAACTGTCTCGTTCCTATTGTCCAACTGTAGACGGTTGCCAAGACGATATTGCTCAATCGAAAAATATCGTTTGATCGATATCACCTTTCGCACTCAAGGCGTCGCTGCTTTGCCCCACCGGGGACAGGGCTCGCCGCTATCCGTGCCACGAAAAACATCCACAGGCCGGCCACGGCCCGCACCAGGAAAAAAGCTGCCGACCAGCGCCAACGACAGCCCGGGCAACCCTGTTATCATCGGCGCCTGTTTTTCACGTCATCATCCTTCTGCAGATCACGAGCGAATTCATGAGCACTGACAAGACCAATCAGTCCTGGGGCGGCCGCTTCAGTGAACCCGTCGACGCCTTCGTCGCCCGCTTCACCGCCTCTGTCAATTTCGACCAGCGCCTGTATCGCCACGACATCATGGGCTCCATCGCCCACGCCAGCATGCTGGCCAAGGTCGGCGTGCTCACCGACGCCGAGCGCGACAGCATCATCGACGGCCTGAAGACCATCCAGGGCGAGATCGAGGCCGGCAGCTTCGACTGGCGCGTGGACCTGGAAGACGTGCACATGAATATCGAGGCGCGCCTGACCGACCGCATCGGCATCACCGGCAAGAAGCTGCACACCGGCCGCAGCCGCAACGACCAGGTGGCCACCGACATCCGCCTATGGCTGCGGGACGAGATCGACCTGATCCTCGGCGAGATCACCCGCCTGCAAAAAGGCCTGCTGGAGCTGGCCGAGCGTGAAGCCGAGAGCATCATGCCGGGCTTCACCCACCTGCAGACTGCCCAGCCGGTGACCTTCGGCCACCATATGCTGGCCTGGTTCGAAATGCTCAGCCGTGACTACGAGCGCCTGGTGGACTGCCGCAAGCGCACCAACCGCATGCCCCTGGGCAGCGCCGCGCTGGCCGGCACCACTTACCCGATCGACCGTGAACTGACCTGCCAGTTGCTGGGCTTCGAAGCCGTGGGCGGCAACTCCCTGGACAGCGTTTCCGATCGCGATTTCGCCATCGAGTTCTGCGCCGCCGCCAGCGTGGCAATGATGCACCTGTCGCGCTTCTCCGAAGAGCTGGTGTTGTGGACCAGCGCGCAGTTCCAGTTCATCGACCTGCCGGACCGCTTCTGCACCGGCAGCTCGATCATGCCGCAAAAGAAAAACCCCGACGTGCCGGAACTGGTACGAGGCAAGAGCGGCCGGGTATTCGGCGCGCTGATGGGCCTGCTGACCCTGATGAAAGGCCAGCCCCTGGCCTACAACAAGGACAACCAGGAAGACAAGGAACCGCTGTTCGACGCCGCCGACACCCTGCGCGATTCGCTGCGGGCCTTCGCCGACATGATCCCGGCCATCAAGCCCAAGCACGCCATCATGCGTGAAGCGGCCCTGCGCGGTTTCTCCACCGCCACCGACCTGGCGGACTACCTGGTGCGCCGTGGCCTGCCCTTCCGCGATTGCCACGAAATCGTCGGCCATGCCGTGAAGTACGGCGTGGACAGCGGCAAGGACCTGGCGGAAATGAGCCTGGAAGAACTGCGCAAATTCAGCGACCAGATCGAGCAGGACGTCTTCGCCGTGCTGACCCTGGAAGGTTCGGTGAATGCCCGCAACCACATTGGCGGTACCGCTCCAGCCCAGGTGCGGGCCGCCGTGACTCGCGGCCAGGCGTTGCTGGCCAGCCGCTGATACAGAGCCGGCCCGCCGCGGCGGGCCGGCCTAGTATTGCTTGAGTGAAGGCCGTCGGCCTTTACTTCTTGGCCGCAATCATGGCCATGAACTGCGGCATCGCCGCCTCTCTATCCGCCGCCACGCGCTGGGCATTGGGCAACTGCCCGAGACGCTCGAGCAACGCCTGGGCTGCGGGCATGCCGGCCAGAAAGTCCACCCCGAACAGCTTATGGCCGACCGCCTGGGCCAGGCTCACGCTGTAGAGGAAATACAGGTCCGCCACGCTCAGGCTATCGCCTGCCACATAGGGTGAGAAACGCCCGTGTCGCGCCAGCGAGGCAAACCCCAGCAACAGCTCGCCCTTGGCCTTGT
The DNA here is from genome assembly GCF_049887815.1 of Pseudomonas sp. NFXW11. Lineage (NCBI taxonomy): Bacteria > Pseudomonadati > Pseudomonadota > Gammaproteobacteria > Pseudomonadales > Pseudomonadaceae > Pseudomonas > Pseudomonas sp. NFXW11. The sequence goes on along the minus strand of NZ_JAGEKI010000002.1, from coordinate 117,102 downwards.
CCTTGATCGCCTCGGCCACCGGCATGCCGAAGAACGCCTCGGGGTAGCAGGCCCGCGCCGGCAGTTCGATGTACAGCTCGATTTCCCTGGCCAGCGCCAGCACCTGGGCCCGCGGGAAGGGCTCGCCAGGCAGCAGCGCCAGCCCCGGCTGGGTCTGCTCGAGGTATTCGAGAATCACACTGGTCTCGTTGATGAAGCCTTGTTCGACCTGCAGCACCGGAACCTTGCCACGCGGGCTGATAGCCAGCGCCTCCGGGGTCTGGCCGGCGTAGAACGGCACCTCCTCGAACGCCAGGCCCTTCTCCAGCAGCGCCAGCTTGACCATGTTGTAGTAGTTACTGACAGGGAAACCAAAAAGCTTGAGCATCGCATCGCCTCCAGGCCGTACAGGGGTTGGCTGCCTCTTTTATAGAAGGTCAACGCCAGGCTCGCCAGCAGCATCAGCCCGCTGAATGCGAGTAAACTGGCGTCCTTTTCCTTGAGGAGCCTGCCATGAGCGAGCCAACCGATATCGACGCCGACGAAGAAGAGTTCGCCGAGAACACCCTGATCGAAGCCATCGAGAACCAGATCGAAAGCGGCAACCCGCCGGCCGCCAAGGCCACGTTCAACAAACTGACCCTGGTGGGCTACGAACGTGAGGACATCCTCAACCTGATGGCCCATGTACTGGCGATCGAGATCGACGCAATCCTCGAGGAAGATCGGCCCTTCGACACCCAATGGTACGAAACCGCCCTGCGTGCCCTGCCTGAACTGCCTGCGGAAAAGTCCTGATCCAGGCCTGCCGGGGCGCCGCCTGAAGCAGCGCTCCGCCAATCCCCCCGCGCCTCCCGCCCTGACCTGACTACACTGCATCCACCTGCGGCCATACACCGCTGCCCAACGCGCTAAAAGTCCTCAGCGAACGCTGGACAGGCCGCCCTTCTGCGGTCACCTTAGGAACGCTGACCTCTCATTCCTAGAAAGTCTGGAGTCCTTATGTCGTATACCCCTGAGTTGGTTGCCGAACTGGAAATCCTTGCACTCTTCAACCTGGACAGCTCCCAGGAAGGCCTGAAAATCCATCAGACCGCTGCCCCCTCTGCCATCGCCGCCGCGCAACGCCTGTATGCCAAGGAACTGATCAGCCAACCCGACGGTGGCTACCTCACCAGCCTGGGTCGGGATGCCGCCGAACACGCCCAGGGCCTGCTGACCATCCTCGCCGTCACAGAAACCGCCTGAACTCCATTCCCTGGCCTGCGAGGCTCCGTCCGTCGGATTTCGCAGGCCTCTCTTACGCCAATACGTTAGAAATCTGGCGTCAAAAAATAAAATCCGTTCAAGGCTCAGCATTGTCTGACGTTAAACTGCCTGCCGCCCTGAAAACCGCCCCATTCGAGCTCTGCTTGAAATGCCCCATACCCATGAAATCCGTCCCGATCTGGATGAAGGAATAGATCGCAAGGTCCTGAGCAAGCTGCGCGCGCGTTTTCTGACCCTCAACCAAGGACGCATGACCCGGGCACTGGAAGGCCTGTCGGCACGCCAGCAACTGGTGCTCAACCTGCTGCCACTGTTCTTTCACGTCAATCACCCGCTGCTGCCCGGCTATGTGTCCGGCACCACGCCGGCGGGGCTGTCCAATTACGAGCCCGAGCCACTGGTCCTGGCTGAAGCCCAGCGCCTGACCCGCTCCTTTTCCTACAAGCCCCGCCATGGCAACCCGCCGCGGCCGATTCACGGGCTGTTTCTGATGGGCAGCCTGGGCACCCTGGCCCAGGCCGACCAGAGCGATATGGATGTCTGGGTGTGCCATGCACCGAATCTTGGCGACAGCGAACTGCTGGAGCTGCAGAAGAAATGCCAGCTGCTGGAGGCCTGGGCTGCCAGCCAGGGCGCCGAGGCGCATTTCTTCCTGATCGACCCCAGCCGCTTCGTTCGTGGCCAGCGCGACACCCAGCTGAGCTCGGACGATTGCGGCACCACCCAGCACTATCTGCTGCTCGACGAGTTCTACCGCACTGCCATCTGGCTGGCCGGGCGCACACCCTTGTGGTGGCTGGTGCCGGTGTACGAGGAAAGCCGCTATGGGCAGTACATCCACACCCTGCTGTCCAAGCGTTTCGTGCCGGCCGAGGAAAACCTGGACCTAGGCCACATGGCCCATATTCCGCCTGGCGAGTTTATCGGCGCCGGGCTCTGGCAGCTGTTCAAGGGCATCGAGTCGCCCTACAAGTCGGTGCTCAAGCTGCTGCTGATCGAGGTCTATGCCAGCGAGCACCCCAAGGTCCAGTGCCTGAGCCTGCGCTTCAAGCAGGCGGTGTTCGCCAATCGCCTGGACCTGGACGAGCTGGACCCCTACATAGTGGTTTACCGGCGTATCGAGGAGTACCTCAAGGCCCGCGGCGAGCCCGAGCGCCTGGAGCTGGTGCGCCGCGCCCTGTACCTCAAGGTCAACCGCAAGCTCAGCAACGGCAATGGCGCCCGCAGCCCCAGTTGGCAGCGGGCACTGCTGGAACGCCTGGCCAGTGAATGGGGCTGGGACCAGCGCCAGCTGGCGCTGCTGGACAGTCGCAGCCAATGGAAGGTGCGCCAGGTAAGCAGCGAACGCCGAGCCCTGGTCAACGAGCTCAACTTCAGCTATCGCTTCCTGACCCAGTTCGCCCGCACCGAACAGGCCACCAGCCTGATCAACAAGCGCGACCTGAATGTGCTGGGCCGGCGCCTGTATGCGGCCTTCGAGCGCAAGGCGGGGAAGATCGAGTTCATCAACCCCGGCATCGCCCCGGACCTGGCCGAAGACACCCTGACCCTGGTGCAGTCGCCTAACAAAAGGGAACCCGGACAAAGCCACTGGGGCCTGTACAACGGCAGCCTGACTGCCCAGGAATGGGAGCATTTCGCGCCGATCAAGCGCAGCCGCCACCTCCTGGAGCTGCTGACCTGGTGCCATCGCAATGGCGTGATCGACAGCAGCACGCGGCTGGCGCTGCACCCCGGCAGCAGCGACCTGAGCGAGTTCGAGCTGTTCAACCTGCTGGGTAGCCTGCAACAGAGCGTGGCCCTGCCGCTGCAGAGCGTCGACGAAGAGCAATTGCTGCATGCCAGCGTGCCCAGCGAGGTGCTGATCCTGGTGAATATCGGCGTCGACCCCCTCAAGCATCATCGCGACCTGAACATTCTCATGACCACCGAGCGCACCGACTCCCTGAGCTATGCCGGCGTGCGCGAGAACCTGGTGCTGACCCTGGACCAGGTCACCCTCAACAGTTGGAACGAGGTCATGATCGGGCGCTACGACGCCGAACATGCGCTGCTCGATTGCCTGCGGGACTACTTGAACAACCTGCCCTCGGGCCCACAGCCGCGGTTGCGGGTGCGCTGCTTCTGCCACAACCGCGCGCAGTTCATCGCCCGGCGCGTGGAGGAGTTGTTCGAGACCGCGCAGCACCTGCTGCTCAGCCAGCTCAACTACCGCTACCTGATCCAGGTGCAGCAGCACTACCACGTCCTGGAACTGGTGCCCGGCCAGGTTCGTCACCGGGCCATGGCCACGCCTGCCGCGCTGCTGGAGTACCTGGGCCAGGAGCAGCCCAGCTACAGCCCCCTGCACCTGGACCCGATGGCCCTGGAAGAACATGACCTGGCGCAAATCCTGCCCATGGGCCAGCCGGACTGCATCCAGGTGTTCTACCGGATCGTCGACAGCCACGCCGAGCTCTATGTGCTCGATGAGCACAACGCCCTGTGGCAGCAGACCCTGCCCTATCACGACGAGCACAGCCTGCTGGTACCGCTGCAGCGTTTCCTGCAGTCGATTCTCTACCGTCGAGAAGCGCTACTGCCGATGAGCGACAGCCTGGGAGTGAAACCTTTGGACACACTCTATCTGCAGATCCTGCCCTCGGGCACCGGCCGAGCGCGCCGGGTGGAAGCCCGTCCGGCGCCGCCGACCCCCGTGGACAAGGCCTTTTACGACGTGCAGGCGATCATCGGCAAGGCCGCACCGGGGCAGGTGCAGGTCTCGCTGTATTGCAATCAACGGGAGTTTTCCGATCTGGAATATGGCGACCAGCTGTTCAGCGCCGTGGCCCAGGAAATCGTCGGCCAGCGCCGCGAGCCGGAGCGCTATCGCTGCTACATCACCGACCTGGACCTGTCCGGCCTGTTCGGTGATGTACAAAGCCCGAGCATTGTCTATCTGCGCTACAAGGCCAGCCTGGAGCGCGCACTGAACGACGCGCTCGAACAGGCCTGACCGGCAATCAGAGGTGGAAGTCGCCGGCTGCTTCGGGCTGGTATTCCACTTCCAGCAGGGTCAGCTTCAGGGTCTTGCCACCCGGTGCCGGCCAGTCGATGTACTGGCCGACCTGCAAGCCCAGCAAGGCGCTGCCCACCGGAGCCAGGATCGAGATCTTACCCTCGTCGGCATTGGCGTCCTGTGGGTAGACCAGGGTCAGGTGATAGTCCTTGCCGCTGCTTTCCTCACGGCAATGCACCCGCGAGTTCATGGTTACGACACCGGCCGGCACTTCCTCGTGGCTCACCAGCGTTTCGGCACGATCCAACTCGGTTTGCAGTGCAATGACGCCTGGCAGCGAGTCGTCCAGGCTGTCGATCAGGCGCTCCAGACGTTGCACGTCAAGGCGGGTAAGGATGATGGATGGTGCAGTACTCATGATCCTGGCTGACTCCTATTTTTTCTGCACAAAAAAGCAAAACCCCGCCAAATAAGACGGGGTTCTCACCGGCCTCGATCACTACGAGGCGAATCCGGACACTATCACAGCAAACTGAATAAACAAACCGTACGGGTACGAACCTAAAGCTCCCTCGGCGACACGGCCAGTTTGCGTTGCAGCGCCTGGTCGCAGATCACCCGGCGGCGCTGATCATCGGCCGAACGCCACTCGCGAATGTCCTCCACATGGCGGAAACAGCCGCGACAGACCTTGTCTTCATCGAGACGGCAGAGGCTGATGCACGGCGAACTCACCGCCGGGCTGACGTTGCTGTAGAGCGGCTTGGGCGGGCGCGGCGCGGCGGGCTGGGTCACGACCTCAGAGCCCTTCGAACTCAAGCTTGATGTCGGCCTGCTCGAACACGATGCGCTCGAGCATCTCGCCCAGCTGCTCTTCGCTCTTGTCGCACATCCAGCGCTCGCTTTCCTCGTCGTAGTCGAAGTGGAAGCCTCCGGAACGCGCCGCCAGCCACAGTTGGCGCAAAGGTTCCTGGCGACTGAAGATCACCTGGCTGCCATTGTCGAACTTGACGGTCAGCACCCCGGCCGAGCTTTCCAGATCGATGTCCAGGTCGCTCTCATCGAAAATATCCTCCAGTGCCTGCTGGGTGGCGTCCACCAGGTCGTGGAAACGGGCTTCGGTCAAACTCATTGCGGGAACCTCGAAAAGTGTCTAGTCACGCTCAAGCGCCGCAAGATACGGGCGCATCCCGGCGAATGCAAAGGATACCGAACCGCCGCGCAAATGCGACGCGCAATCCGTCGGCAGCGGCGCAAGACCCCGTCTCGGGCCCGGGGCAAAGGCCCGTCGGGCGGGAGTTACGCTGCATAGGCAAGCTGCCGGGTGGCCGGTATACTCGGGCGCAATTTACGCATTCTCAAGGATTTCGCCATGAAGCGCCTGATCTCCGCCCTTGCTGCGCTCGTCGCGGTTGCCTGCCTTGTTACCGCCTGCGGCCAGAAGGGCCCGCTGTATCTGCCTGATGACAGCAAATCCCCCGAAGAGCAGGCCAAGTCGCAGTCGCACAAGCACGACACCTACTGACTAAGGGCCCGCCATGGACGCTTTCAACTACCGCGACGGTGAGCTGTTCGCGGAAGGCGTAGCCCTGTCCGCCATTGCCGAGCGTTTCGGCACGCCGACCTACGTCTATTCCCGCGCCCACATCGAGGCCCAGTATCTGGCTTATGCCGAGGCCCTGGCCGGCATGCCGCACCTGGTCTGCTTTGCGGTGAAGGCCAACTCCAACCTGGCCGTGCTGAATGTCCTGGCGCGCCTGGGCGCCGGTTTCGACATCGTCTCCCGGGGTGAGCTGGAGCGAGTCCTGGCCGCCGGAGGCCAAGCCGAGAAGATCGTCTTCTCCGGCGTCGGCAAGAGCCGCGACGACATGCGCCGCGCCCTGGAAGTGGGCGTGCACTGCTTCAACGTCGAGTCCGCCGAGGAGTTGGAGCGCCTGCAACAAGTGGCCGCCGAGCTGGGCGTTCGCGCACCGGTGTCGCTGCGGGTCAACCCCGATGTCGACGCTGGCACCCACCCGTACATCTCCACCGGGCTCAAGGAAAACAAGTTCGGCATCGACATCGCCACCGCCGAGGATGTGTACATCCGCGCCGCGCAGCTGCCGAACCTGGAAATCGTCGGGGTCGATTGCCATATCGGCTCACAGCTCACCTCGCTGGAACCCTTTATCGACGCCCTCGAGCGCCTGCTGGATCTGGTGGACCGCCTCGCCGAGTGCGGCATCTACCTGCGCCATATCGATCTGGGTGGTGGCCTGGGTGTGCGTTATCGCGATGAAGAGCCGCCGCTGGCCGCCGACTACGTCAAGGCGGTGCGCAAGCGCCTGGAGGGCCGCGACCTGGCCCTGGTGTTCGAGCCGGGCCGCTTCATCGTCGCCAATGCCGGCGTGCTGCTGACTCGGGTCGAGTACCTCAAGCACACCGAACACAAGGATTTCGCTATCGTCGACGGCGCCATGAACGACCTGATCCGCCCGGCGCTGTACCAGGCCTGGATGGATGTCAGCGCCGTGCGCCCACGCGCTGCCGAACCCCGCACCTACGACATCGTCGGGCCGATCTGCGAAACCGGCGACTTCCTCGCCAAGGAACGCACCCTGGCCCTGGCCGAGGGCGACCTGCTGGCGGTGCATTCTGCTGGCGCCTATGGTTTCGTCATGAGTTCCAACTACAACACCCGCGGCCGCGCCGCTGAAGTGCTGGTCGATGCCGACCAGGCCGTGGAAGTGCGTCGTCGCGAGACGGTCGCCGAGTTATTCGCTGGCGAAAGCCTGCTGCCGGAGTAAGACCATGCTGCTGCGTTTTACCAAGATGCACGGCCTGGGCAATGACTTCATGGTTCTCGACCTGGTCAGCCAGCACGCGCACATACAACCCAAGCACGCCAAACAATGGGGTGATCGCAATACCGGGATCGGCTTCGATCAATTGCTGATCGTCGAGGCCCCGAGCAACCCGGACGTGGACTTCCGCTATCGGATCTTCAATTCCGACGGTTCCGAAGTGGAACAGTGCGGCAACGGCGCCCGTTGCTTCGCTCGCTTCGTGCTGGACAAGCGCCTGACCACCAAGCGCCAGATCCGCGTGGAAACCAAGAGCGGCATCATCGAACTGGATGTGCGCAACGACGGTCAGATCAGCGTCAACATGGGTGCTCCGCGCCTGGTGCCGGCAGAGATTCCGTTCCAGGCAGAGGCCCGAGCCGACAGCTACGCGCTGGAGGTCGAAGGCCGCCAGGTGGAGCTGGCCGCAGTGTCCATGGGCAACCCCCACGCCGTGATACGGGTGGATGACATCAACAACGCGCCGGTGCATGAACTGGGGCCGAAGATCGAGCATCACCCGCGCTTTCCGGCGCGGGTAAATGTCGGCTTCCTCCAGGTGCTGGACCGTCAGCGCGCGCAGTTGCGGGTCTGGGAACGTGGCGCCGGGGAAACCCAGGCCTGCGGCACCGGGGCCTGCGCCGCCGCAGTGGCCGCGATCAGCCAGGGGTGGATGGATTCGCCGCTATTGATCGACCTGCCGGGCGGGCGCCTGTCCATCGAATGGGCGGGCCCTGGCCAACCGGTGCTGATGACCGGCCCGGCAGTGCGCGTATACGAAGGACAGGTGCGTCTATAAGTGAGCGAAATCCATGACTGATCAGCCCCAGGCTCCCGACGAAAAGCCCGACCCAGCACCTTCTGCCAACCTGGACGCAGCGGCAGTCGCCGCCTACCTGGAAGCCCATCCGGACTTCTTCGTCGACCGCGACGAGCTGCTCCCGGCCTTGCGCATCCCCCACCAGCGCGGCGACACCGTGTCGCTGGTGGAACGACAGATGAAGATCCTGCGCGAGCGCAACATTGAAATGCGCCATCGGCTGTCCCATCTGATGGACGTGGCCCGAGACAACGACCGGCTGTTCGACAAGACCCGCCGCCTGACGCTCGCGCTGATGGACGCCACCAGCCTGGAAGAGGTGGTGATGAGCGTCGAAGACAGCCTGCGCGAGGATTTCCAGGTGCCCTTCGTCAGCCTGATCCTGTTCAGCGACAACGCCATGCCGGTCGGCCGCTGGGTCTCCGCCGCCGAAGCCCAGGGCGCCATCGGTGGCCTGCTGGCGGAAGGCAAAAGCGTCAGCGGCAGCCTGCGCGAACACGAGCTGGACTTCTTATTCGGCGTGGAACAGCGCAAGCAGATCGGCTCCACCGCGGTGGTGGCCTTGGCACACCAGGGCATGCATGGAGTCCTGGCCATCGCCAGCCGCGATCCGCAGCACTACAAGAGCTCGGTGGGCACCCTGTTCCTCAACTACATCGCCGAAGTCACCGGCCGCGTACTGCCGCGCTTCACCCACTCGCTGCGCTCGGTACGCTGAGCATGCAGGCACAACTGGACGCCTACTGCGTGCACCTGCGCAGTGAGCGCCAGGTGTCGCCCCATACCCTGCAAGCCTATCGGCGCGACCTTGAGAAGGTTGTGGGCTTCTGCGAGAAACAGCAGGTACACAGCTGGAACGACCTGGACATCCAGGCCCTGCGCAGCCTGATCGCCCGCCTGCACCAGCAAGGCCAGTCGTCCCGCAGCCTGGCGCGCCTGCTCTCGGCGGTACGCGGGCTCTATCACTATCTGAACCGTGAAGGGCTGTGCGACCACGACCCGGCCAACGGCCTGGCGCCGCCCAAGGGCGAACGACGCCTGCCCAAGACCCTGGACACCGACCGCACCCTGCAACTGCTGGACGGCGCGGTGGAAGATGACTTCCTGGCCCACCGCGACCAGGCGATTCTCGAACTGTTCTATTCCTGCGGGCTGCGTCTTTCCGAGTTGACCGGCCTCAACCTCGAACAACTGGACCTGGCCGACGGCCTGGTGCAGGTGCTGGGCAAGGGCAGCAAGACCCGGGTGCTGCCGGTGGGCAGGAAGGCCCGGGAAGCCCTGACACTGTGGCTGCCACTACGGGCCCTGAGCAACCCGCCGGACGGTGCCCTATTCGTCAGCCAGAAAGGCCGGCGCCTGGGGCCACGGGCCATCCAGCTGCGGGTCAAGGCCGCCGGCGAACGCGAATTGGGGCAAAACCTGCACCCGCACATGCTGCGCCATTCCTTTGCCAGCCATTTGCTGGAATCCTCCCAGGACCTGCGCGCGGTACAGGAACTGCTGGGACACTCGGACATCAAGACCACGCAGATCTACACCCACCTGGACTTCCAGCACCTGGCGGCGGTCTACGACAGCGCCCATCCACGGGCCAAACGCAATAAAGGCGGTGAGTAATGACCATCAAGCTGATCACCTTCGACCTCGATGACACCCTGTGGGACACCGCGCCGGTGATCGTCAGTGCCGAGGCCACCCTGCGCCAGTGGCTGACGGAACATGCGCCGAACCTGGGCAGCGTACCGGTGGAGCACCTGTGGGCCATCCGCGAGCGGGTGCTGCTCGCACAGCCCAACCTCAAGTACCGGATCAGCGCCCTGCGCCGCCAGGTACTGTTTCATGCCCTGGAAGAAGCCGGCTACCCACATGCCCAGGCCAACCAGCTGGCCGACCAGAGCTTTGAAGTGTTCCTGCATGCCCGTCATCAACTGGATATCTTTCCCGAAGTCCAACCGACCCTGGAGGCCCTGGCCAACCATTTCGACCTGGGGGTGGTGACCAACGGCAACGCTGACGTGCGCCGCCTGGGCCTGGCGGACTACTTCAAGTTCGCCCTGTGCGCCGAAGACATCGGCATCGCCAAGCCTGATGCACGACTCTTCCACGAAGCCCTGCAGCGCGGCGAAGCAACCGCCGATACCGCGGTGCATATTGGCGACCACCCGGGTGACGACATCGCCGGTGCGCAACAGGCAGGGCTGCGCGCCATCTGGTTCAACCCCAGCGGCAAGGCCTGGGAAGCAGAGCGCGCGCCCGATGCGGAAATCCGCAGCCTGCTCGAACTGCCGCGGCTGCTGGCCAGCTGGAAGTAAGCAGCAGGCGGCAGGCTGCCGCAGCTGCAAGCCTCAAGCCTCAAGCCTCAAGCCTCAAGCCTCAAGCCTCAAGCCTCAAGCCTGAAAAGCTTCGAGCTTTTCGCTTGCAGCTTGCAGCTTGCCACTCGCAGCTGCTTTTCTTCTCCCCATGAAAAAGCCCGCAGCGACGGCGGGCTTTTTCAGCAAGCAAGTAGCAAGGCTCAGATAGGCCGGCTGCCGTACTTGTTATCAGGCTTCTTGGGCGGGTCGGCGACCACATTGGCCTCGACTTCCTGCACTTTGCCGCCACGGGCCAGGAATTCCTCCATGGCACGGGCCAGTGCATCACGCTCCTTGTTCTTGGCTTCGACACTCGGCAGCTCGTCTACCGAAACGGCAGCCTTGGCCTTGCCTTTGGCGGTCGGCGCAGGAGCATCACCACCATCGTCCTCGGCCACATCGTCGGCGGCCGCTTCAAGACCTTCTTCGGTTTCTTCTTCGTCACCTACTTCGAGGTCGTCGTTTTCCAGATCATCGTCGCTCATGTTCTACCCCATGACTTGCGAAAAGCAGATTAGTTATAGCCCAGCTGCGCCGACTGTCGAAGGCCGCCGGGGAAAAATCAACGTCCACTGATACTCAGCGGCTTATGCCTTATCACCCTGCAGGGTGGCAAGGACTTTGCGAGCACCGCCATGATCGCGATGCTCGCCCAGATAAACACCTTGCCAGGTGCCTAGGGCCAGGCGCCCTGCCGCTACCGGCAAAGTCAGCTGACAGCCTAGCAAACTGGCCTTGAAGTGCGCCGGCAGGTCATCCGCGCCCTCGTCGTTGTGTTCGTACCCGGGCATGCCTTGAGGCACCAGGGTGTTGAAGAAACGCTCGAAGTCACGCCGGACCGCCGGGTCGGCATTCTCGTTGATGGTCAACGAAGCCGAGGTATGTTGCAGCCACAAATGCAGCAGACCAACCCGACATGCCCTCAACTCGGGCAGGCCGGCAAGCAACTCGTCCGTCACCAGATGAAAGCCCCGGGGCCTGGCCCGCAGGGTAATCAGAGTCTGTTGCCACATACCTATCTCCACGCTTCGGCGCGCATTCTAGCGCGCTCAGGAAAAAAACAAAGCGCCGAATAATCCTGCTTTAGTGTAAGCATTTGCCCTGTGGGAAATCGTTACGGCAAACCCGCCAATGCCTATCAGAAAATCCTTTCAGCCCTCCTCGTTGACAAACGCCGGGCAAAAAAATGCCCGGCCGGAGCCGGGCTTTTCTGTCTGCCGCGATTACAGGTTGTAACCACGCTCGTTGTGTTGCGCCAGGTCGAGGCCCACTGCTTCCTCTTCCTCGGTAGCCCGCAGCCCCATGACCACATCCAGTACCTTGAGGATGATAAAGGTGGCGATCGCGGTGTAGATCACCGTGAAACCCACACCCTTGGCCTGGATCCACACTTGGGCAGCGACGTCGGTCACGGTGCCGAAACCGCCCAGGGAGGGAGCGGCGAAAACACCGGTGAGGATCGCACCGAGAATACCGCCAATACCGTGCACGCCGAAGGCATCCAGGGAGTCGTCATAACCCAGCTTGCGCTTGAGGCTGGTGGCGCAGAAGAAGCACACCACGCCCGCGGCCAGGCCGATGATCAGCGCCCCCATCGGGCCGACGGTGCCGGCGGCCGGAGTGATGGCGACCAGGCCAGCCACCACGCCCGAGGCGATACCCAATGCGCTGGGTTTGCCATGGGTGAGCCACTCGGCAAACATCCAGCCCAGGGCCGCAGCGGCGGTGGCGATCTGAGTCACCAGCATGGCCATGCCGGCAGTGCCGTTGGCGGCTGCGGCGGAGCCGGCGTTGAAGCCGAACCAGCCGACCCACAGCATGGCCGCGCCCATCAGGGTGTAGCCCAGGTTGTGCGGCGCCATTGGCGTGGTGGGGAATCCTTTGCGCTTGCCCAGCACCAGGCAGGCCACCAGGCCGGCGATACCGGCGTTGATGTGGACCACGGTGCCGCCGGCAAAATCCAGCACACCCCAGTCGCCCAGCAGGGAGCCCGGGCCGCTCCAGACCATGTGCGCGATCGGTGCGTAGACCAGGGTGAACCACACGCCCATGAACACCAGCATCGCCGAGAACTTCATCCGCTCGGCAAAGGCACCGACGATCAGCGCCGGAGTGATGATGGCGAAGGTCATCTGGAAGGTGACGAACACCGCCTCAGGGAACAGCGCCGTCGGGCCGGTCAGGCTGGCCGGGGTAATGCCCGCCAGGAAGGCCTTGGAGAAACCGCCCACGAAAGAATTGAGATTGACCACGCCCGCTTCCATACCCGTGGTATCGAACGCCATGCTGTAGCCATAGATGAACCACAAGACAGTGACCAGGCCAGTAATGGCGAAGCACTGCATCATCACCGAAAGAATGTTTTTCGAGCGCACCATGCCGCCGTAGAACAACGCCAGCCCGGGAATGGTCATGAACAGCACCAGGGCGGTGGAGGTCAGCATCCAGGCGGTGTCGCCGGAATTGAGCACGGGCGGGGGCACTGGATCTGCCGCCAAGGCCAGGCCAGGCATTATTAGGGACAGCAGGGCGCCAAGCCCTGCGAATTTACGCAGAGTCATAGTTGTTTTCTCCTGGGGCGTTGGGTTTGGCGGCTTAGATTGCGTCGGTATCGGTTTCGCCGGTACGGATGCGAATAGCCTGTTCCAGATTGACCACGAAGATCTTGCCGTCACCGATCTTGCCGGTGTTGGCGGCCTTGGTTATCGCCTCGATAACCCGGTCAAGATCCTTGTCGTCAATGGCGACATCGATCTTCACCTTGGGCAGGAAGTCGACTACGTACTCCGCACCGCGATACAGCTCGGTGTGGCCCTTCTGCCGGCCGAAGCCTTTGACCTCAGTAACGGTAATGCCCTGCACGCCGATCTCGGACAGCGACTCGCGCACGTCGTCCAACTTGAACGGCTTGATGATGGCAGTGACTAGCTTCATGAAACTCTCTCCCGAATTGGTGGACTTGCCCCAGGAAAACAAACCCGGCTCAAGTCTAAGCGCAGTGCCTGGCTTTGTAACGCATCGTCGACCGTCCTCAACCGGGGCCGACGCCAGCTAACCGCTCCTGACGAAATACTTCCCGCTCCGCCTGCCGCACTGCGTTCGTTACAGCGACTGCATCAGTGCATGGGTCACCAGGGTCTAAGCAGAAAGCTTGCCAGCTCGAGAAAAATCCGTGTTTTCAAGCCCTTGCCCAGGGTCGCCTGGGCAAGCCACAAACCAGCACCGTGGATACGCACAATAACGGTGCGCCACCGCCCGGGCCGATGCGCAAAAAACGTGCACCCCGGGCAGCGCCAAGCCCCTTGGAACATGCGTGATACACTGCCGCCCAATTGCCATTCAGGACACTTCCATGCTCGCGCCCAAAGACCTTCTCGATGCCCTGAGCGGCCACGCCTCGCGTTTGCTCAGCGGCGACTCGCCCCTGCCCCGCAGTGAAATCGAAAGCCAGTTCAAGGCCCTGCTGCAAAGCGGCTTCAGCAAGCTGGACCTGGTCAGCCGGGAAGAATTCGACAGCCAGATGGTGGTCCTGGCCCGCACTCGGGCACGCCTGGAAAGCCTGGAAGCCAAGGTGGCGGAACTGGAAGCCCGACTCAACCCAGCGGCAGAGTGATCTGAATCGCTGATTCGCCGGCCAGCCTGCCCCGCAGGAGCCGGCGAAGGCTAAAGCACCGCGACATATCCTGTGGGTATTCCCCCCCGCCTCCAGCAACAGCCTCACCTATCCTTGCAGCACCGCCGGATGCGGTTCCCGCTGTCTCAAGGAAGAACGCTCCATGTCCCTGGCAATCATCCACAGCCGTGCCCAAGTGGGCGTGCAAGCTCCGGCTGTCAGCGTTGAAGTGCACCTGGCCAACGGCCTGCCGAGCCTGACCCTGGTGGGGCTGCCGGAAGCTGCGGTCAAGGAAAGCAAGGAGCGGGTGCGCAGTGCCATTCTCAATTCGGGGTTCGATTTCCCTGCGCGACGCATCACCCTCAACCTGGCGCCGGCCGACCTGCCCAAGGACGGCGGACGCTTCGACCTGGCGATTGCCCTGGGCATTCTCGCCGCCAGCACGCAGGTGCCAACCCTGGCCCTGGACAACATCGAATGCCTGGGTGAGCTGGCCCTGTCCGGCGCGGTGCGGGCAGTGCGCGGCGTACTGCCGGCGGCCCTGGCCGCTCGGAGTGCCGGGCGCACCCTGCTGGTGCCCCGGGCCAACGCCGAGGAAGCCTGCCTGGCCTCGGGCCTGGTGGTGATCGCCGTGGACCACCTGCTGCAGGCCGTTGCCCACTTCAACGGCCATACCCCGATCGCACCCTTTGTCAGCCAGGGCCTGCAGCATAGCCATCCGCCCTATCCCGACCTGGGTGAAGTGCAGGGCCAGCTGGCCGCCAAGCGAGCCTTGCTGATTGCCGCCGCCGGCGCCCACAACCTGCTGTTTTGCGGCCCGCCAGGCACCGGCAAGACCCTGTTGGCCAGCCGCCTGCCCGGTCTGCTGCCGCCCTTGCAGGAAGACGAAGCCCTGGAGGTGGCAGCCATCCAGTCAGTCAGCAGCCACACCCCCCTGCGGCACTGGCCGCAACGGCCGTTCCGCCAGCCCCATCACTCGGCGTCGGGGGCCGCACTGGTGGGCGGTTGTAAGCTCCATCGATATTTGCGAAATCCATTGATAGCGTGGAATACTCCATCGTTAAATGGGAACAGGCGCCGCTCGAATGGATCACTATCAGGCCAAACCGCTGTTCAACTATCAACACTTCTGGCGGGTAGATGGAACATCGGATCTCGAATGGGATGAAAAAAGTCTAAAAATAGGTTTTGTGTTATCTCGATTGAGAGACGATTACACTGATCCATTTATTGCTAACGCCCGACAGGACATACCCCCAAAGCTTCTCACTCTAAGCCCCTCTTGGATCAATATCCTCACCGTCGGCTCCGTCTGGGACGGAGGTAAACGCATCAGTAAACCTGCGTGGCTCGGTAGATCGCTCGAGATTGATACCAGTCAGGCAGTTAATCAATCGGCAAACCTGAAGGATAAGTGGGCCACAACTGATATTACCGCGACTGATTTATCCTCCCCAAAAGATCGAAAAGGTCATTCCGCAACCTTATATACGATTGTCCCGATCATTGGAGACAAGCAGTTCAAATGGATGGTAATACCTCACTCTGAAATTTTCCGGTATTACTTTGCTATTTCGAAACGAATTACGAAAACAGTTCTAAATGGCGAAACAAGCTCCCTCATAGACTTCTCAAAAACAACAAGCAACGACCCAGTCACAATATTTGAACGCGTAAGCCTGAAAGAGGCAGAGGCTAAGTTTTTTGGCCGAGCCCAAGTCAACAAATTATTCAAAGAAGAAATATTTCAGATCAATAAAAGAATCTCTGTCATCAATGCTTCAAACAGTCTCACTGGCAGTGACTCCGCTTTAGCAC
The DNA here is from genome assembly GCF_049887815.1 of Pseudomonas sp. NFXW11. NCBI lineage: Bacteria > Pseudomonadati > Pseudomonadota > Gammaproteobacteria > Pseudomonadales > Pseudomonadaceae > Pseudomonas > Pseudomonas sp. NFXW11. Next base: position 101,432 of record NZ_JAGEKI010000002.1, on the reverse strand, counting down.
TTGAAGCAAATTTCCCATTCAGCGGAAGGACCAATCTGAGCGTCGCAGGTACGCCAATGAAACTGGCGAACGAGCCAGCCATATACGCAATGGAAATCCATCATTGCACCTACCCACTCGGATTTTCCTCTCTGATCGTAGAAAGTTCGGCAAACCAAACGGCTGGGGGAAAACTTGACGAGAAAGGCAAGGGGTATAGATCGTTCAACGTTCCTAGCCATGATCCAGATGATGAGGATGAGGAGCTTGATGATTCACCAGCGGATGCAACATTGCAACGCAGGGAGATCCCTTTAGCCAACGCTACACTCCCTCTGGATACTGAAATCCGGATCGAATACCGTCGTACTTTAGAACATAAAGATAAAATTGCGACCTATGTCTCAGAGGAAATAGATACCAGGGGATTGACGTTAGGAGAAGGAAACTTCCGAGCCTCGTCCAAAAATACAGTTGGAGCAGATGACTTCAAAGAGGAAGCTCCCTCAGCCGCTCGAGAACTAAATGATTTCTTCGAGATGCTCCAAGGCTTCGAGAAAATCGCAAAAGGAAAGCAATGGTCTGTTGCGTCAAGAACAATAAACGGCGCTATCCCGCTAAAACTAAATGACTCGAAAAGAAACACACACGTTATTACTTCGCTCCCTATGCTTGGAAGCAAGAAAAGAACGTGGCACCTAATCACTACCGAAGATAGCGTCAGAACGCGCCAACTAGCTTGCATAGAGGTCAAGGCGACTAGAACACAGCGTTTTTTCTACATACTAGAGATTGAGCTAAAAGATAACGATCCAGGCCAATGCACACTTTTGATTCGCCGCCGTGACTTTAAACAAATTAGCGACGACGACTTCAATAGTCTATTGAAGCTTACGTGCTATAAAAATCGCTGGCCGGACTTCGATTCTGACACTTGGATAAAGTCAAAGCAGCGCGCTCTTGCCAAAACCTTTAAAAAAGATCATGTGTCAAAAAAACTACATCATCCTAAAAACCGAGATTTCTGGTGCGCCAACCTTACAAGTAGTATTTTCAAATGGTTAAAAGTACCGCTGCCAGATAAAGCTAATGAAGCTTAGGACGTTCAGGTCGAGCAACCCGCTAGCATCAGAACAAAAATCTTCATCTGACCACATAGGGTTCTCTCGGATCACGGCAAGCCGGGCTTTGGCCACGGAGCTTCTCAACCACGAGTAACTTCAAGAAGGAACGGTAGATGCCAGCCAGCAAGCCATCGTTATGATTGAACTCAATAGCTGGCGAGTGGCCTGCCAAGCCCCCGGAGATGGCAGTAGTGACGCCATCGTCGAGCTGCCTCCATTGGTGATATCTGGGCGTAACGCGTTAGCGCGGCGAGTACAAAGGCTAGGGAAACAGGCTGGCCTTTTTTGTATCCGCTAGACCTTGGCCTACGCCTAGCCTAAAGCGCGACCTCAGTGATAGCCTGGCCTAGTCATCCCGCTCATCGTCAGTGACCTTGAACGAACACCTGAAGATGGCCCCAGAAAAAATTACGAGAGGCAGAGGCATCACATGTCGATGTTAGAAATGGATAGCGAAGGCGCGACAAAGGAAGACCTGTCCCAAATCGAAGGCTTGCTCCGTAAAATCAGCTGCAAAGAGCTAAAGAGGCGTATTGAGTCATTCAACAAAAACTATAAAACCTTTGGCTCTGATGACATCTACGAGAAAATCAAAGATGTGTTCATGATTCAGGTGGGCTCATTGCGCGCAGGCGCATTTCCAGCCCAAGAAAAAGAATATGACCCGGCGGGTATATTTTACCGGGCAAGAATCTGGCGCAAAGAATTTGAAGACTTGCCGGGATCGGAATTCTGGGCAGCACCTGGCGAAAAGATCGAAGGCTATGGCCGTATCAATCGCCCCGCCCAGGGCCTGCTCTATACATCGGAAGGCCAAATACATACTACATTTGAGGAAATAAGAGCCACTCCGCAGTCTAAAGTTCTTCTGATGGCTTACCAAGCAAAAGAAACATTGAGGGTTGCCACCATGGGTAGCCGGTTTGGTGTCGACCTGTCATCAGATGCAAAAAAGAAGCTCGACCTCATTCGCAAGTTTATCAACCAAAACCTATTGGCTGCCGGTGAGGGTGCATACCTGTTCAGCAGCGAATTCACCAATTCGATCATGAACTCCAGCCCCGACGGCTGGGCCTATCCTTCGACCCTGGTTTCAGGTGGCGAGAATGTGTGCTTCCGTCCAGAGTCTCAGCACAAGCTTGAACTGCTCGAGGTTTTTGCATTCAGTGGAACGGAAAACGGGAAGCTTGCGCCAGTGGGCTTTTTCCTACCCAAGCACGATGGGCACTATGAGTATCAAGCAGATTCCGAAGCCGCGGACGCACGCTTGTGTAATTTTATACTCAAGCACCGGCGCATGACTTCGTCAAATGATCGATCGACCTTGGAGCAGCGGAAGACGGTGAGCACGACAACTAGGTTGATTCCCTAAAAGTCATGGCGTTTTTATTTTGTTCCGGCTCCCATGAGGAGATGGGGGACAATCCGCTGTATTTCACATTTATGCAGATGGGCGCCAGGACTCGATTTTCATAAATTTTGTTAGTTGGTGGGGGCTCGCAATATAGTTTGATACAGAGTCCCCTGTAATTCGTGACCTCTAACAATGAGACCTACCGCTGCAAACGAATCATAGTTTGACACAACCAGCGACGGCTCACTTTAAGCGACCTCATCAATCCTGCAGATCCTCCGCCCCACTTCCAAGTGCCCAGGGCTGATAAGCAGATGGGCCAACACCATCTCGCTGAGACCGTTTGCCACACGCCAGGTTCGCCCCCCGCCGCCGTCCGGTAGCATGATGGTCATTGAAGAGGCTTGTGGGAGTGCCATAGCACTGGCGAACTAGCCGAGGCCCCATCATGACCCGATCAACGCGCACGACGGTCAAATGTCAGGAGACTGGTGATAACTCGGGGATGTGATCGTGGAGTTACCCCCAGACATCAGCCGTGCCGTAGACGACAGGCTCAGCATCGAATTGGTCGAAAGCATGATCGTGCTGAACCCAATCCGTGAGCCTAATTTAGGATAGCCGCTGACTGTGCCTGATCGGATTCAGACAAAGTAGTTTGTGCACGGGCCTCAATCATCTCGATCAACTCAGAGTGTTTGGAAAACTCGCGCTTCAGCCAGTCACTCGGTACGAAATGGTGATCAAGGTGCACAGCAGTGCTCTGTCCATCACTAGATGCGCAGAGCATGACGTTCATCTCAGTCTCATCACCTGCCATCGCCGCCGGCACGAACACTACCCCGCCGTCACTCACGCCGAAGGACCGTCTCCACTCGGGAAAACGCTTTCCATCTGGGTTGGAAACGCAGAACCAGTGAATATTGTTCATTTAGTCACTCTCGAGTTGCAGTAAAGTGGAGTACAGCAGTTCGTCGCCTTCAACCGCATCAAGCACTGCGGCCGGTGCATCCAAGGCTCCTAATATCACATAAAGCCTGGCGTTCAATACCAGCGTCTCCAGCGACCGTTTCGGCCGAATCGAAGGCTTTGTTCATATATGCCTCACCGATGAGGTAACGGGCACCGCAGTCACAGAGAAACGGATGATTGCCGTTGTCGAAACGGTCTTTTACCTCCCAGCCGCGCAGCTGTGGATCGATGGACTTGCCTCACTTGGGACAGAAAGCGGGCTGTCTGTCGGTAAGGTATCCGCAGACTCGGGCCTACATGAAGCTGCTGTCCAAACGAAAGGGCCGGCTGCCAGCGATCTGGCCGCGGCAGCATGTAATAATGCATGCCGGCGCAGTGAGATTCTAGATCACCACTTCCTACGAGCCTCCTGACGACAGCGCCAGTTTGAAAAGGCCCCGCATTGCGGGGCCTTTGCATTTTGGCGTCTAAACCCGCTGGCGCTGGGCTCAAGCGCCTGCCGTCTCGTTTCTCAAAGGCTAGCTATAGTCATCAGGCTGGCACTTGGCCGGCTTGAAGCCCTGGGCTGGGCAAGGAGCAGTTCATGGAAACGATCACGCTGTTGATTTCCTACGTACTGGGGATCGCTGTCGCTTCTGAGCGCATCGTCGAGATGATCAAAGGCGTCTTTCCCATTCTCTGGCAGGCAAAGGATGACTCAAAGCAGGAAGCCTTCAGACGGTCACTGCTGCAGGCGCTGTCCATTGTCATCTCTGTCGGCGTTGCATTCACGGCCACCGCGACACTGCCCAACGAGCTCAAAACACTCGGATGGGTTGAGCGGGCACCAGGGGTAATAGCGCTGGGGCTCATGGCTGCCGGCGGTAGCGGTTTCTGGAATGTGCTTCTCACGCTGATGCAGAACATCAAGGACCTGAAGAAGGGTGAGGTTGAGTCTAAGCGCAAGAACCCTGCTCCAGCACTGGTTTCTGGTGCACCTGCAGGTGCAGTGAAACCCAATTAACTGCCGGCTAACTGGCCGGGAAATAGTGGAGTACGGCCTGCTAACAACACACAGGAAAGTACGGAGACAAGAAAATGGGACTGGGAAGAAACCAGCTTTTTGCACTCCAAGATGGCCTTACCGAACGTTTTGTCTATTCAGCCCTTCGGCTGGATCTTGCCGAGGTAGTCGCCAAGAACAAGGCAACATATGTGGTTGCAGACGTGGTGGTAGTTCGCGGGCGAGTCATTACCGATGGGCACAATATAGATATCAGTTGTCGGGTGCTTCATTTCGAAGATGGTGGAGTGATTTCGACAAATGGGCTTGATGGCGTACCGTCCTTCCAGCCTGGCGTTCGAAAAGAATCAGCTCATGCCGATGGGCAAGACGGTTTGGACGGCGATGCCGGCGGCGTAGGCGCGCGCGCCGGATCTGTGAAGATCGCGGCTGACAGGGTCACAGGGTTCCTGAGAATTACAGCCGTCGGTGGTCAAGGAGGTAGACCTCAGGACGGTGGCCATGGGCGTAAGGGCGCAAAAGGCCCCAGTGGTCGTAAGGCTTTCATTAAAAATGCTGATGAGGCGAATGGCGGAACAGGTTTGACTGGGGGACGAAGCGGCCTACCTGGCCTGCGAGGTGAAGGTGGGGGTGGTGGGCACGTGCTCATCACTACCAGTTTGAAACTTGACTCTTTGCAGTATCAGGTTAGAAACGATGCCGGCGCACCAGGTGATGCGGCTGAAGTCGGAACTCCTGGTGCAGGTGGTGATGGGGGCGATCCCGGCCCTGTATACAAGATCATCCGGGTGCCGGACTTTCCGAGGGTGCAATCAGTTTCTGAGATTCAGCTCCAGGGACAGCAGCCTGTTGATGGGGCCGCCGAGGCTGAACTGGATAACCTCTTGATCGTAGCTGGCGACGTCTTGGCCGCTTCCCCCCTTCGTTTTTCTTATGAAGAAGTTTACTCGCACGATGGCAATCCTGGAACGTTAGGAGCGACGGGGAGTACACGAGACGCGGAAGTCAGTGCACGGCAAGTTGTGGCTCTTGGTGCTGCTGGAAATCTTGAGGTCGATGATCATACGCCAGAAGTATTTGCAACGGCATTCAGCGGAACGGCGTTGGAGCTGATCTCGTGCGCTTTGGAAGACGATTACCGTCAGGCTGGCAATGACCTTACATCTGATTTGAGAGAGCGAATCGCATTCCTTCTCCAAATCTGCGAACGCGACACCAGTCGTGATCCTGTGAAAATGAACATCCTTGCCCGAGCATATTCGATGGCTCGGAAGATTAACCTGGGCCTCGATTTCTATGGTTACAGCCAGGAACGCGCACCACTGATCAGCTTCGACTCGTACGCGAACATGATCACTAAGGATGTGTTGCCCTGCGTTGAAACCATAGAGAAATCATTCCAAGCATATTGGGATGCAGCCTCTGACAAACAGTTGCAGCGGCAGCAGTTAGCAGGAACCCTCGCTAGTGCGGAAGGGAAAGTCCTCGCTTTGCAAATGGCAAACGAGGCTCTGCTGAAGGACACTAGGGACCTTCTCGCAACCATACCTGGGTTGGATTACAAGGTTGCAGCAGCTGAGCACGTTCTGATGGATGCTAGAGATGTTCTGACAGCCGCTATCAACAAGAAGAGTAATGGATGCGACCTCGCTGGCACCCTGACAGCTGTTGGGACGATCGTTGCGGGCGTTTCGTCCGGCGGAGCAGGTTTCATCGCTGCTGCTTCGGCTGGTGCCAAGCTCTACAAAGACTTTACTGACAACAATGATTCGTTGGCGACTCTATGGGACGCCAGGCAACTAATTCAGGATGATCTTACCGAGCTGGCAGGTGCGGCTGGCGATGTTGCTTCGAGTGTCGAGGCTATTCAAAAGGGTATTTCCCAGCTGCAGTCTCCACCGACACGAATTCCCCAGTTCAAGATGGAGCGAGAAGAGTTCGACAAGGTCGCTCGGGACTTTGCTGATATGCCTGAGGCTGCTGCTTACCGAGAGGCAGGATATGACTTCCTAAAGAGTGTGGAGGCCAGGAACCAAGCAATTCTCGACTACAACGGCATGCTGGCCCAACTCGTAGAGCTCCAGGCCCAGGCTGCTACAGGTAAGCGTGCGGCCGCCAGCATTCAGTCGGCGATTTCGGCCAGCGTTGATCCTGCTGAACCACACATTATGAGCGTGATGTCCAGGATCTACCTGGACTCTTTGGCCGTGGCTGCGCACATGGTGCATGCCGAACGCAAAGCATTGGCCTACCTCTTCGGAAAGCCGAGCGCTGCGCCATTATCTGCCCTAAACCTGGCCACAATTAAAGCTGCTCACTTGTTCGCCCACCAAGACTGGCTCAACACCAAGGAGAGCTTCCAGGCTAGGCGGAATCTGACGCGTGAAGTGGAGGTGGATCTGCAGTCGCTGGTCGTGCCTAGTTACTGGGCTGCATTCAAGCGAACCAAGGTCTTGTCCTTCTGCATCAGGCCAGATCAAGGGAAGCTCAAGCACTACTGGAAGGGGCTGCCAGCTTTCAGGATCACCGGTGTAGAGTTGGTGCTGGATGGGGCGCAGTCTGCTGATCCGTCAATCCAGATTCACTGGGTCTTGACCCATGCTGGAACAGAGTTGCTCTACCGGGCCAAGGCGAAGTCGGTTGTGTTCAGCCACCGTGCAGTGCCGATTGGCGGTTTTGTCAGCGTTCGCGGCGACGCTCCACTTGTGGTTCCTGCGTTCACCGACAACGAGTTGTATGCCGGCGTCAGCCCCTTCGCATCCTGGATGCTGGTGCTGGAGGATGATCAGGAGCTGAAGCTTGACCTCAACCAACTCAGCGCCGCAAGACTGAAGCTTTCTGGCTACTTCATCGACGGCTGAGAAAAGCTGGCACTGCCCTCGGTTATCGTATCCTGATCGATCTATCCGAAGGTGAGCTCTTCCAGTGCTGAAACCAGGCTTTCGATTGCGCGTTCGCTGCTTTGAGAGGACGTAATCAGTCTTTCGATGCGGGAGAACAGCGACTGCATTTGTTCGACATCATTTTTGTTTGGGGGAATATCTATGTGCAGAAATGTGCAAATTAACTTGAGATTTTTGCTCACGCGCACCATTTTTCCCTGCTCAAAGCGGGAAAGCTGAGAATGATGAACTCCGCATTTTGACCCAAGAATTTCAAGGGTTAAGCCGTGAGAAATACGCGTTTCACGGATAATTTTTGCGAGTTTGGCGGCGGATGCTGCATTGAGTTTTTCAGTCATATGTGCATAATATTTGCACATTATGCACAGAGAAACTAGCCATGGCGGTCTACGTCGATTCTGAAGATATCCGCTGGAAAGGCCGTGTGTGGTGCCATCTGGTAGCAGATTCACTTGACGAGCTCCACAGCTTTGCGGCTCGATTAGGCCTCCAGCGTAAGTGGTTCCAGAGCAAGAGTTTTTATCCTCATTACGATGTCACGCTCTCGGTTAAGGCGCGGGCTATGCAACTGGGAGCCTTACACGCAGATCGCAGGAAAATCATTGGGTGCTGCAAGCAGATGCGGGCTCAGTTGCAAGCGCAGAGGATGCAACAGCAGTCGCTGTTCGATTCAGGAGGAATAGATGGCACCTATTGCCAGACAGCAGGAGCGACCACTATCGCTGCCGGAATACGCCCTCAAGGCCAGCAACAGCTCCCGCTTCAAGAATGACCCTAAAGCGTTACAGGTTTTACGTTTCGGCTTTTTCGGCGAGGTGGGAGGACTGCTTTCATCGGTGAAGAAGGCCGAGCGAGACCGGCTTGAAGAAACTCAAAGTGAGGTCGCGGCTGAAGAGCTTGGCGATGCACTGTGGTATCTGATCAGGGCCAATTCCATTCTGCAGTTCACTCCGGATGAAATCGGAGAAAGCTGCCTGAAGGTTTTGAGGCAGCGATTCAAAGAGAGCGCGTCTCCAGTTATCGCAACCGTGAACTTCAGGCATATCGATGCTCTGATCAATTCGCGTCGGCAGGAGGAAGGTTCAGCGCTTAGAGGTGGCCAACTCGGTGCTCTGGCTCATGCGGCCGGTATTTTCTGTAATATGCCTGACGCTCAATTACGGGCGGGGCCGACCCCAACACTAAGGGATCACCTTGGTGGTCTGTTGGCGGAATTGGCACTCAGTTGCGCGAGTTTCGATCTACATCTTGAAGATGTCGCGCGATACAACCTTGAAAAGACCAAGAGCCGGTGGCCTGGCGACGAGCGTGAGTTCACTTCTTTCTTCGATCCTGAGTCTGAGTTTCCTCGCTATGAGCGCTTGCCCAGGACACTCAAAATGGACTTCATCGAGCTACCAGGTCGCAACGGGTCATCTGTCGTGCAGCAGCTGAACGGTGTCTTCATCGGTGACCGTTTGACAGATAATAGCAACGAGCCCGACGACTATCGTTTCCACGATGTCTTTCATCTTGCCTATATGGCGTACCTCGGATGGTCGCCGGTCCTGCGTGGTTTGCTCAAGCTCAAGCGAAAATCGAACCCGATCATTGATGAGAATGAGGATGGTGCTCGGGCGATGATTATCGAGGAAGGGATTGCCACCTGGATTTTCAACCATGCCAAGCGCCGAAAATTCTACAAAGGGATCAAAGAGGGGGAGCTTGAGTACGGCCTGCTCAAGCAGATCCATTCCATGGTGGAAGGGTATGAGGTTCACAAATGCCCGTTGTGGCAGTGGGAGCTGGCCATTCTGAAGGGATTCGAGGTGTTTCGAGAGCTTCGTTCCGTGCGGTCAGGATCTGTTGTCGTCGACATGACTAATCACCAGCTGACCTTCCACTCTCTTACCGATAAGAACTGTGTGTAAATGACCCCCACCTCTTTCGTGAAAGCCCTCGCCAGTTTGAGCCTGGAAGATGTATTCAACCCATATGCCGACACGTGCCCAGTGCATGATCGGACAGATGCGGCTTCATACAGGCGTACGAACCTGCGCACATACCTCAGCGCTGCTGAAGATATCGGTGTCGACACCATCTGGATGGGACGAGATCTTGGTTACCGAGGTGGGCGAAGAACCGGCTTGGCGCTGACGGATGAGTTTCACTTAGCGGAGATGGCTAAGGTTTATCCGGGTTGTTCTTCACGACAAGCCACTAGAGGGCCTGTAATCGCTGAGCGTACGGCCGCCGAGATTTGGGGGGTCTTGAAGGTGATCGAGAAGCCGCCTCTACTTTGGAACGTGTTTCCTTTCCATCCGCACGAAACGGGCAACCCCCTGACGAATCGACGCTTCAAAGCCAAGGAACTCGCGCTGGTTAACGATCTCAATAATGCGCTGATTAAATGGCTCAAGGTTCGCAGGATTGTTGCAATCGGCCAGGATGCCGCAAGCTATGCAACCGCTTTTGGAGTCGAGGTCCTAACGGTCCGGCATCCAAGCTACGGTGGCGTGAAAGACTTCCGCAGCGGAATGAAGCAGATCTATAGCATTCCGGAAGACCTTTTGGGAGCTAGATCACTGCAGCCGTCTCTTTTATAAGCGTCTCATCGATCGGGAACGTTTCAAGCAGATTACTTGCCGCACGGATGCCACCCAATCCATCATCGAGCTTGGCGTAGGTGGAAATGCACGTCAGCGTCCCTGTCTCGTATCCCGCCTCCGTTGCGACATATTGCTGCAACTGGGCAAGCCCTATCAGGTTGCCCAATGCCCTCTCAGCGTAGTGGTGCGACCTGTAGATCGCAGTCAGATCAATCTTTCCGTGCATCAGTTTAAAGGTCACATGGCTGAGGCAGGCGGAACCGTAGTACTTGTGCCGATCGATGCTCGGATCATAGGTCGGGAGATCAAATCCGAGGCCGTTTAAGTCATCTGCAAGATCTACGGCCAGATCACAAACGCCTAGCTCATAAGCGGCCACGTACTTATTCAAATATTTGGTACGAATAGCAATCAGTTTTTCGATGATTTTGTCGAGCGGATTAAACGTCGCACCGCTTTCATCCTTGCGTTCGATCATACGCAATGCATAGGTGCCCCAGGTGTTCGGTGCCATGCCGCGCGCCATGATCGACTTGTAGTGCGCATACCAATCTGGACGCCCATAACGCTTATAGATCGTCTGGGGGAAGATTGTCCCAGCAGCCGTCATCACAGTCCGTTTTGCCTTCCGCTGTTGGAGGGCATGACTGACGGCGTTGACTACCTGACGGTCCTCAGTGGTTGCAGCTTGGGGTGAGGTAATTTCCAGGATGATATTGGTGGCATCATGCTTCTTTTGGCTTTCCAGGTAGCGGATGCCAGCCAGCCATGCTTGTACTACTCGCGACCTCTGGAATACTTCCGTCATTTATCAGCTCCGTAGATACATGATGCGTGGGCGGTTAAGTAAGAGTTCGGCACCCATGCGTGTCCATTCACTCCCCATGCAACTCCCCAACTATTGCAGATCAGATAATGCTCCATCCCCGATTGATCGTGACCGTAGCCCACGATCACTACTGCATGTCGGCCAGGGAAGACGTTCGTTTCGAAGACCACCACACCATCGATAGGGCACATGAAAGATTGGGTTGTCGAAACCAGCACCCCTACAGGTCTGCCAAGACCCAGCCATTGCTTGATTTTGTTCAGGTCGAGTGCTGCAAGTGCCAGATCAGGGCCGTGGAGAGGGACGCCGGTGGGAAGTACCGGTAATGGCAGCCCCGGTTCGCTCTGCTGGTATGGGAAGTGGTGATCTTCTGGCAATCCCATTCTGGTAGCCGCAATAGCGATTCGGACATCCAATCCAGCGTTGGGCGTCCATGTAGGACTTTGATGCACGGCAGCCAAATAAGCGTATTCGGGACTGAGCAAGTGGTTTGAGAGGTTACCCTTGATCCCTGCGAGCGAAAAAGCGACGCATGCCCCCCTGTTTCCCTGGTCCCTGGAATTCATCGGTATCGTTACGCGCGGTTGGATCACGATTGACCGGTTCCTTGAAGCAAAGCCTGCTTGGCTACGGAAGAAAGTCCGCTTGCCAAATCCTCGTATTGGGTCTGGATTTCGAAGCTGTTAAGCGGATCCAATGACCGGTCCCATGGTTTGTGCTCGTCGAGCTGAAGCTCTGAACGACCAGTTGGCAGACTCTGAGGCGGTGAGATCAGGTAATCCAAATAGTGCACACCACCTGCAATGAGCGCGTCGGCATCTGCGGCGTTGCCTGGAGGCAGTAATACCGGTTCGATGGTGAAACCTTCCGAGGCTGCCTCTTTCGTGTCCCAGACGTAGCCAGCACCCGAGTGGTCTTTTAGTCGTACCAACATCTGGTCATCAACACGGGGTTCGAGAACAAGATCTCGATCAGCTTCATCGAGTAGCCAGACGTCTCGCTGCGAATTGATCAGTGGTTTGGGGAGCAGTGCTTTCTTGATTGCCGCTGGTTGAATTCGCAGCACCTCTTCAACAAACGAACGGTCACACAGCTTCAGCCTCTGAAGTGACCATGCGGTTGCGGCATAGCTGATTCCTAGCCTCAGGGAAAGCTGATAGAGGTTGAAGGGGTGCGCAAGATCGGCCACCGCCCAACCTTTTCGTTTCATGATTTTCGCGACGGCCCAGCGCGGTGCCACCAAACTGTAGGCGAACCAATCAGCTTCCAGTTCTTTCTGAGCGGCAGTGTTGTTGTAGTCCAGCTGTTCATCTGTTGTGGTGCCGTGATCCAGAACAAAGTGCCCAAGCTCATGTGCGCAAGTCATTTGGATAACGCCTGCTGGACGCTCAGCATTTACCAGAATTCCTGGTTGGCCTTCGCTGATAAATGCACCCCAAAGCTTTTCCAGTGGTCGTAGCATCACGACCACTCCGGCCGTTTGAGCAATCCGAAATGGATCGACGCGCGTGTACCCATCCTCATCGATTCGGCGCTTCGCGCCGGAGTCTCTGACGACTTCAGCGGCGCGTGTAACAACAGATTTGATTTGAGTTGTGGAGAGCATCCCTATCCCCTAATTAGCTTTCGAAGCCCTCAAGAAGTCAGCAAACCGAGCGACTTCATCCACATCCTTCTGAGTCAGGCCTTTGACTGCCCTGGCCAGGAAAGCGAATTGTTCGGGACCGGAGTACGCGGGTTCGCACCCGGTCAGCAAATACTCCACGGACCGATGGTAGATGCTCGACAGGCGTTTCAGCTCTGTCACTTCAACCTTGCGAGTACCGGACTCGATTCCGGTAATGGCTGTGCGGGTAAGTCCAACGAGCTGAGCAATTTCAGCTTGGGAAAGCCCTAGATATTCGCGAGCAGATCGCAGCCGCTCCGCAATTTGGAGACGTTCTTCATCGCTGTCAGTTTCACTCATCTTCCTTCGTTAGGTACGTGAGTACCCCCTCAGTGACTTGCTGAATGAATTGATCGCGCGACTCATAGCCCCCATTGCGAATGACCACCTCTACAGGGATTTTCTTGCCTACGAGCACGTCGATATCGATCATCGCTTCACAAGCGGTTAATGAGTCCATCGGTGCTCCCATGTCATCGATAGACGTAGGATCACTGGTAATGACGATCTCTCGTTCATCCCAGAACGCACCTAACAGATCTTCAATTTTGCTTTGAAGTAAGGTCATTATAGTGTCTGAAAATCGAACAATGGCTGTACATAAATACAACCACAAGGTGTGACTGATAGCAATAGGCCTGCACCAGAACCTAGGCTAGGCCGGCTTTACTGAAGTAAAGGTGAGGATCACAGGCCAGTCGGAATCAGTTGGCTAGCGCGTGGGAAAGGACCCTAACGCGATTCCTGACAACGGACTGATGAGCGCCCCACTCGCCTTGGCCAGGACCATCAATCACTAGTATGGCCTTGTTTGGATCACGGGTCGTACTCATGCCCCCCTTGTTCTGGTACACAGCCGTTGTGCCGGGATCGGATTTCAGTGTCGTGGAAAAAGAGCCTTGCCTAGCTTAGCTGCGGCCCCGACCCCCTCTTGAGCTTCATTCAAAATGTCACGAGAGAAGTAATCCGCGAGCCGTGCGCGGCTCTCGATTTCCTGCCGGATACAAGCTGAATCGATGTTTGGATAATTTGCACGATAGGCAGCGTGGTGAACCAACGCGGCAGCCTGGAAGAGTGCGTCAGAGAGCCTGTGGCCATCCAGCCCCATTGATGCACACGCCTCAAGGATCGCGGCTGCATCACTTTCAACCTGATCTACAAGCCGTTGATCCGGCAATAAAGAATGCGCTCGAAGATGCTCTACATAACGGCGCAGGTTTGGAATCGAGAGGCTGACCGTGTAGTGCCTGCTGTACCAAGGCCCGACGATGTCAATTTCTTCCTGCGTGATGGCCATTTCCTGAAAGTAACCTGCCCAAGCTTCTTGAATCTCCTCATCGATTCGCTCGTCACCGAGGTTGGTTAGGTACTCATTGAGGCGTTTAACTAAACGGAAATAATCGAGTCGAACAGGTGCTTCACGATACTCATCCATAATCAGCTCCGAGATGAAGGATGGGTGAGTTTTGGCCTGCATATAGAGATTGGTCAAGGCAGCCATCAACGACGACATGCAGGCATCGATCTAGGCTGCCAAGCTCAAAAGTCAAGTAGCCGCGAGCCCATTCTACAGCCCTCAGGTTGTGGTGATCACACGCCTCTCCACGCTGCCGTACCACTGAATGCATCGGAGATATGCTATGGATAAATAAGGTATTGTGACATTTTCATCAAAAAACGGAGCGAAGCGCTCTGAAAGGCCCATTTTAACTATGTTCAATAACAGGCGCCGAAAGGAAGCGTTGCTCCTTGTTTACAAGGAGTATAAATAGCGCTGTGTGACATCCTTCGAGAACGAACATGGCTGACAACGCGCTCATCGACCTATTGAAGCAAACTGGCCCCTTGCTGAGCAGTGATTTGTCCAAGCTCCTTGAGACCAAGTACGGCATTAATCCCGAAGCGGCGAGAAAGCGGGTGGAGCGTGGGTGCACTGGTATGACCCGTCTCAACCACATCATCTTTCCCCATCGGGCACGTTTCTGCTATCTCCAAGAGGACTATGGATCTCCGTTTTTTTTCGATAATTTGATGGAGGCCCTGAAGAAAACACGGAGCGCCTATTTTGCGGCACTACAGGCTCTCTCGCTTCGAGACAACGTAATGCCCCGCCGGCATTTTCTTATTGCCTGCGGTGCACCTGTTGCTCAAAAGAAGCACATTTCAGCAGAAACTCTGCTGGAGCGACTGGTGAAAGCGACTCTTGTAAAGGAGGTGATGCTTCCAGGGGGCGAATCCTGTGTGGTGCGATGCGATCACCAGCAGATGCTCGAAGTGACCTCCACGTGGGCAAAGATGAAGGGGCGTCTCATCGCAGAAGAGGTAACCCTGTTGGCGGTGAAGGATTGGGCACGCAACTTAGGAATGGTGAGCTACGACTCCGTTGAAACCCGCGAGGATGAGGGCTCAGAGGCATTACCCAAGGTCGGGACGTTCAATTGGGACCTAGCCGGCCCCTCCTACTTATTTCCCATGCGAGAGTATGTCAACACAACTCTCAAACCAGGCTTCTTTGTTTGCGACCTTGCCCTAAACGGGTGGGTGACCGCTGCCCATCTGGCAGGGTTCATCAACAAATGCGTCACGCTGCGCAGTCTCAGGAAAGTGAGCAAATGCCTTCAGATTTTTGTCGCCGAAAGCTACCACACCGAGGCTTTCGCCCTTCTCAAGGAGCAGGGCATCATTCCGGCGACAACCGAGAGCCTTTTTGGCCGCGATGTGGCATTAGCATTGAAGAATCTTTGTGCGGTCCTGACCGACACAGCGAAGCTCACACAAAACCCTGACGCGCTGGACAAAATTTTCAACGATTTGTCCCGAATCGAAGGCGCAGCTTCGACGCTACGCGGCAGCCTTTTCGAATTCGCGGTAGCCCAGATCGCGCGATCCACCTTTTTGGGATATCCCCAGGAGATGAACCGGATCGTCAAGGACAGTATCGGAGCGGAAGCGGAGATCGACGTGCTGGCCCACCGTCCGAGCCATGAAGTCGTTTTTATCGAATGCAAAGGGATACACCCCATCAGCACTTTGGATGATGCCGAAGTGGAGAAATGGCTTGATAAACGTATCCCCGTGATCAGGGGATTTGTTAAAACGCACTCCGAGTGGGCTAGCATCCGCCAAAGGTTCGAACTGTGGACGAGCGGCAAGCTTTCCGATAACGCGATTGCGATGGTGAACGCTGCACAGGCGAAACACCCAAGATTGGACATCCAGCTGCGTGATGCCGACTACGTGCTTGGCCAGGCTATGAGTAGCAATGATCAAGGACTGCTCAAAACATACCGCCAGCATTTCGTGACGCATCCGATGCAGGAATTTGAAGAAGCCCGTAAACGCGAGCAGCGTAAGGCCGACAAAGCCAAGGCAAGGTTGAAAGCGCCTTCTGTAGAGGCATCGGCCCCAGATTTCTGCGCGATGACAGAGCAACGAGGATGTTGAGCATCATGGAAAGCTTCAAAAAGGACAATCACTACGTACCTCAGACTTACCTGAAGCAGTGGATGAATGATGGTAAGGTCCTCACCTACAGGCTCGTGGTGCCGCATGTAAAATGCGAAATCTGGAAAGCCCTTTCACCTAAGAGCATTGCCAAGCTTGAGCACCTGTACTCTTATTTCTCAGGTTCAAAAGACAGTGATGAGATCGAACGCTGGCTTGATCGTGATTTCGAAGTGCCCGCGTCCGTATCAATTGCGAAAGTGGTTACCGAGTCGCGACTGACCAGCGAGGACTGGAACAATTTGTTCCGCTTTGCCGTAGCGCAGTCGGTCAGGACGCCGGCTGGCCTGCACAGCTTTATGAAGCGTCAAAGTGAAACTCTTGAGGAAGTGTTGTCCGAATCCATGGAGGGATCTGTTGCAAAGATTGATGCAGCTCTGACCTCCGGTGTAGAGCTTGAACCCATCCCGATAGTGGCTCCTTTTGACAAGCTTCCGCTGAAGATCGAGTCTGTAAAAAATGAGGATGGAGAGGAAGGTATCCAAGCTCGAGTACTGAATGGACGGAAGCTCTGGATTTGGCATTTGGAACACGTCCTAAAAAGCACTATCCATCGGATGCCAACTCATCGATGGACTATCCTGCGAGCTCCTGCTGGGGTGACTTGGCCAACCACAGATAATCCGTTCACAAGGCTGGGCATTGGAGAGAACGGCAAATGGAGTCTAGAGGGTGGCTGGGGCGTACGAGGTACACGACTTTTCATGCCGTTAAGCCCTAAGCATCTTCTGTTTGCTTGTGTAGGCTATCGCCCCCCTCAACGCGGCACCACTCTCAGCCTCGAAGAGGCGGCATTTTTCCGGATGATGATTCTGAATGGTGCCAGCCGCTATGTTTATGCAGCCGATACACGTGATATTGAGGCGTACCTGCCCCGCACTGTCTCTCGGGAGCTGTATGAAGAGGAGCAGAAACTCTGGGCGGATTGGCATGAGAGCCAGTCGAGGGAAGAGGCCGAGTATCCCGATCTTGAACGGGTCTGACGGATACCGAAATGGAGTAAATACGAAAAAGCCCGCCATGGGGGCGGGCTGTTAAGCGTCTCCAAGGGGAAGCTGTGTGCCAACTAAGTCTCGGAGCCAGATATCTCAGGATATCAGGGGTTTTCCGTGGCACTAGTGAATGAGCAGGCCTCAACATGCTATAGACCTACCAGTTCCACGGTTCCTCGGTCTGACCGATGAAGGTGGTGCCATGCAGGAAAGTGTTCCTTTCTTGAGTCGTGGTGAGCGGAAACCTGGCGTAGTGCGTGTGTGCTATTTGCTTCAACTGCTCTTTCAACTGTTCCTTCATGCTGTCGTCCTCGAGATTGCGCCCGTCTAGAACCTCATTTGGCATCTTCTCGGTCAGGTCGATGGGCGCCGCGTGAACTGTACCGATCCGCGATCGTAAGTTGACCGAGCAAAGCTCCACCACGAGGCCAGCAATCCCCTTCTTTAACAATTGCTTCAAGACCTTGAGCTTGTCTTTCGACGAGAAATTGTTCGTCTTGATCAGAGTGTTGTAGTACGGCTTGAAGTAGTTGATCAACCCTGCCTCAGCCAAAGACACTACCTCCTTTCTATTCAACCGAACGTTTTGCAAACGATCCATATGGGCCGAATCCTGCTCATCAGAGGCCTGGGCCGCCACATTGAAGTCGCCTCCATTACTGATGATCGTTTTGCCGTGCTCGAATCTATACAGCAACAGCAGAACTTCGCGCTCGGGGAAATGCGTTGAGGTTTCAGCAAGGATCTGTTGCAGCTTATTGTGCGATAGCAGGCGATCCAAAGCATTGCGAGATGTGGTGCGGCCAATTGCCTGACCTACATACAGCACCTCAAGATCGGTGTCGTACGGCGTCAGCAAGCTTTTTGCCGCGGCGACAATCGCGTTCACTGCAATGAACTGCTTACCCGCGGGCGTCATGATGATAAGTGACGTACCGTTAAGAGCCACCGCGACATCTTCGATCGGTATATCTTCAGGGATCGACGCATCGCAGATCTCGTAAACGAAAGGGAGTGCGGTCATACCGTGTTCGCGCAACACCAAAAAATCCCCGGTAATCGTCCGACCGTTCAAGACAAATCCCTCCGGCTTCAAATAAATCCGTGGACGACGAGCGATAAGATAAATGTTGCATGCTGAGAGTGCGTCCTTATGCGTCGGATTGTCCTTGACGCGATAAAGGTCCGCTGGAGTGAGCATGGCCGGAAAGCTGGAGTAGAGGTGGGTAGCTCCCTCCATGGAAAACTGCCGGGTGATGTCGCCAAGGTTGGTCATGCAGTACTCCTTTCATTATGTGATGCTGTCAGTGTTAAAAAATGACTGTTGCCATCCCCTCCAAATGCATCATTTCGATTCGATATTACCCTGGGCAAGCACCATCACTAGCGGTGGGGAAATAAGCAGTACGATCGAAACGGTGGCGGCACTGGTCGGTGACGCGAAGCGAATTGTGGTGTTCACTGGCGCTGGCATCTCCGAAGAAAGCGGTATTCCTACATTCCGCGATCCGCTGACGGGCATCTGGGCTCGCCATGATCCAGCGAAGCTTGAAACTGCGAGCGGATTCCAAGAGGACGCAGCACTGGTCTGGGGATGGTACCTGTGGTGGCGGACTCAGGTCGCGCAAGCTACGCCGAATGCTACGCATCAGGCTTTTGCACAACTGGCCAAGACCCGAGAGGTGACGGTGGTCACCCAAAACATCAATGACCTTCATGAGCGGTCAGGATCAGCGGATGTGATTCATCTGCACGGGAGCCTTGTGTCGCCAAAATGCTTTGCCTGGCATCGAACACCCGCAGCCTTTTCCTTCGAACAGCCAGTCGCTAGTGAGGGTTTGAGGATCGAACCACCGCGTTGTCCCCGTTGTAACGGCAAACTACGTCCGGGTGTGGTTCGGGGAGAATCTGCCGGCCGGTGCCTGGAAACGCGCTGTCCGGGCAGCGAGAGACTGCGATGTTCTGCTGTCGATAGGCACCTCGGGGGTAGTCTTCCCTGCCGCAGAGATTCCAATCATGGCGCTTCACGCCGGCGCGCCCGTCGTGCACATAAACCCAGCACAAGTTGCCCAGCCAAGTACCCGGGAGATGTATCCTGCTGCACGAGAGTACGTGCAAGAGAATAACGCTGAGTTATTTTTTGAGTCTGAATTGAATGAGCCACACCCAGCGCCACTAAACTATCTTGCGATGACGGGTCTGACCACGCGGCCGAATCTCTGCACATACCTACAAGCGAGTGGACCACTTATCGCAATTCAATGCCGAGTATCATGCGAAGGCTATTTTATTCCATGACAGATGCCGCTGCACGCGCGAGCATATGGGACCCTCTCTCGCTGACGGCATATCGGATGGATGATATGGAGAACGACAGGCACTGGTTTGTTCAAGCTCAGACCACCAATGATGGCAGCGGCGATGTCATCGTCGATTTACCCGCTGTCCTGTTGCAGGAGTTGGGCTTGAGAATCGGGGATGATTTGGAAATCACCGTCGCCGGCGATACGATCATCCTGACACCGATGCGCGCTCTTAAGCGTGAATATCCCAAAGGCACCGACGTCTTGCGCGCTCAAGCCGATGAAAGCTATCGAAGCCGCATGAATGTTTTGCTCAATATCCCCATCGACGCAACTGCTCTGCAAATTCACGAAATTATCGATGCCGGATTTGAGGTAAACACTCTTACGGCAATGGGCCATTTAGGGCTCATCGGCCTTGGTACTAAGGACGCAATCGTTCCCCAATCGCTCAGAATGAAGCTGACCAGTGGCGAGCGACTAACCGCCAGTCAAAGTGATCATTTGTTTCGACTGGCACACGCCGTTGCTTTAGCTGAGTCTTTTTTTGGCGACACTGATAAAGCTATGCGCTGGCTGTCCAAACCGAAGTCTCTTTTCGCGGGGAAAAGCCCCATTGAGATGCTCTCGACAACTGTCGGATCCCGTCAGGTAGAGGAGCTTCTTGTCCAAGCAACCGAAGGGATGTCATTCTGATCCTGATTGCCTAATGATTGACAAACACACCATTAACTTAGTTCAGCGCAATGCCCCCCCACATCCCCCAAACAAAAGTCCAAACGTTCCCTCCTTGATTTCGGTTACATCCGTATCCCAAACAGCAACTCGAGACCATTGATGTGCTTCGCCAAACAGGGTTTCACTGATCTTAGATTTTTGAAGATCTATGAAATACGTCAGGACTGACTTTATTTACACAAATCTAGATGAACAAGATGTACTACCGCTGCCACGAAGTGACATTCCCACTAATAACGACACCATCGACTATATCAGCGATGTTTTGAGTGAACCTTGCCATCAATCAGCGTGACCATCATGTAGATGTATAGCTCATTGCCCCAGGTGTAAACGATGACGTTGTCGTTACTGGACACCTCACGCCCTGGAATTTTCACAATGTCCAAAACCTGTTGATACGACATTCCTTTCTTGATTGCGTCGTATTGCTCGTCACTGATGTTCGGGCGCTGCGCTTGAATGGTTTTAAGATCCGGAAAACCTGACACGTAATTTACGCTGTTCCCGTTACCAGAGATCGCAGGGCTATTATTGCCAGTAGTACTCTGTGACGACGCACTCGTCGGCAACAGCCATGCTCCAACTGATGCCAGTGCGCCAACAGCCCCCACGTACAACGCTACTTTTTTCATATTAACCATATGTCACTCTGAATTTGTGCGAAATATCACGCATGATTGGTCTTAAAGCGTTCGACGCGGAACAACGTTTTGCGAGCGAACCGCCCCATTGGGTATCCAATATCAGCAGAACTCGACTGCTCTGTCGCTATAGTCGTTCCCACTCAGCAGGATCATCCGGAAGACCCAGCACAGATGTGTCCACCAGCTCAAATGTGATGGGGTGAAGCACGGAATCGGTCGCGTCATTTACCAAGTCGTCGATGGCATGAGCGATTAACCGTTCCCAGGCAGCCCGATGACTACTCCACTGGATGCTGTGTAAAGGGTCAATGCGACATTACGACGTGAACCTTTTTTCCAACGGTCAAGCCGCATTGGTTCTCCGCTCACATGGGCCTGCTCAACACTGTGTTTATAGCGCGCCTGAACGATTGCTTCAGGATCTTGCTTAATGGCCGCACGAACCAAGTCCCCACGTAACCCCAGAAAGAAAACTCGCCCAGATTCGCCTAGATATAGCTGACCGACGACATCACGTTCTGCCATCCAGATTTTGCTTTTCGCCAAATAGGCGTCCACATAGTTTTCCCCCGTGTAGGGATGTCCTTCAAGTGACTCGATCTCTTTCGAAACTGCTCCCTCCCGCCACAAAGCCGCACGATCGCGTAGCGCTCGAGGAAGCTTCGCATTTGGCGCAAGCATAGCCACGATCGAGGCGACATACTCTAGCCGAATCGCGACTTTGATATCGCTAGGGTTACCCTCCAACTGCTCAGTTGGTGGATCTAGCAACCAGCATTTAGCTTCATTCGTTGGGTCAATAGATACAATCATCCCGTACATCACCGTCGCAGGATGTTTGTAGGCAGCACCTATGTTTGTAATCTTGTCTTTTTTCTTTGAAATATTTCTTGCATGCGCCTTCACGGCGCTTTGATCAACCGTGTTGTCGCGAACAAAACTTCCCTTTGCTTCGATCTGTACGACCGCATTTTGGGCCGTAATACCGACCAATGTCCGTTCAAAATCAAAGGTCGGATGTGCTCGCCTCCCTTTTTGCTCGGGAATCGTTTCCCAGTCTGCAGCCGTCAGTCCAAACAAAGAGCTCGCGACAGAAAGGCTAACAGCCTCCCCCACATTTTCTTGGAGACCGTTGCTACCCGGCCGCCAATTGATCGAGCCGCTCAAATCTAGAACACCGTTCAACCAAGTGCTTGCTGTGTCTAGGTAATTGAGCCGCTCTATGTACGAGGCATAATCTGGACTTACTGAACGGTGGATAAGGAAATAGTTGAGGAAGTCTGACAGAGGAATTGTCCCCTGCTTCTGAAAAGACTCCACTTTGGAGGCGGTACCCAAAGTCTCGTATGCCCCCTTCGCAAGCAGTGATTGGTGGCCGTGGTAATAATCCAGGTTTACCACCAGCGATTGAGATAGCGAGGGAACAGGCATTGCTGTCTTCCATGACATGAATGATGTGAGAATACCACCACTAATAGCATTTTGCCCAAGGTAGAAAAATCAATAACTTAATACTCTGAATGCAGCCCATGCGAAAGTGTTTAACGCGGATCTTTTCTATGGGCGCCGCCATCCGTTCTGAAGTTCAGGGTCGCGGGTAGTACTGTCGCCGTTATCACACTAGCGCGTCATCTTCACCAACCTCTTCGCCCAATCTCGCCGCACACCAAATACCTCGCTCAAGGTTTCCCAGTTCACCTGATAGCCCTGCCTGGTCAGGTAAGCAGCGGCCGCGAGGACTTCCTGCTGATTAGGGGAATAAACTCGTTGATCGAGTCTAGAAACCGCGTCCTCAAGCCAGAACGGAAGCAGATCGGGATACTCACTGATTCGACTACGTGACAAATGCGCAACGTGACAAGCCTCGATAAATCGGTCTGGCCACTCTTGGAGCAGCCAAGCCGCGCGCAGCATTAGGATGAGCCTACGCTCGCTGCGCAGGTACTCAAAATCCTGTCTGGATAGAGATAATGCAGGCGTTCTGAGTTCCCCGCAGAAAAGAGGCTCAAACCTAGGTCCATACTTGCAGTTCAGTAGCCTCAGTATTTCTCTGAGACCGGTGAAAAATGGAATGCTGCATGGTGCATTGATTGGTAGATTTTTCCAGGGAGAGAGCTTTGGATGACCGATCAATGCGGTGAGAAAATTCAGTGAATGGTTGTCCGGCCACTCAGGTTGCCTTGGCTTCACGCCACCCAAATCAAGCGAGCATTGATAGCAGTGCCGAAGATCCTCCACATACGGGAGTTTATGTCTGCCAATACCATGACGATGGAACATCACCAGCGCATGGCACCGAGGACAGTCATCCTCCATCATGCAGTAATGGACGGGGCAAAGAACCGTGGAAGCAATACGCCACAACATGCGGTAGTAGGGAGTTGAATCGTTCTGCAGGCACAAGGGACAGTACTGCATCCCTGCACGTTTGTGGTCTCGATGGTAGACGCCCAACGCCAGTAACCAATTCACGTCACCATGCAGAGGTAGTTCCGAGAAAAAAGTCCCTTCGTAGGAGCTCAGCGTCATGCTCTGAAGCATCGAAAACGGCTGCTGTGTTTGGTGACTGAGCAGTTGGAGCAGTTGATCCGATGGATGTCGGTCAATATCCCGTGTCCAAATGGCCCCCTTGTAGCCAAGCAGACTGTTGAAGAACGTGTGCAAGGGAAAGCCATTTGAGAAGGCCAGCCGCACCAACCAGGACGAAAGGATTTCGTCCTCCGCAGGCTGCGGATGGATAGGCAGCATCTATATCTCCACGGTCAACAACTTCCGCTCAGACGGCGGTACATACCCACACTTATTCAAAACCTCGGCCGTAATTTGCTCCTGACCACAGCGGATCGCATAGGTGCTAGCTGCGTTCAACAGCAGCGACAGTTCGCCAATCGTTCCCTCACACATGGCAGCCAACTTCATCGCCAGCATCGGCTCAACCAGACCGGAGGGATGTTTCAAGGGTAGGACTTTTTCAAACGACGCAAGCAGACGGCTAAATTCCGGCCCAACTTTCCACTTAGGAAGAATTTCAGCCGGGAATCGATTCTGGATCTGAGAATCTATACTGACCGCACTGATAAGCGTGTCGTCACCGACACCAACTATCGATATCTGTAGCTCGTTGGAAAGGTACTTAATAGCGTTCAGAAACTCACGCTGCGCAGGAGCTGTGGCAGCAAGCATGTTGTGCATTTCATCGAGAATAAGAACCTTGAGCTGCACCTTCCTTAATATCTCAGTCGTCCTTGCGCGTTTGTCAGCAACGGTTCCGTGAGGAAGCCGCTTCAGCAATGGATGGAGAATCTCAGTGTACAAACCCGCTTCGGTAGGCTTCGGTGGCGTTTGGATCATAAGCACCGGAGCAATAATGCTTTCACCCCCTGGATTGTCAGAAGGAAGGTGCCGAGCAGCGAAGCGGTTAACCAACCCTGTTTTTCCATTGTTGGTCCGCCCGATCAGCAACATGCTCGGCATTCGGGTAACCCTAGGATGACTGAACAGCCATTCAAGCTTCGTTTCAATTTCCTTAGCGCGAGGATAACCCAACCATCTAGGGGTCCTGAGTTGCTCAATACGCTCCTGGTCGCTCATCTGCCAACATTTTTCGGCAAGAGGCTCTACAAGATGTTCAAAGTCGCTCATGGCATTAACCTATTTCGATCTCATCATAGGGCTCGACGACATCCGAACTAACCGCCACTGGCTCAGATGTCGATGACGGTTCAAGAACGGTGTGCACGCCATCCCATCCTTTCCGTCTTTCGGCCATACGCCGTTTTCGCTTCTCAGAGGCACGAGCCTTCCGCGCCAATCGGGTTTTCTCAATGGCGTTCTTTTCGACTGCACGCATTCGGCGTACACCTTCGAATATCGCGGCTTCGTTTATTTTGGTGCCTGGTGTCTCGAGAATGCGTCGTGTCACCTCTCGCAGCTCCCAGACGCTTATCGGAGGGTGACTTGAGTTGAAGTAGGGGACTGGGTGGTAGATTTGTTCATCAGGGTCAAGAAAGTAAACGACACTGATATCTCGAGGATCCTGAACGAAAATGAATTTTCGTGCCTTTCCATCGTCTCCCTGTTGAACAATTCGGGTGCGTAGGACAGGTGCGTAATAGTGGATCCCATCAATCTTTGCGCCGTGACGCTGAACGGTTCTCAAGAAATATGGCGTAAAATCTAGCCTGAACTTTTCTTCGTTCTCAATCGGCTCAGGTAGCCCCACACCAGGTTGATCCTTCGTACCATGCACGCACTGACTGTAATAGTTAATTGGTGAAATACCACCAAGCCCTTGGTGGGGTTCATTGTGGTAAATGTAAACAACAAAAATTGTAAACCACAGCTCCAGCTCCTTGAGCGTCATACAAGCCCTGCCCTCGGAGTCGTAGTCGAGTTTTTCGAGGGTGTTGGAGAATGTTGTTCCCGGTATCTGGTGGCCTTTGGCCATGAAGGTGCGAAACGCACGTTCGATGTGCGGACCATAGTTCGGCTGCTTTCTCGGCCTGTGCTCCAAGATGATCCCGTATTCATCACATCCACGGGTCAAGGCTCGTCCTTTAAACTCTTTCGCGTTATCAACGTGAATTTTCTGCATCAGACCGTAGATTGGCCATTCCGCTGGAATATCTCGAGCCGCCAGCCAGTAGCTTTTTTGAGCTACCGCATGGGCGATGCAGAGCGCTGCAGAATTCGCTCCAACCGGATCCAAAGAGAAGAAGAATCCGCCGATCATGCGCGTGTGCACGTCAATACTCATGGTGAGGTTTGGACGACCAATAGGAAGACGGTCGATCTCATCGACGATGATCACGTCAACTGGCGTGTGGTCGATTTGCACTACAGAGTTAGGTGCGTCCGTCGCTGGAAAGGAGCCTCTCAAAGGGCGATATTTATTTTTCGCGGACCTGGGTCCCAGCCGTCTTTTATGCCGCTCCTGCTCATCAATGTCCCGAACCCGCTGGTGAATCGTGTTGACATGTGGGGGCACTAACCCGAGCTCTTCACACTCAGTTTTAATGTCCTGATGTAGTTTCTTAACCGTGGGCCGCTCCTCAATCAGGTAAGAATTTTCGATCCATTTATTGATTATGTCTTCAAGCTCCTGATCCAAACGGAGCTGACCTTTGTCCTGCCTCGCCGAACGCAGTAGCGAAGAAACCAGTCCGGTCTCTTCGAATCGCTTAATCCAGCGGTAGATTGTGGATACGCTTCTTCCTGACGATTTGGCAGCCTCTTTAATGTGTTCCAAGCTTTGTCGGCCATTCATCAGAAGCGGTTGAATGAGCTTGTGGCGTTCAACAGCTTCAGTCCAATCACGGTCTTCAGCGAAAATGTGCTTAGCGGTAAGCGTGGAATCACTCACCGGAGAGGCTCTCAGTTCAGCGGCACGGACAATGTGTGTTGACTGATCCCCGGTCATTCGGATCACCGCTTCAAGCAAGCCTTTGAGCTCCAGAACGATGCAGGCTTCGTTTCGACAGTAGGCCAAGCTACCGGGACGGATCGTTTTCATGGCTGGGCCTCTTTCATCGGCCAAATTCGTGAGTTCATGGTCAATTTCAGATCCAGATCACAACCAATCCCGCCGGTGGCAACCATGTGCCAAAGAGCAGGTATCAAAAGGGCTCGGCCCTTGGGATCTGAAGAAAGTGCATGTAAGAGGAAGTCGGGGTCAGCCTCACCCAAATCCCAGAGCACATTGAGGATGTGATCCCTCATCACGGGATCAACCTTTCGAACGATGTAGGGCCATAGGAACTTCACATTCGCAAGGTAAACCGTCCGAATTTCCACCTCGGTGTAAACCCGAAAAACCCAGCCCCTCTCTTTACAGTACGCTTTTGCCGCTCGAAATTTTGGGAGGTAGGTTCTCCATTCTGCACGGAAGTCCTCTCTGAACTTTACTTCATAGAGAATTGACGGCTCAGGGAGATCAGCATGCTGGAACTGGATCAGACCGTCAGGGGTGTACGAGCGAGGTTTACCTTCACCATCACGGTACTGAAGAGTCAAAGGCTGCGGGCTGAACTGCCGTACCCGCCGATCGAAGCGGATGAGCTCCATCATGTCCCGCTCCAAGGACGACTCGTACTTCCCCATCTTGGGAACCGACCCGGTAACACCGCGTGACGTACCGCTGATTTTACGGACTGGCGTTCCGAAGGAGTTCATACTTCTCAAATTCCGATGTATTTTTGGTGTTTTTAGCATTTTCTGATAGATCTTACAGCGGTGGTTCGAAACCCCAGCCTGGGGAAATTACCCTGGCCCATCACGGCGTGCTGTTTCTCGATGAGTTGCCGGAGTTCGACCGCAAGGTTCTGGAGGTACTGCGCGAGCCCATGGAGTCTGGTCAGATCGTCATTTCCCGCGCCCGGGAGCGGGTGCAGTTCCCGGCGCGCTTCCAGCTGGTGGCAGCGATGAACCCCTGCCCCTGCGGTTACCTGGATGAAACCAGCAGTCGTTGCCGCTGCACCCCGGAACAGATCCAGCGCTATCGCAACAAGCTGTCCGGCCCCTTGCTGGACCGCATCGACCTGCACCTGAGCGTGACCCGCGAGGCCACCGCGCTGAATCCCGAACCACAGCCCGGGGCCGACAGCGCCAGCGTTGCCGCCCAGGTGGCACTGGCCCGGGAGCGACAACTGCAACGCCAGGGCTGTGCCAATGCGCTACTGGATCTGCCCGGCCTGCGCCGCCATTGCCAGCTGTCCAGCGCCGACGAGCACTGGCTGGAAGCCGCCTGCGAACGCCTGGACCTGTCGCTTCGTGCCGCCCACCGCCTGCTCAAGGTGGCCCGCACCCTGGCCGACCTGCAAGCGCTGGACACCATCAACCGCGAGCACCTGGCCGAAGCACTGCACTATCGGCCCGGTAGCGGTTGACGCCTCACTCCTTGCTCAAATCCACCAACGGAGTCGGCCGCACTTCGGTCTGACGCCCAGCTTGAATCTGTCCGACGCGGTTCAAGGCTTTATCCACAGCGGCCTTGTCTGCCAGCAGGCTGTAGCGGATCTGGAACTGCCGCTGCTCCTTGGCGCCTATGCTCGGCACCAGACTCAGCGGGCGCTGATAACGCCGGTTGTAGGAAAAACTGGTGCCCGGTTCCAGACCGGTCACATAACCCTGGCCCTGGGTGTCGGTGTTCTTCCACAGCGAGAACACCGGCAGCTGCCGGGTATTGAAGCCCAGTGACACACCGAGGCTGCCAGCCTGGTTGTGCAGCACCGCCAGGGTCTCGCCCTGAGCGTCGGCATAGGGCACCAGGTTGTAGACGGTTTCGTCATAGTCACGGGTTGGCCCGCGGTAGGTTTGCCAGTCAGCCAAATCGGCCTTGGCCTTGTCATTGAATGGCGACACCTGCTGCACCGGCGCGGCGAACTTCGCCCCCTGCTCGAGGAACGGCGTGCTGAAGTTGCTGTGGTACAGCGCCTGGTATTCCTTTGCATAGTCGCCGTTGTTGGTCAGGCGATCGTCGAGGGTGAAGCTGCTGCTGCCGGGCTCGGTGACCAGTTCAGTGGCGACGCTGAAATCGACCTTCTTGAAGGCCTGCTCCTTGAGCTCGCCACGCAGGCGAATGGCGTAGGGCGGGGTTTCGTCGATATGCAGGGTGACCTTGCTGGCGGGAATGTTCGCCGCACGGCCGTGCAGGGTCAGCAGTTCGCCGTTGTCCATGCCCGGGTGCCCGACCCATTCGTAGCCGCAGCGGGTCACCAGCTCATTGAAACCTTCCAGCCAGCCCAGGCCACCCCGGCCGTTGAGCTCGATAAAGGCCGGGTTGACCACTTCCTTGACCGGCGAATCCCAGCCCAGGCGCACATCGCCCACCGAGGCCTGCAACACATTCATGCCACGGGTCGGCACCACCGAGAGCTTCATCAGGCCATTGTCGATATCGACGATGGTCACCCCTTCCTGACGCCCGCCATGCAAGGTGCGCAGGGTCACGGAGAAGGGTCGCTCGCTCTTCACCCCCAACTGTTCGCTGGTCAGGTGCAGGGGCTGGACGGCTCGGTCGGTGTCGAGCAAGACATAGTCCCAGGCCATGGCGTGAGAAGTGGCGGTCAACGCGCCTAGGGTCAGCAGCAGTTTGAGCGGGGTCATGGCGGGGTACCTTTTTGGAATTGTGGGATTTTTATAGCGCTGATGAAACGTTTCAGCAAGCAAGAAGAAGCTGATCCCAGGACAAACTCCGCAAAGCACCGGGCCTGCTCTCAGTCCGCAAAGCCCAGCAGCAGGCCCGCCACTTCCATCACTTCCTGCAACGCTGCCTGGGCCGACTCGGGAGAAGCCCGCAGCAGCAGGTCGTCGGCGTAACCCATGGTCTGGGCGAACAACTGCCGGGCCGCGCGCTCGGGACTGGCGCAGCGGAACACCCCCGCCCGGACCCCATCGGCAATGATCGCCGCCAGCATCCCCCGCCACTCGCCATTGATCCGCAGGTAAGCCTCGGCCAGCTCAGGGTCGTGCATGGCTTCGTCCCAGGCATCGAGCCACAGCGCCCAGCCGGCTTCGGCGGAATCGGGCAGGCAGTCACGGAGAAAGCCTTGCAAGGCGTCCATTGGCGCCGTACCGCGCAGGGGCTCGCCCACCTCCTCCAGTTGTTGATTGGCGAAACGCACGAAGGCTTCGCGGCGCAGCTCCTTCCAGTCGCTGAAGTAGTGATAGACGTGACTGCGGGACAGGCCCGCGTGCTCGGCCAGGTCACGGGTGGAAACCTCGGCGAAACCCTTGCTGCGGAATAATTCCAGGGCGGCCTGGATGATCTGGTCTTTGCGGTCGCTACGGGACATGGGCAATCGAACCTCTTGGCGCCTGGATGGACGGCGCTTGCATTTTGAGCGGTCGCTCAAAGATAATTGAGCAGTCGCTCAATATTAACCTTATCCCCCCTTGTGGTGCACTTATGTCCGCCGTCACCCCACGCATCGCCGTGGACCCAACCCAGAAAATCGGCCAGCAAAGCGCCGGCCAGACCCTCAAGGCCATCGCCCGGGCCTACCCGGGCAAGCTATTTTTCACCCTGTCCCTGGTAGCCCTGGAAAACGCCCTGTTGTTGGCCTATCCATTGTTCGCCGGGTTCGCCGTGGACTCGATCCTGCGCGGCGACACTGCCCATGCGCTGGTCTACGCACTGGTGGTGCTGGGTTTCTGGGTGGTGGGTGCGGCGCGGCGTGCGGTGGACACCCGCACCTTCACCCGTATCTACGCCGACCTTGCGGTGCCGGTGATCCTCAATCAGCGCCTGCAACAGCAGGACACCTCCACCGCCGCGGCGCGGGTGGTGTTGGCCCGGGAGTTCGTCGACTTCTTCGAAAAGCACGTGCCCACCATCGCCACGGCCCTGGTGTCGATCGTTGGCGCGGCGGTGATGTTGCTGGTGATCGAACCCTGGATCGGCCTCGCCTGCCTGGGCGCACTGCTGCTATGCGTGACCCTGCTGCCACGCTTTGCCCGGCGCAACCAGCAACTGCACGAGCGCCTGAATGATCGACTGGAAAGGGAGATCGGCCTGGTGGCCAAGGTCGGCGCTGTCTCGCTGCAGCGTCACTATCGCCTGCTGTCGCGGTTGCGCATCTGGCTTTCGGACCGGGAAGCGGCGGCCTATCTGTTTCTGGGGGCCATTGCCGCGCTGCTGTTCGTCATCACCATCAGCCAACTGGCGCTGTCGCCCGAGGTCAAGGCCGGCCATGTGTATGCGGTGATGACCTACCTGTGGACCTTCGTCAGCAGCGTCGACGAAGCGCCGACCATGGTCGACCAGCTCGCGCGCCTGCGGGATATCGGCAAGCGCGTGGACCCGGGGCTGGGTGAGCCAACCGAGCCCCGCTGAGCCTTAGATCGGCAGGATGCGAAAGCCGCCGTCACTTTGAGCCGCAGGGCAATAGCGCCAGCGTCAGCGGAAGCGGTCGACCTCCTGGCGCAGGTCGGCGGCCAGGGCTTCCAGTTCGCGGGCAGTGAGGGCCAGGTTGGACACCACTTCACGCTGCTCGCTGTTGGCCTGGGCGATGCTTTGCAGGTTGCTGCTGAGCACCGTGGCGGTGCTGCTCTGCTCCTGGGTCGCGGTAGTGATGGCGGCGAATTGCTCGCCAGCGCTGCGACTCTGCTCGTCGATCAGGGCCAGGGCCGAGGCCACATTGGCGTTGCGCGACAGGCCTTCCTGCATCAAGCGGTTGCCCTGCTCCATGGTCTCGATGGCGTTGCCGGTTTCCTGCTGGATGCTGTTGATCATCTGCGAGATCTCGTCGGTGGCCTCACGGGTGCGCGACGCCAGGTTGCGCACCTCGTCGGCCACCACGGCAAAGCCGCGCCCCTGCTCACCGGCCCGGGCTGCCTCGATGGCGGCGTTGAGGGCCAGCAGGTTGGTCTGGTCGGCGATCGCGGTGATCACCCCGACAATCCCGCCGATTTCCTGGGAGCGCTGGCCCAGGGTATTGATCACCGTGGCCGTGCTGCCCAGTGCCCCGGCAATCTGCTCCAGGGACGACGACGCCTGCTCCATGGACTCGCGACCGATATGGGTCTGCTGGGCATTTTCCTGGGCCAGGCGCTGGGTGCTGCCCATGTTGTCGGCGATGTTCAGCGAGGTGGCACTGAACTCTTCCACCGCCCCGGCCATGCTGGTGATCTCGCCGGACTGTTGCTCCATGCCCTCATAAGCACCGCTGGACAAGCCCGACAGAGCCTGGGCCCGGCTGTTGACCTCGGCAGCGGAACGGCGGATGTGCTCGACCATGGTCGACAGGGCTTCGCCCATCTGGTTGAAACTGCGGGCCAGCTGGCCAATCTCATCGTGGCTGGCCACATTCAGCCGCGCGCTCAGGTCGCCGCCGCCCAGGGCCTGGGCCTGGCGCACCAGGTCACCCAACGGCGCCAGCTTGCTGCGCAGCAGCCAGACCGTAGCGCCCACCGCCAGCAGCATCGCCAGCAGGCTGCCGATCACCAGGCGGATGCCGACGCTCCAGGTCACGGCGCGAATCTCGGCCTTGGGCATGCTCGCCACCACCGACCAGGGGCCGCCCTCGAAGGGCACCGCCAGACTGTAGAAGTCTTCACCGCGATCACTCCAGAAGCGGCCCTTGCCAGGCTCCCGGACTGCAGCGGCCAAGCGTTCCTTGGCCTGATCCAGGTCCTGCACCCCGGCCGGCGGCACCAGCCACTTGCCCTGCTCATCCAGCAAGGCCAGGGAACCGCTGTGGCCGATGCGGAAACGCTTGAGATTGTCGAACTGGGCGTTCTGCGCATCGGTGTAGTCGAAACCGACGAACAGCACCGCAATCACCTTGCCGCTGCGATCCAGCACCGGGGTGTACTGGGTCATGTACAGCCGTTCGAACAGCAGCGCGCGGCCGACATAACCCTGCCCGGCCATGAGTTTCTGGTAAGCCGGATGGGCATGATCGAGCAAAGTGCCGATGGCCCGGCTGCCATCCTGCTTGCTCAGGGAGGTGCTGACCCGAATGAAATCATCGCCACTGCGCACGAACAGGGTCGCGACCCCGGCCGTCATCTGCTTGAACTCGTCCACTTCCTCGAAGTTGTTGTTGAGCACCACCGTGCCCAGGTGCAGGCCTGGGGTCTGCACCCCGGCCACGCTCACCGGCTGTTCCGGATGCAGGCTCAGGCCACTGCTGAAACGGTTTTCGAACAGGCCGCTGAGGCGCTGGGTGCTCTCGCGCAGGCTGCCGTGAAAGGTGCTGAGCTGGTCGGCGAGCAAGCGTGCTTCGCTGGCCAGGTGCTCTTCGCGGGTATCGAGGTTCGCCGAGTCCAGTGAACGCAGGGCGAACAGGGTGCTGCCACTGATCACCAGGGCGAGTACCAGGGCAAGGGCAAGCCCTAGCTGGGAGGCTATCCGGGCACGGGGTTGGGACATGATGGCTCCTGGCCGAGAAGGCGGATCATCCTGATCAAGCTGCACGCTCGGCGACAATTTTTCTGTGTATTTTTAGAGAGTTAGGACCTTCCTGAACGCTGGTTCCATACCACAGGATTCGGCGGCATCCAGGAATACTTGAGCGATCTACAAGGATATCTTCCCGGCCTTGTTCCCCCGAGCGCTGCAACGTTTCAGCCGAGGCGCTCTACCTCGGGCAATTGCATGGCGCGGACCTCGCCCTGGAGAAAATCGCTGAGGCGTCGCAACCGCTCGCCGCCGGGCCGGGTCCTGGGCCAGACCAGGTAGTAGTCCAGGCCGCTGGCCACCGCCGTCGGCCAGGGCAGGCTCAAGCGACCCTGGGCCACATCTTCGGCCACCATCAGCAGATCGCCCATGGACACCCCATAACCCCGGGCTGCCGCGATCATCCCCAGCTCCAGGGTGTCGAACACCTGGCCGCCCTTGAGCGAAACCTGCTCCGCCAGCCCCATATGTTCCAGCCAACTGCGCCAGTCGCGACGGTCCGGGGTTGGGTGCAACAGCTCGGTGGCGGCCAGCCGCGCCACATCCCAGGGCTGGTCATTGAGCAGGTTCGGCGCCCCCACCGGTATCAGCAGCTCGGGAAACAGCAGGCTGGCTTCCCAGTCCGGCGGGAAATGACCGTTGCTCAGCAGCACCGCGCAATCGAAGGGTTCCTGGTTGAAGTCCACCGAGTCCACATCCATCCAGGCACTGGTGAGCTGCACCTCGTTGCCCGGCTGCAAATGGCGAAAGCGGCTCAGGCGCGCCAGCAGCCAGCGCATGGTCAGAGTCGAGGGCGCTTTCATGCGCAGAATGCCGTCTTCGGCCAGCAAGGTGTTGCAGGCCCGCTCCAGGGCGCCGAAGCCTTCGCGAATGCCCGGCAACAGCAAGCGCGCGGCCTCGGTCAGTTGCAGGTTGCGCCCGCTGCGCTGGAACAGGCGGCAGGAGAAATGTTCTTCCAGGGTGCGGATATGCCGGCTGACCGCGCTCTGGGTAATGGACAGCTCTTCACCGGCACGGGTGAACGAACTGTGTCGGGCGGCGGCTTCAAAGGCGCGCAAGGCATACAGGGGAGGCAAACGGCGAGACATGGAGGTGCTCCGACAACGGCATCGCGCCACGCTACCAGAAAGCGCTTCACATGAGTTTTTATCATGCCAGCAAGTATTTTTATCTCTTTGTGCTATGCAGCAGAAGCGCCGAGAATCAGCACTTTCCCCCCCTTCGCCATAACCGAGCCTGATGACCATGCAGCATCCAGCACGTACCGAACTCTGGGCCATCCTGCGGCTGGCAGGGCCGCTGATCGCCTCGCAGCTGGCCCATATGCTGATGGTCCTGACCGACACCCTGATGATGGCCCGCCTCAGCCCCGAGGCCCTGGCCGGCGGTGGCCTGGGGGCCGCCAGCTATACCTTCGTGTCGATCTTCTGCATCGGCGTGATTGCCGCGGTGGGCACCCTGGTGGCGATCCGCCACGGCGCCGGCGATAGCGAAGGCGCCGCCCGCCTGACCCAGGCCGGCCTGTGGCTGGCCTGGCTGATGGCCCTGGCGGCCGGGCTGCTGCTGTGGAACCTCAAGCCGCTGCTGCTGTTCTTCGGCCAGACCCCGAACAACGTCCAGGCCGCCGGCCAGTTCCTGCTGATCCTGCCATTCGCCCTGCCCGGCTACCTGAGCTTCATGGCCCTGCGCGGTTTCACCAGCGCCATCGGCCGGGCGACCCCGGTGATGGTCATCAGCCTGGCCGGCACAGTGGCCAACTTCCTGCTCAACTACGCCTTGATCACCGGCATGTTCGGCCTGCCCAAGCTTGGGCTGGTGGGCATCGGCCTGGTCACCGCCATAGTCGCCAACTGCATGGCCCTGGCCCTGGCCTGGCATATCAAGCGTCACCCGGCCTACGCCGCCTATCCATTGCGCCAGGGCCTGTCCCGCTTGAACAGCCGCTACCTGCGGGAACTGTGGCGCCTGGGCCTGCCCATTGGCGGTACCTACGCGGTGGAAGTCGGGCTGTTCGCCTTCGCCGCGCTGTGCATGGGCACCATGGGCAGCACCCAGTTGGCGGCGCACCAGATCGCCCTGCAGATCGTTTCGGTGGCCTTCATGATCCCGGCGGGCATCTCCTACGCCATCACCATGCGCATCGGCCAGCATTACGGCGCCGGCCAACTGCTCGATGCCCGCCTGGCCGGGCGCGTGGGCATCGCCTTCGGTGCGGTGGCCATGCTCGGCTTCGCGATGATTTTCTGGCTGTTGCCCCATCAGTTGATCGGGCTGCTCGTCGACCACAACGATCCGGCCTTCGCCGAGGTGATCCGCCTGGCGGTGAGCCTGCTGGCGGTGGCGGCCTGGTTCGAGCTGTTCGACGGCACCCAGACCATCGCCATGGGCGCGATTCGCGGTCTCAAGGACGCCAAGACCACCTTCCTCGTGGGCCTGGGTTGCTATTGGCTGATTGGTGCGCCTGCAGCGTGGCTGATGGCCTTCACCCTGGGCTGGGGGCCGACCGGCGTCTGGTGGGGCTTGGCCCTGGGCCTGGCCTGTGCGGCCATCAGCCTGACCCTGGCGTTCGAATGGCGCATGCAGCGGATGATCCGTCGCGAACCGACGGAATCGGCGCTGAACCTACAGGCCAGCCAGGTGGAATAAGGTGCGGGCTGAGCGCCGCCGTCCATGGCGCTTGCAGCGGTGCGCTGCCTACAGCGCCCCTTCCTGGCGCACCTGCTGGCTGCTGCCAAAGGTCAGGTAATCCATCAGTTCCGCCAGGGGCAGCGGCTTGCTGATCAAGTAACCCTGGACCTGGTCGCAGCCAAAGCCCCGCAGCAATGCCAACTGCTCTGCGGTTTCCACGCCTTCGGCCACCACATCCAAATTGAGGTTGTGCGCCAGGTTGATCATGGCGTGCACCAGCTTGCGGTTTTCCTCGCGCTGCTCCATGCCGCCGACAAAGCTCTTGTCGACCTTGAGCAAGGTGATCGGCAGGCTGTTGAGGTGGACGAAGGAGGAGAAGCCGGTGCCGAAGTCATCCAGGGAAAACCGTACCCCCAGGCGCCCCAGGGCATCCATGGTCTGCTTCACCAGGTCGCTGCGGCGCATCACTGCAGTTTCCGTCAGCTCGAATTCCAGCCACTGGGCCTCGACGCCGCGCTCGGCAATCAGCCGGCTCAGGGTCGAGAGCAGCTGGCTGTCCTGGAACTGGCGGAACGACAAGTTGACCGCCATGTGCAGCGCTGGCAGCCCGCGCTCACGCAGGGCCTGCATATCCCGCAGGGCCCGGGAAATCACCCAGTAGCCCAGGGGCACGATCAGCCCGCTCTGTTCGGCCAGGGGCACGAATTCGCTGGGCGGCAACAGCCCGCGCTCGCCGTGGCGCCAGCGCACCAGGGCCTCGAGGCCGACGATCTTGCCATCGTGTAGGTTCAGCCGGGGCTGGTAATGCAGCTCCAGTTCGTCGCGGCGCAGGGCCCGGCGCAGTTCGCTTTCCAGGTCGGCCAGGCTGCGGGCGTTGCGGTTGATCCGCTCGTTGAAGATATGAAAGGTACAGCCCTGGGTGCTCTTGGCCTGCTGCATGGCGATATGCGCATGCCACATCAGCGGGTCGGCGCCGGCATTGGCCCGGGCGTGGGCGATCCCCAGGCTGCAGCCGATCAGCAGGCTCTCGCCGTCGATCCAGTAGGGCTCGGCCATGACTTCGGTAATGCGCTCGGCCATCCACTCGGCACGCTGCGGGGCGCGGCGGGTATCGATCAGCAGGGCGAACTCGTCGCTGCCCAGGCGCGCCAGCTGATCGCCGGCCTCCAGCTGGCTCTTGAGCCGCGAGACCACCTGCAGGATCAGCCGGTCGCCGGCCTGGTGGCCGAGGGAGTCGTTGGCGTGACGGAAGTTGTCCAGGTCCAGGTGACCGAGGGCCAGGCCGCGCCCGTCGTTTTCCGCCAGGCGCGCGGCCAGCAGGGTCTGGAAGCCCTGGCGGTTGGCGATGCCGGTCAGGGGGTCCTGCTCGGCCAGGCGTTGCAGGGTGTTTTCCAGCACCCCGCGCTCACGCACATGGCGCAGGCAACGGCGCAGGGCATCGGTGTTCAGGCAGGAGGCTACCAACCAGTCACTGACCCCCACCGGCGCCACCGCCGGCTCCTGGTCCAGCAGCAGCACGGTGGGCAGGCTGCAACGCCCGGGGGCGGGTTGCAAAGGAGCAACGGTCAACAGCACCGCATTGCGGTCGTCTTCGAACAAACGGCTGACCGACTCCCAATTGGGCGCACTGATCAATACCACCGAGTCTCCCAATGGAGCGACACACTCGCGCAACAACGCTGTCCATACCGGCTCCTGGGCCAGTAGCAGCACACGCAAGGGTTCGACAGGCTTGGACAAGCTAGCTCCCTAGACTCTGCAAAAAAGTTGACGGCGGGCATTATGGCGCGCAAACAGACAATGACAATTGATATTGATTATCATGCGCAATTTCTTGTACCGCTCTAACTCGAACATTAGCCGCATATTCAGCGCGCATCCTGAGGGAAAGTATCAAAACCGGCAAATTTAGATAGCGTTGTACGTCACAAGTCGGAGAAAGCCGCAGAATCCCTCCAGCCTGTTAAAATGCCCGCCCTTTTCGCAACCTGTCCCTTTTTGACCTCATGTCCCGACTCAATCCCCGGCAGCAAGAAGCCGTGAACTATGTCGGCGGCCCGCTATTGGTGCTCGCCGGTGCAGGCTCCGGCAAGACCAGCGTAATCACCCGCAAGATCGCGCACCTGATCCAGAATTGCGGCATCCGCGCCCAATACATCGTCGCCATGACCTTCACCAACAAGGCCGCGCGGGAGATGAAGGAGCGGGTCGGTACCCTGCTGCGCAGTGGCGAGGGTCGCGGCCTGACCGTATCGACCTTCCACAACCTGGGCCTGAACATCATCCGCAAGGAGCATGAGCGGCTGGGCTACAAGCCGGGCTTCTCGATCTTCGACGAGACCGACGTCAAGTCGCTGATGACCGACATCATGCAAAAGGAATATTCCGGGGAAGACGGCGTCGACGAGATCAAGAACATGATCGGCGCCTGGAAGAACGACCTGATCCTGCCCGCCCAGGCCCTGGAAAACGCGCGCAACCCCAAGGAACAGACCGCGGCCATCGTCTACACCCACTACCAGCGCACGCTCAAGGCGTTCAACGCAGTGGACTTCGACGACCTGATCCTGCTGCCGGTGAAGCTGTTCGAAGAACACGCCGACATCCTGGAAAAGTGGCAGAACAAGGTGCGCTACCTGCTGGTGGACGAATACCAGGACACCAACGCCAGCCAGTACCTGCTGGTGAAGATGCT
The DNA here is from genome assembly GCF_049887815.1 of Pseudomonas sp. NFXW11. NCBI lineage: Bacteria > Pseudomonadati > Pseudomonadota > Gammaproteobacteria > Pseudomonadales > Pseudomonadaceae > Pseudomonas > Pseudomonas sp. NFXW11. The sequence goes on along the minus strand of NZ_JAGEKI010000002.1, from coordinate 63,608 downwards.
GATCGGCAAGCGCAACCAGTTCACCGTGGTGGGCGACGACGACCAGTCGATCTACGCCTGGCGCGGCGCGCGCCCGGAAAACCTGATGCTGCTCAAGGACGACTACCCGTCGTTGAAAGTGGTGATGCTGGAGCAGAACTACCGCTCCACCAGCCGTATCCTGCGCTGCGCCAACGTGCTGATCTCCAACAACCCCCACGAGTTCGAGAAACAGCTGTGGAGCGAGATGGGCCATGGCGACGAGATCCGCGTGATCCGCTGCAAGAACGAGGACGCCGAGGCCGAGCGAGTGGCCATGGAGATCCTCACCCTGCACCTGCGCACCAACCGGCCCTACAGCGATTTCGCCATTCTTTACCGGGGCAACTACCAGGCCAAGCTGATCGAACTCAAGCTGCAGCACCACCAGGTGCCGTATCGCCTGTCTGGTGGTAACAGCTTCTTCGGACGCCAGGAAGTCAAGGATCTGATGGCCTACTTCCGCCTGATCGTGAACCCCGACGATGACAACGCCTTCCTTCGAGTGATCAACGTACCGCGCCGGGAAATCGGCTCCACCACCCTGGAAAAGCTCGGCAACTACGCCACCGGGCGCAAGATCTCGATGTACGCCGCCACCGAGGAAATCGGCCTGGGCGAGCATCTGGACAGCCGCTTCACCGATCGCCTGGCGCGCTTCAAGCGCTTCATGGACCGAGTTCGCGAGCAATGCGCCGGGGAAGACCCGATTGCCGCCCTGCGCAGCATGGTCATGGACATCGACTACGAGAACTGGCTGCGCACCAACAGCTCCAGCGACAAGGCCGCAGACTACCGGATGGGCAACGTCTGGTTCCTGATCGAGGCCTTGAAGAACACCCTGGAAAAAGACGAAGACGGCGAAATGACCGTCGAGGACGCCATCGGCAAGCTGGTCCTGCGGGACATGCTGGAACGCCAGCAGGAAGAGGAAGACGGCGCCGAAGGCGTGCAGATGATGACCTTGCATGCCTCCAAGGGGCTGGAGTTTCCCTACGTGTTCATCATGGGCATGGAAGAGGAAATCCTCCCGCACCGCTCCAGTATCGAAGCCGATACCATCGAGGAAGAACGACGCCTGGCCTACGTGGGCATTACCCGCGCGCGCCAGACCCTGGCCTTCACCTTTGCCGCCAAACGCAAGCAGTACGGTGAGATCATCGACTGCGCGCCCAGCCGCTTCCTCGATGAGCTGCCCCCGGACGATCTGGCCTGGGAAGGCAACGACGACACCCCGACCGAAGTGAAGGCCGTTCGCGGCAATAGCGCTTTGGCGGATATACGCGCGATGTTAAAGCGTTAAAATCGACTATTTTTCAACAGACCCTTGGCCCCAAAGCGGCCATTAGAGGAAGCTCCGTGGAAGCACTGCACAAGAAAATTCGCGAAGAAGGCATCGTGCTTTCCGATCAAGTACTGAAAGTCGACGCCTTTCTGAACCATCAGATCGATCCGCAGTTGATGAAGTTGATCGGCGACGAATTCGCCACGCTGTTCAAGGACTCGGGCATCACCAAGATCGTCACCATCGAGGCTTCCGGTATCGCTCCGGCGATCATGACCGGCCTGAACCTGGGTGTCCCGGTGATTTTCGCGCGCAAGCACCAGTCCCTGACCCTGACCGAGAACCTGCTCTCGGCCACCGTGTACTCCTTCACCAAGCAGGTGGAAAGCACCGTGGCCATCTCGCCGCGGCACCTGACCAGCAGCGACCGCGTGCTGATCATCGATGACTTCCTGGCCAACGGTAAGGCATCCCAGGCGCTGATCTCGATCATCAAGCAGGCCGGCGCCACCGTGGCCGGCCTGGGCATCGTGATCGAGAAGTCCTTCCAGGGCGGCCGTGCCGAACTGGACGCCCAGGGCTACCGCGTGGAATCCCTGGCCCGGGTGAAATCCCTGGCGGGTGGCGTGGTCACCTTCATCGAATAACCCCGCGCGCCCTTCTAAGCGCCTGCTTATGTAGGCGCTGGCTTGTGTAGGAGCTGGCTTGCCAGCGAAGCTTCGCCAGCAAGCCGGCGCCTACGACAAGCTGGGCGCAGTGGCTTGCAACCCAGCCAGCAAAAGCCGCTGGTACAGGTCCTCGCGCAGGCCTTCGGGTTGCTCCAGCCCCATGCGCTGCAGGTGCGCAGGGAACGCCTCGGGCGACGGCGCATCGAGTGCCGCCTTGCCCAGTTCAAGGATTTCGCTGAGCTTGAACTTGCTCTTCAGCCAGTTCAGCGCCCGCAGCAGATCGCGCTCTTCAGCACTGAAATCACTGCCCAGCGGATACTCCGGAAACAGCTGGGGATGACGGGCGTGGACGGCCTCCAGATGCTGCGGGCTGTTGTTGGCAAAGCGCGGATCCAGGCGAAAATCCTTCGGCAGTTTTCCGGCCTTCTGCGCCTGCTCCAGCAACCCCGGCTGAAAGCGCGAGTCGCTGATATTCAGCAGCGCCTCGATCACCTTGGCATCGCTCTGGCCCCGCAGATCGGCAATCCCGTACTCGGTGACGACAATGTCCCGCAGGTGCCGCGGGATGGTGCAATGGCCATATTCCCAGACGATATTGGAACTCACCTCGCCGCCGGATTCGCGCCAGCTGCGCAGGATCAGCACCGAGCGCGCACCTTCCAGCGCATGACCCTGGGCGACAAAGTTGTACTGCCCGCCCACACCGCTCAGTACCCGGCCATCCTGCAGCTGATCGGATACCGCTGCGCCCATCAGGGTCATGGTGAAAGCGCTGTTGATAAACCGCGCATCGCGGCGTTGCAGGCGCTTGAGGGCTTCGTCGCCATACAGCTCGTTGATGTAGCTGATGGCGCTCATGTTGAACTGCGCCAGCTTGCTCCTGGGCAGCTCCCGCAGGCGCTGGTAGAAGCTCTGCGGACCGAGGAAGAAACCGCCGTGAATCGAGATACCGCCAGCAGCACTCGGGTCTAGGGTGCCGGCATTGGCTTGCTCTTGCAGCTCCAGGGTCGGGTAGACCTTGCGCCGCACGATGCCGGCATCGGCCAGGGCCAGCAGGCCGTTGACAAACATCTCGCTGCAGCCGTAAAGGCCCTGGGCAAAGGGCTCGAGCCCGCCTTCGCGATCGATCAACGACTGCCATTGGTTCACCTGCAGGTCCGCCAGCAAGGCGCGATAAGCCTGGTTATCCGCCTGCCGCGCCAGCAAGGCTGCAGTCAGCGCATCGCCCATGGAGCCGATGCCGATCTGCAGGGTGCCGCCGTCACGCACCAGGGTGCTGGCGTGCAGGCCGATGCAATGGTCCTGGATGCCGACCGGCATGTTCGGGGTGGAAAACAGGGTGCTGCGCTCGTCTTCGTCGATCAGCAGGTCGAACTGCCCGCGGTCGATCTCGGCATCCCCCGGCATATAGGGCAGGTCGCTGTGCACCTGGCCGAGCATCAGGATGGTCTCCCCCGCTGCTCGGCGCTTGGCGATCATTGGCAGCAGGTCGAGGGTGATGTCGGGGTTGCAGCTCAGGCTCAGGCGTTCGGGGTATTGCTCGTCCCGCGCCAGCAGTTGCGCCACCAGGTTGAGGCCGGCGGCGTTGATGTCCCGGGCGGCATGACTGTAGTTGCTGCTGACGTAGTCCTGCTGTGCCGAAGCACTGTGCAGCAGGCTGCCGGGCTGCATGAAGAACTGCTCGACACGGATATTCGCCGGCAGCTTGTCGCGGTGCAGATCGGCGAGGAAATCCAGCTCGGGATAGTCGGCGAATACCCGTTCGACGAAGGGTTCGAGAAAGCGCTTGTGCAAACCATCGCCCAAGGCCGGACGGCCCAGGCTCAGGGCGGTATAGATGGTCAGCTGGCGTTCGGGCAATTGGGCAATGCGCCGGTACAGGGCGTTGGCAAAGCGGTTGGGCTTGCCCAGCCCCAGGGGCATGCCCAGGTGAATGTGTTGTGGCAAACGGGCGAGCACTTCATCCACTGCATGCTCGATGGAACAGGATTGCGACATCTGACCCTCCGGGAACCGTCCATGAATTGAGGTTGGACCGAGCTTGCCGGGAGTTTGCTGCATTGAACAGTGCGGGGCCTTGATTACAGGCACAAAAAAACCGCTCGTAAGCGGCTTTTTCGCTGAAGATTGCCGCTTATTTCAAGCCGGACATCTTCTGGATCGCGCCTTTGAGCTCATCATCGGAGCAATCAGCGCAAGTGCCTTTAGGCGGCATGGCGTTGATACCGGTGATGGCCTTGGCCAGGATGCCGTCGAGGCCGCCCTGGTGATCGGCACGCTCTTTCCAGGCCGCGGTGTCACCGATTTTCGGTGCGCCCAACAGGCCAGTGCCATGGCAAGCGTTGCAGTGCTTGGCGATCACATCGTCCGGAGACTTCGCGCCACCGCCACCACCCGCAGAGGCGGCCACTTCCATACCCTTGCACTCTTGCCCCTGAACACAGACCTGGCCGACCGGCTCAAGGCGCTTGGCAATATCGTCATTAGTCGCAGCTTGAGCGCTGACTGCCCAAAGGGCCAATACGGTTGCTGGTGCGGCCAGCATTTTCATAATTAGGTTCACGCGTACACCCTCAATGGTGGCTAGTCACGCCTGCGGCCACGGTTTCGCAGGCGGGCGAAAGTATAACGGTTAGCCCGTCACACTGAAACAACCCCAAAGTCGAAGGGGTCTTATTCGCGGCGAAATGTCGCGGGGCTCTCTGTGCAAGCCTTGCAGGACGCCTCTTGGTCTAGAAGTTCGCCGGGGTGGCTGCGCTGATTAGTCGCGCCGGAACATCGAACGGATTACGGAAACGATGCGGCTTCGTACTCTCAAAGTAGTAGCTGTCGCCGGCTTCGAGAACAAAAGTCTCCAGCCCTACCACCAGTTCCAGGCGACCCTCGAGCAGAATTCCGGTTTCCTCGCCGTCGTGGGTGAGCATCTCTTCACCGGTGTCGGCGCCCGGCGGGTAGATCTCGTTGAGAAAGGCAATGGCTCGGCTCGGACGGGCCCGGCCCACCAGTTTCATGGTCACCGCACCATCGGAGATATCGATCAGTTCGTGAGCCTTGTACACGATCTGGGAAGGGGTTTCCTGAAGGACTTCCTCGGAAAAGAACTCCACCATGGACATGGGAATGCCGCCCAGCACCTTGCGCAACGAGCTGATCGAAGGGCTGACGCTGTTCTTTTCGATCATCGAAATGGTGCTGTTGGTGACGCCCGCGCGCTTGGCGAGCTCACGCTGGGAAAGACCTTTCAGTTTACGGATGGATTGCAGTCGTTCACCGACGTCCAATGCGGCAGCCTCCTAGGCGGGAATCAGGCGTTGTTTTAATGAGCGTTATCATGGCGACAGCGTTCAGTATTTACAACACTTGGCCCCGTTTCCTACAAGAGCAAGCGACTTTCGGTACAGCCCGCGTAATCTCAGCCCTGGCTGTACACCAGGGGCACCCGGCGCAGGTTGCAGAACAGCTGATAAGGGATGGTGTCGGCGGCCAGGGCCACCTCGCTGGCCAGGATGTTCTTGCCCCACAGCTCGACAGTGGAACCCAGGCCGGCCTCGGGGACGTCGGTCAGGTCGACGCACAGCATGTCCATCGACACCCGCCCCAGCAGACGGCTGCGTTGACCGGCCACCAGCACCGGGGTGCCGGTGGGTGCATGCCGCGGATAGCCGTCGGCGTAACCCATGGCCACCACGCCGATGCGCATCGGCTTGTCGGTGATGAACTTGGCGCCATAGCCCACCGGCTCGCCGGCCGGCAGTTCACGCACGCAGATCACCTTGGATTCCAGGGTCATCACCGGCTGCAAGCGATCGGCCACCGCGTTGTGCTCTTCGAACGGCGTCGAGCCGTAGAGCATAATCCCCGGGCGCACCCAGTCGCTGGGCACGCTCGGCCAACCCATCACCGCCGGGGAATTGCGCAGGCTGATCTCAGCCCCCAGACCCTGGCGAGCCGCTTCGAAAACCGCGACCTGTTCGCTGCTGCGTGGGCAGTCCAGCTCGTCGGCACGGGCAAAGTGGCTCATCAGCACGATCTTCTCGACCTTGCCGCTGGCCTGCAGGCGCTGATAGGCCGCCTGGTAATCCTTGGGGTGCAAGCCAACCCGGTGCATACCCGAATCCAGCTTGAGCCAGACCGTCAGCGGCTTGGCTACCGGCGTCTGTTCAATGGCTTCCAGCTGCCACAGCGAATGCACCACGCACCAGAAATCATGCTCGACGATCAGCGCCAGCTCGGACGCCTCGAAAAACCCCTCCAGCAGCAGTATCGGCGCACGGATACCCGCGGCACGCAGCTCCAGGGCTTCTTCGATGCAGGCCACGGCAAAACCGTCGGCCTCGCCTTCCAGGGCTTGGGCGCACCGCACCGCGCCATGGCCGTAGGCATCGGCTTTGATCACCGCCAGGGCGCGAACCCCCGAAACTTCACGGGCCAGTTGATAGTTGTGACGCAGGGCGGATAGGTCGATCAGGGCACGGGCAGGACGCATGGCGGCAGACTTCTAGGCGGTCATTGGGGGAATAAAAAACCGGCGCCGGAAGGTGGCGAGCCACCACCGGCACCGGGAGAGGGATCTTGCGTTTAAGGCAGAGCGGCCACGACCGACAGCTCAACCAGGATTTCCGGTTCGCAAAGCTTGGCTTCGACAGTGGCCCGGGCCGGTGCCACGCCTTTTGGCAGCCACTGGTCCCAGACACTGTTCATGCCGGCGAAATGGGCATCGATGTCCTTCAGGTAGATGGTCACCGACAGCAGGCGGTTCTTGTCGGTGCCGGCCAAGTCCAGCAGGCGCTCGATATTGGCCAGGGTTTCCCGGGTCTGCTGCTCGATGCCCGCTTGCATGTCGTCACCGACTTGCCCGGACAGGTACACCGTACCGCCGTGAACCACGATCTGACTCATGCGCTCATTGGTGAGCTGGCGCTGGATTGACATGCTTAGCGGCCTCCTGAGGGTTGCCATAACGGGAAATATCCAGACCTTCGGCGCTGATCTGCGGCTTTTTCTTGGCCATCAGATCTGCCAGCAGGCGACCGGAACCGCAAGCCATGGTCCAGCCGAGGGTGCCGTGGCCGGTGTTCAGGAACAGGTTGCGGAACGGCGTGGCACCGACGATCGGCGTGCCATCCGGGGTGGTGGGACGCAGCCCGGTCCAGAAACTGGCCTGGGACAGGTCGCCGCCCTGAGGATAGAGATCGTTGACGATCATCTCCAGCGTTTCGCGCCGACGCGGGTTCAGCGACAGGTCGAAACCGGCGATCTCGGCCATGCCACCCACACGGATGCGGTTGTCGAAACGGGTGATGGCAACCTTGTAGGTCTCGTCGAGGATGGTCGAGGTCGGGGCCATTTCCGGGTTGGTGATCGGCACGGTCAGCGAGTAGCCCTTGAGCGGGTACACCGGTGCCTTGATACCCAGCGGCTTGAGCAGTTGCGGCGAGTAGCTGCCCAGGGCCAGCACGTAGCGGTCGGCGGTTTCCAGCTTGCCGTCGATCCACACGCCATTGATCCGGTCGCCGGCAAAATCCAGGCGCTGGATGTCCTGTTCGAAACGGAACTCCACCCCCAGCTTGACCGCCATTTCGGCAAGACGAGTGGTGAATATCTGGCAGTCGCCGGTCTGGTCGTTGGGCAGGCGCAGGGCGCCAGCGAGGATGTCAGTGACATTGGCCAGGGCCGGCTCGACCCGGGCGATGCCGGCGCGGTCGAGCACTTCGAACGGCACGCCGGACTCCTTGAGCACGGCGATGTCCTTGGCCGCGCCATCCAGTTGCGCCTGGGTGCGGAACAGCTGGGTGGTGCCCAGGCTGCGGCCTTCGTAGGCGATGCCGGTTTCCGCCCGCAGTTCGTCGAGGCAGTCGCGGCTGTACTCGGACAGACGCACCATGCGCTCCTTGTTCACCGCATAGCGGCTGGCGGTGCAGTTGCGCAGCATCTGCGCCATCCACAGGTACTGGTCGATATCGGCGGTGGCCTTGATCGCCAGCGGCGCGTGGCGTTGCAGCAGCCACTTGATGGCCTTGAGCGGCACGCCCGGGGCAGCCCAGGGCGAGGCATAGCCAGGCGATACCTGGCCGGCGTTGGCGAAACTGGTTTCCATGGCAGCAGCCGGCTGGCGGTCCACCACTGTCACTTCAAACCCGGCTCGAGCCAGGTAATAGGCACTGGTGGTTCCGATAACGCCACTGCCCAAGACCAGAACGCGCATTTTCATATCCTCATCGCGGCTTGACCGCTGACGTTTGTTATTCAGAGCAAAGATGCGCGCAGTGTAAGAAACATTGAGCAGTGATTTTCACTGTATAACCACCTATATTTGGCGAGAATTCTCGGCAATATCGCTTTTCACGGAGGGGCATCCCCTATGCGCACCAATCATCAGACCCGTCGCGCCCTAGACAAGATAGATCGCAATATCCTGCGCATATTGCAGGCCGATGGGCGCATTTCCTTCACCGAGCTGGGGGAAAGGGTCGGCCTCTCCACCACCCCCTGCACCGAGCGGGTACGGCGCCTGGAGCGCGAGGGGATCATCATGGGCTACAACGCCCGGCTCAATCCGCAGCACCTGAAGGGCAGCCTGCTGGTATTCGTCGAGATCAGCCTGGACTACAAGTCCGGCGATACCTTCGAGGAGTTCCGCCGCGCGGTGCTCAAGCTGCCCCATGTACTGGAATGCCACCTGGTGTCCGGCGACTTCGACTACCTGGTCAAGGCGCGGATCTCGGAGATGGCCTCCTACCGCAAGCTGCTGGGGGACATCCTGCTCAAGCTGCCCCATGTGCGCGAGTCCAAGAGCTACATCGTCATGGAAGAGGTGAAGGAGAGCCTGAGCCTGCCGATTCCAGATTGAGAGAGGGTGGCGGCCTCTGAGGCGCTTTCGCTGGCAAGCCAGCTCCTACGAGCCGGCGGTGTTGGGTGGATGCGGGGCCTAGACCAGCACCTGGCGGGTGCTGGCCATGTAGGCATGGATCTGCTTTTCGACCCGAGGGTGGATCATTTCCACCGGGCGCCGGCCATTGGGGCACGGCAGGCTCGGCGTGGTACCGAACAGGCGACAGATCAGCGGACGCTCGTCATACACCGTGCAGCCGTTGGGGCCCAGGTGCACACAGTTGAGCTCATCCATGGCGGCGTCCTGCTCAGCCGCGGTCTTGCGCGGCAGGCGCGACATTTCCTCCGGCGAGGTGGTCACCGGGCCGCAGCAGTCGTGGCAGCCAGGCACGCACTCGAAAGAGGGAATCTGCTGACGCAAGTTGCGGACTATCTGGCGGTTACAGCTCATGAAAAGAACACCGAAGCATGAATAGCCGTGGATTCTGCCTTAAATGCCCCCAGACAGACAGGATCGGCCGCCCTGCGGTTGCCGTGCCGGAAAGCCCCGGCTTATGCTCCGCGCATTTTCACCGCCACTATCGCCAGGATGCATTCCATGCCCGCCAGCCTTCAGCACGCCGCCTCCTACTACGCCGCCAGCAGCCTGCCGCAACCTGACTACCCGACCCTGGAAGGCGAGCTGACGGCGGATGTGTGCGTGGTCGGTGGTGGCTTTTCCGGGCTCAACACCGCGCTGGAGCTGGCCGAGCGCGGTTTCAGCGTGATCCTTCTGGAGGCCCGCAAGGTCGGCTGGGGCGCTAGCGGGCGCAATGGCGGACAACTGATTCGCGGCGTCGGCCATGGCCTGGAACAGTTCACCAAGGTGATCGGCAGTGACGGCGTGCGCCAGATGAAGCTGATGGGCCTGGAGGCGGTGGAGATCGTCCGCCAGCGCATCGAGCGCTGGCAGATCCCCTGTGACCTGACCTGGGGCTACTGCGACCTGGCCAACAAGCCGGCGGACCTGGAAGGCTTCGCCGCAGACGCCGAAGAGCTGCGCAGCCTGGGCTACCGCCATCCGACCCGGCTGCTGCAGGCCGACGAAATGCACAGCGTGGTGGGTTCCAAGCGCTACGTCGGCGGCCTGATCGACATGGGCTCGGGCCACTTGCATCCGCTCAACCTGGCCCTGGGCGAAGCCATGGCAGCGCAACAGATGGGTGTGCAATTGTTCGAACACTCGATGGTGACCCGCATCGACTATGGCCCCGAGGTACAGGTCCACTGCGCCCGCGGCAGGGTTCGCGCCAAGACCCTGGTGCTGGGCTGCAACGCCTATCTCAATGACCTCAACCCCGAATTGGGGGGCAAGGTGCTGCCCGCCGGCAGCTATATCATCGCCACCGAGCCCTTGAGCCAGGACCTGGCCGCGCAACTGCTGCCACAGAACATGGCGGTCTGCGACCAGCGCGTGGCCCTGGACTACTACCGCCTTTCGGCCGACCGACGCCTGCTGTTCGGCGGCGCCTGCCACTACTCCGGCCGCGACCCCAAGGACATCGGCGCCTACATGCGACCGAAGATGTTGGAAGTGTTCCCGCAACTGGCGGGGGTGAAGATCGACTATCAATGGGGCGGCATGATCGGTATCGGCGCCAACCGCCTGCCACAGATCGGCCGACTCAAGGACCAGCCCAACGTCTACTACGCCCAGGCCTACTCGGGCCACGGGGTGAATGCCACGCACCTGGCGGGCAAGCTGTTGGGCGAAGCCATCAGCGGCCAGCAGGGCGGCGGCTTCGACCTGTTCGCCAAGGTGCCGCACATCACCTTCCCCGGCGGCCAGCACCTGCGCTCGCCGCTGCTGGCCCTGGGCATGCTCTGGCACCGGTTGAAGGAACTGCTCTGAGCTCTGGCCGCCACTGCCGCGCCCGCAAGGCCACGGCAACGGCGACCAGAGTCAGCCTCTACAGCCGCCAGAACGGCTTGAGGCCTTCGGCCAGTGCCTCCTCGTGGCTCAGGCCGACATCCCGCAACTGCTCGCCGGTCAAGCTCAGCAATGCCTTGCGGGTGCTCAGTCGATGCCAGTACAGGCCCCAGCGACTCAAGCCGGGCGGCGTGCAACGCGGCAAGTTCGCCGCCACCGCCCGCTCCTGCCCTGCCTCCAGCTCCTGACCGCGTAACGACAGACGCACATCGCTCAAGCCGTTCATCTCCACTGCTCCTGTTTGCCTTGGGTTGCCCTGTGCAAACATGATGCGTGGCGAGCGAAAAGCATTACAGACTCAATACAGCGGTATTAAATCCATACAGATTTGCCAAAAATGCCGCTGAATCCTGTATTTTTGCCCCATCTGTACTGCTCCCTATGATCGCCATCTCGAGGCAACGCCATGACCCTCTATGTGAACCTCGCCGAACTTTTGGGCACACGCATCGAACAGGGCTTCTATCGCCCGGGCGATCGCTTGCCTTCGGTGCGCGCCCTGAGTGTCGAGCACGGGGTCAGCCTGAGCACCGTGCAGCAGGCCTATCGCCTGCTGGAAGACCATGGCCTGGCGATGCCCAAGCCCAAGTCCGGGTATTTCGTCCCGCCCAGCCGCGAGCTGCCGGCCCTGCCAGCGGTGGGGCGCCCGGCCCAGCGGCCGGTGGAGATTTCCCAGTGGGACCAGGTGCTGGAGCTGATTCGTGCGGTGCCGCGCAAGGATGTGGTGCAACTGGGCCGCGGCATGCCGGACATCACCACGCCCACCCTGAAACCCTTGCTGCGGGCCCTGGCCCGACTCAGCCGGCGCCAGGACATGCCCGGCCTGTATTACGACAACATCTACGGCGTGCTCGAACTGCGCGAACAGGTGGCGCGGCTGATGCTGGATTCCGGCTGCCAGCTGGGGGCCAATGACCTGGTGATCACCACCGGCTGCCACGAAGCGCTGTCCACCAGCATTCGCGCCATCTGCGAGCCCGGCGATATAGTCGCGGTGGACTCGCCGAGCTTTCACGGCGCCATGCAAACCCTCAAGGGCCTGGGCATGAAGGCCCTGGAAATCCCTACCGACCCGCTCAGCGGAATCAGCCTGGAAGCCCTGGAACTGGCCCTGGAGCAATGGCCGATCAAGGCCATACAGTTGACTCCCAACTGCAACAACCCCCTGGGCTACATCATGCCGGAGCCGCGCAAGCGGGCCCTGCTGACCCTGGCCCAGCGCTTCGACGTGGCGATCATCGAGGACGATGTGTATGGCGAGCTGGCCTACACCTACCCACGGCCGCGCACCATCAAGTCCTTCGACGACGACGGCCGGGTACTGCTCTGCAGCTCCTTCTCCAAGACCCTGGCCCCGGGCCTGCGCATCGGCTGGGTGGCGCCCGGCCGCTACCTGGAACGGGTGCTGCACATGAAGTACATCAGCACCGGTTCCACCGCCCCGCAGCCCCAGGTGGCCATCGCCGAATTCCTCAAGGGCGGCCATTTCGAACCCCATCTGCGCAAGATGCGCATGCAATACCAGCGCAATCGCGACCTGATGCTCGACTGGGTCAGCCGCTACTTTCCCGTGGGCACTCGCGCCAGCCGCCCTCAAGGCAGCTTTATGCTGTGGATCGAATTGCCCGAAGGCTTCGACGCCCTGAAACTCAACCGCGTGCTGCTGGACCAGGGCGTGCAGATTGCCGTGGGCAGCATCTTTTCCGCCTCGGGCAAGTACCGCAATTGCCTGCGGATGAACTACGCTGCCAAGCCAACCGCACAGGTCGAAGATGCGGTGCGCAAGGTAGGCGCCGCCGCCAGCAAGCTGCTCAGCGAAAGCCTGGATTGAAGCAGCGCCCAACCAACGGCCCTGCCCTGACGTGAGATGACCTGACTTGAGCCCGATACAGCGGTTGATCTGGCTGGCGCTCCTGGGTTTCGGCCTGGGCGGCTGCGCCAGCCAGGAAGTGCCCTACCAACCCAGCCAGGTGCTGGCCGCCAAAAACTCGAGCTTCGCCCAATCGATCCGTGCCCAGGCCGCGCCTCACCAGGGGCGCTCCGGTTTTCGCCTGCTGCCCCACAGCACCGAAGCCTTCATGGCCCGCGCCGAGCTGATCCGCAACGCCCAGAGCAGCCTCGACCTGCAGTACTACATCGTCCACGACGGCATCAGCACCCGGATGCTGGTGGACGAGCTGCTCAAGGCCGCCGACCGCGGGGTGCGGGTGCGCATTCTGCTGGATGACACCACCAGCGACGGTCTGGACCAGATCATCGCCACCCTGGCCGCCCACCCGCAGATCCAGATCCGCCTGTTCAACCCCCTGCACCTGGGCCGCAGCACCCTGCCGACCCGAACCCTGGGCCGCCTGTTCAACCTCTCGCAGCAGCATCGGCGCATGCACAACAAGCTGTGGCTGGCGGACAACAGCGTGGCCATAGTCGGCGGGCGCAATCTGGGCGACGAGTACTTCGGCGCCCAGCAGGATCTGAACTTCACCGATATCGACATGCTCAGCGTCGGGCCGGTGGCCGAACAACTGGGCCACAGCTTCGACCAGTACTGGAACAGCGCCCTGAGCCGGCCCATCGCTGAATTCCTGACCCCGATGCCCACGGCCAAGGCCCTGGCCAACACCCGCCAGCGCCTGGAGGATTCACTGCAAGACAGCCGCCGGCAGAACCAGGCGCTGTATCGCCGGCTGATGACCTACCAGGCCCAGCCGCGCATGGATCTCTGGCGCAAGGAGCTGATCTGGGCCTGGAACCAGGCCCTGTGGGACGCGCCGGCCAAGGTCCTGGCCAAGGGCGATCCCGATCCACACCTGCTGCTGACCACCCAGCTGGCGCCAGAGCTCCAGGGGGTGAGCAAGGAACTGATCATGATCTCGGCGTACTTCGTTCCGGGCCAGCCGGGGCTGGTGTACCTGACCGGCCGCGCCGATGCCGGGGTGGCGGTGAGCCTTTTGACCAACTCCCTGGAAGCCACCGACGTGCCGGTGGTACATGGCGGCTACGCACCCTATCGCAAGGCCCTGCTGGAACATGGGGTGCAGCTCTACGAGTTGCGCCGCCAGCCCGGGGAGCGCGGTGGCGGCAGCGGCCCGCGCCTGTTTCACGCCGGCTCGTCCAAGGGTTCCGACTCCAGCCTGCACAGCAAGGCGATGATCTTCGACCGGCAGAAGAGCTTTATCGGTTCGTTCAATTTCGACCCGCGCTCGGTGCTGTGGAACACCGAGGTCGGGGTGCTGGTGGACAGCCCGGAGCTGGCCGAGCATGTCCGCGCCCTGGCCTTGCTGGGCATGGCGCCGGCCCTGAGCTATCAGGTCCGGCTGGAGGGCGGCAAACTGCTCTGGGTCACCGAGGACCAGGGCCGGGAACATGTCCTGACCCATGAACCCGGTAGCTGGTGGCGCCGCTTCAATGCCTGGCTGAGCACCCGGGTCGGCCTGGAGCGCATGCTCTGAACCACTACAGCGGCTGGGCCTGGGGATTGCCGAAGGCGCCCTGGCGCAGCAGCAGGATCAACAGGCCCAAGGCGCCCGCGGCCACCAGCAGCAACATCGCGTGGCCACTGACCCACTGGCTGCCAGCCCCGGCCACCAACGGCCCGATCAGGCAACCAATGCCCCAGAGTTGCGCCACATGGGCGTTGGCCCGCACCAGGGCGTCATCGCGATAACGCTCGCCAATCAGAATCAGCGACAAGGTGAACAAGCCACCGGCACTGGCGCCGAACAGGACCCACAGCGGCCAGATCAACGGGCTTTCCAACAGCAGCGGAATGGCCAGGCTGGAGCCCAGCAGGATCACCGCACAGCCGGTGAACAGGGCACGCCGGGACAGGCGATCGGCCAAGGCGCCAATGGGCAGCTGCAACAATGCATCGCCCACCACCACGGTGCTGACCATGGCCAGGGCCACGTCCTCGGTGAACCCCTGGCTCAGGCAGTAGACCGGCAACAGGGTAAGAATCAGCGCCTCGAAGGTGGCGAACAGCGCTACCGCCCAGCCAATCGCCGGCAGCGCCTGGCAGAAGCGCCAGAGGTCCACCAGGGTTACGCTGCAGGACTCGGTGGCCGGCGCACCGCTGCGCCCCAGCAGCAACAGCGGCGCCACCGTCAGCAACCCCACCGAGGCCCAGAAAGCGTAATCCCGCTCGGTTCCCAGCACCCCCAGCAGCAGCGGACCGGCCAGCTGGCTCAAGGCATAACCGCTGCCGTACAGCGCCACCAGCCGCCCACGCCACTGCTCCACCACCAGCTGGTTGATCCAGCTCTCGCCGAGAATGAAGATGATGGTCAGCACCACCCCCAGGATCAGCCGCAGCACCAGCCACAACGGGTAGTTGGGCAGCAGCGCCAGCAAGCCGATGGAGATCGCCCCGCCCCACAGGCACAAGCGCATCAGCCTGGCGGTGCCGAAACGAGCCGCCAGACGACTGGACAGCTTGGCCCCCAGCAATACGCCAATGGCCGGCATCGCCGCCACCACGCCAATCGCAAAAGGCCCGTAACCCCAGCTTTCCAGGCGCAAGGACACCAACGGCATGGTCATGCCCAGGGCCAGGCCAACGCTCAAGACAGCGGATAAAACGGCGAAATAGGTCGCCCAGCGCATTTCCACACTCCTGTGGATCATTGTTGTGTAGGGCCCAGACAACACAGCCGGACTCCCCTTGCGGAAAGTCCGGCTGCGTTGCCTGCGGGAGCCGGCTCTTCGGTGCTGGCACCGCTAACGGCGCCAACACCTCAAAGCCTGGGGCTCAGAGCTTGATCCAGGTTGCTTTCAGCTCGGTGTACTTGTCGAACGCGTGCAGCGACTTGTCGCGACCATTGCCCGACTGCTTGAAGCCACCGAACGGCGCGGTCATGTCACCACCGTCGTACTGGTTGACCCAGACGCTACCGGCACGCAGGGCCCGGGCAGTCTGGTGGGCCTTGGAGATGTTCGCGGTCCATACCGCAGCCGCCAGGCCGTAAGGGGTGTCGTTGGCGATCTGGATCGCTTCTTCGACGCTGTCGAAGGCGATCACCGACAGCACCGGGCCGAAGATCTCTTCCTGGGCGATCTTCATCGCATTGCTGACACCGTCGAAAATCGTCGGCTCAACGTAGGTGCCGCCACTTTCCTCCAGGGTGCGCTTGCCGCCGGCCACCAGCTTGGCGCCATCGGCATGCCCGGCCTCGATGTAGGACAGCACGGTGTTCATCTGCTGGGTGTCCACCAGGGCGCCGACGTTGGTGGCCGGGTCCAGCGGGTTGCCCGGTTTCCAGTCCTTGAGGGCCTCGATCACCAGCGGCAGGAATTTATCCTTGATGGAACGCTCCACCAGCAGGCGCGAGCCGGCGGTGCAGACTTCGCCCTGGTTGAAGGCGATGGCGCCAGCGGCAGATTCAGCGGCGGCCTGCAGGTCCGGGGCATCGGCGAACACGATGTTCGGGCTCTTGCCGCCCGCTTCCAGCCACACGCGCTTCATATTGGACTCGCCGGAGTACACCAGCAGTTGCTTGGCGATCTTGGTCGAACCGGTGAACACCAGGGTGTCCACGTCCATATGCAGGGCCAGGGCCTTGCCCACGGTGTGGCCGTAGCCGGGCAGCACGTTGAATACACCGGCCGGAATCCCGGCTTCCACGGCCAGGGCAGCGATGCGGATCGCGGTCAGCGGGGATTTTTCCGAAGGCTTGAGGATCACCGAGTTACCGGTGGACAGCGCCGGGCCGAGTTTCCAGCAGGCCATCATTAGCGGGAAGTTCCACGGCACGATGGCCGCGACCACACCCACCGGCTCACGGGTGACCAGGCCCAGCTGGTCGTGGGGAGTGGCGGCGACTTCGTCGTAGATCTTGTCGATGGCCTCGCCGCTCCAGCTCAGGGCCTGGGCCGCGCCGGGAACGTCGATGTCCAGGGAGTCGCTGATGGGCTTGCCCATGTCCAGGGTTTCCAGCAGCGCCAGTTCCTCGGCGTGCTGCTTGAGCAGGCCGGCAAAACGGATCATCACCGACTTGCGCTTGGCCGGTGCCAGGCGCGACCAGGCACCGGAATTGAAGGTGGCGCGGGCATTTTCCACGGCGCGCTGGGCGTCGGCGGCATCACAGCTGGCAACCTTGGCCAGGAAGCGGCCGTCTACCGGGCTGATGCACTCGAAGGTGTCATTGGAAACAGCGGCGGTGTACTCACCGTTGATATAGGCGCGACCTTCGATTTTCAGGTCGCGGGCACGTTGTTCCCAATCGGCACGAGTCAGGGTGGTCATACGAGTGTCCTCCTCTTATTGGCATACGAGCGCCTGCGAACAACGCCGGCACCCTCGAAGAATTCTGCCCGGCCATCCTGCTTTCGGCCAAAGGCACCCGCCACCCTAAACCAGCGACACCTGTACTTTCAATATATTTGACAAAGCACCAGCTAACGCCATTGCTATGTGCATTTTAATAAACATAGACTTTGGCCTTCATAGCCGCTCGCGCCGCAATCACGGGGGAATACAAGAATGAGCATCCACAACGTCGTCGACTTCAGCCAGGCCAACACCGAGGGCGAACGCTACCGCCCCGCCCCGGAGAAAATCCTCAAGGGCGATCCTGAACAGGCGGTGTTCAATCACTACGGCAGCCCCTGCGGCCAGCTCAATGCCGGGATCTGGGAAGGCGCCGTGGGCCAGTGGACGGTGAACTTCACCGAGCATGAATACTGCGAGATCCTTCAGGGCGTGTCGGTGCTGCGCGACCATGAAGGCAATGCCAAGACCCTGCGGGCCGGCGACCGTTTCGTCATCCCCGCCGGCTTCAAGGGCACCTGGGAAGTGCTGGAGCCCTGCCGCAAGGTCTATGTGGCCTTCGAACAGAAAGCCTGAATTCCAGGCACAAAAAAACCCGCTTGAAGGCGGGTTTTTTTGTCAGAAGAAAAATCAATTACTTGATTTTGCCTTCCTTGTAGATCACGTGCTTGCGAACAACCGGATCATATTTCTTGATCTCGATTTTGTCCGGAGTAGTGCGCTTGTTCTTGTCGGTAGTGTAGAAGTGACCAGTACCGGCGCTCGAGATCAAACGAATCAATTCACGCATGATTAGCTCCCTTAAACCTTGCCGCCATCGCGACGAATTTCGGCCAGAACGGCATCGATGCCGCGCTTGTCGATGATACGCATGCCTTTGGCAGATACGCGCAGACGCACGAAACGTTTCTCGGACTCAACCCAGAAGCGGTGATGCTGCAGGTTCGGCAGGAAACGACGACGGGTTTTGTTGTTTGCGTGGGAAATGTTATTCCCAGTCACCGGACCCTTACCGGTAACTTGACAGACTCTAGACATGCCTCAGCCCTCTAAAACCACATGCCCAACCCGGCATGGGTTGGCCGCTTAATCTCTCAGTCGTTGGCGCCAGGCGCCGCGTTTCTTCAGGGTCTTACCGGCTACACCTACAAGCGAAGGAACCGGGCCCCTAGAAAAGAGCGCTGCTTTATACCAGAAAGACCCCATAGCAACAACAACCGCTGTGCCATGGATGACGAAAAGTCGTGATTTTCTTGCGCCGAACGCCTGCGGCAAAGGCTATCGCAGAATTCTACCGCTCGTCGCAGGATATATTTGCCCCGCCACCGCAGGAACAAAGCTGCCGCCAACAGCCGAGCAATCGGCAGTGAATCGCTCTCGCAACCCGAGTTTTACAGCCGGATGCAAAAGGGATAGTCATTTTCCAAAGAGATCACTAGGGTAAGGCCTTTCCAGACTGCACCTGCAGATGGGCTTTGGATCTGCACAAGGAACCCGACCATGCGCCTCGCCGCCCTCCCGCTCCTGCTCGCCCCTGTTCTTCTGAGCCCGCTGGCCCAGGCCGCCGCCCTGAGCGTCTGCACCGAAGCCAGCCCAGAAGGCTTCGATGTGGTGCAGTACAACTCGCTGACCACCACCAACGCCTCGGCGGACGTGCTGATGAACCGCCTGATGGACTTCGACGCCAGCAGCGGCAAGGTGGTGCCCAGCCTGGCCGACAGTTGGGAAGTCTCCGCCGATGGCTTGACCTATGTGTTCAAGCTGCACCCGAAGGTCAAGTTCCATCGCACCGACTATTTCTCCCCCAGCCGCGAGTTGAGCGCCGAGGACGTCAAGTTCAGCTTCGAGCGCATGCTCGATCCGGCCCAGCCGTGGCACAAGATCGCCCAGAGCGGCTTTCCCCATGCCCAGTCCCTGCAACTGCCCAGCCTGATCAAGAAGATCGATGCCCTCGACCCACTGACCGTGCGCTTCACCCTGGATCATGCCGACTCGACCTTCCTCGCCACCCTGAGCATGGGCTTCGCCTCGATCTATTCCGCCGAGTACGCCGACCAGTTGCTCAAGGCCGGCACTCCGGAGAAGCTCAACAGCCAGCCGATCGGCAGCGGCCCGTTCATCTTCGGCCGCTTCCAGAAGGACGCGGCGATCCGCTACAAGGCCAACCGCGACTACTTTGCCGGCAAGCCGGCAGTGGACTCGCTGATCTTCGCCATCACCCCGGACGCCAACGTGCGCCTGCAGAAACTGCGGCGCAACGAGTGCCAGATCGCCTTGTCGCCCAAGCCCCTGGACGTCCAGGCCGCCAGTGAAGACCCGAACCTGAAGATCGAGCAGACTGCGGCCTTTATGACCGCTTTCGTCGCCATCAACAGCCAGCACCCCCCCCTGGACAAGCCGGAAGTACGCCAGGCGATCAACCTGGCGTTCGACAAGTCGAACTACCTCAAGGCCGTGTTCGAAGGCACCGCCGAGGCCGCCAACGGCCCTTACCCGCCCAATACCTGGAGCTACGCCAAGGACCTGCCCGGCTATGCCCACGACCCGGAAAAGGCGCGCCAGTTGCTGGCCAAGGTCGGGCTGAAGAAGGGTTTCGAAACCACCATCTG
Organism: Pseudomonas sp. NFXW11; assembly: GCF_049887815.1. Taxonomy (NCBI): domain Bacteria; kingdom Pseudomonadati; phylum Pseudomonadota; class Gammaproteobacteria; order Pseudomonadales; family Pseudomonadaceae; genus Pseudomonas; species Pseudomonas sp. NFXW11. Next base: position 43,963 of record NZ_JAGEKI010000002.1, on the reverse strand, counting down.
GACCCGCCCTTCCGGCAGCCTGCTCAACCCCAACCCAAGCCTGGGCGCGCAACTGCTGCAGGCAGACCTGGCCCAGGTGGGCATCCAGGCGGAAATCCGCGTGATCGAATGGGGCGAGCTGATTCGCCGGGCCAAGGCCGGCGAGCACGACCTGCTGTTCATGGGCTGGGCCGGCGACAACGGCGACCCGGATAACTTCCTCTCGCCACAGTTCACCTGCGCCGCGGTCAAGTCCGGGACCAACTTCGCCCGTTACTGCGAGCAAAACCTGGACAAGCTGATCACCGCCGGCAAGACCACCAGCGAGCAAGGGGTGCGCAGCAAGCTGTATCAACAGGCCCAGACCCAGATCCAGCAGCAGGCGCTGTGGCTGCCCCTGGCCCACCCAACCGCCTTCGCCCTGACCCGCAAGCAAGTCGAGGGTTATCAGGTGAGCCCCTTCGGTCGCCAGGACTATTCCAAGGTCAGCCTGAAATAGGGCGGTAGCGAGCACCAGGCTTGCCGGGGGCTCAGATCCAGCCGAACTCGGCCATCGACAGCGGATCGCCCTCGCCGACGATGAAGTGATCCAGCACCCGCACATCGATCAGGTCCAGCGCCTCCTGCAGGCGCCGGGTCAGCACCCGATCGGCAGGGCTCGGCTCGCAGATGCCCGATGGATGGTTGTGGCAGAGAATCACCGCCGCCGCGTTATGGGCCAGCACCCGCTTGAGCACCTGCCGCGGGTAGACCATGGTGCTGTCGATCGAACCGTGAAACAGCACCTCAAAGGCCAGTACCCGATGCCGGGTGTCGAGAAACAGGCAGCCGAACACCTCATGGGGCTCATGGCGCAACATCGACTTCAGGTAATCACGCACCACCAGCGGGCTCTCCAGCGCCGACTGCCGGTGGAGTTTCTGTGCCAGGTGGCGGCGGGCCATTTCCAGCACCGCCTGCAGCAGGGCGTACTTGGCCGGCCCCAGCCCCAGTTGCCGGGTGAAGGTCGCCTGGTCGGCCTCCAGCAGCCCGCGCAGGCTGCCAAAACACTGCAACAGGTGCCGCGCCAGATCCACCGCGCTCTTGCCGGCCACCCCGGTGCGCAGGAAGATCGCCAGCAGTTCGGCATCGGAAAGGCTGACCGCGCCCTGCTCCAGAAGCCGTTCCCGCGGGCGCTCCGCCGCGGGCCAGTCACGAATGCTCATCACTCCTCCCTGTGCATGGCGCCGCTGTTCCACAGCGGGCGCTGTGCTATCTTTAGGCCCCTCTTTTTTGCGTGGTATTTCTCCTGGGGAGGGGGCATGCCACGCAGCACTCACTGAACGGAAAGACAGGCCTATGCAGCGGCTGTATCGGAAACGCATCGTGCTCGGCGTCGGCGGCGGCATTGCTGCCTACAAGAGCGCGGAGCTGGTTCGCCGACTCCTCGACCAGGGCGCGGAAGTTCGCGTGGTCATGACTCGGGGTGGCAGCGAGTTCATCACCCCGCTGACCATGCAGGCTCTCTCCGGGCACCCGGTCCATCTCGACCTGCTGGACCCGGCGGCCGAAGCCGCCATGGGCCACATCGAGCTGGCCAAATGGGCCGACCTGGTGCTGATCGCCCCGGCCACCGCCGACCTGATCGCGCGCCTGGCCCAGGGCATTGCCGATGACCTGCTGACCACCCTGGTGCTGGCCACCGACGCCACTGTCGCCATCGCCCCGGCCATGAACCAGGCCATGTGGCGCGACCCGGCCACCCAAGCCAATACCCAACTGCTGCAAAGCCGCGGCCTGAAGGTCTTCGGCCCTGCCTCCGGGAGCCAGGCCTGTGGCGACGTCGGCCTGGGCCGGATGCTGGAAGCCAACGACCTGGCGCACTGCGCTGCCGAGTGTTTCCAGCACCTGGCACTGACCGGCAAGCACTTGCTGATTACCGCGGGGCCGACCCAGGAAAACATCGATCCGGTGCGCTACATCACCAACCATAGCTCAGGAAAAATGGGCTTCGCCCTGGCCGAGGCTGCCGTGGAGGCCGGTGCCCGGGTGACCCTGATCACCGGCCCCGTACACCTGCCAACCCCCGACAGAGTCACGCGGATCGACGTGGTCAGCGCTCGCGACATGCTCGCGGCCTGTGAATCCGCGATGCCCTGTGACGTTTTCATCGCCTCTGCGGCGGTCGCGGACTACCGCCCTGAAGTAGTCGCCCCACAGAAATTAAAGAAAGACCCTACGAAAGGTGACGGCCTGCTACTACAGATGGTGCGCAACCCAGACATCCTGGCCACCATCGCCAGCCGTCCGGATCGTCCTTTCAGTGTCGGTTTCGCCGCAGAAACCGAAAACTTGCTCGACTACGCTGCACGCAAATTGAAGGACAAGAACCTCGACCTGATCGTCGCCAACGACGTGGCCAACCCGAGCATTGGCTTCAACAGCGAGGAAAACGCCTGCAGCGTGATTGACCGGGAGTTGCACGCAACTCTCTTCGCCCAGACCAGCAAGGGCAAGATTGCCCGCCAACTGATCTCTTTTATCGCCGAACGGCTGAACCAGGTTTAACTTTCATGCACGCTCTACAAGCCAAGATCCTCGACCCACGCATCGGCAATGAATTCCCTCTGCCGCAGTACGCCACGCCAGGCTCTGCCGGCCTCGACCTGCGCGCCATGCTCAAGGAAGACACCGTACTGGAGCCGGGCCAGACCTTGCTGATCCCTACCGGCTTGTCGGTCTATATCGGCGATCCGGGCCTGGCAGCGCTGATCCTGCCGCGCTCCGGCCTGGGGCATAAGCACGGCATCGTACTGGGCAACCTGGTGGGGCTGATCGATTCGGACTACCAGGGCGAACTGATGGTGTCCTGCTGGAACCGCGGCCAGACCGCTTTCAATATCGCCGTTGGCGAGCGCATCGCCCAACTGGTGCTGGTGCCCGTGGTCCAGGCGCACTTCGAGGTGGTCGAGGCCTTTGACGAAAGCCAGCGCGGCGCAGGCGGTTTCGGTCACTCCGGCAGCCACTGATGGCACTTCTTCGAGCCGGGCACCTTGCCCGGCTCAAGCGTTGCAACAGGGCAACGAGGGACAAAAAGGCGCCCGCAGTTGTATCTCGCTTCGAAGCCGGAAACCGGGCACTTGGCTGCCGAAAGGCCGGCAAAAGCCCGCCGGATGGCACTTTCACAGTACGAACTCTATGCTGAAAACGCCGTCATACCCTTCAGTTTGAGCCTGCCGACCTGTCAACTCTCGGCCGTACTGCCCCCTTTCAGATGGAGCACCCTCAGTGATGAGCAATGCAGCTAAAGTCGCCCCGAAATTTCCCGACAGCATCTTCCGCGCCTACGACATTCGCGGCGTGGTGCCGGAAACCCTGACCGCCGAAACCGCCTACTGGATCGGCCGCGCCATCGGCGCCCAGAGCCTGGCCCAGGACGAACCCAATGTATCCGTGGGTCGCGACGGCCGCTTGTCCGGGCCGGAGCTGGTGGAACAACTGATCCAGGGCCTGTACGACAGCGGTTGCCATGTCAGCGATGTCGGCCTGGTGCCGACTCCGGCCCTGTACTACGCCGCCAACGTGCTGGCGGGCAAGTCCGGGGTGATGCTCACCGGCAGCCACAACCCGTCGAATTACAACGGTTTCAAGATCGTCATCGCCGGCGATACCCTGGCCAACGAACAGATCCAGGCCCTGCACCAGCGCCTCAAAGACAACAACCTGAGCAGCGCCAAGGGCAGCATCACCCAGGTCGATATCCTGCCGCGCTATGCCGATGAAATCACCCGGGACGTAAAACTGGCCCGACGCCTGAAAGTCGTGGTGGACTGCGGCAACGGCGCCGCCGGGGTTATCGCGCCACAACTGCTGGAAGCCTTGAACTGTGAAGTGATCCCGCTGTTCTGCGAAGTGGATGGCAACTTCCCCAACCACCACCCGGACCCGGGCAAACCCGAGAACCTCGAGGACTTGATCGCCAAGGTAAAGGAAACCGGGGCCGACCTGGGGCTGGCCTTCGACGGTGACGGCGACCGCGTCGGCGTGGTGACCAACACTGGCAGTATTGTCTTCCCCGACCGTCTGCTGATGCTGTTCGCCAAGGATGTGGTGGCGCGCAACCCTGGCGCGGAGATCATCTTCGACGTCAAATGCACCCGCCGCCTGATACCGCTGATCAAGGAATATGGTGGTCGCCCGCTAATGTGGAAGACCGGTCACTCGTTGATCAAAAAGAAAATGAAACAGACCGGCTCCCTGTTGGCCGGCGAAATGAGTGGCCACGTGTTCTTCAAGGAACGCTGGTTCGGTTTCGACGACGGCATCTACAGCGCCGCACGGCTGCTGGAGATTCTCAGCAAGGAAAAATCCACCGCGCAAGAGCTGTTCGCCACCTTCCCGGACGATATTTCCACGCCGGAAATCAATATCCATGTGACCGAAGAGAGCAAATTCAGCATCATTGATGCCTTGCACGACGCACAGTGGGGCGCAGGCGCCGAACTGACCACCATTGACGGCGTGCGAGTCGACTATGCCAAGGGCTGGGGCCTGGTTCGCGCCTCCAACACCACCCCTGTGCTGGTGCTGCGCTTCGAGGCCGATGACCAAGCCGAACTGCAGCGAATCAAGGACGTATTCCACGTCCAGCTGAAACGTGTTGCACCTGATCTCCAACTACCGTTTTGAACGCTTGAAACACCGGAGCCCTGAATGACCATCGAACGCGATGCCGCCGCCAATACCGCCAAGGTCCTATCCGAAGCGCTGCCTTACATTCGCCGCTATGTCGGCAAGACCCTGGTGATCAAGTACGGCGGCAACGCTATGGAGAGCGAAGAGCTGAAGACCGGCTTCGCCCGCGACATCGTGTTGATGAAGGCTGTCGGGATCAACCCGGTGGTGGTGCACGGCGGCGGCCCGCAGATCGGTGACTTGCTCAAGCGCCTGTCGATCGAAAGCCACTTCGTCGATGGCATGCGCGTTACCGACGCACAGACCATGGACGTGGTGGAGATGGTGCTCGGTGGCCAGGTGAACAAGGACATCGTCAACCTGATCAACCGTCACGGCGGCAGCGCCATCGGCCTGACCGGTAAGGACGCCGAGCTGATCCGTGCGAAGAAGCTCACCGTGACTCGACAGACACCGGAAATGACCACCCCGGAAATCATCGATATCGGCCATGTGGGCGAAGTGGTCGGGATCAATACCGACCTGCTCAACCTGCTGGTCAAGGGTGACTTCATCCCGGTGATCGCGCCGATTGGCGTGGGTGAGAACGGTGAGTCGTACAACATCAACGCCGATCTGGTGGCGGGCAAGGTGGCCGAAGCACTGAAGGCCGAGAAACTGATGCTGCTGACCAATATCGCCGGCCTGATGGACAAGTCGGGCAAGGTGCTGACCGGCCTGAGCACCCAGCAGGTGGATGAGCTGATCGCCGACGGCACTATCTATGGCGGCATGCTGCCGAAGATCCGCTGCGCCCTGGAAGCGGTACAGGGCGGGGTCGGCAGTTCGCTGATCATCGACGGTCGCGTGCCGAACGCGATCCTGCTGGAAATCTTCACCGACACCGGTGTGGGTACGCTGATCAGCAATCGCAAGCGTCCGTAAGCCGAAGCGCAAACAAAAAGACCCCGCTCAGCCTGACTGAGCGGGGTCTTTTTTGGCCATGAAGAAGCGATCAGACGCCGAACTGGGCGCGATAGGCTTCCACGGCTGGCAGGTGCTGCTTGAGCTGCGGATCGTCAGCCAGGAACTCCAGTACCTGGTTCAGCGACACGATGCTGATGACCGGGATGCCGAAATCACGCTCGACTTCCTGAATGGCCGACAGCTCGCCGTTGCCACGCTCCTGACGGTTCAGGGCGATCAGCACACCGGCGGCCTTGGCGCCGTCCTGGGAAGCGATGATCTGCATCACTTCACGGATCGCGGTGCCAGCGGTGATCACGTCGTCGATGATCAGCACTTCACCGGTCAGCGGCGCGCCGACCAGACTGCCGCCTTCGCCGTGGGCCTTGGCTTCCTTGCGGTTGAAGCACCATGGCAAATCACGGTCATGGTGCTCGGCCAGCGCCACGGCAGTGGTTGCCGCCAGCGGGATGCCTTTGTAGGCCGGGCCGAACAGCACATCGAACGCAATACCGCTTTCAGCGATGGCTGCGGCGTAGAAACGCCCCAGCTGCGCCAGCGCGGAACCCGAGTTAAAAAGGCCGGCATTGAAGAAGTAAGGACTGGTGCGCCCGGACTTCAGGGTGAACTCACCGAAGCGCAAAACCCCGCGATCGATGGCAAAACGAATGAAATCGCGCTGATACGCCTGCATGAAAAAACCCCAGATACCACGGATTTAGCTAATTAAGTAGAGCTCGGGTATCATACACGCACGTGATTTTTGGGGCCATTTATGCGGATCATCAGTGTGAACGTCAATGGTATTCAGGCTGCAGTGGAGCGTGGTTTGCTCAGTTGGCTGCAGGCACAGAATGCCGACGTCATCTGCCTGCAGGACACCCGCGCCTCTGCCTTTGAACTGGACGACCCAGCCTTCCAACTGGACGGCTACTTCCTTTATGCCTGCGATGCCGAAGTCCCTGCCCAAGGCGGTGTGGCTTTGTATTCGCGGTTGCAGCCGAAGGCGGTCATCAGCGGCCTCGGCTTCGAGACAGCCGATCGTTACGGGCGCTACCTGCAAGCCGATTTCGACAAGGTCAGCATCGCGACCTTGCTGCTTCCATCAGGGCAGAATGGCGATGAAGACTTGAACCAGAAGTTCAAGCTAATGGACGACTTCGCCCGTTATCTGGACAAGCAGCGGCGCAAACGTCGCGAGTACATTTATTGTGGCTCGTTGTATGTGGCGCAGCAGAAGCTGGATATCAAGAACTGGCGCGACAGCCAGCAATCTCCGGGCTTCCTGGCGCCTGAACGCGCCTGGATGGACGAGATCATCGGCAATATGGGTTATGTCGATGCCCTGCGCGAAGTCAGCCGCGAAGGCGACCAGTACAGCTGGTGGCCGGACAACGAACAGGCGGAGATGCTCAATCTGGGCTGGCGTTTCGACTACCAGCTGCTGACCCCCGGCCTGCGCCGTTTTGTCCGCAGTGCGCGCCTGCCACGGCAGCCGCGCTTCTCGCAGCACGCGCCGCTGATCGTCGACTATGACTGGACGCTGACCATCTAAGGGTCCTTTCACAGGCACAAAAAAACCGACAGCGCTGTCGGTTTTTTTGTGCTCGCTCGCCTACTTGATCAGGCGCCAGGTGAAGGGGTAGCGATAAGCGACTCCTTCCCCGGCCTTGACCCCGCCAATGATGGTCAGCACCAGGGCGCCGATCACCAGTGGGCCGATCAGGACAAAGCCGATCAGCACCAGCATCAACAGGAAGCACACCGCCGAAGCGATGGCGACCGTCAGTTGGAAGTTCAAGGCTTCCTTGCCCTGGGCGTCGATAAAGGGGTCGCTATCGCGCTTCATCTGCCAGAGGATCAGCGGCCCGATCAGCGTGCCGAAAGGCACCCAGATCCCCAGCAGGGCAGACAGGTGACAGAACATCGCCCATTGCCGAATCTCATGGCTCGGCGTAGGCAGTGGCAGTTGCTCATCACTCATGCTGCTCTCCTTGCTGAAGACCAGTACCTATCAGTCGGCGAGTGCCGCCTGCTGCAGTTGGAAGATTTCATTCATGCCCTGCTGGGCCAAGGCCAGCATGGCATTCAGCTCGGCCGGCTGGAATGGTGCGCCTTCGGCGGTGCCCTGCACTTCGATGAAACCGCCAGTACTGGTCATCACCACGTTGAGGTCGGTTTCGGCCGCCGAGTCTTCCGGGTAGTCCAGGTCCAGCACCGGCTCGCCCTGATACATGCCCACGGAAACCGCGGCAATCATCTGCTTGAGCGGATCGCCGCCCTTCAGGCCACCACGCTTCTTGATCACTTTCAAGGCGTCGACCAGGGCCACCATGGCACCGGTGATGGAAGCGGTGCGAGTGCCACCATCGGCCTGGATCACGTCGCAATCGACATACAGGGTGATATCGCCCAGCTTGGACATGTCCAGCGCAGCACGCAGGGAGCGGCCAATCAGGCGCTGGATTTCCAGGGTACGGCCGCCTTGCTTGCCACGGCTGGCCTCACGCTGGTTACGCTCTCCGGTGGAGCGCGGCAGCATGCCGTATTCGGCGGTCAACCAACCCTGGCCCTGGCCCTTGAGGAAACGCGGCACGCCGTTCTCGACGCTGACGGTGCAGATCACCTTGGTATCACCGAACTCGACCAGTACAGATCCCTCGGCGTGTTTGGTGTAGTTGCGGGTGATGCGGATCGAGCGGAGCTGATCGGCAGCGCGACCACTTGGACGTTTCATAGGGGAACACCTGTACTTGGACGGAAAACTGCGGAGCATTATAGAGCCCGCAATCGCGCCAGGGCACGCCAAAAAAGGCCAAAGGCGCATTTACCACCAAGAACGCTCTCGTTGCGACGACCTGCAGGACAATGTCACCGCCAGGGTTTGGGGGCGCCTGCCGCACTGCGCTACAATCCTGCGCCTTCGCCGCCTGTCGGCTTCAATTCATCACTATCAGCCCCGCTCGCCCCAAACCGGGTAGGCGCCGGCAGAATCGGAGGACCTCCATGGTGCACAGCATGACCGCCTTCGCCCGGGTCGAACGGGCCGGCACTCAGGGCACCCTGAGCTGGGAGTTACGCTCGGTCAACAGCCGCTACCTGGAGCCGCACCTGCGCCTGCCGGAGGCTTTCCGCGACCTCGAAGGCGCCGTGCGCGAAGCCTTGCGCCAGGGCCTGTCGCGGGGCAAGGTCGAATGCACCCTGCGCTTCACCGAAGAAACCGCCGGCAAGCCGCTGCAGGTCGACCGCGAGCGCGCGGCGCAACTGGTAGCCGCCGCAGAATCGGTCGCCAGCCTGATCAAGCAGCCGGCGGCGCTCAACCCCCTGGAAGTCCTGGCCTGGCCTGGCGTACTGGTGGCCGACGCCAGCGACCCGCAAGCCTTGAACAGCGACGCTCTGACCCTGTTCAACCAGGGGCTGAAGGAGCTGAAGAATGGTCGCGAACGTGAAGGCGCCGAGCTGGCGCGCCTGATCAACGAACGCCTGTCCTCCATAGAGGAAGACGTAGCGACCCTGCGCGAGCTGGTGCCACAGATGCTGGCGACCCAGCGCCAGAAGATCCTCGACCGCTTCGCCGACATGCAGGCCGAGCTGGACCCGACCCGCCTCGAGCAGGAAATGCTCCTGCTGGCGCAGAAGAGCGACGTCGCCGAAGAGCTCGACCGCCTGAGCACCCACATCATCGAAGTTCGCCGCGTGCTCAAGTCCGGCGGCGCTGCCGGCCGGCGCCTGGACTTCCTGATGCAGGAGCTCAATCGCGAAGCCAATACACTGGGCTCCAAGGCCTTCGACCCACGCAGCACCCAGGCTGCGGTCAACCTCAAGGTGTTGATCGAGCAGATGCGCGAACAAGTGCAGAACATTGAGTAAGGCAACAGACATGAACCACAGCACCGGCACCCTGTACATCATTTCCGCCCCGTCGGGCGCGGGCAAGAGCAGCCTGGTCAAGGCCCTGACCGACGCCAACCCGGAAATCCGCGTATCGATCTCCCACACCACCCGCGCCATGCGCCCGGGGGAAGTCGATGGCGTGAACTATCACTTCGTCGAACGCAGCGAGTTCGTGAAGATGATCGAGCACGGCGATTTCCTCGAGCGCGCCGAAGTCTTCGGCAACCTCTACGGCACCTCGCAAAGCCACCTGCAGCAAACCCTGGACGAAGGCCATGACCTGATCCTGGAAATCGACTGGCAAGGCGCCGAGCAGGTGCGCAAGCTGATGCCCCAGGCTCGCTCGATCTTCATCCTGCCGCCGTCCACCCAGGCCCTGCACCAGCGCCTGACCAACCGCGGCCAGGACAGCGACGAGATCATCGCCGGCCGCATGCGTGAAGCCGTCAGCGAAATGAGCCACTACGTCGACTACGACTACCTGATCATCAACGACGACTTCGCCCACGCCCTGGAAGACCTGAAGGCGATTTTCCGCTCCAGCCAGCTGCAGCAGAAACGCCAGCAGCAGCGCTTCGGCAAATTGCTGGCCGAACTGCTGGGCTGAAAAACAGCACTTCCCAAAACCGCTGCAAGCGCTTTACATTGGCACTTGCAGCGCGTTGAAGAGCTTGGTCAAAAAATCAGCGCTTCCCTAAACGCTGGTGATTTTTTAAACTGTTGAGTCCGCTCGCCCATCCGGGCACCGCGCATACTGCATTTGCTACGAGGAAGACCATGGCCCGCGTAACCGTTGAAGACTGTCTAGAACACGTGGATAACCGCTTTGAGCTGGTCATGCTCTCTACCAAGCGTGCCCGTCAACTGGCAACCGGCGGCAAAGAGCCGAAAGTGGCGTGGGAAAACGACAAGCCTACCGTTGTCGCCCTGCGCGAAATCGCTGAAGGCCTGATCGACTACGCAGCCATCGCCGAAGCCGAAATCGTTGAAGACGAACCGCTGTTCGCTGCTTTCGAGGACGAGTCCAACGAGGCTGTCTGAGCCTATGCCTGGTCGACGTAGCACGGCGCGGGATCACAGCCTACGGCAGGAGACATCATGCCGAGCATAGACGCCCTCGCCGATCGCTTATCGACCTATCTCGGCACGGACCAGGTCAATCTGGTCCGCCGAGCGTATTTCTACGCCGAACAAGCCCATGACGGTCAGCGCCGTCGCAGCGGCGAGGCGTACGTCACGCACCCACTCGCGGTAGCGAACATTCTTGCCGACATGCACATGGACCATCAGAGCCTGATGGCCGCGATGCTGCATGACGTGATCGAAGACACCGGCATCGCCAAGGAAGCGCTCAGCGCGCAATTCGGCGAAACCGTGGCCGAACTGGTGGACGGGGTCAGCAAACTGACCCAGATGAACTTCGAGACCAAGGCCGAAGCCCAAGCGGAAAACTTCCAGAAAATGGCCATGGCCATGGCACGCGACATCCGCGTGATCCTGGTCAAGCTGGCCGACCGCCTGCACAACATGCGCACCCTGGAAGTGCTGTCCGGCGAGAAACGCCGGCGCATCGCCAAGGAAACCCTGGAAATCTATGCCCCCATCGCCAACCGCCTGGGCATGCACACGGTACGCATCGAGTTCGAAGACCTGGGCTTCAAGGCAATGCACCCGATGCGTTCCGCGCGGATCTACCAGGCGGTCAAGCGCGCCCGGGGCAACCGCAAGGAAATCGTCAACAAGATCGAGGAATCCCTCAGCCACTGCCTGGCCATCGACGGCATCCAGGGCGAGGTCAGCGGTCGCCAGAAGCACCTCTACGGCATCTACAAGAAGATGCGCGGCAAGCGCCGGGCCTTCAACGAAATCATGGACGTCTATGCCTTCCGCATCGTCGTCGACAAGGTAGACACCTGCTACCGCGTGCTCGGCGCTGTACACAATCTGTACAAGCCACTGCCAGGGCGCTTCAAAGACTACATCGCCATTCCCAAGGCCAACGGCTACCAGTCGCTGCATACCACGCTGTTCGGCATGCACGGGGTTCCGATCGAGATCCAGATCCGCACCCGGGAAATGGAAGAGATGGCCAACAACGGCATCGCCGCCCACTGGCTGTACAAATCCAGTGGCGACGAGCAGCCCAAGGGCACCCACGCCCGCGCCCGCCAGTGGGTCAAGGGCGTGCTGGAAATGCAGCAACGGGCCGGCAACTCCCTGGAATTCATCGAGAGCGTGAAGATCGACCTATTCCCGGACGAGGTCTACGTCTTCACCCCGAAAGGCCGGATCATGGAGCTGCCCAAAGGCTCCACCGCCGTGGATTTCGCCTACGCGGTGCACACCGATGTGGGCAACAGCTGCATCGCCTGCCGCATCAACCGCCGCCTGGCACCACTCTCCGAACCCCTGCAAAGCGGCTCCACGGTGGAAATCGTCAGCGCCCCGGGGGCACGACCGAACCCGGCCTGGCTCAATTTCGTGGTAACCGGCAAGGCCCGCACCCATATCCGCCACGCCCTCAAGCTGCAACGCCGCTCCGAATCCATCAGCCTCGGCGAACGCCTGCTGAACAAGGTGCTCAATGGTTTCGACAGCGCCCTGGAGAAGATCCCGGCCGAGCGCATTCAGGCGATCCTCCAGGAATATCGCCTGGAACTGATCGAAGACCTGCTGGAAGACATCGGCCTGGGCAACCGCATGGCCTACGTCGTGGCCCGGCGCCTGCTGGGCGAGGGCGAACAGCTGCCAAGCCCGGAAGGCCCGCTGGCGATACGCGGCACCGAAGGCCTGGTACTGAGCTACGCCAAATGCTGCACACCGATCCCCGGCGACCCGATCGTCGGCCACCTGTCCGCCGGCAAGGGGATGGTGGTGCACCTGGAAAACTGCCGCAATATCAGCGAAATCCGCCACAACCCGGAAAAATGCATCCAGCTGTCCTGGGCCAAGGATGTCACCGGCGAATTCAACGTCGAGCTGCGGGTCGAGCTGGAACACCAACGCGGCCTGATCGCGCTGCTGGCCAGCAGCGTCAACGCCGCCGACGGCAACATCGAGAAAATCAGCATGGATGAACGCGATGGTCGCATCAGCGTGGTCCAACTGGTGGTCAGCGTGCACGACCGCGTGCACCTGGCCCGCGTGATCAAGAAACTGCGCGCCCTGACCGGGGTCATCCGCATCACCCGCATGCGTGCGTAGCCCGTCCATTACAAGGAGTCATTCATGACCAAGACCGTTATCACCAGCGACAAGGCCCCCGCCGCCATCGGCACCTACTCCCAGGCGATCAAGGCCGGCAACACCGTCTACATGTCGGGCCAGATCCCCCTCGACCCCAAGACCATGGAGCTGGTGGAAGGCTTCGAAGCCCAGACCGTACAGGTGTTCGAAAACCTCAAGTCGGTTGCCGAAGCCGCAGGCGGTTCGTTCAAGGACATCGTCAAGCTGAACATCTTCCTCACCGACCTGAGCCACTTCGCCAAGGTCAACGAGATCATGGGCAAGTACTTCCAGCAGCCTTACCCAGCCCGCGCCGCCATCGGCGTGGCCGCCCTGCCCAAGGGCGCACAGGTTGAAATGGATGCCATCCTGGTCATCGAGTGACACCCACGGCGCAGCCTCAGGGTTGCGCCGTTTTTGTTCTGAAAGGATTTCGTCATGCGCAAAGCGCTAGCTGTTTCGCTGCTCGCCGTATTGCTCGGCGGTTGTGCCAGCGACCCCGCCAAACATGATGTCGGCGGCATCTGGATCAATCAGGTAGCGATCGACGCAGCCTCCAAGGGCGGCCCCTTGCGTGAAGCCCTCCAGGCCTATGGTCCGAACCTGGAATGGGAACTCAATACCAAGGCCGGCCAGGCCCGCTACACCAATGGTTTCGAAACCGTCGAAGGCAAGCTGCTGGGCGATGGCTCCGGCACCACCAAGGTCGAGTTCTATGGCAGTGCCGCCACCGACCTCAAGCGTAATGGCAAACAATTGCTGCAAGTGGCCAACGACAACGAACCCGAACAAGTATTCGACCGTCCCAAGGACCCGGCCCCGGAAGGTGCGCCGCTGGGCGCCAACTTCGAACGGGCACTGTACTCGGCTTACCTGGGCGGCAAATGGAAGATCGTCAACGGCCCAGGCCTGGGCAACGACGTGGAATTCCAGGCCGACGGCGCGGTCCAGGGCCTGCCCGGAGCCGATCGCTACGCTCTGTGCTTGGCGGGCGATTGCGCCTCCATGAGTGGCGGCAACGACAGCATCTGGCTGCAACTCAATGGCCAGGGCAACTCCTGGATCTTCGTGCGCAAGGACCAGCAACTGGAGATCTTCCAGGCGCTGAACACCGCACAGTCCGACGAAGTGCCCTCACTGGCTCCGGGCAACCAGCAGTGGTTGCTGCAAAAGCAGTAAGCCTGCGGTAGCCGCTACGTTCGGTAGCGGCTACCGCGCCGGCTCCTTCAGCCCTGCCCTTGAAGGATTGCCGCGTAGCCCTCGCGATAACTCGGGTAGCGCGGCTCCCAGCCCAATGCCTTGGCCCGCCCATTACTGCAACGCTTGCTGCCGGTACGGCGAACGCTGGCATCCTCCGCCCACTCGGTCACCCCCAGGTAATCACGCAGCCAACCCACCACCTCCGCCAGCGGCGCCGGTGCGTCATCCACCCCTATGTAGCAATCGTCGAGCATGGCGCCGCCAAGGTCCGCCTTGAGCAGGAAGGCCAGCAGCCCCGCGGCATCATCCGCATGAATGCGATTGCCATACAGCGGCGGTTCCACTGCCACGCGATAGCCCCGCCGCACCTGAGTCAGCAGCCATTCACGCCCCGGGCCGTAGATGCCGGTCAGGCGAACGCGGCTGGCAGCCATTCCGCTGTCCAGGGCTACCTGCTCCGCCTCCAGCATCAAGCGCCCGGAATAGGCGCTGGGCTGGGCTGCAGAGGTTTCGTCGACCCATTCACCATCCTGCTGCTCGTAGACACTGCTACTGGAGACGAATAGCAGGCGCTTGGGCTGCTGCCCACGCTGCTTGAGCCAGCCCAGCACATGCTGCAAACCCTCGACATAGGCGGCGCGATAGCCGGCCTCGTGATGCTCGGTGGCGGCCGCGCAGTACACCAGGTAGTCCGGCGCCGCCTCGGGCCAATCCGCCGGGCACTGAGGGCTGAACAGGTCGCCGGCAATGCCGATCACCCCCTGGGGCAGGCGCGACACGCTGCGCCGCAGGCCGTAGACCCGCCATTGCTCGGCCAGCAGTTGAGTTGCCAGGCGACTACCAACGTCACCACAGCCGGCAATCAGAACAGTCGGGGAAGACATCAGAAAACTCCTATCAGAAAGGCCAAGACTAGCCTTGGCGCTGGACGAACGGCTAGCAATCGAGGAAAAAAAGATACTCTATTACTTCTGTTAACAAGAATTACTTGCAATAATGCCCACCCATTTTGTTCTCGGCCCTGCGAGGCCTAGAAGGACATTCAACCCTTTTCTCCTCTCAGGTCCGGCCAGCATGACAAGCAATTCTCTCTCCGCCTCGTCAATCAAACGCCCAAGCCCGCTGCGCGCCATCAGCGCGGTTGCAGCGTTGCTGTGCAGCCTGCTGCTGGCTCCGACCGCAGCCTTCGCCGACCAGCACGCCGCCAGCGCAACCGCCCCTGCAGCCACCGCTCCGACCACCGAGCACAGCGCCACTGAACTCGCCGCACCGGCAGCCGCCCCTGTGGCTGGCGAGCCGGCTCCGGCCGAAGGCCAGCCGGTACTGGGCGAAGACGCTCCCGAAGTGCTCGAAGCCGACAACAGCCTGGGCATGGCCCACGACCTGTCGCCCTGGGGCATGTACCAGAACGCCGACATTATCGTGAAACTGGTGATGATCGGCCTGGCCATCGCCTCGCTCATCACCTGGACCATCTGGATCGCCAAGGGTCTTGAGCTGATCGGCGCCAAGCGCCGCCTGCGCAGCGAAATCGCCGCACTGAAAAAGGCCACCACCCTCAAGGAAGCCAGCGCCACCGCCGGCAAGGAAGGCACCCTCGCCCACCTGCTGGTGCACGACGCCCTGGAAGAAATGCGCCTGTCGGTCAACAGCCGCGAGAAAGAAGGCATCAAGGAGCGCGTCAGCTTCCGCCTCGAGCGCCTGGTAGCCGCCTGTGGTCGTAACATGAGCAGCGGCACCGGGGTGCTGGCCACCATCGGCTCCACCGCACCCTTCGTCGGCTTGTTCGGCACCGTATGGGGCATCATGAACAGCTTCATCGGCATCGCCAAAACCCAGACCACCAACCTCGCCGTGGTTGCTCCCGGTATTGCCGAAGCCCTGCTGGCCACCGCACTGGGCCTGGTTGCTGCAATCCCCGCGGTAGTGATCTACAACGTCTTCGCCCGCTCCATCACCGGCTACAAGGCCCAGGTTACCGACGCCTCGGCAGAGGTCCTGTTGCTGGTCAGCCGCGACCTGGACCACCAGCCGGTCGAGCGCTCCGCACAACCGCACATGGTGAAAGTGGGGTAATCAGCCATGGGCTTGCATTTGAAGGAAGGCGCAGGCGACGACCTGGCCGAAAACCACGAAATCAACGTCACGCCATTTATCGACGTGATGCTGGTGCTCTTGATCATCTTCATGGTGGCCGCCCCCCTGGCCACCGTGGACATCAAGGTCGACCTGCCCGCCACCAGCGCCAAGCCGGCGCCGCGGCCGGAGAAACCGGTGTTCCTCAGCGTCAAGGCCGATCAGCGGCTGTTCCTCGGCGAAGAAGAAATCAAGACCGAAACCCTGGGCCCGGCGCTGGACGCCAAGACCCAGGGTAAAAAGGACACCACCATCTTCTTCCAGGCCGACAAAGGCGTGGACTACGGCGACCTGATGAGTGTGATGGACGCCCTGCGCGCGGCCGGCTACCTGAAAGTCGGCCTGGTCGGACTTGAGACGGCAGCCAAGAAATGATCACGACGCGCCACAGACTGACGCGTTACAGCGGGAGCCTGGCGGTGGTGCTGGCGGTGCATGCGCTGGCAATCATGCTGACGCTGAACTGGTCCAAGCCGCAGCCGATGCCCATTCCGCCACAAGCCATGGTGGTTGAATTGGCACCGGCCCCGCTACCGCCGCCGCCGGCACCACCGAAAGTGGTCACCCCGCCGCAGCCTCCGGCCCCGGTGGAGGAACTACCGCTGCCGAAACTTGCGGAAGCGCCAAAGCCCACTATTTCGGTGCCCAAGCCGGCCAAGCAAAAACCCAAGCCGCAGCCGCCCAAGCCCGTGGTCAAGCCCGAGCCGCCCAAGGAAAAGCCTTCCGAGGAAAAGCCCAGCGACGCCCCGGTAACGCCGACGCAGTCCACTCAGCCAGCACCCGCTACCGCAGGCCCGTCACCGGCCCAGGCGGCCGCCAAGGCCAACTGGCAGGGTGAGCTGCAAGCCCACCTGGCCAAGTACAAGCGCTATCCGGGCGAGGCCCAGCGACGCGGCAAGGAAGGCACCAACTCCTTGCGCTTCGTGGTCGATGCCGAAGGCAAGGTGCTGTCCTACGAACTGGTAGGACGCTCCGGCAACGCCGATCTGGACCGGGCTACCCTGGACATGATCCGCCGCGCCCAGCCGCTGCCCAAGCCGCCTGCCGACATGCTGCACAACGGCAGCGTGGAGATCACCGCGCCCTTCAACTACGAAATCGACCGCAGTCGAGGTCGGCGCTGAGCCAACGCGAAGGGCACCTGCAAAGGTGCCCTTCGCGTTTCTGGCAACCTGTGGCAAGCATTGGCAGGTGTCGCCTTGCACCCTCTGTCTGATAACGTGCGTCTATCGATTGCGCCCGTTATGCTTGGCCGCAACCTCATGGACGCCCGCTATGACCCTTACAGAATTACGCTACATCGTTACCCTCGCCCAAGAGCAGCATTTCGGCCACGCGGCCGAGCGCTGCCACGTCAGCCAGCCCACCCTCTCGGTCGGCGTGAAGAAGCTTGAAGACGAACTCGGTGTACTGATTTTCGAGCGCAGCAAAAGCGCGGTGCGTCTCACGCCAGTGGGCGAAACCATTGTCGCCCAGGCGCAGAAGGTCCTGGAGCAGGCCCAGGGCATCCGCGAACTGGCCCAGGCCGGCAAGAACCAGCTGACCGCGCCCCTCAAGGTCGGTGCCATCTATACCGTCGGCCCTTACCTGTTCCCCCACCTGATTCCACAGCTGCACCGGGTCGCCCCGCAGATGCCGCTGTATATCGAAGAGAACTTCACCCACGTGCTGCGGGACAAACTGCGCAACGGTGAACTGGACGCGGTGATCATCGCCCTGCCGTTCAACGAGGCCGACGTCCTCACCCTGCCGCTGTACGACGAACCCTTCTACGTGCTGATGCCCAGCGACCACCCCTGGACCAAGAAGGAGACCATTGACGCCAGCTTGCTCAACGACAAGAGCCTGTTGCTGCTGGGCGAAGGCCACTGCTTCCGCGACCAGGTGCTGGAAGCCTGCCCGACCCTGACCAAGGGCAACGACGGCGCCAAGCACACCACCGTGGAATCCAGCTCCCTGGAAACCATCCGCCACATGGTTGCCTCGGGCCTGGGCGTATCGATCCTGCCGCTGTCGGCGGTGGACAGCCATCACTACGCCCCCGGGGTGATCGAAGTCCGCCCGCTGACCCCGCCCACGCCTTTCCGCACCGTGGCCATCGCCTGGCGCGCGAGCTTCCCGCGGCCCAAGGCCATCGAGATCCTCGCCGACTCGATCCGCCTGTGCTCGGTGGCCAAGCCACCTGTCGCGAACTAAGCGATCGCGATGACTGAGCTGTCGAAAGTGCCGGTCACGGCACTCAAGGGTGTCGGTGAAGCCATGGCCGAAAAGCTGGCCAAGGTCGGCCTGGAGAATCTCCAGGACGTACTTTTCCACTTGCCCCTGCGCTATCAGGATCGCACCCGCGTAGTGCCGATCGGCGCCCTGCGCCCCGGCCAGGATGCGGTGGTCGAAGGCACCGTCAGCGGCGCCGATGTGGTCATGGGCAAGCGCCGCAGCCTGCTGGTGCGCCTGCAGGATGGCACCGGTGGCCTGAGCCTGCGCTTCTACCACTTCAGCAACGCACAGAAGGACGGCCTCAAGCGTGGCACCCGGGTACGCTGCTACGGCGAAGCCCGCCCCGGGGCCTCGGGGCTGGAGATCTACCACCCGGAATACCGCGCCATCAGCGGCGACGAACCGCCGCCGGTGGACCAGACCCTGACGCCGATCTACCCCCTCACCGAAGGCCTGACCCAGCAGCGCCTGCGCATGCTCTGCCAGCAGAGCCTGGCCCTGCTCGGCCCGCGCAGCCTGCCCGACTGGCTGCCGCTGGAGCTGGCCCGGGACTACCAGTTGGCGCCGCTGGACGACGCCATCCGCTACCTGCATCACCCACCGGCGGACGCCGATGTCGATGAACTGGCCCTGGGGCACCACTGGGCCCAGCACCGCCTGGCCTTCGAGGAACTCCTGACCCACCAGCTGTCCCAGCAGCGGCTGCGCGACAGCCTGCGCTCCCAGCGCGCCCCGGTGCTGCCGCTGGCCACGAAGCTGCCGGCCAAGTACCTGAAGAACCTGGGCTTCGCCCCCACCGGCGCGCAACAGCGGGTCGGCAATGAAATCGCCTACGACCTGAGCCAGCCCGAACCCATGCTGCGCCTGATCCAGGGCGATGTCGGCGCCGGCAAGACCGTGGTCGCCGCCCTCGCCGCCCTGCAAGCCCTGGAAGCCGGCTACCAGGTGGCGCTGATGGCGCCCACCGAGATCCTCGCCGAGCAGCACTTCATCACCTTCAAGCGCTGGCTCGAGCCCCTGGGCCTGGACGTCGCCTGGCTCGCCGGCAAGCTCAAGGGCAAGGCCCGCAGCGCGGCCCTGGAACAGATCGCCGGTGGCGCGCCCATGGTGGTGGGCACCCACGCCCTGTTCCAGGACGAAGTGCAGTTCAAGAACCTGGCCCTGGTGATCATCGACGAGCAGCACCGTTTCGGCGTCCAGCAACGCCTGGCCCTGCGCCAGAAAGGCGTCGGCGGCCGGCTCTGCCCGCATCAATTGATCATGACCGCCACGCCTATTCCGCGGACCCTGGCCATGAGTGCCTACGCCGACCTCGACACCTCGATCCTCGACGAACTGCCTCCCGGCCGCACCCCGGTGAACACCGTGCTGGTCACCGACAGCCGGCGCATCGAGGTGATCGAGCGGGTCCGCGCCGCCTGTGCTGAAGGGCGCCAGGCCTACTGGGTCTGCACCCTGATCGAAGAATCCGAGGAGCTCACCTGCCAGGCTGCCGAGACCACCTTCGAAGACCTCTCCAGCGCCCTGGGCGAACTGCGGGTGGGCCTGATCCACGGGCGGATGAAAGCCCCGGAAAAAGCCGCAGTGATGGCCGAGTTCAAGGCCGGCCAGCTGCAGTTGCTGGTGGCCACCACGGTGATCGAAGTGGGGGTCGACGTGCCCAACGCCAGCCTGATGATTATCGAGAACCCGGAGCGCCTGGGCCTGGCGCAACTGCACCAGCTGCGCGGCCGAGTCGGGCGCGGCAGTGCTGCCAGCCATTGCGTGCTGCTCTACCACCCGCCGCTGTCACAGATCGGTCGTCAGCGCCTGGGCATCATGCGCGAAACCAACGACGGCTTCGTCATCGCCGAAAAGGACCTGGAACTGCGTGGCCCCGGGGAAATGCTCGGCACCCGCCAGACCGGCCTGCTGCAATTCAAGGTCGCCGACCTGATGCGCGATGCCGACCTGCTGCCGGCGGTGCGCGACGCCGCCCAGGCCTTGCTGGAACGCTGGCCGGATCACGTCAGCCCTTTGCTGGAACGCTGGTTGCGCCACGGCCAGCAATACGGTCAAGTGTGAACCAACCCTCAGTTAGTGGACCATTGGCATAACCAAGCTGGTTATACTCGTCAAATTGTAGAAAACGGATACCAGACCATGACCGAAGTCGCCCTCGCCACTGAGACCCCGCACGCTCCGTCTGTTATCCGGTTGCTGCTCGGCAAGCTGGCCATCAGCTACAACGAAGTGCTCGACCAGCCAGGCCTGCCGGCTGCGCGCAAGGTCCAGGCAGTATTGCTGGACGACGCCGTCGGCGCGCTGATGGTGCTGTTCCCGCAGAGCCAGCTACTGGACCTCAACCGCCTCGCCGAACTCACCGGCCGCCGCCTCACCGCGGTGTCCAGCGAACGCCTGGAGCGCATGCTCGGCAAGCACAGCCTGAGCCTGCTGCCCGGCCTGCCGGCACTCACCAGCTCACCCTGCCTGTACGAAGAAAGCCTGCTCAAGGAACCCAGCCTGCTGATCTATTCGGGTGAGCCCGGGGTGCTCCTGGAAATCACCAACGAAGCCTTCAAGAGCATGCTCAGCAAGGCCAGCGCCGGCAACTTCGGCGAGCCGGTGAGCCACATCCATCCCAATCTCGATCGCCCGGATGATGACCGCGAGGAAATCTCCCAGGCCATGCAAGCCTTCACCGCGCGGCGTATCCAGCAACGCCTGGAAGCCACCATCGAGATCCCGCCGCTGGCGGAAACCGCGCAGAAAATCATCAAGTTGCGGGTCGACCCCAACGCCACCATCGACGACATCACCGGTGTGGTGGAAACCGACCCTGCCCTGGCCGCCCAGGTGGTCAGCTGGGCCGCTTCGCCCTACTACGCCTCGCCGGGCAAGATTCGTTCGGTGGAAGACGCCATCGTGCGCGTGCTGGGTTTCGACCTGGTGATCAACCTGGCCCTGGGCCTGGCCCTGGGCAAGACCCTGAGCCTGCCCAAGGACCAGCCACAACACGCCACGCCCTACTGGCAACAGTCGATCTACACCGCCGCGGTCATCGAAGGCCTGACCCGTGCCATGCCTCGGGCCCAGCGCCCGGAAGCCGGCCTGACCTACCTCGCCGGCCTGCTGCACAACTTCGGCTACCTGCTGCTGGCCCACGTCTTCCCGCCGCACTTCTCGCTGATCTGCCGGCACCTGGAGGTCAACCCGCACCTGTGCCACAGCTTTGTGGAACAGCACCTGCTGGGCATCAGCCGCGAGCAGATCGGTTCCTGGCTGATGCGCTACTGGGACATGCCGGACGAGCTGTGCACCGCCCTGCGCTTCCAGCACGACCCGAATTACGACGGTGCCTACGCCGAGTACCCGAACCTGGTATGCCTGGCGGTGCGCCTGCTGCGCAGCCGCGGCATCGGCTCCGGGCCCCACGAGGAAATTCCCGACGCCCTGCTCGACCGCCTGGGCCTGGATCGGCAGAAAGCCGATGACGTGGTGAACAAGGTACTGGAAGCCGAAGTGCTGCTACGGGAACTGGCCTCGCAGTTCAGCCAGGCCTGATCCCTGCCCGACCAGCCGGCTCCCCCGGGAGCTGGCCTGCCAGCGTCAAGCCTTGGGCTTGGCCTTCTTCGGTTTCAGGTACTTGGTCAGGCCCTGGAACCAGATCACCAGAGCCGGATTGCCCTTGATCTGGATCGACTTGTCCTGAATACCTGTCATGAATGCCAACTGCTTGTTCTTCGCCTGCAGGGTGGCGAAGCCGTAGGCGGCATCCTTGAAGGCAATGGCGAACGCCGGCTCGGGATAGAAGCCCGAACGGCTGGTGACACGCTGGTCCTTGACGAAGAAATGTCGAGCAACCTTGCCATCGAGAGTCTGTAGCTGGAACACCAGCTCCTTGTCCCCCAACTGTTGCTGAAAAGCAGGATTGTTGCGGCTGGCTTTGCCCATCAACAGGCCAAGCGCCCAGAGAAGAAAACGAAATTTCATGCACCGCGCCTCAGTGGAATTATTGGATGGCTGGCGCAGTTTAACCGCTCACGGCGAGAGCGCCAGTCGATCTGCGTGTTCACTCGAAGATCGACTGGCGTTCAATGCTTATCGCGACATCTTGTCAGACAATCGCCCAATCAGACGTTAGGGCAAGGCACCGGTGCCCAGTCACCCAGGTCCGGGCTCTTGCACATGCTGTTGACCTGGGTCTGGCCAGTGCTCGCCACCTGATTGCTCTCGGCCTGCTTGGTCTTGGCCTGCTGCATCGACTTCTCGGTGTTCACCGCTTCCTGAGGCACGGTAGGCAGCTTCGGCGGCTTCACTTTCTGCGGCTGCTTTTTCTTGCCGCCGCCGATGGTGGTCACGGGAGTGGTGTCGGCGGTGGCAACTTTCACCACGTCGGTACGCTGCACGCCCACCTGCTGCAGATCCTGCTCGTAGGCCTGGTTGTACTTGTTCAGGTCTTCGCTGGCACGGCCGTTCACCGCGGTGATCAGGTCGTTGGACTCTTTCAGGCCGGCAACGATTTCCGCCAGGCGCTTGCGCCCTTCCATATCATTGATGCTGTTGGCCTTGCGGGCGCTGATCAGGCTGTCGAAGGCGCGCTGGTAGCAGGTCTGCGAAGCCCGGGCATAGGCCGTGCTGCGGTCGATGTCGGCCACGCTCTTGTTGACATCGGTAGCGTAGGAAGCGATGCGCTGGTTGTCATCGGCGATCTGCTTCTGGCGCTCGGTGTAGTAACCGGCGGCACCACCCGCCAGGGCACCACCGGCGGCGCCAATGGCAGCGTTGCGGCCGCGATTGTCGCCGCTGCCGGTCAGGGCGCCGAGCAAGGCACCGCCCGCAGCACCCAGGGCAGCCCCGGTGACCACCGATTTGGTCATGTCCGAATCGGTGGAGCGCAGGTGCTGCACCGGTTCGTAGCAACTCGGGTAGTACTCGACCTTGGTGGTGGAAGCTACCTTGGATACCGGAGAGGTCGCGCAACCGGTCAATACGGTGCTGAACCCGGCGGCAATCAACAGCAGGTGGCGCTTGGACGTTGAAGCAAGTGGGTTGCGGGAAAATAGCATGTTGGTGATCTCGATTAAGTTTGACCCTCTCGGTACGACACAACGTCGCCCGAGTTCCTCCAGGCTCGACAGACAGCGGCCGATCATGACTTCTGAGCGGTCGATGCGAGCAGTTCCTTCAAAATCGTCGCCGGATCGGCTCGCCGTTGCTGGCGATAATCCCCGACATGGCGGACGAATAACGTAGCGCGCGTTACCAGGCTCTTACCGAGCACCGGCTTGCGATTGAGCTCTTCCTTGACCCGTTGAAACTGCGCCTGGATCACCGCGTCGGTGTAACGGGTGCCCGTGGCCAGGTTGTCGATATAGATCGCCAGCGCCCCGTCCAGCGCACTGCGGCCGTTGTCGATGGCTTCGGCGAACAGCTTGGTGCTGGGCTCGTCCTTGGCATCGATGGCCTGCTGCTGGCTCTTCTTCAGGTTGGTCAGGCGAATGTTGTAGTTGTTGATGGTCTCGGCCACCAGCGCGGCGGACTGGATCAGGTTGCCGGCCGCCTCCTCGCGCTGCTGGGCAATCAGCGCGACATTGCGCTTGAGCTCCTCGTTGACCAGCCCCAGCTCCGCCTGCAGACGCGGATCGACGCTGGCGGCAATGATGCTGTCCAAGCGCTTGGTGGGGTCCTGGGCGTCGTCGATGGCATCGGTCAGCGAGGCCAGGCGACCTTCCTTCTGCCATTGGGCGAACAGTTCCTTGTAACGTGAGCGCGGTGCCGACAGGGCACCGATGGCCACCCGGAAACCCGTGGTCTCGTTGCTCTGTTCGGTGCCGTCGGCGCCGAACAGCGGGTACTCGCGACGCATGCCGGTAAACAGCGTGCCCTCGCCTTCCAGGTAGTTGCCGCCCTTGACCACGAAGCCGCCATAGGTGCCCTGACGGCGGCCGGCGCGCACCAGCTGGAAGGATTCCTGGACCATCTCGGCGGCGTTGCCGATCACATCGAACATGCCAATGGGGTTGGGCAGCTTGGTGCCGATGGGCATCAGTCGCGCCGCCTGGCCAGTGCCACCGGCCACCTGGTTGAACACTGCCCAGTCCGCCAGCGGCCCGTCGCCTTCACTGCCTTCCACGCGCCGCGGGAACAGCCGGCCCTCCAGCTCCTGGCGGCTGACCGCCTGGCCACCGCGGGCGGCGTACTCCCATTCCACCTCGGTGGGCAGGCGTACAAAACCCAGGCCGCCATCTTCCGAGGAACTACCACGCCCGCTGACCGGCAGCAGGTCGCGGTGATTCTTCATCAGCCAGGCGCTGTACACCGCAGCGAAACGCTCGGCCTCGAAGCGCGACAGCTTGACCTTGGGCAAGCGCCCCTGCAGGCCATCCGGCGCCTCGCAGGCCGGGGCCGGCTCGCCGCTGGCCAGAGACTGGGCCTGCGCCATCACCTGGGCGTACTGGCGTGCAGTGACCTCGTACTTGCCGATGAAATACAGCATCGGCTTGAGCGGCACCCCGGCGCCGGTCTTCGGCAGCGCCGGGCCAATGGTCTTGCTCCAGGTGCCGGAGAGGTCCTTGAGGGTGAACTGGCCGTTGATGTAGTCGCGGCGATAACCGGAAATGAACGACTGCTGATAACCGCTCTCGCCCTCGCTGAAGGGGTAGCCGAGGTTCACCTCGCGGTCGTCCAGGGTGCCCTGGGCCAGCACGTAGACATAGCGGAACACCATCTCGCCGTCACACGGCAGCGGCAGGCTGACGTCGTCCGCCAAGGGCTTGGGGTTATCCATCTTGTTGCCGGCCTCATCGGCCCACGCGGCACCGGCCAGGCCCATGGCCAACACCAGGCTGATCAACTTAAACATCACGAATTCCTTCACAGGCTTCAATGCGCGACACCCGCCAGCCCCCCAGCGCTGCGGCCAGGGTGCTGACGCCGAGCGTCGCCAACAGGGCCAGCCCGAAATGGGCCGGCAGCAGGTGGCTGGCGTATTCGCCCGGCACCTGCATGAACAAATGATTCAACCCGGCCTGGGCCAGGCCATACAGCGCGCCACTGAGCAGCGCGGCAAAACCGGCGCTGTACAGCGCCTGGGCCACCACGAACAACAGCAGCGCGCCGGTGGAAAACCCCAGCAGGCGCAGCACCGACAGTTCCCGGCGCTTGCGCTCCACCGCCGCCAGGGCACCGGCAAAAATGGCCGCGAACGCCCCCGCCAGGGCCAGCCCGGCAATCACCCAGAACACGATGGACAGGTTGCGGCTCAAGGACTGCACCTGGGCGATGGTCTGGGCCTGGGTCGACACCAGCAGGCCGCGCTCGGCGAAATACCGGCGCAATGGTTCGACGTCGTCGAGGCTGCGGGCATACAGGCGAAACGCCGGGTAGACCCGCTGCGCCGAAGCGCCCTGGGCCTCGCCGAGCCAGCCCAGGGCCGCCACGGCGCGACCGTCGCGGTAGTCCTCGGCGGCCTCCAGCAGTGTCAGCGGGGCGAACAGCGCGTCCCGGGCGAAAGCTTCCAGAGGCAGAATGCCCTGCACCTGCAGCCGGGTCCGCTGCACCTCGCTGCGGCCCGCCACCTGGCGGCCAAAGCTGGCCTGCAACCAGTCCCCAGGCTGCACCCCAAGCTTCTCGGCGGCGGTGCGGCTGAGCAGCACCCCGCTGAGGCCCTGCGGTGCCGGCAAAGGCCCGAGCAAGGGGTCCGAGGCGGCGGTAGGGAGCATTTCCACGGTCAGGCCTGCCTCTCCCGTGCCTCGGGACAAATCGGCCGTGGCGGCGATCTGCCGAGTCCTCGGCAAGGCAAAGGCGACCTCCGCCCGCTGCCCCAGCTCGGCGACGAACTGGGCACTGAAGCGCCCACCGCCCAGGGGAATGATCTCGCGCACCGCCGGGTCTTTTTCCAGGCGTTCGGTAAGGCTGCTGACCAGGCCGAACTTGAGCCCGAACAGCACCAGCAACGGCGCGATCACCGCCACCAGGGCCAGCACCGAACAGGCCGACAACCAGGTATCGGCGCGATAGTCCTGCCAGGCCAGCACGGCGGTCAGCGAGGCACGCATCAGCAGGCCTCCCCGAGAATCGCCGTGACCCCGCCATCGGCGTCGCGGCGACAAGCAATGCGCCGCACCTGCAAACCATTGGCCCGGGCCAGGGGTTCGTCATGGGTGGCGATCACCGAGCACACCCGCTGGTCCCGAGCCTGCTGTACCAGCAGTTGCATGACCCGCTGGGCGTTCAAGGGGTCCAGGGCCGCGGTCGGCTCGTCCGCCAGCAGCACTTGCGGGCCGTGGGCCAAAGCCCGGGCGCAACTGACCCGCTGGCGCTGGCCCACCGACAGCGCGGCGGGTTTCTTGTGCAACTGGTCGGCAATTTCCAGGCGCTCGGCCAGGCGCCGGGGAATGCCCTCGTCCGCCAGCCCCAGCAACTGCCGGGGCAGGCCGATATTCCCGCGCACATCGAGAAAGCCCAGCAAGCCGCCGGTCTGCAACACATACCCCAGGTGCCGGCTGCGCAATTCGGCCAGGGCGCTGTGCCCCGCCGTGCGCCAGATCCCGGCAATGTCGATGGGCTGCCTGGCCGGGGTGAACTCGAAGCGCACCGCCGAATCCGGGGCCAGCACCAGCGCCAGCAGGTCGAGCAAGGTGCTCTTGCCGCAACCGCTGGGGCCAACCACTGCCAACTGATCGCCCGCGCGCAGTTGCAGCCTGGGAATTTCCAGGCTGTAGCGCTGGCGACCCTCGCCGCGGCTCTTGCGCACCTGCGTCAGATCGAGCATCACGGCAAGGTCGACAACGGTACGCGGTACAGGGCGTCACCCGGCTCGGCATCGCCGAAGCGCACCCAGTTGGCCAGGTCGTTGTGGAAGGTTTCGTAGAGACGGATCTTCGAATCCAGCTCGTCGATAAAATCTTCCTGCTCGGCCACGCTCAGGGACAGCCACAGGTCCTGGGTCATGTTCAGCGACTTGCTGCGGTACGGCAGCCCTTCCAGGTATTCCCCCAGCACGCCGCCGTCGGCCAGGTTGCTGCCCTTGCGCAGGGCCGAAGGGTCGCGGCTCATGTAGGCACTGGCGCTGGCGATCTCCTGGAAGAAATCCTTGGGCGAGGTCTGGGTCTTGCGCGCCGCGTCGACAATCAGTTTCAGCGACTGCTGCAAGTCGTTGAGTTGCAGCTTGGTGAGCATCACACACACCTGGAACGCCGGCAGCGCCGGGTTGGTCAGGTCGCGGTCGGCGGTCCAGGCGCTGACCAGCTGTGGCGCCTGGCTGGCGGCCTTGCGCCCGAGGAAATCCATGTGCATGGCATAGCCGATGGCCGCCGACTTCTGCGCGATGCTCGGCGCCGCCGCCAGCAGCGGAACCTCCTGGTTCTGGTTGCTGCGCACCTGGTGCACCAGGTCGGCGAACACCGTGCCGATCTCGTCGACCCGCTCGCCGAACTTGCCCACATCGCCACCGGGCACCGGAATGTACAGGTCGCCGATCTTCGGGTTGGCGTCGGCGGTCAGCACCCGGTACTGGGTTTCCGCCTGGGCATGATTCTTCTTGCCGGCGTCGGTGCGCAGGTGCAGGGCATAGATCTTGATCTGCTTGCCCAGGGCCGCCTGGCGCACCTCGGCCTCGTTCATCTGGGTGCGGCTGTAGGGGTCGTTCTTGCGCAGTGCCCCGGCATCGCTGACCAGCAGGATCAAGCGCCCGCCGTAGCCTTTCCAGTCCATGCCTTCCACGGCCTGCATGACCCCGGCAAAGGCGTCCTCGTTGAACGAATGGCTGGAAACGTTGGTGGCCTTGACCTGGCCCACCAGCTCGGCGAAGCGTTGCGGGTCGCGGCCCTGGTCCAGGGTCACCAGGGTCTTGGTCACGTACTCGAGCCCCGGGGTCTTGCTGGTGTTGTTGCGAAAACCCACCAGGCCAAAGCTGACACTGTCCAGTTCACCCCGCGCGGCGAGCTTGCCCTGCAGTTCGTTAACCACAGTGCGCACCCGGTCGATATAGGGCTGCATCGACACCGAGGTGTCCACCACCAGCACCACCGCCGTGCGGAAGGCATCGCCCCCCGCCTGGACGGCACTCACCGGCAGGCTCTGGCCCTGGCTGTCGCTGATGCTTTGCGGGCTGTTGCCCGGGTCGATGGAGGCCACATTGAGCAACTGCACCGACTGGCCGTTGTCGTCGAAGCTCTCCTTGGAATCGAAGATCGGCAGCAAGTAGAACTGGTCCTGGGGCACCGCGCTGGCATTGGGCTCCAGGGCCAGTACCTGCTGTTCATCCTGGGGGTTCTTCTGCGCCTTGAGCAGCACATTCTTCGCCGCGGCAGGGTCCGCCAGCAGGCGTTCCAACTCACTGGCCTGGCGCACGAACATCACCGGCGCGCGGCCGGAACGTTCGGTGAACTTGAGCACCAGGCTCTGCTTCCAGTCGCTGACCTGCTCGGCCGGCAACCAGCCGACGCTGCGGCCATCGCTGGCGGCGCCCAGGCGCAGCCAGGAGCGACCGTCGAGGTTCTTGCGCTGGTACACATAGAGCACCGAGAACGCTGGCACCGCAGCGCCCGGGGCCGCCCCCGGCTCACTGGAGAAACTCGCCCCCGGCTTGCTCAGCACGCGCTGGTAGAGGGTCTTCTTGCCCGGCATCAACAGCGGCCGCTGGCCACCATCCACATCCGCCGCCAGCGCCTGGTTCACCGGCGGCGCCACCACCGCTGCCGTGGTATTGGCCGTTGTGCTGCCGCTGTTCGCCGCCGTCTTGGGCGGGGCCGCGGGGCTATCGCCGGACAGCCACCAGTAGGCGCCGCCAGCCACGGCCAGGGCCACCGCCACGGCAACCCCGGCCAGGGCCAGCACCGGGCCACGGCGCTGGCCGGAATGTGCGCTGTCCGCAGGCGGCAGGTTGGACGAACGCGGCGGTACCGGTGGTGGCTGAGGCGGTTGTTGTGATGGTTGTTGTGACGGTTGTCGAGGCGTTTCCTGACGCGGCGCCTGCTGCGGAATCTCGATGGACACCGGGGTCAGCCCGGCCAGATCCTGGGGCGCAGGCTGAGGCATGGCCTGAGGCTGGGCCAGAGGCGGCAGCGGCAAGGGCTGGATCAGCGTCGCCTCGACATCGGCCGCAGCGGCGGCCGGCAGGCTGTCCAGGGCCGCGAGCAAGGCCGCCGCATCCGGATAGCGTTCCGCCGGGTCCTTGGCCAGCAGCTTGCGCAGGATGTGCTGGTAGCGCCCGTGGTGCAGCGGCAGCTCCGGCAACGGCTCGGTGAGGTGGGCCAGGGCCGTGGACAGGGCATCGGTACCGTTGTACGGCAACTCGCCCACGAGGATTTCATACAGCACCACGCCCAGGGCATAGAGGTCGGCGCGGCCGTCGATGTCCTGGCCGCGGGCCTGCTCGGGGCTCATGTAGCTGGGGGTGCCCACGGCGAAACCGGCCTGGGTGAACTGGGTACGGTCATCCAGGGACTTGGCGATGCCGAAGTCCGAAAGCACCGCCGTGCCGTCGGCGCGAAACAGGATGTTGGCCGGCTTCACATCGCGGTGCACCAGCCCCTGGGCATGGGCATAACCCAGGGCCGAGGCGATCTGGCGAATATAGGTCAGGCCCTGCTCCGGGGTCAGGCCGGCGGCGATGCGCTCTTTCAGCGTGCCGTTGGGCAAGTACTCCATGGCCATGTAGTACAGCTCGCCGACATTGCCGATGTCGTGGATGGTCACGGTGTGCGGGTGCGACAGCCGCGCCAGGGTCTTGCCCTCGCGCAGGAAGCGCTCGCAGAAACTCGGGTCGGCGGCCAGGGCCGCGGCCATCACCTTGAGCGCCACCTTGCGCTCCAGAGAGCGCTGGGTGGCCAGGTACACACTGGCCATGGCGCCTTCGCCAATCTCGCCCTGAATGTCAAAGCCGGGAATCAGAATGTCCATGGTCAGTGTCCTGCGGCCTTGATCACGATAGCGGTGATATTGTCCGGCGCGCCCCGGGTCAGGCCCAGGTGGATCAGGCTGCGCACCACATCGTTGGGCTCGCTGTGGCTCAACACGTCACGCAACTCGTAGTCCTCGGCGGTCTTGTTCAAACCGTCACTGCACAACAGGAAGGTGTCGCCGGCCTGAATCTCGAGATCGACCTGGGACAGCTGCAACTGCGCCTCGACGCCAATCGCCCGGGTAACGATATTGGCCCGCGGATGCACCCGCGCCTCGGCCTCGCTGAGCAGGCCGCTGTCCTGCAAATCCTGGACGTAGCTGTGATCCCGGGAAATGCTTTCCAGCTGTTCGTCGCGCAGCCGGTACAGGCGGCTGTCACCGGCCCACAGGCACACGCCCTGAGTGCCGCGCACCGCCAGCAGCACCACGGTGCTGCCCATCATGGTCACCCCACGGTTGGCGGTTTCCTCGCGGACCGCGGCATTCACCGCCGCCAGGCCGTGGCGCAGCGCGGCCACGTAATGCTCCAGGCTCGTGGAGGCTGCAACCGCCCGCAGGCTGTCGACGATCAGGTTGCTGACATAGTCCCCGGCGGCGTGCCCGCCCATGCCGTCGGCCACCAGCCAGAGGCCGTTCTCCGGGGCTTCGAGCCAGGCGTCTTCATTGATTTTGCGTACCATGCCGACATGGCTGTAGCTGGCGGACTGGTAGCACAGTTGTGGCGCTGAATCCATTTAGACGGCACCCTCTGGCCCGAGCAAAAATTGCGCAAATTCACTGGCTGGCGGCAGGCCCTGGCAGCGCAACAGCATTGGGCTGATGTACTGCGAACCGCGCCCCCACCAGGCACTCGATCCCTCGCAGGCCTGAGTGGCGAGTACCGCCCCCCGGACCTGTGGATCGCTGACATAAAAGCGTTGCAAGCCCGCGTAATGACTGCTTTCGACCCGGTTTGCCGGGCTGGGCGCGCCCAGGGCCAGCAAGCCCTGTTCCAGGGCCTCGAAGCTGGCGCCCTCTTCCAGGGTCGCCAGCAGCAGCTCTTCCACCTGTTCGAACCACTGCTCCGGGCCGCTGAGCAGCGACGCCAGGTCGGCCTCGGGCTCCAGCAGGGCCGCCACGGTCAGGGGGAAATAGCGCCCAACCCGATCGATGCTCGGCATCACCACCCCCACTGCCGCCTGGGGTCCGCACACCCCGGGCGCCAGGGCGAAGCGCCACAGCGGGCTGATCAGGTAGGCATTCAGCCACTGCTCGCCCAGGGCGTTCTGGCTGGCCAGCAGACCCGCCGCCAGCCAGCTGTCCCAGGGGCCGATAAAACTCTGCGGCAGGCCACGGCTGATAAAGTCGCCGCGGCTGGCCAGCTTGCCGTACAGGCCGGGCGCAGTCATAACCGCTCCGGCAGGCTGAAGCCGCTGAGCACCCGGCTCTTGAACGGGTTGAAGGCACTGTTGGCCCGCAGCTCGTAAGAGATGCTGGCGCCGTCCACCCGCAGCCGCAGGTTGAAGCGTTCCGGCGAATTGGTGGCGGTCAGGTCCGATTGCTCCAGCAGGCGGAACCAGGCCCAAGGGCCGTCCAGGGTGATCCCGGAACGCCCAGTGGCCGACGGCGGCATGACCGACAGGCGCACCACGCCGATGCTCCCCGGGTTCGGCCACTGCATGGCCACCGGCCGGCTCGGACCGTGGTCGTAGCTCAGTTGCTGGCCGTCCAGGTCGAGCAGGAACTGGCTGATGCTGGCGTCCATGGCCACCGGCTTGAGCTCGAAGCGCACCGCCGGCTGGGTGCCGCCGGAACGGAAAAAGGCATCGCGGATGTTCGACGCACGCTGGAAGGTCTGCAGCACCCCAGGTGAAATGCCCAGTTTCTGCGCCGCGCCCGGCTGCCAGCTCCAGGTCGGCGTCGAGGTGTTGACGTAAGGCTGCAGGTACTTGCGGAAGTAGTTGTCCATCACCCCGCCGGTGCCGAAGAACTGGCCGAAGTCATCCAGGGTGGCGTCCCGGGAGCTGCCCGGCGACATCGGATAACGCCCGCTCAGGGACTGGCGATAGACGTTCACCACCTCGCTGACCCAGGCCGCGTTCAGTTGATTGCGCACCCCGCCCATCATGGTGTTGGTGGTGGAGCCCACCACCGACTTGACCAGCCCCTGGACCACCGCCGGCTGGCGCTCGGCGGTCAGGCTGACCCGCGCCGCGGCAGCGCTGGCCTGGTTCTTGGCCTCGCCCAGCAGCGCATCGCCGCTGGCGCCGACCATGGCACTGACCTGCACATACAGGGCGTTCATGTCCGCCAGCAGGCCGTCGATGGCCGCCGGCTCGCCCTCGCCCTTGCTCACCAGGCTGTTGAGCTCGGCGAAATGCGCGCTCACCGGATCTTCCGCCAGCACCGTGGTGCCCGGGTTGGCCGCCTGCTCCTGGCCCAACAGGGACCCCAGGCGCTGCTTGAGCTGATCGACACCGCCCTCGGCCTTCTGGCCCTGGGCTGCCAACAGGCGTTCTTCCTGCTGCAGGTCGGTTTCCTTGGCCACCGCCACCAGCAGTTTCTTCAGCGGCGAAGTGGGCCCGGAAAGAATCCGCAGCACATCGGCGGCCTGGGCCACGCTGGTGATGGGCACGAAGTCGATGTCCGCCAGCAGCGCGTCCCACTGGCGCAGGTAGTCCTGGAAGTACAGGCGACGCACATCGGCTGCCAGGCTGGCGACATTCTGCTGCTCGGCCTGGTCGCGCCCCAGCACCCACTGCTCTTCCGCCAGGGTGCCAGCCTGGTTGAGGCTGGCCAGGAGGAAGCCCTCGCGATAGCCCTTGACCGTGAACAGCCCGCTCAGGGGTTCGCTCAAGGGCTTGCCGCTCTTGCGGGTGAACACCAGCGCCGCATCGCGGCCACCGGCTTCGCTGAGGCGGAAGTCCGGTACTCCGGCCGGCAGCTTGGCGCGCTTGACCCGGTCATACACCCGCTGGGCCACCGGCAGCTGTTGCAGCTGGCGCCGCAGGTCATCGATCAGGCGCTGGTCCAGCCGCGCATTGGGCGGATGCTTCTCGAACAGCGACTGCAAGTGCCCCACCAGGGCCTGGCGCTGCTCGGCCGGCAGGTCCCGGGCCAGGGTGCGCTCCCAGTCCAGGGTGATCCAGGCCTTGATGAAATCCGCATCGTAGTGCTCAGCGTCCGCCAGCATCAGGTAGGCCTTGAGCCCCTCGTAGAGGAAGTCCGAGTTGCCGCCGCTGTGCAGCTGCTCCTCGATGCGGGTCATCAGCCGCGGGGCGAACACCGCCACCAGCAGCTTGCGATAGACGCTGGCGGATTCGGCTTCCAGCATGTCGCCCTGATACAGGCCCAGGCCTTCGGCCCAGCCCGGGGCATCGCCGGCCAGGTTGCGGGTGGCATTGAGCAGCGGCAGCACCGCCAGCACGTCGCGCTGGGCCGGGCTGAGGTTCTGCACGTCCTGGCGCACCGGCGCCACGCGCTGGTCGACCTGGGCGATATAGGCCTGGTTGGCCCGGTAGCTGACAATCCACAAGGTACCGACCACCAGCACCAGGGCCACCGTGGCCGCCAGGGCGCCACGGGCGATCCATTTGCGCCGCCGCTCGACCTTGGGGTTGACCCCCACCAGCCCGCGCTCGGCAAAGGCCACGGCGCTGAACAGCTTCTCGATAAAGTAGCTGCGGCCGGTGCCGGTCTGTCGCGCCAGGTGCTGGCGGTCCAGGTTCATGCTCTGGGCCATGGCACCGATCAGGCGGTCGATGGGGCTGCCTTCCTGGGTGCCACTGGTGAAATACACCCCGCGCAGCAGCGCCCGTTCTTCAAAGGCATTGGGCTTGAACACGCCGTCGAGGAAGCTCTGCAACGACTCCTTGAGCGCCGCGAACTGCTGCGGGAAGCCGTAGATCAAGTCGCGCCGCGCCGGGTCGCGTTCCTGCTGCAGGCGCTCCACCAGACGCTCGTTGAGCCGCTGCTCCAGGGCCGCCAGCTCTTCCGGCAGGTGGGCCAGCGGGCTGTCGCTGCTCTTGCCGTCGTCCAGGGCGAAGGTCATGCCCCACACCTGGGCCCGCTCTTCCTTGCTCAGGGAGTCGAAGAACTCCATGAAGCCCGGCACCAGGTCCAGCTTGGTGAGCATCAGGTAGATGGGGAAACGCACCCCCAACTGGGTGTACAACTCCTGGATGCGCAAGCGGATCGCCGCCGCATGGGCCGCGCGTTCCGCTTCGCTGCCCAGCAACAGGTCGGACAGGCTGATAGCCACGAAGGCGCCATCGATGGGCCGGCGCGAACGCTGGGTTTTCAGCAGGTCGAGGAAACCCAGCCAGGCCGCCTTGTCCACCCGTGCATGGCTGTCCTGGGTGGTGTAGCGCCCGGCGGTGTCCAGCAGCACGGCCTGGTCGGTGAACCACCAGTCGCAGTTGCGGGTGCCGCCAACGCCGCGCACGGCCCCGGCGCCCAACTGCGCCGCCAGGGGGAAATGCAGGCCGGAATTGACCAGTGCGGTGGTCTTGCCGGAGCCCGGCGGACCAATGATCACGTACCAGGGCAGCTCGTACAGGTTGCGTCGCTCGTCACCGCCAAGCTTGGCCTTCTTCAGCAGCACCAGGGCTTCGTCCATGCGCTGGCGCAGGGCCGCCAGTTCTTCGGCGGTGGCCAGGCTGTCCGGGTCTGGCGGGGTGTCCGCGGCCAGGCTCTGCAACACCTTGGCCGCATGCCGGCGGGCCTGGATGATGCGCCACACTCGGTAGCCGATCCACAGCGCGAAGATGACAATGATCAGCGCCCAGCGCCGCCCTTCCGGTACCAGGAACTCCAGCAGCGGGCCAATGAACCAGATGATCAGGCTCAGGGCGATCAGCCCCAGCAGCGGGATCACCCAGCGAGTCACAAAACCGAAAAACGCCTTCACTCGACCCCCTCCGCCAATACGCTGATTTCTACCCGACGATTACGCGCCCGCCCTTCGGCAGTGGCATTGGTGGCCAGCGGCTCGGTGTCGCTGCGGCCTTCGGCGCTGAAGCGCTCCGGCTGGCCGGTCTTGGCCGCGAGAATCTGCAGCACCGACTCGGCGCGGGCCTGGGACAGCTTCCAGTTGGACGGGAAGCGCAAGGTGGCGATCGGCCGGTTGTCGCTGTGGCCGGTGATCCGCACCTGGCCCTTGACCTTGCGCACGGCGTCGGCGATGCGCAGCATCAGCGGCTGGTAGTCGTCGAGGATGCTGGCGCTGGCCGAGGCGAACAGCTCGTCGCCACGGATAGTCACCACCGAACGGTCGACGGCGTCTTCCACCGCCACCCGCCCGGCCTTGATGTCGTCGGCGAGGAAGCCCGCCAGGCGCGGACGCTCGACGATCTTCGGCTGGATCACCGGGCGATCCAGGGTCTGCACCGGGATCTCGCCCAGGGCATGGATATTCTTGAACACCGGCTCGGCGTCCGCCGCCAGCTTCAACCGCAGGCCGAACAGCAGCGCCAGCAGCAGCGCCACGCCGATGGCAATGCCGACCCAGGGCGGCATGAACTGCGCCAAGCGATCCCGGGCCACGGTGACCCCGCGCCAGCGCGGCGAGAGCTCGCGCTCATGCTCACCCCGGGCGCTGCGGATGGCTGCCGCGGTGCGCTCGCGCAGGGCTTCGAGCTGGCTGCGGCCGTCGATCATCACCCGGTAGCGGCCTTCAAAACCCAGGCACATGCACAGGTACAGAAGCTCCAGCAGGTACAGGCGTTCACGGGGGCTCTGCAGGCAGTGCTCCAGCAGTTGGAAGACCTTCTCGCCGCCCCAGGCCTCGTTGTGCACGGTGATCAGCAGGCTCTGCTTGCCCCAGTCGCTGGTGCTGCCCCAGGGGGTGCTGAGCACCGCTTCGTCCAGGGCGGTGCACAGCGCATAGCGCGCCAGCAGTACATCGTTGCGTGGCACCCCGGCCGCTTCCGCGCGCTCTTCGAACTGACGCAGGTAGGCCAACAGTTGCGCCCGCAGGCTGGCCGGCGCCGGATGCGCCAGGGTGCTGCGCAGCCGGGTGAGCAAGGCCAGCAAGGGCCCGGCGGCGCTTTCCAGGGGGTTCAGGCCCCGGGCCTGGCCGGCCGGCAGCGGCGCCGCGGGCATCGCCAGCGACGGTGCCGGCGCAGCAGCCGGGCGCCCGGGCTCGGGAGCGCGGCCGCCGGGGCGCGGCATAAACTGGGTACGGTCGTTGGCCGGGGACGGCTGCCCTGCCGAATCGTCGAAAGGATGCATCGCGACTTATCCTCGAATGGCCCAGAAGGCCAGGTTCAAGCCCGGGAATTCACCCGCGACGTGGAAGGCGAAGCCACCGGAATGGGCCAGCTGCTTCCAGTGTTCGCTGCCGCGGTCGAGCTCGTAGTAGGTGGAGCCGGCGTGATACGGCAGCTGGCGTGGCGCCACCGGCAACGGCAGCAGGCCGATGCCCGGCAGTTGCAGGTTGACCAGGTCGCGGATGTGTTCCACCGAACCCACCTTGCTCTGCTGCGAGAAGCGCCCGCGCAGGGTCTCGCCCGGTACATCGGCGCGCACCACCAGGATGAAGCTGGCGTTTTCCAGCAGGGTGCGGTCGGCCAGCATGGCCACGTGCACGCCATAGGCTTTCTCGACGATGGGAATCGGCGTGGCCTTGCTGTCGATCAGCATCGATAGCGCCTCGCGCAGGGCCTGCATCACCGGGG
This sequence comes from Pseudomonas sp. NFXW11, assembly GCF_049887815.1. Classification (NCBI taxonomy): domain Bacteria; kingdom Pseudomonadati; phylum Pseudomonadota; class Gammaproteobacteria; order Pseudomonadales; family Pseudomonadaceae; genus Pseudomonas; species Pseudomonas sp. NFXW11. The sequence continues at coordinate 7,148 of NZ_JAGEKI010000002.1, read as the reverse complement.
CGAAGCTCAGGGCCAGTTCGTCGTGCTGGTACTGCGGGAACTCCGCCGGGCGCCGGGCGCTGGTGGAGAAAGTGGAGAACTCCCCGGCCAGGCTCACCAGCTCGCTGTACAGGCGCTCGGGGTGCAGCGGGCTGAGCTGGTTCAGGTGGCCGACCAGGGGCTGGGCGCGGTTCACCAGTTGCAGCAGCATGAAGTCGGCGATTTCCGAGGCACCACCGGCACCGGATGCCACCACCCGCCCGCCCAGGGCCTCGCCACGCTGGTGCAGCAGGCCCAGCAGCTCACTGCGAAAAGCGCTCAGCGGCTTGGAGGCGGCCACGTCCAGCAGCGGTGGGATGTAGCTGTCATCCAGCACCAGGGCGCGGTCGGCACGCTTTTCCTTGATCCGCACCACGCCGATGGCGGCGTAGTCGCTGATGCCGTCGGCGGCGGTGAGCAGGCGCAGGGCCCGGGAACCCACGGCCACCGGCGCCCGGTTCTCGAACGGCGCATTGTCGTCACGCACTTCGCGCACCTGGCTCAGGTAACGAGCGCCGCCCAGCGCCTCGCCTTCGTCCACGGTGTCGCGAGCACCGGCGCGCTTGAGCGGCAGCGCCAGGTACACCAGGCCATCGCGCAGGTTGTCGTCAATATTCAGCGGGCTCGGCGCCACGTCGTCATGGGGAATATTGAACGGCGTGCCGTCGGGCAGCAGGCCACGGGCGCTGACGATGGCCAGCTTGCCCTGGGCCAGCAAGCCCTGATCGATACGCAGCTCGGAGAAACCCCAGGCCCCCGCCGACAGCGGCCGGCTGCGGGCGTCGATAAGGTTTTCCAGGTAACGGTCATGCTGCTGGAAGTGCTGGGTTCCAATGAACATGCCTTCCGACCAGACCACGCGATTGTTCCAGGACATGGTTGCTCCGATTGCCTATTGGGCAGGGCTGGATGGGGGGGCCACGAGCTCGGCGCTGATCGCGCGCACGTCGAGGACGATCTGATACGAGTTGTTCAGGCGCTGTGCGGTGTCGACCCCGACCTTCCACAGGGCCTGATCCACTTCCCGATAGCCCACCAGCAAGCCGACCTGGCGGGTGGCCGGGTCCAGGGTGCGCTTGAGGGTGAACTGGTCGCCGGGCTTGACCAGCACTTCGTCCTGGTCGATCAGGTCCGGGCCCAGGGTGGCCGGGGCGCGCTCCGCCAGGGCGAAGTAGTCGGCACGCATGAAGCTCGCCGGGTTCTTCAGTTCGAAGATCCGTACCCGCACCGGGCTGCTCTGGCCATCAGGGCCAGGGTTGAGCCCGCGCACGGCCTGGAAGTGCAGCTCCACCGTGGTGGCAGCCGGTGCTTCCTTGGCCGCCTCGGCCGGCGTTGGGGTGTCCTTGGCACAAGCCGCCAGTACCAGCACGGCGACCAATGTCAGCAATCGTTGAATCATCCTGCGTCCTCAATGACGTATCAGCTGTCCGTGTATCCGTGTGTTCAGGTGTCTCAGTGCACTCAGGAACGGCGCAGCCGATGGGTGTGCTCTTCGTAGGCCCGGCTGAATTCGCGACCGAACAGGTCCTGGAAATCGTCCTGGGCTTCCTGGGAAATCTGCCGGTAGAGGGCGGTGAACTGCTGCCAGTTCTGCGCCTGGCGCGAACCGCCGAACAAGCCGCCCAGGCCACCGGGCCGGGCCATGCGCGCTTCCAGCTCGCTGGGCTCGAAACGCCCCAGCAGGTGCTTGATGGCCGCTTCCACCCCGGCCATCACCGCCAGTTGGTGGGCCCGCAGGTCGTCGAAGCTTTCTTGCACCGCCTGGTCCGGGGCCATGAACGCCTGGTTGCTGTGGCGCAACAGCAGGAGCATGGCCTCGTCGACATTGGGGGCGAATTTCAGCGGGTTGTTCTCCACCGGGCGAATCATCGTCTGCTGCATGCGGAACTCGCCCTTGAGGCTGCTGCGGGCACGCAACACATCGATCAGGCCCTCGACCATCAGACGATAGCTGCGGCCCAGGCTTTCCATCTGCGCCTGGGCCTGCTGTGGGTCGATGCGCAACTGCGCAAGGCCGGCCCCACGCAGAAAGGCCTGCAGCAGATCCACCGAGGGCGCGGCTTCGGCTGCCGGCACCTCGGCAACCGGTGTCGCGGCGACGGCGGCAACCGGTGTGACCGGAGCGACAGGAGCAACGGGAGCAACGGGAGCAACGGGATCGACCGTGACCGGCGGTTGCGGTTGCGGTTGCGGTTGCGGTTGCGGTGTTTCTGCAATAAAGGGGAACGCGTCGGCAAGCGGCAGCGGCGCCACGACCGGGGCGCTGTCGACGGGCGGCGCGGCAAAGACCGGCGCCGGGCTGGCCGGGGTGTCGGCGAACAGGTCCCAGTCTGCTGGAATCAGCCCCGCGCCCTGGGCCGCTGGCGGCGGTGTTGGCGTTGGCGCTACGGGCTGGGGCACGGCAGTCGGGGTTGGCGGACGGAAATCGTGCTGTTCAGCCGGCACGTGGTCCGGCTGGGTGGCCGGAGGCGTCGCGCTCGGGGTGAGGAAATCGAACAGATCGGGAAAGGTGTCCTGGGCCGACGCCCCCTGGAAATGCGCCACCGGCGCCATGGCAATCGGCTCGATGGGCGCCGGTGCCGCCTGGCGCCCCATCAAGGCTTCGAAACTGTTGGAACTGTCCCCGGAAAAGGCCTCGATCTGCCCGCGATTCAGACTGAAATCGATTCGCGCACTGATTTCATAATCGCCAATGCGAATAACCTCGCCATCTTCCAGTGGCTCGCTGCTACCCCGACGCATGCGAATACCGGCACGGACTAACTCCACACCATTAGTACTGTTATCGGTCAAATAATAACGGCCATCCTTGTATTGGATGACGCAATGTCGCGCGGAAACTAAGCGCTCGGGATCAGGAAGTACCCAGTCATTATCGGAATTGCGGCCAATTGCCATCATTCCCTGATCCATTAGTTTCTCAGGGCATTGGCCAGGGGTGATCTTGTGATAACTAGTGATAGTCAAACACAGCGACATTGCGCCTCCTTGCTGTACTTCCGCGTGCGAACCGGCGTCGGGGAAAAAGTTCCGTAAAAATTGAAAAACCCGAAAAAAATCCTTTAAACAGCACCGTTCACAGCATGATCGCTCAACTTAATCCATACAGATGACAAAAACCCTTTCGTTCCGCCGCAATCTGACTTGTCGGTCAAGGAACTAATAAGGCGACATAACACTGTCACGCGGGACGAATAGCTTACCTTGACAAGGCACAACTACTACACCAAAAATGCACAACTTCTTGAACACGGATGATGGCTCACTAATATCAATGAGTCCATGTTTACCAAGAAATGTGCGCGAGTTCACAAACAACTAGTGCATTAACTGCCTGACTGTCCTGCAGGCCGATAGGGAGATCGAATCAGGTGGATGTATCGATGTTGCTCGCCGCTATTTCAGCAACTTCGCCCTGTGGCGAAGACCTGGAATATGACGCGGATTTCTTGCACTTGGAGCGGGCCGCACAGGGCCAGCCCGAGCGCAGCATGGGCGACTCGATCCTCCCGGCCGAGCCGCCGGAATGGCGCAGCATCCAGCAGCAGAGCCTGGACTTGCTGGGCCGCAGCAAAGACCTGCGCATCACCCACTACCTGCTGCAGAGCACCCTGGCCCTCGAAGGCCTGCCGGGCCTGGCCACCAGCCTCGAACTGATCGACGGCCTGCTCCGTGACTACTGGGCAGAGCTGCACCCGCGCCTGGACGCCGACGACGACAACGATCCCACGGTGCGTATCAACGCCCTGGCCGGCCTGGCCGCGGACAGCACCATCGGCCTGCTGCGCGAAGCCATCCTCACCCGCTCCCGGACCTTTGGCCCGGTGAGCGTGCGCGCGGCCCTGAACGCCGCCGGCCTGCAGCATTTTTCCGGCGAGAGCCTGGGCTCCGACCACTTGGCCGGCGCCCTGCAGGACAGCGACGCCGAGCACCTGGAAGCCATACGCAGTGCCCTGAGCCGCGCCCGCGCGGCGGCCGAGAGCATCGAGAAACAGGTCAGCGAACAAGTGGGTTCCGCCAGCGGCGTCGATCTTGGCGCCCTCAAGCAACCCCTGCGCCTGGCGCTGCAGGTACTGGGCCAGCACGCCCCGCAAGCCGAAGGCAGCGCAAGCCCGGCCGAGGAAGCCGCCGAAGCACCCGCACAGCAAGCCTCGAGCGCCTCAACGGCGCCGGCCCAGCCGCGGGTTTCCGGCGAGATCAACAGCCGCGACGACGTGCTGCGCAGCCTCGACCGGCTGCTGGCCTACTACAGCCGCCACGAGCCTTCGAGCCCGCTGCCGGTATTGCTCAACCGGGCCAAGAACCTGGTCAACGCCGACTTCGCGGCCATAGTGCGCAACCTGATCCCAGACGGCATGTCCCAATTTGAAAACCTGCGCGGCCCCGAATCCGACTAATCGCGGAACGACCGAACAGCATCGTCAACGGCAATCACCGACCGACGCCAACACCGTCGCAGCAGCGACCAGGAGCACAACGTGGCGAAGCAAAGTTCTCAGAAATTCATCGCGCGCAACCGCGCGCCCCGGGTGCAGATCGAATACGACGTCGAACTCTACGGCGCCGAGAAAAAGGTCCAGCTGCCCTTCGTCATGGGCGTGATGGCCGACCTGGCCGGCAAGCCTGCCGAACCCCTGGCGCCGGTGGCCGACCGCAAGTTCCTGGAAGTCGATGTCGACAACTTCGACTCGCGCCTCAAGGCCATGCAGCCGCGGGTAGCCTTCCACGTGCCCAACGAGCTGACCGGCGAAGGCAACCTGAGCCTGGACATCACCTTCGAGAGCATGGACGACTTCAGCCCCGCCGCCGTGGCGCGCAAGGTCGACTCGCTGAACCAGTTGCTGGAGGCCCGCACCCAGCTGGCCAACCTGCTGACCTACATGGACGGCAAGACCGGCGCTGAAGAAATCATCATGAAAGCCATCAAGGACCCGGCGTTGCTCCAGGCTCTGGCAAGTGCGCCAAAACCTGTGGACTCCGAGCCGAACGCGTAAATCAGGACCAACGACCATGAGCGAATTGATGCGTGACAACCAGGCGCAACCCGGCGCCACCGAGCAAGCCAGCGAGTTCGCCTCGCTGCTGCTGCAGGAATTCAAACCCAAGACCGAGCGCGCTCGCGAAGCGGTGGAAACCGCGGTCCGCACCCTGGCCGAGCAAGCCCTGGCGCAGACCGACCTGGTGTCCAACGACGCCATCAAGTCGATCGAGTCGATCATCGCCGCCATCGACGCCAAGCTCACTGCCCAGGTCAACCAGGTGATCCATCACCCGGAATTCCAGCAGCTGGAAAGCGCCTGGCGCGGCCTGCACTACCTGGTGAACAACACCGAGACCGACGAACAGCTGAAGATTCGCGTGCTCAACATTTCCAAGCCGGAGCTGCACAAGACCCTGAAGAAATTCAAGGGCACGGCCTGGGACCAGAGCCCGATGTTCAAGAAGATGTACGAAGAAGAATACGGCCAGTTCGGCGGCGAGCCTTACGGCTGCCTGGTGGGCGACTACTACTTCGACCAGTCGCCACCGGACGTGGAACTGTTGGGCGAGCTGTCCAAGGTCTGCGCGGCGATGCACGCACCGTTCATCTCGGCGGCCTCGCCGACCGTGATGGGCATGGGCTCGTGGCAGGAGTTGTCGAACCCCCGCGACCTGACCAAGATCTTCACCACCCCGGAATACGCCGGCTGGCGCTCCCTGCGTGAATCGGAAGACTCGCGCTACATCGGCCTGACCATGCCGCGCTTCCTCGCGCGCCTGCCGTACGGCGCCAAGACCGACCCGGTGGAAGCCTTCGCCTTCGAAGAGAACACCGACGGCGCCGACAGCTCCAAGTACACCTGGGCCAACGCCGCCTACGCCATGGCGGTGAACATCAACCGCTCGTTCAAGCATTTCGGCTGGTGCTCGCGGATTCGCGGCGTGGAGTCCGGCGGCGAGGTGGAAAACCTCCCGGCCCACACCTTCCCCACCGACGACGGTGGCGTGGACATGAAGTGCCCGACCGAAATCGCCATCTCCGACCGCCGTGAAGCGGAACTGGCGAAGAACGGCTTCATGCCGCTGCTGCACAAGAAGAACACCGACTTCGCTGCCTTCATCGGCGCCCAGTCGCTGCAGAAGCCGGCCGAGTACGACGACCCGGACGCCACCGCCAACGCCAACCTGGCGGCGCGCCTGCCGTACCTGTTCGCCACCTGCCGCTTCGCGCACTACCTCAAGTGCATCGTGCGCGACAAGATCGGCTCCTTCAAAGAGAAGGACGAGATGCAGCGCTGGTTGCAGGACTGGATCCTCAACTACGTCGACGGCGACCCGGCGCACTCCACCGAAACCACCAAGGCCCAGCACCCGCTGGCGGCGGCGGAAGTGGTAGTGGAGGAAGTCGAAGGCAACCCCGGCTACTACAACTCAAAGTTCTTCCTGCGCCCGCACTACCAGCTCGAAGGGCTGACCGTGTCGCTGCGCCTGGTATCCAAGCTGCCGTCCGCCAAGGGCGTCTAACCCATGTAGGAGCCGCAGCCTTCGTCGGCCAGCCGGCTCCTGCAGGTTCATATACGAAACATCGTGGCAAGTGCCACACAGGGAGAAAACATGGCTGTTGATATTTTCATCAAGATCGGTGACATCAAGGGCGAGTCCATGGACAAAGCCCACAAGGACGAAATCGACGTGCTGAACTGGAGCTGGGGCATGTCCCAGTCCGGCAACATGCACGTCGGCGGTGGCGGCGGCGCGGGCAAGGTGAACATCCAGGACCTGTCGCTGACCAAGTACGTCGACAAGGCGTCGCCGAACCTGATGATGCATTGCTCCAGCGGCAAGCACATCGACAAGGTGCGCCTGACCGTGCGCAAGGCCGGCGGCGAAAGCCAGGTCGAGTACATGATCATCGACCTGGAAGAAGTGCTGATCACCTCGCTGAGCACCGGCGGTTCGGGCAGCGATGACCGCCTGACCGAAAACATCACCCTGAACTTCGCCCAGGTGATGGTCGAGTACCAGCCGCAGAAAGCCGACGGCACCAAGGACGGCGGCCCGATCAAGTACGGCTGGAATATCCGTTCCAACACCAAGCGCTGATCCGCTGCGGTCGCGGTCGCGGCCCCGGGCCGCCGGCGCCCCGCCCC